>ONEX01000010.1 GCA_900316955.1 uncultured Bacteroidales bacterium
ACTCAGTGTGTCAATATATGAGCTCGTTAGCGTGTAATTGAAGATAACCTTTTTTTGATGATAATCCTTGTTATCGTCAATTGACGATAAGAAAGACAAGGCTTTGGTAGAGGGAGCCGTGAAGTTGATTTATCGATCAATATATCCTTTGGTAGAGGAAAACGAATACTATGATTTAGAAGGACTCAATGCGGCGATTCGAGTCGCTTTGGAAATCCACAACAACGCGAATATGACCGGTCGGAATTATAGCCGCCGGGAGCAGTACGAAGAGATAGAGCGCCCCTGCATGGGACCGCTGAACCCCATCCGCTTCGAAATTAAGAAACGCTGCATCGTGACCGTCCATAAGAACGGATATGTCCGGCTGGATAAGCATTTCTATAGCGTGCCGGTGGAACTGATCGGGAAGAAGGTTCACTTGCATTATGATACGACAACCGTCAAAATCTACTACAAGTACGAATGCGTTGCGACGCATCCGATAGGGGCAAAGCCGTTTGGCTACACGACCAACCCGGACCATCTTCCTAAGTCCCAGCAGAATTACTTGGAATGGGATCCGAGCACACTACTGGATCAGGCGGAGGCCATCGGAGAACCGGTGAAGGAGTATTTCTCGCGCGTTATCGAATCCCGCCGATATACGGAGCAGGCATACAAATCTTGTAAGGGTATCCTGGCACTCGGAAAGCGAGTGGGGGAGGAGCGTCTTGTCAAGGCCTGCCGTTTGGGGCTGATCCTGCAGAATTACAGTTACCAAGCCATTGAGCAGATCCTTACGAACAGGCAGGAGGATGTGATCCTGGATGAGGAGGAACCGACGAACGACACCGCTCCGACCATCCCTGTGCACAAGAACATCCGAGGAAAGGAGTATTATTCGTAACATCATAGTATCAGCATCATCACATCATGGAAATTGAAATGAACAAGGACACCCTGGAAAAACTCCGGGAGATGAAACTCTATGGAATGTACAACACCTTCAAGGCAAGCCTGGAAAACTACAGCCGAAACAACATGACCATCGACAAGTTCGTGAACATGCTTGTCTGTGACGAGTGGGACGAACGGTATAACCGGCACGTCAACCACCTGATCAAGACAGCGGGATTCCGTTTCCCGGCTTCGATGGAGGAAATCGATTATTCGGTTGAACGGGGACTTGATAAAAACTTGATGGAAAGGTTGGCTGATCTTTCTTTCATCAGGGAGAGGAAAAACATATTCATCACCGGAAGTGCAGGCACTGGAAAAACCTTCATCACGACCGCCATAGGCAATTGCGCCTGCCAGAAGAACTACCGGGTGATCTATGCGAACACGGCACGTTTGATGGGACTGCTCAAAGCTTCGAAGGCCTCGGGAAAGATTCTGCGGGACCTTAAGCGTATCGAGCGGACGGACCTTCTCATCCTGGATGACTTTGCACTAAGTCCATTCGACAATGTGACCAGGAGCATCCTGATGGACGTCATCGATGACCGTTATGATTCACACTCTACCATCATTGCCTCGCAGATTCCGGTCGAGATGTGGTACGATTCCATAGGTGAGCAGACTGTCGCTGACGCTATTATGGACAGAATCGTTCATTCCGCCATTAGAATTGATCTGACTGGCGAGTCCCTACGTAAGATCAATCATGGAAATAAATTAAAGTAATACTTTAGATAAATTATGTAAATAACTTTGGATTAATATATGGAAATTCCGAAGGAAAGTGACCCCCTTCTTCTCTTACGAACGTGACCCCCTCTTCCGATTGAAAGTGATCCCCTGGTCTTGAAAGCGGAACCATCAATAGAATGCAGGCTGGTGCGGTTTTTAGTCCCAACAGCCTGCATTTCGAATTCAGATGAAAGGAAAGGTTAACGGGGGTCAGCTATGTGCGGAAAGAGGGGACCACTTTCGATGGGATTTTCCAGCAGCATTTAACTTGTTGATTACCAATTAATTTATTACATTTGTAAACGCATTGGGTTGCCACTCAAGCGGGGACTACTTGATTACCGGCCGGTATCCTCGGCGTCCCACTTACCCAGCGCAATCGCGCTGCACTCCCTGCCAGGCTCCCGAGAGGACATACAGAGGATATGACGCTCCCGTAAGGTTGCGTCTCACGCTTGTATGTTTTACAATGGCTGACAACCAATTATCGTCATTCCCGATCGCCCAATTGCTGATGGCGCTCGACGCTCGTCCGGGTAGACACAAAGACACTTTTCATTCACCCTTCCGCGAGGACAAGGAAGCCTCGCTCCACATCGATCCCGACCGGAATATCTGGTATGACCACGGAGCTGGTGAGGGCGGGGGGAACGTTGACCTCGTTATGCGATGCCGCGGCTGCTCCGCACGAGAGGCTGCGGAGTATATCCTGTCGCTGCCCCAGGCCGGGGCGATGCAATGCCGGGCCTCAGAGATTGACAGACCGTCCAGGGCGGAATCATTATCGAGCCGGATTCTCCTTGTCGTTGAATTGCAGCGTCCCTACCTGCTGGATTATCTGGCACAACGCAAAATTCCGCTTCGGATTGCGCGGTGGTATTGCAAAGAAGTGATAATCCGTAGCAAGAACTCTTGCAAAACCTTCGAGAACATCGGCTTTCCTAACAACGTCGGAGGCTACGCGCTCAAGTCACCCAACGGGTTTAAATCCACAACAAAGGGATACATTACCACCATTGATACGGAGGGTGAATTCACGAAGAAGATCACCTCGGGTACAGTGACCGTGTTCGAGGGATTCTTCGACTTCCTTTCCTGGCTAGCCAGCGAGAAGCGAATGTATCCCACGACGGATGTCGTCGTGTTGAATTCTGTTGCCCATGTCGGCCTGGCTGTTTCCTATCTCCGCCTGCACAACTTGATTATTTGTTGTCTAGATAATGATGATGCGGGTAGGAGAGCCGTGGAAGCCATCCGGGCCATTCCTACAGGCGGACACGAATTCCGGGTCGTTGACGGTTCTCCCTTCTATGAAGGGTATAACGATGTGAACGATTGGTGGGTAGCGATGAATAAGTAGCTCGGTGCATCTCTGATTTCCTTTCTCCCTTTCACCCCTCGCTACGGGGTCGGTGAGTGTCGGGTGAGACCGACACCCATAGCGATGGGCGTCGGGAGAATAAGTCTTATTAACTAATCACAAGGCAATGAAATCAGAGAACGACCTCAAGATTACGGGAGTGGTCTCTTCCGACGTTACTCCCAACCGGACCAACCGCTATGTCAAATTCCGCCTCTCGCATTATTTCGCGCACGGCGTGGAACCGCTCCATTTAGACTGCATCCTGATGTTCGGGAACCAGACAGTACTCCCAAAACAGGGTGACCGGGTCCGTATGCGTGCTTATCTCCGTATGAGGAGGGGAATGATTGAGGCAGTGGTGAAGACTTTGAACTTAACTGAAGAATAACATATATGGAACTTGAAATCGCCATCGCCGAGTATCTGGAGGATATTATCCGTCCCATCATCAAGTCGATAGTCGAAGATGCCGTTACTGAAGGTGTCTTGAAAGCGCTGGACATCTATCAGAAGGATGACCTCATCACTGTCAAGGAAGCTTGCAAACTGCTCAGGTGCAGCCAGCCTTCGTTCTATGATCACGTCCATCAGGGGCACATCCAGCTGGTCAAGAATGGCCGGAGCAGCCTTGTCCATCGGAGTAAACTGCTCGAGGATCTTGATGCAGGTAAGTTTCGTATTAAGAGGAGCAGACGTGATGGATGAGTCGGGAAGAACGGTGTAAAATTTTGTTTCTACGGCTTATAATATTGTACGAACTTTAATATTTTGCTATCTTTGTTGCGGCGCTGACAGACTCCGAAGTTTTTAACGGAGGGCAAGATGGGTCGTTGTGTCACGAATTGCTTCGTGACCCGGACGACAACCCTGCCGGGAATCGGACTGGCTCCGGAGTCGCGTCCGAAAAGAGACAATTGAATGGGGACGTACAAGAAAGAACCGCGATGCATCTGGCATCATTTCCGGGTGACGAAGAAGGAGGAGATCCAGATCCGCCGCGATATGGCCAATGCGGACTACCTCTCGATGTCGAAATACTTTCGCGACATGATCCTGAAGCGGAAGGTTACGCTCGAGAAGGTGCAAATCACGGACAGGACGACCCGGAACCAGATCAACGACCTCAGCGCGAAGATTGAGCGGATCGGCGTGAACTACAATCAGGCGGTCCGGGCTCTTCATGGTGCGCTGAATGCGAAGGTCGTCAAAGGCAAGGCAGCGGCTTATTACCTGTCCCTGCTGGCTAGTCTCTCGGATGAAATCATCAAGAGGCAGGAAGAGATCATTGACCGTGTGTCGGGGATGGCTCCCTGCCCGGATAACATAGAAGTTCAACCTTAAAACAAAACGTGCAATGGCAAAGATTATCATTCTGGGAAACCTGACCGCAGATGCGGAACTCAAGTCCACCGTCAAGATCGACAGAACCGTCGAGTTCGTCACCTTCAGCGTGGCGGAGAACGAGAGGAGGGGGGATGAGAACGTCCCCACTTACTATGATGTCATGATGGGGAAGACTGGTGTGCTGGAGTACCTCAAGAAGGGTCAGAAGGTCCAGGTCATCGGCAATTTCCGTTTCTCGATGACCAACAAGGATGGTCGCTCCTTCCCGAACCTTCAGGTGAATGCGCTGAGCGTGGAACTGGTAGGGAAGAAGGCCGAGTGAACGGCCGAGCGTGAGTTCAGGTTCAAGAGGATTTGACATTGGTCGTGAAGATCCAGGCGGCCCGTGCCTCGATGGACGGGACGATTACGTACAATCAGCGGAAGGTCGAGAAGGGAGTTGCGCGGGTGCTCTGCGCCGTCAACATCCCATCGGCCTTCCCTGAAGACGTACGGGAAACATTCGCCCGTTACGAGAACAGAAACCGGAAGTCCCAAGATGTCTCCTTCCAGCTCTCGATCAACCCGGACCCTTCCCGGCCCGAAGAACGTCTCTCTGACCAGGAGGCTCGAGAACTTGCTTCGGCATTGATGAAAGGGCTCGGCTACGGCTCGCAGCCCTATGTCGTCTACGAACACCGGGACATCGACAGGGTTCATTATCACGTGGTGTCTATCCGCACGAATTGGGAGGGGAGGAAGATTAATGATTACAGGGAGAAGTACCGGTGCAGGCAGTTGCTGAAGCAGTATGCCCAGCGGTTCCATTATAAAGTGGGAGGTGAAGATGGAACGAAGAAGGAGGCGGTGAAGGTTCGTTCTGTGCGCTTCGATCCGAAAGCCGGAGACATATGCAACCAGTACCTGTCCCTGTTCCGGGAAGCGGTGGATTACCGGTTCTGCACACTCCCGCAACTCAAGGCGGTCTGTGCCTCTAAGGGGCTCATAATGGACACCAGAGACACACCGGTAGGACCAGATATTGTGCTCCAGGGCGCTGATGCGAGCGGGAAGCCGGTAGCCCGAATGATTAGCGGTAAGGAAATGAAGGAGAACCTGTACGGCCTCTATGAATCAAGGGCTTACGTGAACAAAAGACTTGCTCCTGTATCTCGGTCGGAACGGTCCTCGCTTGCCCGTCAGGTGTCTTATGCTTTGACGCATTCCCGCAGCGAGGAATCCTTCCTTTCGATGCTCTCCCGACGGGGCATCCACGCATCGGTGTTTCGCTCCCGGGAGGGTAACATCTATGGAGCGACCTTCGTGGACGACCGTTCAAAGGCCGTTTTCAAAGGCTCTGAACTACCGGGCATCACGACGGCCGCCTATCGCGAGGCGGATATCCGGTGGAATGCTGCTGCATTGAGGGAAGAGGCTGCGTCAATGGCTCCTTCTGTTCCTGAAATGTCTCCTTCTGTCGCTGCTCAGTCCCTAGATGAAAGGGAAGAGCCCGAGACGGTGGTCGAGGAGCGTGAGGTGGATGCGGTGGATACGGCTCTTTCAGTGGCCTCCAGCTTGCTCGGACATACGGGGGATTTCGGATCGGCGTCTCGGGATGATTCGAAGGTGTTCAAGAAGAGAAAACAAAAAGTCACCAAACGAAAGAGTTGATACATTTTTGCCGTGACACCGGAAAAACGGGAATATGAAAAGATATACTTCTTCCTACTCGTCGCAGCCTATGTGATTCTTGCGATGAATATCTTCTACTATGCTCAGCCGGTGTTCTCCTCGGTCGGCCTGACGCACCCAGCGCTCCAGCGGATCATGCTCAGCCTCCGGGCGGGTGGACTCTTCAAGTCTCCTTTCCGCACGAAAGTGTGGGCCTTCCTCCTGATGGTGATTTGCCATATCGTGAGGATGGGGAAGGGGAGGAAAGTGAACTGGTGGCTGGTCGGGAGTGTGTTCCTGGTCGGCCTTGTCCTTTATGCGATGCAACCTGTTGCAACGTATTATATTGCGACTTCGGTTTTGGGTTTCGCGATGTGCGCCTGGGCGGTCTCGATGGTCAGCCGGAACCTTCGCTCGTTCAAGCGGGCGGAGAATGATGTCAACGAGACGTTCGAACAGTGCGACGTGCTCATCAACACGCCGGATTCGATTAACATTCCGACTAAGTATCAGTACCACAAGAAGATACACAACGGGTGGATCAACGTGGTAAACCCGTTTCGGGGTACTATGGTACTGGGAAGCCCAGGCTCCGGCAAGTCGTATTCTGTTTATAACCCGTTCATTGAACAAATGGTGAAGAAGGGGTACAGTATGTTCGTGTACGACTACAAGTTCCCGGACCTCACGGAAGTGGTGTACAATGAAACCCTGCGCAGGTACCCCCTTCTGAAGAACCCCGCCTTCGGGTCGGTCCCGGGTGCGCCGGAATATGTCTCGGACCCGTCGGCGCCCAAGTTCTATGTCATTAACTTCAAGGACCCGCGCTACTCCAACCGCTGCAATCCCATCCATCCCTCATACATCCAGGACCCGGCGGACTCCGCAGAAATCGCCGACATCGTGATGAAGAACGTCGCCCCAGGGACGGTCGAGAAGGAGGACTTCTTCGCAATGTCCGCGAAGGTATACCTGGACGCCATCATCTACTTCCTGTCCATATACGAGGGAGGGAAATACTGCACTTTCCCGCACGTGATTGAGCTGATGTCCGTCGACTACAAGAAGATTTTCAAGATCCTGTCGCTGTACCCGCAGCTGGAGACGAAGATCAAGCCGTTCGCGTCGGCCCTGGCCGCCGGCGCCCAGGACCAGCTCCAAGGACAGATCGCCTCGGCGACCATCCCTTTGAATAAGATGGCGTCACCAGCACTCTACTGGGTGCTCTCGGGGGACGACTTCCGACTGGACTTGAACAATCCCGACGACCCGAAGACCATCTGCATCGGCAACGACCCGGACCGGCAGCAGATCTACGGGACCACCCTTTCACTGTTCACTTCCCGGATGTTCAAGCTCATCAACCACAAGGGGAAGCGCAAGTGCGGCGTGCTGCTGGACGAGCTGCCTACTATATTTATTAAGGGCCTGGATAACTTGATCGCGACCGCCCGCTCGAACAAGGTGGCCATCGTCATCGGGGCCCAGGACAAGTCCCAACTCATCCGGGACTACACCCAGAAGGAGGCTGATGTCATCTTCAACACCGTGGGGAATATCTTCAGCGGCCAGGTGAACGGCAAGACGGCCGAGGACTTGAATAAGTCCTTCGGCAAGGAGTTCCGGGAGCAGCAAAGCCAAACGCAGAACATTGATTCAGAGTCGGTTTCAATCTCCTTCCAGCAGGAGGAGCTGATGCCCATCTCTAAGATTGAGACGCTCACGCAGGGGTATTTCTTCGGGAAGATTGCCGATAATAATGACACTCCTATCCAGAAAAAGTTCTTCTGTGGTGAAATCCAGATTGACAACGAGAGACAGAATGAACTGCGGAAGACGAACCGGAGACTCCCTCAGATGACCGATTTCGGGGAGGCGGAGGTTCGAAGGTCTGTGCATGAGCCCCGAATGAAGGCCGGGATTCTCGAGAGCTGGGCAGTAGCCCAGCTCGTCCAGGATGGTGTTATCGATTCTGTGGATGTGATGAAGCAGCGGGTGGATGCGATGGTCCGCTCCCTGACGGACAGGGAGGTGGAAAGGATCCTGTCCGCAGAAGCCGACCGTCAGATTGACGAACTGATCCAGGGGACGATTTTGAACAACTTCAACCGGATCCGCCAGGATGTCCAGGATATCGTGGACCGACTATTGCCGCCGGTGGTGAATCCCCAGGGGAAGGGGGCCCTTGTCGATGCGGATTAGTCCTGTAGCTTGCCTGTATTTCCTGTTATTGGGGTCCTCGGCCTTCGCCCAGTTGTCACGCCGGGACCTGGAGGACATCGAGCGGCATAGGGGAGAGAGCAGGGAAATGTCTGTCGTGGTCGAGACCTGGGATTTCCTGGATGTCGATGAGGATGAGGTAGCTCCGGAGCATATCGATGTGGGGACCGGGGCTGTGCTGGAGTATTTCTGGGAATCGCCCGACTCGCTTCTTGCTACGATGGTCGCTGACTACATCGCCCGGCATAAGAAGGGACTGCGGATTGTGCTCGAGAGGTATGAGTTTTATGAAGATGAACTACGAGCAGTCTTTGAGAGGAAAGGGCTACCGGAAGATTTGACGTTGCTTGCTGCTGTTGAATCTGCGATGAATCCCCGGGCACTTTCGAAAGCTGGTGCGAGGGGAATGTGGCAGCTGATGCCGGCGACGGCCCGGCAGTTCGGTCTCCGCTGCGACGGGTTCGTCGACGACCGGCTGGACTTCCGCCGCTCGACGGAGGCTGCGGCGTGCTATCTTGAGAGGGCCTATGCGAGATACGGCGACTGGCGCCTGGCCATCTCCTCGTACAACTGCGGGTATGCCGCCGTCGATCGGGCGATCACTCGTGCTGGCTCCCGGGAGTACTGGGACATCTACCGTTTTCTCCCGTCCGAAACTCGGGGGTATTTCCCTGCTTTCGCGGCGACCCTTTTTGTGTTTCGTTACATTGGATTGTACCATGATTGCACCACCCAATGAGACCTTCTGTCGGTAAAAAGTCGGTACGAAATCGGTACGAAAAAAAAGAAAAACCGCACTGGAGCTATCTCCAATGCGGTTTTTCAGTGACTCCAACAGGACTCAAACCTGTAACCTTTTGATCCGTAGTCAAATGCTCTATTCAATTGAGCTATGGAGCCAAGTGCCTTGCGGCTTATTCGTTATCAGTAGCTTTGTAGACTCTTTCCTTGATGCGGGCCTTCTTACCCGTCAGGTCGCGGAGGTAGAAGATGCGTGCGCGACGCACTTTACCGTACTTGTTCACCTCGATGCTGTCGATGAACGGGGACTGGAGCGGGAAGATTCTCTCGACACCGATACCGCCGGAAACCTTGCGGACGGTAAAGGTCTTGGTGAAAGGATCCGCACCCTTCATCTGGATGACGACGCCGCGGAACTTCTGGTCGCGCTCCTTGTCTCCTTCTTTGATCCGGTAGGTCACGGTGATCGTGTCACCTGCCTTGAACTCCGGGAATTCAGCGGCCTTGCCACCGGCAAAAGCCTGCTCTGCTACTTTAATCAAATCCATGTTTTCAATTCTCCTTGCTTGCAACGTTGCCGTTCAACTCCTGGGCAAGAGGTTGCTCCGTTTTGGGACTGCAAATGTAGAAAGATTTTTTGGAACGCGCAAATATTTTTTAGAAAATATTCTTTTCCTTGTCAAAAATCGCCTTGTCGTCCCGGCTGAGGTCCGGCGTGAAGGTGGAATTGTTCCGGATGGACTCCATCATGTCCTTCTCCGAACGGGAGAGCTTGCGCGGAATCCAGACGAGGATCTTCACGTACAGGTCGCCGGTGCCGCGGCCGTAGCCCTGGACGGAAGGGAGGCCCTTGCCGCGGAGCTTGATGACCGTGCCGGACTGCGTGCCCGGGTCCAGTTTCACCTTGTAGCTGCCGTCCAGGCAGGGGACGGAGATCTCGCAGCCCAGCATCGCGTCCATCACGGAGATGATCCGCGTGTAGAACAGGTTGTTCCCGTCGCGGCGCAGGTTGGAGTGCGTCTCTTCCTTGATGACGACGAGCAGGTCGCCGTTCGTGCCGCCGTGCATGGCGGAGTGGCCCTCGCCGCGCACGGTCACCTGCATGCCTTCCTCGACGCCGGCGGGGATCTTCACCCGCACCGTCTCGCGGCGGCGCTCCAAGCCCGTGCCGTTGCAGCGCCGGCAAGGATTGGTGATCACCTTGCCTTCGCCGCCGCACTGCGGGCAGGTCTCGTAGGAGACGGCCCGGCCGAAGAGGCTGTTCACCACCCGCTGCGTCTGGCCGCGGCCGTTGCAGTTCGGGCAGGTCTTCACGTCGGAGGTGTTCTTGGCGCCCTTGCCGCCGCAGTCGGGGCAGGGCCGGTTGCGCTCGATGGTCACTTCCTTCTCGCAGCCGGTGGCGATCTCCTCCAGGGTGAGCTTCACGCTCGTGCGGATGTCCCGCCCGCGGTAGGTGCGCTGCTGGGTCTGGCCCCCGCCCTGGGAGCCGAAGCCGAAGTCGAAGCCGCCGCCCCCGAAGTTGAAGCCGCCGCCGAACACGTTCCGGAGGATGTCGTTCAGGTCGAAGCCGCCGAAGTCGAAGCCACCGCCGCCGCCCATCTGGTCGCCGGCGAAGCCGAACTGGTCGTACCGGGCCTTCTTGTCGGGGTCGCTGAGCACGGAATAGGCCTCGGCCGCCTCCTTGAAGTTCTCCTCCGCGGTCTTCTTCTCCGCGTCGGAGGCGTTCACCCAGCGGTCCGGGTGCCATTTCAGCGCCAGTTTGCGGTATGCGGCCTTGATCTCGTCGGCGCTTGCCGACTTGGTCACGCCCAATACCTCGTAGTAATCTCTTTTCTGTGCCATATCGTTATGCTCCTACGATCACTTTCGCGAAGCGGAGGACCTTGCCGCCCAGGAGGTAGCCCGTCTGGGCCACGTCGATGACCCGGCCCTTCTGCTCCTCGGTCGGGGCGGGGAAGAGCGTCACGGCCTCGTGGAGCTCGGTGTCAAACACCTCGCCCTTGGCCTCGATCCGCTCCAGGCCCTTCGTCTTCAGGTAGCCCATGAGCTTGTTGAAGATGAGCTGCACGCCCTCGACGGCCGACTCGTTGCCTTCGGTCTTCTCCAGCTGGGAGAGGGCGATCTCGCAGTCGTCCAGCACGGGGAGGAGGCCCTTGATGGTGTCGGCGGAGGCCGATTTCACCAGCTCCAGTTTCTCCTCGGCGGTGCGGCGGCGGAACGTGTCGAACTCCGCCATCAGCCGGAGGTAGTCGTTCTTCTTCTCGTCCATCTCCTTCTTCAAGGCCTCGAGCTCTTCGCCTTTCGCCTTGAGTCCTTCCTCCTTCGCTTCGAGTTCTTTTTTCAGGGTTTCGAGTTCCTTGGGGTCCGCCTGGGGCGCCTGGTTCTCGCTATTCTTTTTCTTTTTTTCTGCCATGGTGCTGTCAATTCATGTCAAACGCGGCCTTGCCGGAACCCCGGTAAAGCCGCGCAAAGGTAATCAAATTATCTGCCAGAGGCAAGTCCTCTGCCAAAGTGTCAGTCCTAGGCCTCCTTCTTGTGGTCCTTCTTCACCAGGTACTGCTCCTCCTTGTAGGTCATGCCCATGAAGAAAATCGCCAGGAAGCAGGCCGCGAGCAGCAGGGTGAAGGTCGCGCCCCAGCCCGCCTTCTCGGCGACCAGGCCGATGATCCAGTTCGCGAGGATGAAGGTGCCGAAGAAGTAGCCGAAGAAGCCCGTCAGGCCCGCGGCGGTGCCGGCCGCGTTCTTCGGGGCGAGGTCCAGCGCCTGCACGCCGATCAGCATTACCGGCCCGTAGATGAAGAACCCGATGCCGATGAGGGCGATGATGACGATGGTGAGGTTGTCGATGAAGGCCCAGTACAGGCCGATGAACACGGCGACGAGGGCCATGAAGATCATCGTCGGCAGCGCGCGGCGGCCCTGGAAGAGCTTGTCCGACAGCCAGCCGCAGAGGAGGGTGCCCGGGATGGCGGCGAACTCGTACGCGAAGTAGGCCCAGCCGGCGCTCTTGAGGTCGATGCCCTTCTCCGTGAGGATGGTGGGCGCCCAGTCCAGGCACCCGTAGCGGACCATATACACGAAGGCGTTCGCCAGGGCGATGAACCACAGGAACTTGTTGTTCAGGACGTGGTTGAAGAAGATCTCCTTGGTGGAGATGGCCTTCTCCTGCTTCTCGGAGTAGTTCTTGGGATAGTCGTTGCGCCACTTCTCCACGGACGGGAGGCCGCAGGACTGCGGCGTGTCGCGCAGCAGGACATAGGCCAGGAGGGCGATGAACAGGGCGACGGCCGCCGGGAACGCGAAGGTGCCGATGAGGAAGTACAGCTCCGTGTGCGTGCCGTAGAACCAGCTGCCGAACCAGGCCGCGCCGTAGGTGGCCATCGGGCCGACGAGGGCGCCGCCGACGTTATGGGCGCAGTTCCAGATGCTCATCATCGTCCCGCGTTCGCTCACGGAGAACCAGTGCGTCATCACGCGGCCGCAAGGGGGCCAGCCCATGCCGTTGAACCACCCCACGAGGGCGTTCAGGATGCCCATCACCAGGATCGCAAGGGTCTTGTGCTCCGCGCCGATGAACTGGATCGGGACGATCATGAAGCACATCGAGATGGCCGTGAGGACCAGGCCCAGGGGCAGGAACACGCGGGCGTTGGAGCGGTCCGACACGCTGCCCATCAGGAACTTCGAGAGGGCGTAGGCGGCCGCGTTCAGGCCCAGCACGAAGCCGAGCTCGGTCTTGGCGAAGCCCAGCGGGGCCATCGCCGGGATGGCCATGGACAGGTTCTTCCGCACCAGGTAGAAGCCGGCGTAGCCGATGAAGGCGCCGATGAATACTTGCAGTCGGAGTTTCTTGTACTTCTGATCCGCCTCGGGTCCGGTCTCTTCCGGGAGATGGGCGGGTTGTTGCAGGAATTTCAGCATGTCTCCAAAAAGTATTGCGGTTATCGAGTTCAAAGATAACAATAATAAAGATATTTTGTTAACTTTGAGATGATTTTAAATGCAATTTAAGAATGAAGGCATTATTCGTCAACAAGATACGGATTATTTCTTTCCTTGCGCTCGTTCTCGTGCTCAGCGGGGCTTCCTGCAAGAAGAACAATCCCGAGCAGGAAAAGATCGATGTCCAGTTCGAGGTCCCCGCGTCGATGACCATCGACGAGGGCGCCTCCGAGATCAGCTTCCGCGTCCAGTTCGCGAAGCCGCCGGTGTCCGGCGACAAGATCGTCCTGGGCACCGGGGCCACGGAGTACCCCTGCCCGGTCACTTCGGTCTCCGACACGCGCTTTTCCGTGTCCATCTCCGACGTCTGGTCCCGCGGCTTCGGCCCCGGCACCTATACGGTGTCCCACCAGCGCGGCGCCACGAAAACCCGGAAGGGGACGATGGACATCGTCATCAAGTACGCGGGCGAGGAGGAAATCGAGCCCGCGGCCGGCAGCACCGTGTACGGCCGGGTCTCCTGCGAAGGGACCGGCCTCGCGAACGTCGTCGTGTCCGACGGCGTGGAGGTCGTGAAGACGGACTCCAAGGGCGTGTACCAGATGAAGTCCAAGAAGCATAACGGATACGTTTTCGTCTCCACCCCGAGCGGCTATGAGCCCCTCACGAACGGGATCCTGCCCAAGTTCCACGCAACCGTCAATCCCAACGCTTTGACGCCGGAACTCGTCAATTTCCAGCTCAAGAAGGTCGATGGCCAGGAAAATCACCGGATGCTGATGCTGGGCGACATCCACCTGGCGGCCCGCAACGACGACAAGAAGCAGTTCGCCGAGTTTGTCAAGGATCTCAACGCCACCGTATCCGCCACCCCGGTCAAGGTGTACGCCCTCACCCTCGGCGACATGACCTGGGACCTGTACTGGCTTGACAACAAGTATTCTTTCAAGGAGTACCTGGCCGATGCCGCCGGCATCCAGGGCGTGATGCTGTACCACACTATCGGCAATCACGACCATAGTATGTACTACATGGGCGACTTCGACACGGTCAAGGACTACAAGGAGAACATCGGCCCCACCTATTATTCTTTCAACATCGGAAAGGTCCATTATGTGGTCCTGGACGACGTGGAGTGCACCAACAGCACGATCAATCTCGACCGGAAGGACGGAGCCTACGTGCGCGCTTATGACGGTCGCGTGGTCGCCGACGAACTGGCCTGGCTCCGGAAGGACCTCGCGTCCGTCCCGAACGGAACGCCGCTCGTCGTGACGATGCATATTCCAATGTATAACAACAAGGGCCAATACGGGCTGAAGGAAGCATCGGCCCTGGCGGCCGTCCTCAAGCCTTATCCGGAAGTCCACCTTTATACGGCCCACACCCATACGGTGTACAACAAGGACGAGCTCGCCACGGACCATCTGTTCGAGCACAACGCCGGCGCCATCTGCGCGACCTGGTGGTGGACCGGCAAGCTGACGCCGGGCGTGCACATCGGCCAGGACGGTTCCCCGGGCGGATACACCGTCATGGATGTCACGGGGACGGACTTCAAGTGGCAGTACAAGGCCACGGGGAAGGGAACGGACTACCAGTTCCGCACTTACGACCGCAACCAGATCCATATCACCAAGGATGCGTATTGCCCGAAATATTCGGGAACCGATTTCAAGCCCTCCATCTGGGGAACAGCCAGTTCCGCCAACGAGGTCTATATCAATGTCTGGAACTGGGATCCGAAATGGACGGTGGAGGTGACCGAGGACGGGAAGTCCCTGCCGGTCTCGCAGCTTGTCTCCGGCGAGCTGGATCCCCTCCATTACATCGCCTATACGACCAAGCGCTTCAATAGCAACGCGGCGACCACGTTCAAGACCGAGAAGAACTACCACCTGTTCAAGGTCACGGCCTCCAGCGCGACGTCCACCCTGGACATCAAGGTCACGGACCGCTTCGGCATCGTCTATACGGAGACGATGGCCCGCCCGAAGGCCTTCACCACGGAAACGTATTCCATCAATAATTAACCCATTCTTAGTTTATGAGATTAACTGAAATTCTCGCCACATCGGTGGTTCTGCTGCTCTCAGGCTTCGGCCTCGCCGCACAGAACCGGACGGTATCCGGAAGGGTGCTCGACGCGGAAGGACTTCCTGTCCTCGGCGCCGGCGTCGTCCTGGAAGGAACGGCGACCGGCACCGTGACGGACGCGGATGGAGCCTTCAACCTCCAAGTCCCCGCCCGCGAAGTCGTCCTGGTCGTTTCCAGCCTCGGTTATACTACGGAATCCGTTCCGGTTTCCGCGAACCAGGCAACTGTCAACGTCACGCTCCAGGAGGACAACATCGCCATCGAGGAGACCGTGGTCGTGGGCTATGGTACCCAGAAGAAAGTGAACCTCACCGGCGCCATCACGTCGGTGGAGAGCAAGCAGTTGGAGAACCGTACGGCACACAACCTTACCACGATGCTGCAAGGCTCGGTCCCGGGCCTGAACATCACGACTTCCAGTGGCAATCCCGGTTCCACAGGCAGCCTCAACATCCGCGGCTACACCTCGATTAACGGCGGTGACCCGCTGGTGCTCATCGATGGCGTGGAGGGAAGCATCAACCGCATCAATCCGCAGGACGTGGCCTCCATCTCCGTGATCAAGGACGCCTCTTCCGCCGCCGTTTACGGCGCCCGCGCTGCTTACGGCGTCATCCTGGTCACTACCAAGAACGGTTCCGGGGATGAAGGTGCCCGCGTGCGATACAGCGGTCGCTGGGGCGTGGAGATGCCCACCACTTCCACCGATTGGGAAACCACCGGTTACTGGTCGGTCTACACCCTCAACAAGTTCTGGTACGAGAGCAAGGGTTCCAACTACGTGGACTACACGCAGGAAGACATGATGGAACTCCTTAGTCGTATCAACGACAAGACCGAAAATCCCGAACGCCCCTGGGTGGTCGTCAAGGATGGCAAGTATAAGTATTATGCCAACACCGACTGGTGGCACGAGATGTACAATGACGTGCATCCCACCACCAACCACAGTTTGAGCGTGAGCGGCGGTACAAAGGCCGTCAAGTACTATCTCTCCGGCGAGTATGACCGCCAGGAGGGCATGGTGAAGGTCCGCCCCGACGTGTACGAGAAGTATAACCTGCGCTCCAAGATCGATGCCCAGATCACCCCGTGGGCCAGCATCAGCAACAATACCAACTTCTTCGTCGGAACCTACGATTTCCCGGGTCTGGCCGACATCCAGGACTCCTTCGCCTACGGTGACCGTCATGCCCCGGCCTGCTTCACGCCCCAGAACCCGGACGGAACCTGGGTTTACGTCGTGGACGCCCTGGGCTACCGCGTGGCCAACGGACGTCACTGGGCCTATGCCAGCGACAACCTGAACATCGAGAAACGTACCGACCTGGCCAACACCACGGAACTGACCCTGCAGCCCCTCAAAGGCCTTACATTCAAGGCCAATTACACCTATCGGACTTATAACAACCACGATACCCACCGGCGGAACATCCTGACGTATTCCCAATATCCCGGTGTGCTGTCTACCTATCAGAATACGGGTGCGTTCGACAACTATATGACGGAAGATATCAAGGAGTATATCCGTCAGACCGTGAATGCTTACGCAACTTATGAGCATTCGTTTGCCGATGCGCACAACGTGAAGGTGATGGGCGGTTTCAACTATGACGACTATCACTATAAGAGAGTCGCTGCAAAAGGTTACGACCTCATCACCACCGAGCTCTCGGACCTGGCCCTCATCTCCACGGAGAATCGTCCTCCCGAGGTGGGAGGCAATCAGTCGGCCTGGCGCATGGCCGGTTTCTTCGGCCGCCTGAACTATGACTACAAGGGCCGCTACCTGTTCGAGACATCGGCCCGCTTCGACGGGTCTTCCCGCTTCACCACCGGACACAAGTGGGGCTTCTTCCCGTCGGCTTCCATCGGTTGGCGCCTGAGTGAGGAACCTTTCTTCGCCCCCGCCAAGCGCGTGGTGAACAACTTCAAGATCAGGGCTTCCTACGGCACGCTGGGCAACCAGAACGTGGGAAACTTCTCCTACATCCGCCTGGTGAACTTCAAGACTTTCGCCGGCTATAACTTCGGCGACAACGCCATGGCCCGCTATACCAACCTGGATGACCCCGTGGCTTCCGACAAGACCTGGGAGACATCCAAGCAGACCAACTTGGGCGTCGACTTGGCCTTCTTTGGGAATAAACTGGAGTTCACCGGCGAAGCATACATCCGCGACACCGACGGCATGCTCACCGACGGCATGGACCTTCCCGCCGTGTACGGCGCAGGCGTCCCCCAGATGAATGCGGCCGACTTGCGCACCAAGGGCTATGAACTCTCCCTGAGCTGGAGAGACTCCTTCAATATCCTGGGCAAGGGTTTCGATTACTTCCTGAAGGGCTCCCTCAGTGACTTCCGCTCCCATATCACCCGTTTCAACAACGAAACCAAGCTTCTGTCCAATTACTATGAAGGGATGGAACTGGGCGAAATCTGGGGCTTCCATGTCGACGGTCTCTTCGCCAACGACGACGAGGCGAGGGAATACACCTCCATCGTGGACCAGTCCTACTGCAACGCCAACCTCAACGGCGGCTGGAAGGGCGGCGACCTGAAGTATGCCGACCTGGACGGGGACCATGTCATCGGCGTGGGCAAGAACACCCTGGCCGACCACGGTGACCAGATCTACCTGGGCAACTCGCTCCCTCGTCTGCACTACGGCTTCCAGGCGGGCTTTTCCTTGGCCGGGTTTGACGTGAGTGCATTCTTCGAGGGCACCGGCAACCACTATTGGTATCCCGCCCGGCTGAACTTCGACTTCTGGGGACCTTACTCCTACGGCTATCCTACCTTCCTGGCGAAGAACTTCCTGGACAACTGCTGGAGTGAGGAGAATCCCGACGCCTATTTCCCGCGTCCCCGTTCCAACGTGGCCTCCAACGGCGGCGGCGAACTGGGCCGTGTGAACGACCGCTATATCCAGAATGTCCGGTATCTGCGCTTCAAGAACCTGACCATCGGTTATGAGTTCCCCAAGAAGCTTGTCAACCGGATAGGATTCGAGCAGATCCGCGTCTATCTCTCCGGGGAAAACCTGGCCTACTGGTCGCCGATCAAGAGAGTGACCCGCCATCTGGATCCCGAAAGCTGTTTCGACCGTGGAGGTAATCCGACGGACGACCTCAACAATACTTCCTATCCCTGGCAGAAGACCTTTATGGTGGGCGTGAATATCACCTTCGGTGGCAAGGCTCTCAAGGGTTCCTCCTCCAAGTCTTCGGCTCTCGCCCCTGCGGTGCGTGAGGTGATCCGTGAGGTCGTGAAGGAAAAGATCGTGGAAGTGCCTGTCGAAAAGGTGGTGGAAAAGGTTGTCGAGAAGGTGATTGAAAAACCTGTCTCCGGTCTGCAGGGCGAATATGCCGACGATCTGTTCTTTGAGCTCGGAAAAGCCGAAATCCGTCCCGAAGAGGCCGTCAAACTGGGCCGTATCAGCCAGATTCTCGCCGAGAATCCGGACGCGGGCATCGTCATTACCGGTTATGCCGATTCCGGCACCGGCACCCCTGCCTTGAACGACGTCCTGGCCCGGCAGCGTGCCGAGGCGGTTGTCCGGATGCTGAAGAATGCCGGCGTCTCCGACAGCCGTATCAGTTACTCTTCCGTCGGTTCTGACAAGGATGCTGCGGCATCGCCTGCCTCCAACCGCGTAGCTGTGTGTATCGTTAAATAATGAAACGGATTATGAGAAAGCATATTATCATATCACTGGCTGTTGCATCCGTTCTTGCGGTATCCTGCAATCTGGATAAAGTGCTGACACTGACTCCGGAGTCCCAGCTCACCCCTGATTCCTATTTCAAGACGGCGGAAGACCTGCAACTCTTCTCCAACACCTTCTATAACAATCTGCTGGACAAGACGCCATTCGACAAGGAGAGTGACGTGTTCGTGAGCATGAATCCCTCCGCCCTCATCCGCGGCGGCTTCGACCGGACCGTGCCCACTTCGGGCGGCGGCTGGTCATTCACCAACCTGCGCAAGATGAACACCCTCCTGGCCAACATCGACCATTGCGAGGATGCCGCGGCCGTCAAGGAATACTCCGCGCTGGCCAAGTTCTGGCGCGCCTACTACTATGCCGACATGGTCCGCAAGTTCGGGGACGTTCCGTGGATCGACCACGAGATCGGTTCGGCCGATGAGGACCTCTATTCTGCCCGGGACAGCCGCGAGACCATCCTCAACCATATGATCGAGGATGTCGACGAGGCGATCATGAACCTTCCCGGCAAGGCCAAGGCCCCCCAGACGGCATACCGTGTGAACAAGTATACGGCCCTGATGCTCAAGGCTCAGTTCTGCCTCTTTGAAGGCACCTTCCGCAAGTACCACGGTGAGCCTGCCCCGTTTGCCACATCCTACACGGCTGCCGACGGTTCCACGCACGACTACAAGTACTATCTGACCCTGGCTGCCGAAGCGGCGGGTGACCTGATGGCGTCCGGCGCCTATTCCATCCACAATACGGGCAATCCGTCCACGGACTATCTGACGCTGTTCAACGCCAATGATGCCAGCACCGACGAGATCATCCTTGCGGTGAATTACGACGCCGGCCTTGGAATCAAGCACGATTGCAGCCGCGAGATCACCAACCAGACCGCCGCCCGTTTCGGGATGGCGAAGAAACTGGTCGATATGTACCTGATGGCGGATGGCAGCCGTTTCACCGACATCCCGGGCTGGGAGGTGATGCCTTTTGCCGAGGAAGTGGCCGGCCGTGACCCGCGTCTGGCCCAGACCATCCGTACGCCCGGTTACAGTTGGAAGGATCCCGGCGTCAGCCACGACGGCCCCGAGTTCAAATACTGCCAGACCGGTTACCAGAGCATCAAGTTTGTCCAGCCCTATGCCCTGGCGGCGTATTTCGCGGACCAGTCCTACAATGACATGCCGGTATACCGCTACGCAGAGGCTCTCCTCATTTATGCGGAGGCGAAGGCCGAACTGGGGACCCTTACCCAGGGTGACATCGACATCTCCATCAAGCTGCTCCGTGACCGCGTGGGCATGCCCAACCTGGACATGGCTGCCGCCAACGCTAACCCCGATCCGTATCTGATGTCTGCGGAAACCGGTTATCCCAATGTGGAAGGCGCGAACACGGGTGTGATCCTGGAGATCCGTCGCGAGCGTGCCATCGAGCTGTTCCAGGAAGGTTACGGCCGTTACTTTGACCTCATCCGCTGGAAGGCCGGCTACTGCCTGAACCAGCCGATCTACGGTATGTACATCCCCGGTCCCGGCTACTATGATTTCGGTGATGACAGCAAGTACACGTTCTACACCGGTTCCAGCAAAGCCTCCGGCAACAAGTACAGGATTTTCAATCCCGACGAAACCGAGGAATACACCGGAAATGATGAAACCGTCTACCTGGTGAACCCCGTCACAGGAGAATATGCGACGGCCGGCGTCCGTGACGCCCTGAAGTCAGTGAGCCACTCCTTCGATGAGACGAAGCACTACTTCTATCCGCTTCCGGAAAAGGAACTCCAGCTGAATGAGAATCTCAAACAGAATCCGGGCTGGGCTGTGAGCCCGTCCGCAGGGACTTCTTCTAACCAATAAATTGAAGGCCATGAAACTCAATACTTTACTATACTCTCTTGCCGCAATGGCAGCTGGCGCTATGCTGGCTTCCTGCAATCCGAAAGAAGAGATCGGAGAAGCCAAGGCCGTAGGCGCCAACGAGTCCTATGTGGTCTTCGCCGCGACCGGCGCCCCGTCGCAGACACTCTCTGTCTATGCCGACGGCAGTTGGGCCGTCGACGTCAACCAGCCTTGGATCCAGGTGTCGCCCATGACCGGACAGGGCATGGGGTCCATCACGGTCTCCGTGGCCGACAATGCCACCGGCGGCGTCATCGACAGTCCCCGTGAGGGAACCATCATTCTGCAGGGCCGTTTCCGCGAGCGCAGGATGGTGATCACCGTGCACCAGAATGGCGACAACTATTACGGGGTGGAGGAGCAGACCCTGGCCCAGGTGGCCGCGTTGGATGACGATGCGTATGCCAAGGTTCCCGACGCTCAAGTCGTCGCCCTTTCCCAAAATGGCTTCATCGCTGCAGACGAATCCGCCAGCCTGTATGTGCAGGGCACGGGTCCCGCCCTGGGGGACAAGCTTTCTTTCAATGGCAAGAAGATTTCCGTGAATGGTGCCCCTGCCTTTGAAATGGACGAATTCCAGGTGAACGGGAACAGCGCCGTGGTTTATCCCGAAGCCAAGGACATCACCGCCTCCCTGGACGGTTATGACCCGAACGTGACGGAATATCTTTCCCTCTCCGCCTCGCTGGTGGGGACCACGATCTGGGTGAACTCCAATGTCCAGATTCCCATCCTGGACCCGCTGGAGAGCCTGGAGCTGGGCGCCATGGATTTGCACAAGGTGGTTTTCAAAGGGTATGGCGTGGGCACGTCGATGCTGGTCGTTTCCGCCGAGGACGGCGGCATGGACGAGGCCCTCATCCCTTATCCGCTGCGGTTCAAGGTGCGCGTGGACGGGATCAACTATACGTCGGCTACCTGGAGTGAAACCAGCCGGATCCAGCCCGTCCAGGGCTTGGGCTACATCGAGTATGTGCCCTTCGACCTGGAGAATACGGACGGCAACAACAAGTACAAGCTGGATGTCTCCGACAAGAGTCCCCGTGTGACAGGGCCCTGGCCGGGAGACTACTGGCTCTTCTATGGCAATGGCGCCATCAAGGCCGGTTCCGAAGTGCGCATCGCCTTCGAGGCCCGTACGTCGGCCACCGGACATAAGTTCTGGCTCCTGGAATTCCTGGACGGCGACCAGTGGCGTCCCGCCTGTGAGACGCTCACCACCAATGAAACCGGCGAAGAGATTACCTATTCCCACGCGATGAACGCCGACGGCGCCACCAACGTGAAGGCCAACTATGTGGTGAAGTATCGCAAGAACTCCGAGCATGCCCAGTTCCGGTTCCGCTGCCTGGCCAACTGGCAGGCTTCCGGCGCAGGCCCTCTGGAGAAGCGCAATGGCGGCTCGGCCCGCCTCACCGTGACGGATGTCACGGACGAAACCTATCAGCCCATCATCGAGATCGTCAAGGAAGGCAACGGCGTGGAGAAGGATCCGGTCTATGCCAACATCCAGGTGGATCCCGAGCTCCTGACCTTCAACGGCACGCCCGGCGCGCCGAAGGAGCTGATGGTCGTCTCCGACTATGACTGGACCATCTCCACGGCCTACGATTGGCTCCACCTCGACGTGGAAGGCGGCGTGGCCGGCGAGGAGACGACGGTCACCGTCACCTGCGACGAGAGCGAGCTGCCCGAGCTGCGCGAGGGCACCATCCGCATCGTCTCGGAGGACAGCGAGCGCGTCGTTCACGTGGTCCAGAGCGCGGCCGGCCAGATGCTGGATCCGTTCATTTCCATCGTGAACGGCAACGAGCGCGAGGTGGGCTACGAGGCCGGCGAGGCGATCATCCGCGTCCAGGGCAACGTGGACGTGGAGGCCGAGACCGCCGAGCCTTGGCTGACCATCGCTCCGGCCGATACCCGCGCGCTGGTGGAGTGGACGGAATTCAAGCTCACTTACGAGGAGAATACCGCGGAGCAGACGCCGCGTACGGGCGTGGTCCGCTTCTACAACACGGAGAAGAAGCTCGAGTCCATCCTCACGGTGACGCAGGCCGGCGCGCCCGCTTCCGGCGTGTATTTCCAGGATGACTTCGAGTGGCTGGAGCCGTGGGCGGCCTACACCCAGGACGATGTCGCGAACAACAGCGTGTTCGGCTCCTCCCCGAACGTCTTCACGAAGACGGAGGTAGCCGGCGCCCTGACCGAATTCCAGAACCGCGGCTACGGCTACATCTGGGGCTGGCAGAATCAGGACTGGTCCGACGGCCTGCCGGACAACGGCAACAAGCAGACGATGTACCTGATGCACAACTACCTCAAGTTCGGCAAGACCTCGTACAATTCCGGCATCATCCTACCTGCGCTGTCCAAGATTAACGGGACCGACAATGTCGAGCTCAGCTTCGACTGGTGCTGGTGCATGACGGGCGGCGCCAAGCCCGATGTCATGACGCTGACGGTGACCGTGACCGGTGGCGGCGTCCTCGCCGACACCAAGACGGAAGTGAGCGGCAACATCGAATCGGCCCAGCCGACGGAAGGGGACCAGACCCGTCTCGAGTGGCAGCATGCCAAGGTGGTCATCGTGGGCGCCACGCCGTCCACGCGGATCACGATCCGGCCGACGAACAACGACCCGTCGGTCACGTCCACCCGCAAGCAGAACCGCTGGTACCTGGACAACGTCCGGGTCGAGAAGACGGACTATGCGCCTGTGCAGACGGAGTTCTTCGCCGACGATTTCGAGTGGCTGGAGCCGTGGGCGGCCTACACCGTGGACGATGTCGCGGACAACAGTGTCGCCAACTCCTCTCCGAATGCGTTCACGAAGGCCGAAGTGGCCGGCGCCCTGACCGAATTCCAGAGCCGCGGCTATGGCTACATCTGGGGCTGGAAGGGCCAGGATTGGTCCGACGGCCTGCCGGACAACGGCAACAAGCAGACCCTGTACCTGATGCACAACTATCTCAAGTTCGGCAAGACCTCCTACAATTCCGGCATCATCCTGCCGGCGCTGTCGAAGATTTCCGGTTCGGCTGATGTGGACCTCACCTTCGACTGGTGCTGGTGCATGACGGGCAAATCCAAACCGGATGTGATGACGCTGACCGTCACCGTGACGGGCGGCGGCCGCCTGGCCGACACCGGCACGGAAGTGAGCGGCAACATCGAGTCGGCCCAGCCCACGGAGGGTGACCTGACCAAGCTCGAGTGGCAGCACGCCACGGTGCGCATCCTGGGCGCGACGCCTTCCACGCGTATCACGATCCGCCCGACGAACACCGATCCCGGCGTCTCCAATTCCGCCCGCAATCAGAACCGCTGGTACCTGGACAACCTCCGCGTAGCAGGGGAGTAACACCCCCTCATTCCGGGCTTGACCTCCCCGTCATTCCGGGCTTGACCTCCCCGTCATTCCGGGCTTGACCCGGAATCTCCCTGACTTTTTGTCCCTTCGCCCGATTTTTGCAGGACGAAGGGACAAATTGTTTTTGGGTATGGACGAAAAGGAATTCAACAAAGAGTGGAAAGACGGGGAGATCGTCAAGTACGCGAAGGAGTATGACGAGAACGCCTTCTGGGAGAAGCTGAAGAAGTTCGGCCGGAAGGCGGGCATCAAGGTGTGCTACGCCGCCTTATTGCTCTATTATGTCCTGAAGAGCCCGCTTACCTCGGGGAAGGACCGGGCGAAGATTATCGGCGCCCTGGGCTATTTTCTCCTGCCCATCGACATCATCCCGGACTTCATCCCCATCGCCGGCTACACGGACGACCTCGCCGCCCTCACCTGGGGTGTCTATTGCGTCATCAAGAGCATCACCCCCGAAGTGAAGGCCAACGCCGCCGCGAAGCTCCACGAGTGGTTCGGCGACTTCGACGAGCACCTCCTCGACCTCTTCTTCGAGAAGCACGACTGATTGCCATTATTATTTGGATTTATTTTGTGAAATCCATATTTTTGCGGAAAAAGGAAACGTATGTGCAAAACGTATCAAACGAAAGAAGAAGCTGTCACCGCCTTTAAGAAAGCGGTAGAGGCTCGGGGCGTATGGGAAGAAGCCATACGGAAAGGCGTCAGCCGGGAGGAAGTTGAAAAGAGGGGTCTGAAGCCGGCTGAAATCCATGCAGATTAGATTATCCCTACCTTCCATCAATCGTACCGCTCCTTATCGAGTCGATAGCTCGAACGGTTATTCGTTCTCTTTTAAGACTCGGTATGGACATGTGTATGAGGTGGGATTCACTGAAGATTATATGCTCAGTGATGACGGTCTCGTTTTTCAGTTTTTCATCGCGTGTCTGGATGCGGACCACCCACAAAAAGACAATTGGGTGAAAGAAACAGTGGTGGCTATCTTGGAAGAGTTCTTCAACAATGACCTGGTCTCTCTGGTCTATATCTGTGATACGCATGATGGACGACAGGCAAGCCGTCAAAGGCTCTTTGCTTCCTGGTTCCATCAGTATCGGCTATCATCTCTCTACGACTTTTCCTGTAAGTCGTTGTCAGTGGACGGTATAGATTATTATCTATCTTTTCTTTGTAAGAAGGAGAATCCTCTTCGGGCAGACAGAAAGGATGCATTGGAAGGAATCTATTCCCGAATAGCGGGGAAGTAGCCCTTTTACATCGTATCCGTCTGCTTCGCGTCCATCGTCATGATCATCGCGATGACGCCGAAATAGTCGCGGGCCCCTTCGGAGACGTTGTTGGATTTCAGGAGGAGGTCCATCATCCAGCGCTGGACCTCGTCGATCACTTTCACCCGCTTGCCCTGCCAGAATTCGTAGTTGCTCCGGTAGTCAATGTACACTGTTCCGGTGGTCAATCAGATGGCTTTCTACGGGTGGTTTATTGTACACTGCTTCTTCAATAACTGGTTAGAACGGTCTTATCTAGGAGTTGTGAACATAGAAAAGCCGTTGGAAAGCTACTTTCGTGTACGCTGGAGCAGTGTACATAATTTGCGGAAGGCCGGTGAGGGAAGGAACGGATCGGCATCGATCGTGGCCGATGTCGGGATAAAACAGAAGAAGTCCCGTTCTCTCGAGCGGGACTTCTTGTAACCTGTTGATCCGTAAGAATTTACTTCTTGCGGTTCTTGTATCTCTGGTAGAACATATCGACGCGACCGGCGGTGTCAACGAGCTTCACCTTGCCCGTGTAGAACGGGTGGGAAGTGTTGGAAATCTCCAGCTTCACCAGGGGGTACTCGACGCCTTCGACCTCGATGGTCTCCTTGGACGGGGCGCAGGACCGGGTGACGAAGATGGTGTCATTCGACATATCCTTGAAAGCTACAAGACGGTAGGTTTCGGGATGGATTCCTTTCTTCATTTTACGTAAAAAAACTAATTGTTAACAATTTTGGACCGCAAAGATATGAATCTTTTCCGGTATTTCCAAATTATTTCATCCGATACGGCTGATCGTCGTACAGGAGATAGCGTTTGGCCTTGCGGATCCACTTCTGTTCTTCCAGCTTGATGTGCTCGCGGGCGACGTCGAAGGGGATGGAACCCTTGAGGTACTCTTCCAGCACGGGGTCCGCCAGCTTGGTCCAGAAGGCTTCCTCGAACTCGAAGGCGGAGTAGTGCTCGGTGAACCAGCGCATGAGGCGGAGGGTATGCATCAGGCTATGGTAGTCCTCGCCGGGGAGGAGCATGATCTGGAAGCCCTGGCAGCGCTCGCCGGCGTAGCGGCCCGCGGCCGGCGTGAAGGAGCACGGGCGCAGGATCGCGCCTTCCACCACGGGCAGGTCCACGGGCAGGCCGGGACGCACGAAGGGGGCGCCGATGTACTCGTATGGGCGCGCCGTGCCGATGCCGGGCGTCACGGTCGTGTTGTTCCACAGGCCGCCGCCGCTGTACATGTAGGAGCTGAACAGGCCCGGGATGTCGGAGGCGGGCGCGATGGTCCACGGCAGCAGCTGCCGGTTGGAATCCGTCGCCCGCGCCGAGATGATATGGATCGGGAACTTCGCGCCGATCTCGCCGGCGTACAGGTTCACGAGCTCCCCGAGGGTGAGTCCGTGCCGATGCGCGACCTTCGGGACGAACATCTCGCCCACGACCGCCGGGATCGTGCCCTCAACCACGCGGCCGGAGGGGTTGATGTGGTCCACGACATAGAGCGAGGGCGCGTCTTCGCCGAGGAGCTGCAGCATCTCCATCAGCCGCATCACGTCCTTCGTGTAGTTGAAGTAGCGGACACCCACGTCCTGGATTTCCACGACGACGGCGTCCAGGCCCTGCAACCGCTCCAGGTCGAAGTCGATGTGGTTCGTGCCCGGGGTGAGCTCCGCGTCGCGGGGCGTGAAGACGACCTGCAGGTTGCCCCGCTGCCGGAAGATGTCGTACATCCAGCGGCTGCGGCCGGTGTCCCAGCAGTTCTGCGTGCAGAAGCAGCCGATCCGGCCCTCTTGCAGGGTCCGGTCCAGCTGGTCCTCGAGGGGGGTGGTACGGAAGGAGAACATCAGCCGATGATCTTGTTCGCCACGGCGATGACCTCGTTCGCGAGGGCTTCGGCGCGCTCCATCGTGCCGGCCTCCGCGTAGATGCGGATGATGGGCTCGGTGTTGGACTTGCGCAGATGGACCCATTCCTTCTTGGCCTCGAAGATGATCTTGACACCGTCGATGTCGTTGATGTCCTCGTTGGCGTAGATCTTCTTGAGCTCGGAGAGGATGCGGTCGATGAGGGCGGCGTCGCTGAGCTGGATCTTGTTCTTGGCGATGAAGTACTGCGGGTAGGTCTTCTTGAGCTCGCTGACCTTCATCTTCTTGTGGGCCAGGTTCGACAGGAAGAGGGCCACGCCCACCATCGCGTCGCGGCCGGCGTGGATGGCCGGGTAGATGACGCCGCCGTTGCCTTCGCCGCCGATGAGCGCGTTCACCCGGTGCATCTGGGTGGTCACGTTGACCTCACCCACCGCGGAGGCGTAGTAGATGCCGCCGTGGGCCTCGGTCACGTCGCGGAGGGCGCGGGTCGAGGACAGGTTGGAGACGGTTGCGATGGGCTTTCCGGCCTTCTGGGCGAGCTCGCACAGGTAGTCGGCGACGCTCACGAGGGTGTATTCCTCCACGAACGGGTCCCCGTTCTCGCAGATGAAGGCGAGCCGGTCCACGTCCGGGTCCACGCTCACGCCGAGGTCAGCCTGCTCGCGGACGACGGTGCGGGAGAGGTCCACGAGGTTCGCGGGCAGCGGCTCCGGGTTGTGGGCGAAATCGCCCGTGGGATTGCAGTTGAGTTCGATGCACTTGACGCCGAGGCGCTCCAGCAGGCGCGGCATGATGATGCCGCCCACGGAATTGACCGCATCCACCACGACGGTGAAGTTAGCGGCCTTCACGGCCTCCACGTCCACGGCCGGCAGGGCCAGGACGGCGTCCAGGTGCTTGTCGGTGAAGTCCTCTTCCTCGACCGTGCCCAGGTTGTCGACCTCGGCGAAGGAGAACTCCTCGGAGGCGGCGAGGTCCAGGACGGCCTGGCCTTCCATCGCGGTGAGGAACTCGCCCTTGTCGTTCAGGAGCTTGAGGGCGTTCCACTGGCGCGGGTTGTGGCTGGCGGTCAGGATGATGCCGCCGTCGGCCTTCGCGAACAGGACGGCCATCTCGGTGGTCGGAGTGGAGGCGAAGCCGCACTTGACAACGTCGATGCCGCAGCCCATGAGGGTGCCCACGACGAGCTGTTCCACCATGTCGCCCGACAGCCGGGCGTCCTTGCCCACGACGACCTTGTACCGCTCGCCGTTCGGCTGCGGCTTCCGCTGGGGGAGGGTGGCGGCGTACGCCGCGGTGAATTTGACGATATCGACAGGAGTGAGGGCGTTGCCCGGAGCGCCACCGATGGTGCCGCGGATGCCGGAAATGGATTTGATGAGGGTCATATGCTGGTTTTTTCTCGTCATTCCCGGCTTGACCGGGAATCTCTTTCATTTATCTTACAAAAGTATTAAATTTGCGCCCCAAATCCAAAAATGATTATGCAGCAAGGCATCTGGACCGTCATCATGCTCGTGTTTTCGAACGTCTTCATGACATTCGCCTGGTACGGTCATCTCAAACTCCAGGAGATGAAGATCTCCACCGGCTGGCCGCTCATCCTCATCATCCTCTTCTCGTGGGGCATCGCCTTCTTCGAGTACTGCCTCACCGTCCCGGCGAACCGGATCGGCTTCAACGGCAACGGCGGCCCCTTCAACCTGATGCAGCTCAAGGTGATCCAGGAAGTGATCTCCCTGACCGTCTTCACCGTCATCGTCACCTTCCTTTTCAAGGGTCAGGCCCTTCAGTGGAACCACATCGTGGCCTTCTTCTGCCTCGTTTTGGCGGTTTTTTTCGTTTTTCTGAAATAAAAATTTGGAAATTCGAAATAAAGCCGTATCTTTGTATTCCCAATCTGCTGGGTTCGTATAACGGTTAGTACTCGAGATTCTCAATCTCGCAATAGGAGTTCGATTCTCCTACCCAGTACCAAAAAAGAGACAGTTTCAGACTGTCTCTTTTTTTTGCTTTCTTTGGCCGCAATTGCGGAAAAGAGTCATTATACGTCGCTTCGATTGCAGATGCGGCCATAAAACACCCTGTTTTTCCCAAAATGACGGACGCGTCGTCATATAGAATGTATTGCTGGCCGTGTTTTCCGCAATTGCGGCCATCTGGGGAGGTGGTGGTCCGCGTTACTGCAGCATCTTAGTCAGGTTGCTTTATTGCAGCATCTTCAGAATCTGTTTCTCCGTGGCGGTCGGGGCGATCGAGCGGATGTGCTCTACGAGAAGCGCCAGCGATTCGGCAGGGGAGTGGTCCACGTCCAGGGTGCGGGCTTCGCCGAAGGGGAAGCCGCCGGGACCGGGGATGGCATCGACACAGAAGAGAGATTCCGGCGTGCAGAAGGAGGAGACCTGCCAGCCGTTGTAGTGGAGGTCGGGGCCGCGGTAGACGCGCGTGATGTCGCCGGTGACCACGCGGCACTGCATCTGCAGGCGCGTCATCAGGGCGTCGGCCGCGCTTTTCTTCACGCCCAGCAGCGCCCGGATTTCCTTGATGCCGATGCTGCCGTGCTCCGCCAGATAGTCCATCACCAGCCGCTGCTCGGCCGTGGGCTGGTACTTCGGAAGGCTCCGCCGCCAGTTCATCAGCTCCGCATACCATTCCACCGTCGCGAACGCGGCCTTGCCGCCCCAGAGGAACTTGCCGTAGGCGACGTCCCCGCTCTGGACGACCGGGATCTTCCAGTCCCAGGGCGTCTTGCGCAGGTCCTCCTGGCCGTCGAACCAGTTCTCCCGCGCGGTCATTTCCTCGATGGAGTAGCCTGGGATGGGGTTTTCGAAAAACGGGACGATGCCCAGCGTCTCGATGACGCCGAGCATCGTCTCCGCAGATACGACGGTTGCCGGGAGTCCGGCATCCTTTTTCCGGTCGAACGACATTACCTTCTCATCGGCCTTCCGCCGCCCGTATTGAACGCCCAGCTGATGCCGAAGCCGATGTGCGAGAACGTGGACGCCTTGCTCAGGTACCATTGGTAGTGGACGCTGATGCGCAGGCATTCGAACAGTTCGACGCCGGCGCGCGGGCTGAGCACGATCGACTGGGTCCATTCCCCCTTGTCCGCGAACTCGCTCTTCTCGAATCCGAATCCCGGGCCGACGCCCAGGCCGAAGTAGGGATTGAAGCCGCTGTACGGGAACAGGTTGAAGTCCGTGACCACCAGGGGCGTGCCCTGCCAGAACCGGGCGTCCGGTCCATAGGGCTCGCTGGCGGCGGTGTAGGATCCCTTTCCGAACGTGGTGGAAAGCTGCAGGCCCATGTCCACGACCGGGTTGATCTTCACCCGATATTCTCCGAAATAGCCCAACCGGTCGGGCCGGAACGTGTTCCCGGCCTTGCTGAAGTGGTTGAACATGATGCCCACTTCGAAGGCACCGTCCATATAGTACCGGCTGGGGCGGTATCCGCCGCCTCCGTGGTTGTAACCATAGCCACGGCCGCCGCCGGGGCGTCCGGGGCCGTACTGGGCAAAGGCGGTCATCCCGACGGCCAATGCGACAAGGGTGATCAGTGCTCTTTTCATGGCGTGCAACGTTTTATCCGGCCTTATGCAAAAGTAAGACCAGAAAGATCTTCCGGGGAAGAATCTTTCCGGTCCTGGAGAAAGGGGATGTCCCTAGCGGGCCATGATGGCGCCGACCAGACCCAGGATCGCGTAGAATTCCGGGAGAGCGGCGTAGATCAGGGTGTTCGTGAACACGTTGTGTCCCTGGGAGACGCCCACGATACCGTTGGCGCAAACCTGTCCCTGGCGGATGCCGGAGATCATGCAGGCGAGGCCCACGCTCACGCCCACGCCGAAGCAGAGGGCGCCGGAGATGGTGCCGCCGGCATACTTGCCGAGCATGATGAAGAAGGCCACGAAGCCGTAGATACCCTGGGTGGCCGGAAGGGCGGAGAGCACCATGTAGCTACCGGAGGCCTCCGGCTTTTTCTTGAGGGCGCCTTCGGCGGCATTGCCGGCCGTGGTGGTTCCGATGGAGGATCCGATACCTGCGAGGGCGAGGACCAGTCCGAGTCCGAGATAACCGAGTACTTGTTCCATAATAGTGTTTGTTGTTTATTTGTTTATTGTTTCTTGAGCGGATTGTAGTTGCGGCCTTCGGCTTCGTAACCGGAATTTTTGAAGAACTCCAGGAAGTTCAGTCGCAGGGGATGGACGAAGGCGCCCAGGGCGCACATCGCGATGTTCAGCGTATGGCCCACGACCACCAGCAGGATGAACGGAATCCAGAGGACCCAGTTGTGCCCGTCGCCGAGCACCATCTTGCCCATATCGTTGAAGGCCATGCCCAGCATGCCGCCGGCCAGGCCGAGGGCATACAGGCGCAGGTAGCTGAGGACGTCGCCCAGCAGGCCGGTCGCCGTGTTGTACGTGTCCCAGAGGCCCAGGCCCACGTTCGCGAGCTTGTTGCGGTCCGGGTTGTTCAGCGGGAAGATGCCGATGGCGGAGACGACGCCGATCACGATGATGATCCACTTCGTGAGCTGCGCGTCCAGCACGCCCGCGAGGGCGAGGGCGCCCACGAGGACGCCGCCCACGATCAGGAGCGTCCATCCCAGGGTGCCGAGCGAGCCGGCGAATCCCTTCACCTTCACCTCCTGGATGGCCTTGACGACCATCGCGAGGCACAGGTGGATGACGCCCACGACGAGGGCGAGGACCATTCCGCCGGCGTATCCGGCGATCTCGTCCGGGAGGAAGAGACCCTTGATGGGCTCGAAGACCTTCCACTGGGAAATGTCGATGGAGAAGAATGTGTGCAGGAAGAATCCGACCACGACGGTTCCCACGCCGAGGGTTACCACGAGCGGGGCCATATCCTTGAAACTGTCCACCTTCTTGAGAAGGAACCCGATGAGGATGAGAACCAGCCCGTAGCCGGCGTCACCCATACACAGGGCGAAGAACAGCAGGAAGAACACGGAAATGAAGGGCGTCGGGTCGAAACCGTTGTAGGCCGGGCGGCCGTACATGTCGGTGAGGACCTCGAACATCTTCACGAACTTGTTGTTGCGGAAGCTGATGGGCGGATTGTCTTCCACCTGCGCGTCGTCCTTGAGATAGTACACGCCCGTTTCCTCAATGGCCTTGGTGACAGCCTCTTCGTTCTCCGTGGGGGCGTAGCCCACGAGGGTGACGATGGTGTTCTCCGCGGCGGGAACAGCGGCCTGCTTGGCGAGGTAGAGGTCCAGTTTGGAGAGCCTTTCGCGGCTTTCGGCCTCGAACTCGTCCTGGCGCTTCTTCGCGGTCAGGAGGATCGCCTTCTCGTGGTCGATCTCGGCCTGGACTTCGGCGATTTCCTGCTGGATGGCCTCGAAGCTGCGGCGCGGGCCGCGGACGCGGTCGGGCAGGGTGTCCGGACCGGCCACGACGAACCAGACCTTGCCGTCGGCCTCTTTCACGACCTGGACGGGGTAGTTCTCCACCCAGAGCGGATCGAAGGACTTGGCGGAACTGACATGGAACTGGACCGGGACGCCGGCGTCGGAGAGCTTTCTGAGCAGTTCCGGGTCGAACGCGCCCCACGGCTCCGCGGCGGCGGCCTCTTTCTCGAGGGCCTTCATCTGCTCGCCGAGCTGTTCCAGGGTATCCAGGGCCGCGGCGGTGGCGTAGGTGAGGTCACCTTCGACCGGGGCGGGCTGGAGCGTTTCCGGGAAGAAGATCTTCCCGAGGGACTGGACGAGTTCCTTGCGCTGCTCCACGCCGCGGAGCAGTTCGCCGGACGGCCCGTCCACGGGCTTCACGCTGCGGGTGATATCGACAAGGCCGATCTCCTGGAGTTTCTCCAGCAGGCCTTCCTGTTCACCGTTCAGCAGGATGAAGGAGTATTTGGTCATCGGACTGATCATACCTCCGAGGCCTCCTCCTCCTCTGCCGCGTGGCGCTGCTTGACGATCTTCTGGGAGGCCTTGGAGAGGTTCTCCTCATCCTCCATGTACCGCTTGATCTTGCGGATCGCTTCCTGGAATCCAGGAATCTGGACCTTCTCGTACAGGTTCACCTTCTGGGTCGTCTTCTTCCGCTGGTAGTCCAGGATGCGGGCCTTCTCCCGGTACACCTCCGACTCGATGCCGAGCCGGGAGAGCTCCTTGAGGATGGCCACGCCGTCGGCGTACCAGGCCGGTTTGGCGAAGGCGTTGAACGGGTGGATCTCGTAGTGGATGTCCCCGAGGGCCGGGGTCTTCACGCCCGCGACCTTCACGGTGTGCAGGTCCACGTCCGTGATGGCCACGAGCCCCGGATCGAACTCGTTCCAGAGGGAGGCGAGATAGTCGTAGCGGTCCATGGCGGCTTCCAGGTCGGCAATAAGACGGTCGCTCTCGCTCTTGGCCTTGCGCACTTCCAGCCGTAGGGCGCTCTCCTTGTTCTGCAAGGTAGGAAGCGCCTTCTGCCGAACCTTCAGCTGCTTGCCGATCTCGTTCAGCGACGTTTTATTGTATTGGAATTTAACAGCCATAGGGGTTTAGTTCTTCCAGTATTTGTCCACGAGGGCCTGCTTGATGCCGGTTTCGGCCGGGGTGAAGTACTTCGCGAACAGCTTCCAGGCGGTGTCCAGCATCTCGGTGATGGAGATGTTCACGTCGATGGCGAGCAGTTCGCGGGCGTAGTCCTTCGCGTAGTCCAGGCAGCGGACGTCGTAGTCGGAGAGGTCGAAACCGTTCTCCAGCTTGGTCTTCGCGTTCTGGGCGTCGGCGTACAGGCGGACGGAGGCGTTCATGACCTGGGAATGGTCTTCGCGCGTCTTCTTGTTCTGGACGAGCTGCTTCAGACGGGACAGGGAGCGGAACGGGTCGATGATGACCTTGCCGGTGTCGGTGTCCGCGCGGAGGAACAGCTGGCCCTCGGTGATGTAACCGGTGTTGTCCGGGATGGCGTGCGTGATGTCGCCGTCGTTCAGGGTGGTCACCGCGATGATGGTGATGGAACCCTCGGTCGGGAGCTGCACGGCCTTCTCGTAGATCTTCGCGAGGTCGGAGTACAGGGAGCCCGGCATGGAGTCCTTGGACGGGATCTGGTCCATGCGGTTGGACACGATGGACAGGGCGTCCGCGTACAGGGTCATGTCGGTCAGGAGCACGAGGACCTTCTCATTCTTGTCCACGGCGAAGTACTCGGCGGCGGTCAGGGCCATGTCCGGCACCAGGAGGCGCTCCACCGGGGGATTCTCGGTCGTGTTGATGAAGCAGATGATCTTGTCCAGGGCGCCCGCGGCCTCGAAGGAGTTCTTGAAGAACAGGTAGTCGTCGTTGGAAAGGCCCATGCCGCCGAGGATGATCTTGTCCACGTCGGCGCGGAGGGCCACATCGGCCATCACCTGGTTGTAGGGCTGGTCCGGGTCGGCGAAGAACGGGATCTTCTGGCCGGACACGAGGGTGTTGTTCAGGTCGATGCCGGCGATGCCGGTCGGGATGAGCTGAGACGGCTGGCGGCGCTTGTACGGGTTCACGGAAGGACCGCCGATCTGGCGCTCCTCGCCCTCGATCTCGGGACCGCCGTCCAGCGGATGGCCGTAGGCGTCAAAGAAGCGGCCGGCGAGCTGGTCGGAGACCTTGAGCACGGGCGGTTCGCCGAGGAAGGTGACTTCAGCGTCGGTAGGGATGCCTTCGGTGCCGGAGAAGATCTGCAGGGTCACGACGTCGCCCTTGATGCGCACGACCTGGGCGAGCTTGCCGGCCACGACGGCCAGTTCGTCATTGGACACGCCCTTCGCGCGGAGCGAAACCGTCGCCTTGGTGATGCCTTCCAGCTGGGTGTAGACTCTTTGGTATGCTTTCATGGTCTTATGCAATCATTTGGTTGACGGTATCCTGGTAGCCCTGGAAGGCCTCGCCCTGGAACTCGGAGTAGTTCATCTGGCGGAGCACGTTGATCAGGTCCTTGAAGAAGGCCCGGCACTTCTCGAAGTCTTCGAAGTCATATTCCTTGTCGCAGATGCCCAGCACGAGGTCCAGCATGTAGCGCTGGCGCTCGATCGGGCACAGGGCGTCGATCGCGTCGAAAGCGTCCTGCTGCAGGATGACGAAGTCCACGAGCTCGGACTTCCAGAAGTTCACGTGGTAGCTCATCGGCACGCCGTCGTCGCCGAGGATGTTGATCTGCTCGCTGGCTTCCTTGCCGCGGCGGATGATGTTCTTGGCGGTCTTGACCTTGCCGACCCAGCCGGGTTCGACGGTCTCGTCCAGGTACGCCTCGATCTCCGGATACTCCAGGTACTTGGAGTAGGAATCCAGCGGGGAGACGGCCGGGTAGCGCTTCTGGTCGGCGCGGCTCTGCTCGAGGGCGTAGAAGCAGCGGGCGGCCTTCTTGGTGGACTCGGTGACGGGCTCCTTCAGGTTACCGCCGGCCGGGGACACCGTGCCGATGAAGGTGACGGCGCCGGTCTGGCCGTTGTTCAGCACGACCATGCCCGCGCGGGCGTAGAAGTTGGAGATGATGGCGGAAAGGTCCACCGGGAACGCGTCGGCGCCCGGGAGCTCCTCCATACGGTTGGACATTTCACGGAGGGCCTGGGCCCACCGGGAGGTGGAGTCCGCGAGGAGGAGGCACTTGAGGCCCATCGCGCGGTAGTATTCGCACAGGGTCATCGCGGTATAGACGGACGCCTCACGGGCGGCCACCGGCATGTTGGAGGTATTGCAGATGATGGTGGTGCGCTCCATCAGGTGGCGTCCGGTGTGCGGGTCGATCAGCTCCGGGAACTCGGTGAAGATTTCCACGACCTCGTTCGCGCGCTCGCCGCAGGCCGCCATGACGATGACGTCGGCGTCGCCCTGCTTCGCGATGGCGTGCTGGAGGACCGTCTTGCCGCAGCCGAACGGGCCCGGGATGAAGCCCGTGCCGCCTTCGGCGATGGGGTTCAGCGTGTCGATCACGCGGACGCCCGTCTCCATGATGCGGTTGGGACGCGGCTTCTCCTTGTAGCCCTTGATGGCCACCTTGACGGGCCATTTCTGGGTCATCGTGACATTGACATCCTCGCCGTCGGCCCCGGTCAGGACTGCGATGACGGTGTCGATGTTGTACTGTCCGGCGGGAACGACGGACTTCACGGTGTACGCGCCCTGGAAGGAGAACGGGACCATGATCTTGTGGGGAAGCCAGCCTTCCTTGACCTCGCCCAGCCAGTCGGCCGCGATGACCTTGTCACCGGGCTTGGCGATGGGGGTGAAGTCCCAGAGTTTCTCGTGGTCCAGCGGGTCGGTGTATTCGCCGCGCTTGAGGAAGACGCTCTCCATCGTGGTGAGGTCGTTCTGCAGGCCGTCGTAGACGCTGGAAAGCAAGCCCGGACCCAGGGTGACCTGGAGCATCCGTCCTTCGAACTCGACCTTGTCACCGCCCCGGAGGCCGCGGGTGCTCTCGAACACCTGTACGGAGGCGTACTTCCCGTTGACCTTGATGACTTCGGCCATCATCTTGACGCCGGAGAGGTCGATGTAGCAGATTTCGTTCTCCGCCACCGGTCCGTCCACCAGTACGGTCACAAGGTTCGAGACGATACCCGTAACAATACCTGTAGTTTTCATTCGATCTATCTTTAAATAATTATTATTCGGAATACTTGACGCCCTTGTAGGTGCCGCGGACGTCCTTCAGGAGGCGGCGGAACACGTCCCGTCCCACTTCCTCGTCCAGGTTCAGCCAGCGGGTCACGATGTGGAGCTTGGCGATGTAGGCGAGGACGGCTTCGATGTCGAAGTAGTGGAACGTCGAGAGGCTGTCGACCTTGTCCCAGAGGAGGTCGTCCAGCTCTTTCTCGCGGGAGACGAGGTCTTTTTCGGCCAGGATGTTGTCCACCTTGAGCGCTTCCTCGAACTCGCCGCCCGTGAAGCGGAAGCCGTCGATGTCCACGTCCTCCGCCTCGGGATCCTCCCCGGTCATCACGTCCTGGTCGGGCTCGCGGCCCAGCTGGGCGTTCAGGTAGCGGACCTTGGCGTTGCGGAGGTTCAGGTCGAACCGGAAATACTCCCGGAGGAAGCGGTTCCGGTGCTTGAGGGCCGCTGCGTAGAAGTCCGCGTTCAGCTCCTTGTCGGAGAAGCCCTTCAGCAGGAATTCCACGAGGCCCTGGTCCTTTTCGTCAAGGTCCCGCTTGATGTCGGAGATCACCGAGTTGAACCCGGCCTGACCGGCGTACTTGAAGTCCATGGTCAGGTAGGGGAGACTCGAGATGATATATTCGAAATTGCTCATCCGAACAGGAGTTTCTTCGTCGCGGGCCGCAGGTAGCTGCCGATGAGGTCCTTGAAGGTGTCGTCCGTGAGGCTCACGAAATAGCCGCCGTCCTTGGGGCCGATCTTGAATCCGCCGGCGACCTTCTTGGAGAAGGAGGCGTCGACGCCCTTGCCGAGGAGCTTGCCGAGCTCGTTCTTGACGAAGGGCTCGAGCGCGGCCTTCAGGCTTTCCGGAAGGATGAGGGAGAGGTCCGCGGGCTCGTCGGCGGAGAATTTCTGCGCCACGGCGGTGATGATGCCCTTGAGGTAGTCTTCATTGGCGAGGGCCTTGTCCACGGTGCCGTCCACGACTTTCGCGACCACGAGGTTCTCGATGTCCGCGCGGGTGGCCTGGACGGCCTGCTGGGCGGCCATCTTCACGTCGCCCTCGACCTTGACCTTGAAGTCCTCGGCGTCCTTGCGGGCCTTGGCGAGGATGGCCTCGGCCTCTTCCTGCGCCTGCTTCACGATGCCTTCGGCCTCGGACTGGGCTTTCTGGAGAAGGGCTTCGCCGTCCTGTTTTCCCTTGGCGAGACCTTCCTCGTACAGCTTCTGGGTGAGTTCTTGGAGTTTGTCCATATCGTATCAGTGTTTGTTTATTAGTCTTCGGTTATCTAACCAACAAATATAATAAAAAATGGCCAAAACTCAAGGTTCCGGCCAAAAAACGAAGGGAGAATGTCAATTAAAAAAGGTACGTCGTCGCCATCGAGACGGTCAGGTCGGACAATTGGGGGTTGAAACCCTTGCCCACTTCCAGGGAAAGGATGAAATTCGTGTTCATATGGATCTTGCCGCCGATGCCGGCGCTGCCGTGGATCCGCTCGGTGGCATCCTGCCAGAGCGGGCGGCTGTCCGTCAGGGGCCTCAGCTTCCGGTGCTCGTCGCCCCGGAATTCCCGGGTGATGGCGGCCACGTCGAAGAAAGGGTTGACGACCAGGTCGAAATGCTGCTTGAACAGATTGAACTGCAGGACTTTGGCGCGGAGCTCGAAGTTGCCCCAGGCATAGCCCGCGGCCATCAGCCGGTTGTACTTGTAGCCCCGGACGGTGTAGCGGCTTCCGAGGCCCTCGAACTCCTCGTACTGGTAGATCAGGTTGGATATCTCGTTGAGGTTGTACCACGGCATCTCCCCGGCGAACTGGTGCTGGAACCCCAGGTGGTAGGCGAATGTGAGGCGGCCGAAGATGAGGGGCACATAGTGCCGGAACTGGCCGACGAACTGCGCGTAGTGGTATTGCTTGTGGGAAAGGTCCGCGACGCCATTGACATACGCCTCCCAGTACATGCCCTTGTTCGGCACCCATTCCACGTCCCGGCTGTCGTAGGTCAGGCCCAGGCGCCCTTCCAGGCTGGTCCCGCCCCGGGCTTCCTCGGGCCGGATCAGATGGACGGCCTGGTAATACCGGTACAGCGTCTCCCCGTTGTCATAGTTCTTGAGGTCGAAATCCGAGATGCGGACGTTCCGCACGAGCGCGCCGGCCATCCAGCTCAGCTTCCCCCGGATGGGCTTCTGGAATGTCGCCACCGCCCGCAGCACCTGCCGATGGTCCGTGTAATAGGCCTCGCGCGTGTCCGCGTTGAGGTCCAGCTCCCGGAAATAGGGCGAATGGAGGCCGTTGAATCCGTAGAAGTTGTTCATTGACGCATCCCGGTAGGTGAGCGATCCCGTCACCCGGGCGCCTTTCACGAGCGTCTTGGAATCGAAAAGCCCGTGCAGATACCACGACCCCTTCGTCGCCCACGCCCCGCTCACCGCAATATGATGCTGGAAATTCGGATAATCCGTTCCGTCCCCATAGTAGAAGAAATCGCAGAACGCGCCCAGGTTCAGCCCGATGTCCGAATTGTAGCTCACATCCGGAAACGGCGTGAACACCCACCCCGTCTCGGGCTCCTCCTGCGCCCCCGCCGCAAGGGCGGTCATCCCGGCGGCCACGACGGCTGTCAAAAACTTTTTCATCCCGTGTCTTTTGTTCCGGACAAAGATAACCATTTCCCACCAAAAAAACACCGGGGGCCTGCCGGGCCCTGCCCCGGGGCCATGCCAATGCCGTGCCCGGCGCTGTCGGGGGGGCAGTACGCTATGCTTCGTAATATGCTGATAGTTAGTATATTATTTAGCCTCCGTGCTAACCCCTAATACTCCAGCAGGAACCCGATGCTCCACGTCCTGTACTCCGGTCCATGCGGCGCGGTAAAAGCAGGTGTCGGGCTATAACGGAATCGTACGCCGAACCCGTTACAGGTGAGCGAAGTCATCAGGTCGACGGTTGCCAGGTTGGGCTTGATGTTGTCCACGAGTTCAATGACATGATTCCCGTTCAAATGATAGTGGGTACGTGTGTGGTTGACCAAGTTCCAATGCAGTTCGGCGCCGGCTGATGCCCTCCACGAGAGATTCTTTCCAAACACGAACGTGTATTGCAGCGGCAGAGAGTAGCGGAGCCTCAGGATGGTAGAGGTCCCCAGCTTCGAGGCACCGGCTGGATAATCAACCCAGGAGAGCATTCCGCTTGTCTGTGATAAGTGTTGTTCGTTATTCTGGATTTCTGTCATCGCATAACCGACCGTCCACCCCAACGAGAGATAGTGATTCTTCAAACCGGGATAGTACCTTAGGCTGATTATCCCGAGATCCGCGGAATTCTCCCGCGTTTTCCAATGACCGAACAGATCCTCACCACCTAATACGCCCTCGAAGAGCCCTACCTCTTCCATACCGAGTAAGGCGATCTTCCAATGGGAAAGATTTTTCTTCCGGGTAAAGGGTGTCTCGAAGTTCAATCGGTCGGAAACCGCTTCCACCTCCGAACCAGCCTTCAAGGAATTCGAATAATGGAAATCCGGCTTGTCCGCAGTCCCGTCGATACTGACGGAAAGGCTCCCGGGCGATGAAATCACCTGTACGGAGGAAGGGTTTTCAATGCGCAGGGTGTCTGCCAATTGGGCTTGAGCAACAGCCGGAATCAGGGCAAGAACCCAGACAATTATTCTTTTCATATGCGATAAGTTGTTAATTCTTAAACAATTGCTTCAATTCATCCAAGGTTGCGTCGCCGGACATATATACCAGCGTAACGTCATAGCGGGTTTCCTTTGGGAACACCTGTAAACAAAGGTATTTGTTTCCTTCCACCGGCATATCGTACCGGGAGGAATGGACTTCTGCTCGGAAGCGGAACAAGGCGTATGTCAATACACCACCGGTATACTCACTTTGCCGGTCTTCAGCCCCCTTCCCATCCTCGAGCAATAGTGCTTGGATGCGTGACAACTCTGCTGGCGTGGCTGTGAACTTCACACTTCGGAATACGCGGAGTTTATAGGGAGCCAACTGGGTTCCATTGATGTATGTTTCCTTGATCCGGGAAGATGGAATCAATTTCCCGTCGAACACTGGATTTATTCCGTACCCGGATTGAGCTGACAACTGAATCACGGCTAACAGCGCCCAAAGCGCAAGGATCATCCGTTTCATCATCATATTCATTTCAAAAGGGTTTCCAATTCTTTCTCAATGTCTGGCGCAGTACCGAACAGACTGGAGAGGGTGGCCTCCATGCTTTCCAGTGCGAGTTCTTTGTCTGTGCTCTTTTCACCGTATGCCAGTATGTAGCATTGATTCTGGCGCTGGTTGTACAGGCCGATGGCTGCGACCAGGGCCAGGCTGGCGGCGACGACGATGGCCGCCCAGGCGAGCCGGTGCGTGGTTCGCCGTTGCCGCGCGGGCCGGTGGTTCTCTTCCTGCGCCCCGTACACGGCTTTCCCCGTCGCGAAGAAGCCGGCCACCACTTTTATTTCATCGAAGTCGGGATCGTCGGTCGATGCCAGGAAGGCTTTCAACGCGCGCTCCTCGTCCTCGGTGAGGAGGGCGTCGAACCAGCGCTCGGAAAGGTCTATGTAATATGCCTTATTCTTCATGGTATCGTTTTCTGTATTGTTCTCGAATGGTTTTTCGGGCTCTGGAGAGTTGCATCCGTACAGCAGGGGGCTGCATGCCTAGATCTTCTGCTATCTTTTCCAAAGTGACACCTTCGTATTCGTGCCGCCGGATGATTTGTCTCTGGATATCGGTCAATGCTGTAGTGACCATCTCCTCGACCTGCCGGAACCGTGTCTCCAGGTCTTCGGTATCTTCTTCCGGCAGGTCTCCCGCGAGCGGTACCGTCTTTCGCTTCCGGAGCTGGTCGATGGACACGTTCCGCACCGTCCTGGTCAACAGTGCTTCCGCCTCCTTTTCGTTCCGCACCGGGTAGCGCCCCCAAAGTTTCAAGAAAGCGTCCTGCAAGGCATCCTCGGCCGCTTCTGCGTCCGCGAGCACTTTCCCCGCCCGAGCCTTCAGCCGCAGTCGGATCCGCTGGTATGTCTCTGTCAGGATGTCTGCCATCTTGTTGTTTCTCTGCCCTTTAAACGCAAAGATGGACAAAATGTAACAAGAAACACATAAAATACCTACTGAAACAACACAAGTTATCAACAATCCCTTGCAGATTGCGGGCGGCGTCGTGCCCTATGGACCGGAGAATCGGGAAGTGGTGGCCGTCAAGGGGCTCGATCATTTCGTCATCGAGGTGCTGTACCTGCTGCGAAACCCTTTCAAGGCAAAGATCTGTTACCCGGGCGACTACCCGTGGAGTTCGGTCGGAATGTACTTTTCCAGGCGCGGCCCGTCAAATCTCCGACAATTCCAGCCAGCGGAGCTCTTTTTCGTCGATGATGTCTTGGAGTTCGCCGTAGCGGGTGGAGGCGGTTTGGAGCTCGGTGGGAGAGAGGGTGCCGGAGGAGAGTTTGGCCTCGAGGTCGGCCTTTTCGGCTTCCAGGCGGGGAAGTTCCTCGTCCAGGGCCTTGAGTTCCTGCTGCTCTTTCCAGGTGAGTTTGCGCTTTTTAGATTCCTTCGCTGCGCTCGGAATGGCAGTTTGCCTCGGCTTCTCTTCCTTCTGGGCCGCCTTCTGCGCCGCTTCGTAGTCCTTGATGAAGGTGCGGTATTCGGTGTAGTTGCCGATGAAGTCCTTGACGACGCCGTCGCCGCAGAAGACGAAGAGGTGGTCCACCAGGCGGTCCAGGAAGTGGCGGTCGTGGGAGACGATGATCAGCGAGCCCTTGAACTCCAGCAGGTATTCTTCCAGGATATCCAGGGTGACGATGTCCAGGTCGTTCGTGGGCTCGTCCAGGATGAGGAAATTGGGCTGCTGCAGGAGGATGGTCAACAGGTACAGCCGCCGCCTTTCGCCGCCGGAGAGCCGCGAGACGGGGTTCATCCACATGTCGTGCGGGAACAGGAACCGCTCCAGCAGGTGCGTGCTCGGGACGGTGTCCATCACCGTCTGGTCCGGGTCGAACTGCATGCCGGCCTGGTGGTAGTAGCCGATCTTCAGCGATTCGCCGAGGTCCACGATGCCGGTCATCTGCCCGCCCATCGACGGGTTCCATTTCCCGGTGATGAGGTTCAGGAAGGTGGTCTTCCCGGCGGCGTTCCGGCCGACGATCCCCACGCGCTCATACCGCTGGAAATTGTAGCTGAAGTGGCTCAGGTAGCATTTGTCCTCCCACCAGAAGGAAACGTCCTTGCAGTTGATGACCTTGTTGCCGAGGTAGGTGCCTTTGATCTGGATTTCGGACATGTCCACCTGCTTGGACACATAGGTGTCCTCGGCCCGCTCCTTCAGCTCCCAGAAGGCCTGCTTGCGGTATTTGGCCTTGCCGGTGCGGGCGCACGGGGAGGCGTGCATCCATTCCAGCTCCCGCCGGAGGACGTTCCGGACCTTGTCCGTCTCCGCGTTGTAATTGTCGATGCGCTCCTGCCGCTTCTCGAGGAAGTTCATGTAGTCGCCGCGGTAGATATAGACCTTGCCCCGGTCCATCTCCATCACCGTGTTGCACACGCGGTCCAGGAAATAGCGGTCGTGCGTGACCATGAACAGGGTGCTCCGGGCGTGCTTGAGATGCTGCTCCAGGAACTCGATGGCGTCGATGTCCAGGTGGTTCGTGGGCTCGTCCATGATGTAGAAATCGGCCTCGGAAGCGAGCATTTGGGTAAGCGCCACCCGCTTGACTTCACCGCCGGAGAGGTCTTTCATCGGCTTATCCCAGTCCGTGAGGGAGAACTGCGTCAGGAGCCGCTGCACCCGGCGCTCGTACTCCCACAGATGGTCCTGGTCCAGGTGCTCCGTCCATTCGGTGGACCCGTCCATGATCTGCCGGAAGATGCTCTTCTCGGGGTCGTAGGCGTATTCCTGCTCCAGGAAAGCGATGCGGATGTCCTTGAGGAACAGGATCTTCCCGCCGCTGTCGGACTTGTCCTTGCCGGCGAGGATCCGCAGCAGGGAGGTCTTCCCGGTGCCGTTCGGCGCGATGAGCGCGACCTTGTCGCCCTCGTTGATGTTGAAGTCGATATGCTCGAACAGCACCTTGGGGCCGTACGACTTGGAAATGTTCTCGATCTGCAGGTAACTTGCCATGGGAAGACAAAGATACGCATTTTCCGCAAAAAACGAGGCCGCCCCGAAGGACGGCCTCGCAGTAGGTTAGGTTCAGTTTACTTCTTGAAGAGCATCGGAGCCATTTCGTAGAGGCAGCGGCGCCAGGTGAGGAACTCGTGGGCCGTGCCCTCGGAGACGTAACCCTTGGCGTTGAAGCCGGCGGCCTGCAGGTCAGCGGCGGCCTTGCGGATCTGGTCCGGGCCTTCCTTGCTGCCGCAGCCGACGAAGATGCCCTTCACGCCGGTGTCCTTCACCTCGTCCGGGTTGTAGGTACCGCCACTCAGGAGGCCGTACCAGCCGAACATCTCGGGACGGGCCAGGGTGATGGTGTGGGTTTCCATACCGCCCATGGACAGGCCGGCCATCGCGCGGCTTTCCTTCTTGGCGATCGTGCGGAAGTTGGCGTCGATGTACGGGACGAGCTCGTCGCAGAGGACGGCCTCGAAGCCGTTGTTCATCATCATGCCCATGCCGCCGCGCGGACGGGCCGGAGCGCCGCCGGGGGCGGCAGCCGGACGGGCGCCGGGAGCGCCGGCAGGCGCAGCGCCGGGACGGCCGGGACCACCGGCGGGAGCACCCTCGGGACGGGCGGCCGGACGCGGCATCTGACCGGGGCGGAAGCCTTCGTTGGTCATGCCGTAGGTCATCACGATGATGAACGGTTCGATCTTGCCCGCGGCGATGAGGTTGTCCATGATCAGGTTCGCGTGGCCCTGGTTCCACCAGGCGTACTCGTTCTCGCCCCAGCCGTGCTGCAGGTACAGCACCGGGTACTTCTTCTTGTTCTTGTCATACTGCGGCGGGGTGTACACCCACGCGACGCGGTTCTGGTTCGTGCTGTTGGACCAGAAGAGCACCTGCTGCACCTTGCCGTGCGGCACGTTCTTCATCGCGTAGAAGTCGGCGTCGTGGGCCGGGATCTCGATACCGCTCTCCCAGCGGGTGGAGCCGTAGTAGTTGTGCGTGCCGGGATCGTTGAACACGCCGCCGTCGATGGTCAGGTGATAGTAGTGGAAGCCTTCGTCCATGGGACCGGCGGTCGTGCCCATCCAGGAGCCGTCTTCCGCCTTGTGCAGGACGGTTCCGCCGGAACCGCCGAGGCCGAGGCTCACGATGACGGACTTGGCCTTGGGGGCGTTGACCTTGAAGCGGGCGAAGCCCTGGGAGTTCACCATCGGATACTCCTGGCCCGGCTGGTTGAGCTCGCTGGGCTTGAAGTCTTCCTTGATGACGAAGTTGTCCATCTTGGGATCGAAGCCCTTGACGGCGAGGTAGGCCTGCTTGGGCTTGTAGTTCTCGTCGAACAGGAGCGGGTAGTTGTTCGTGCCCAGCCAGGAATCCTTGTCGGAGACATTCCAGAAGGTGACGCAGTCGATCACGTCCTTGTGCTTGCGGAGGACCTTGAACAGGTTCACGTACTGGTCCTGCTGCAGGGTGCGCTCCCAGTCGGAGACCTGGGAAGCGCCCTGACGGAAGCGGAGGCCGCCGCCCATGTCCTCATTGACCCGGATGTCCAGCTCGGTGAGGTGGATGTGCTTGACGACGGTGGAATAGAGCTTGATGGCGTTGTCCACTTCCTCCATGGTCGGGCCATAGACATTGTAGTGGGCCTGCATGCCGATGCCGTCGACGGGGACGCCGGCGTCCTTCATGCGCTTGACGAGGTTGTAGATGCGCTGGCTCTTGGCGGGCTCGGCGTCATTGTAGTCGTTGTAGAACAGGAGGGCGTCCGGGTCCGCCTCGTGGGCATACTCGAAGGCCTTGTAGATGAACTCCTCGCCGGCGATCTGGTACATCGGGGAGTTGCGGAGCTCCGGACGGCCCGGATAGACGGGGCTGTCGGCCACGGCCTCATTCACGACGTCCCAGCAGTACACGACATCCTTGTAGCGGTTCACGATGGCCTGGATGTGGTGCTTCATGTTCGCGTAGAACTCCTCCTTGGGCAGCAGGTTGCCTTTCTCGTCCTGGTACATCCAGGTGCCGATCTGGCTGTGCCACATGAGGGTGTGGCCGCGCATCTTGATGCCGTGCTCGCGGCAGAAGTTCGCGATCTTGTCGGCATCCTCCCAGTTGAACTCGCCCTTGCGGGGCTCGGTGGGCTGGGGTTTCATCGCGTTCTCGGCGGTGATGCTGTTGAATTCGCGGAGGACGACCTTGATCTGGTCGGGATCCGCGACATTGCGGTTGTTCACGGCTACACCGATCTTGAAGTAGTCCTTGTAGGCGTCCTTCAAGCCGTCGGTGGGCTCAGGAATCGTGCGGGGGCCCCACTGGGCACCGGCAGGGACCGCGCCCAGGATCAGGGCGCAAAGTCCGGCAATGAGCGTTCTTTTCATATCAGGAACAATTTGTGTGTGGTGTTCGTGTTACACTTACAAATATAGTCTTTTTGTATGAAAAACCAAAACCCGAACTAAAAAAAACGTTTTTCGCGTTATTGCCAGCGCTTTTCGGCTTTTTCGACTTCGCGGCGGAGGGAGGCGGGGAGGTTGTCCACGCAGCGGTTGCATTTCATTTCCAGGGTGTACATGCGGGCGATGCAGTAGTTGGAGTGGCCGCAGGCGCTGCAGGTGGCGGCTCCCGTGCGGAGCTTGTTGACGAAGTCGGTGTCGTGCACCAGGGCGCGGGCCATCTGGAGGCCCTGGAAGCCGGCGGCGAGCACTTCTTCCATCTTGGCGAGCGAGGTGAGGCCGCCCACGTAGATGAGCGGCAGCCTGACCGCCTCGCGGAACTGCTTCGCATCCTCCAGGAAATAGCCTTCCCGGTAGGGGACGGTGGGGATGACCAGGCGGCCGGCCAGGTGCAGGAAGGCCTGCAGCCACCAGAACTTGCGCGTGTCCATGTAATAGGCCATCGTCCGGATGGGCATGGCCCCGCGCATCACTTCCATCGGCGCCTTGCTCACGAAGCCGGCGGACAGGACGAGCGCGTGCACGCCCAGCCGTTCCAGCTCCCGGGCGACCTCCAGGCATTCCGCCCGCTGCATTCCGCGCTTGAAGCCGTCGTGCATGTTCATCTTGACGACGACGCCCATGTCGTTTCCGGCGTGTTCCATCACCCGGCGGATGACCCGCTGCATGAACCGCATCCGGTTCTGCAGCGAGCCGCCGTACTCGTCGCGCCGGTGGTTCGTGTAGGGGGAGAGGAACTGGCTGATGAGGTAGCCGTGGCCGGCGTGGATCTCCACGCAGTCGAAACCTGCCTCGCGGGCGAGGTCCACCGCCTTTCCGAAATCTTCCACCAGCGCATCGATCTCGGGGACCTTCAGCCCCCGGACGAAGGTCGGGGAATACAGGTTGAAGCCCGAGGACGCGCCCACGGGCATGCAGCCGCAGGTGGCCCGGTGCGTCATGTTGCCGCAGTGGCCCAGCTGGATGGAGCACTTGGCGCCTTCCGCATGGACGGCGTCAGTGATCCGCTTCAGGCCGGGAACGATCTCCGGCCGCATCCACAGCTGGCCGTCGAAGGACAGGCCGCTGCGGTTCACGGACGCGTAGGCGAGGGTGGTCATGCCCACGCCGCCCCGCGCCACGGCGACGTGGTAGTCATACAGGTCCTGCGACGGGGCGTTGCCGTAGGCCATGTTCTCGAAGGCCGCCGAACGGATCACCCGGTTGCGGAGGGTGACCGGGCCGATCGTGACGGGTGTGAAGACGGGAGAGTCCATAGGTCAATAGATGAACGGGATGATGCGCTTGACTTTCCGGGTGTCCAGCTGCTCCGGGAATTCCCGGTTGTACAGGTCATAGATCCGGGCGGCCCGGGGCGCCAGGTTGGCGAAGGTCCACAGCGAGAAGACGGCGCCGGCCCAGGACCAGGTGAGGATGGCGAATCCGGTCCATTCCAGCCATTCCCCGAAGTAGTTGGCGCTGGTCACGTAGCGGAACAGGCCGCCCTGGGGCAGGTAATGGGCCGTGTCGCCCGGCTTGCGGAGGTTCCGGATGATCCCGTCGGACTGGATGTTGACATACATCCCCGCGAAGAAAAGCAGCGTTCCCGCGATGAAAGGCAGGCTGAGCAGCCAGGAGGCCGGATACCGGTCCGCGGGGGAGACATAGAAGATCCAGCCTCCCTGCATGAACGCGTTGAGCGTGTTGAACAGCGCGCCCATGATGACGATGGCCCAGGGCATGCGGTTGTGGCCGTGCATGTGCCGGGGAAAGACGAACGAGCGGTGGAAATAGTGGACCTCGAACAGCGCGAGGAACACGAGCCGCACGAGATCCGTCCGCCGGTCGGAGAACCACCAAAGCGCCAGCATCGCGATGAACACCGGCGCCTCCATCAGGACCCACCCCACGTGGTTGTCCATGGAGGGGCCCCATCTGGGGTTGTAGAACTTGCCGTAGCCGGCGTCGATGAAGTACAGCCCCAGGAAGATGAAGACGGCCACGATGGCCATCACGGCGAGGAAGATGTTGAACGTCGAGACGAGGCTCATGGCGCGCAGGCTACTTGAACAGCTTCTGCGCGAAGATGGTCAGGTAAATGCGCCAGTTGCGCCAGATGTGGCCGCCGTCGGACTCGTAGTACTCGCAGGGATAGCCGTGCTGGTCGCAGTAGTCCTTCAGGATGAGGGAGTTGCGCTTGACGCCGTCGTCCTTGCCGACGCCGATCCAGAAGAGCTTGGGCTTGGCGGCGAAGAGGGCGGCGAGCTCCGGATCGTTGTCCCCGCTGGGGACGGCGACGCCGGAGAACTGGCCCACGTAGCCGAAGGTGCCGGGATAGCGGCGGGCGAGGCGGGAAGACTGGCGGCCGCCCATGGACAGGCCGGCGACGGCGCGGGAATAGCCGTCCTTCTTCACGCGGTAGTGCTTCTCGATGAACTTCATGACGTCCGGGAAGCTCTCCTCGATCTCGGCCGTGGAGTCGGAGCGGCTGTTCGCCATCGTGGGCTGGAACATGTTCACGGCGGCGCCCGGCGAGGCGCTGTTGAAGTACACACCGTTCGGCATCACGACGAGCATCGGCTGGGCCTTGCCCTCGGCGATGAGGTTGTCCATGATCTGGGCCGTGCGGCCGAGGTCGAGCCAGGCGTCCTCGTCGCCGCCGGAGCCGTGCAGGAGGTACAGCACCGGGTATTTCGCCTTGGGGCTGTCCTCGTAACCGGCCGGGGTGTACACGGACAGGCGGCGCTTCATGCCCAGGGTGGGGCTGTCGTACCAGACGTGGGACACGGTGCCGTGCGGAACGTCATGGACCTCATAGTACCAGCCCTTGTCGCCCTTTTCGGCGCTGAGGGTGAAGATGTTGGTCCAGGTGGCGATGTCGCGGTTCTGGTAGATGTTGTTCGGGTCCATGGTCCGGACGCCGTCCACGATGAAGCTGTAGGAGTACAGCTCGCCGGTGAGCGGTTCCGTCGTGTAGGTCCACATCCCGTCGCGGCCCTCCTTCATGTCCACGCGCCCGGGCAGGAAGTCGCCCTGGAGCTGCACGGTGACGGCCTTGGGGCCGCGGTAGCGGAAGGTGACCGTGTGGTCGGGGTTGATTTCGGGGGAGGTGATGCCCGAAGCCGGGCCCAGCGCCTGCTGGGCGGAGGCGGCGGCGCCCATGAGGAGCGCCGCTGCCAGGATGAGGGTTCGTTTCATATCGTTACTTCATTAAGAGCACGCGGTGGGCGGGCGTCTCCGCAGCGGCGGCCTCGGCGGTCGCGGTGCAGCGGATGTCGCGGGAAGAGGCGCCGAACAGGAAGGTGTAGGTGCCGGCGTCCACCTTCCAGGCGGAGGCTTCCTCGTCGAAGGAGGCGAGCTCGGAGGTCGGGAAGGTGAGGGTGAGCTCCTGGCTTTCGCCCGGGGCGAGTTCCTTGGTCTTGCCGTAGGCCTTGAGTTCCTTGACCGGCTTGTCCAGGGTGCCGGCCGGGGCGCTCACGTACAGCTGGACGGCTTCCTTGCCGGCCACGGAGCCGGTGTTCTTGACGGTCACCTTCGCGGTGACGGTCGTGCCGTCGTTGGCGACAGCCGGGGCGCTGTACTCGAAGGTGGTGTAGCTGAGGCCGTAGCCGAACGGGTAGGAGACGGGGAGATTCTGCTTGTCGAACCAGCGGTATCCCACGTAGATGCCCTCTTCGTACCGGGTCACGTCCACGTCCTTCTGGCCGATGTCTTCGCGGCGGTTCGTGAAGTACACGCCGGTGTCGGAGTCGATCGGGAAGTTCGCGCTGGAAGCGTGGTCCATCAGGTTCACCGGGAAGGTCATCGGGAGCTTGCCGGACGGGCTCTTCGCGCCGGTGAGGATGTCGGTGACGGAGTTGCCGCCTTCCTGACCCGCCTGCCAGGCGAGGAGGACGGCGTCCGGAACGTTCTTCCAGGAGGCGGTCTCGATGACGCCGCCGATGTTCAGCACGACGATGACCTTCTTGCCCTTCGCGTGGAAGGCGGCGGTCACCTTGTTCAGCAGTTCGCGCTCCTTGGGGGAGAGGACGAAGTCGGCGCTGGTGCGGTCGAAGAACTCGCCGGAGTTGCGGCCGAAGGTGATGATCGCGACGTCATTGGCCTTGGCGGAGGCGGCCAGCTCGGCGTTGCCGGGAACGAGCTCGGCCGGGCGCGGCGTGGGGTAGAAGGCGGAGAGGCCGTCGTCGGGCAGGCTGGCCTTGTAGGCGGCCGCCTCGTCGGCGATGTGCTTCAGGGTGGCTTCCTTGTTGCTTTCGTCCACGTTGAAGCCGGCGTTCTTGAGTCCGTCCAGGAGGGACACCGTGTAGGCGCGGTTCACGTTGCCTGAACCGGTGCCGCCGGCGATGAAGTCGAAGGAGGTGCAGCCGAACACGGCCACGTTCTTGACGTCCTTCAGGGGCAGGATGCCCTTGTTCTCGAGGAGGACCATGCCTTCCAGCGCGCTCTGGCGGGTGACGGCGGCATGGGCCTTCAGGTCAGGCTTGTTGGAGTAGGCGTACCCCTTGGCCTTCGGGCTGCGGGCGACGAGTTCCAGGCAGCGGCGGACGCAGACGTCGAGTTCGGCCTCGGAAAGGCTGCCGTCCTTGATGGCATTCAGGATCTGCTCGTACTGCAGGTCGGTGCCCGGCTGGAGCATGTCGTTGCCGGCGGCGATCTGCTCGGCGCCGTTGTCACCGCCGTACCAGTCGGTCATCACGAGGCCCTTGAAGCCCCATTCGTCGCGGAGGACGGTGGTCTGCAGGTCCTTGCTCTGGGAGGTGTAGGTGCCGTTGATCTTGTTGTAGGAGCTCATCACGGTCCAGGGATCGGATTCCTTAACGGTGATCTCGAAGCCCTTGAGGTAGATCTCGCGCTGGGCGCGGGGGGAGATGACGGCGTTGTTGCCGGTGCGGTTCGTCTCCTGGTTGTTGTAGGCGAAGTGCTTGATGGAGGTGCCCACGTCGTTGCTCTGGACGCCGCGCACATAGGCGGCCGCGGTCTTGCCGGCGACCACCGGATCCTCGGAATAGTACTCGAAGTTGCGGCCGTTCAGCGGGTTGCGGTGGATGTTCAGGGCCGGAGCGAGATAGACGTCGGCGCCGTACTCGTGGACCTCTTCACCCATGGCCTTGCCCACGTTCTCCACCAGTTCCTGGTTCCAGGTCGAGGCCAGGAGGGTGCCGATGGGGAAGTGCGTGCAGTAGTAGGTGTTCTCGTCGCCTTCGCGGGTCGGGTCGATGCGGAGGCCGGCGGGGCCGTCGGCGAGGACGATGGACGGGATGCCCAGCCGCTCGATGGGATAGGTGGTGCCGGCGGCGCCGGGGACGATCTTCTTCGTGGCGCCCACGACGGCGGACTCGCCGTTCGCGCCGGCCATGCCGGTGCCGATGACGAAATGGACCTTCTCCTCGAGGGTCATGGCCTTGAGGACCTTGTCAATGGAGTCTTTTCCGAGCTGGGGCTCGCTCTTGCAGCCGGCGAGGGCCAGGACTGCGGCGCTGATGAGCATGATTTTCTTCATATCGTAAGTAATGGTTTCAGTGTCTTATATGTTCGGCAAAGATACGGAGAATCTCGAAATCCTTTCTTATTTGCATGTTCAATTATTATTTCCGATGTTTGTATTTGGTAATTGATACAAATATGAAAAAGATCGCCACCCTCCTGACGGCCCTCGCCATCGTTCCGTTCCTGTGGGCCCAAAACCCGTATCTGCCGCTCTGGGAGCACCTTCCCGACGGAGAACCCCGTGTGTTCGAAGATCCCGACCAGCCGGGAAAGTACCGCGCGTACATCATCGGCTCCCATGACCTCACCTATACTGCGTACTGCAGCGGCGACATCCGCATGTGGTCGGCCCCGGTGGAGGACCTGAGCCAGTGGCGGGACGAGGGAATCCTCTTCTCCTGGTTCGTGGACGGCCAGTGGGACACGATGTACGCGCCGGACCTCGTGGAGGTTCGGGACCGCGTCACGGGCAAGAAGACCTACTACCTGTACCCGCATTCCCGCGGGCGCGGAAGGGTGGCCACCGTGTGCAAGTCGGACCGCCCTGACGGTCCGTTCGTCCCGGTCAATGTCACCGAGGACGGCCGCGGTGTCCTGCCCGGCTCGCTCATCGACTTCGACCCTTCGGTCTTCATCGAGACCATCACGGACAAGAAGGACAAGGACTACGGCATCGGCTTCCGCGCCTATGTCTATTACGGGTTCCAGCACTCGACGGCCTGCGAGCTGGACCAGAATACGATGTATTCCATGCGGCCCGGCACGGAGCTCCATGACTATTTCATCCCGGCCAGCTCCCAGTACGGCCAGGTCCGCGATCCCGAAGGGACGCAGTACCCGGCGCTGTACAAGGGCCAGAACCCGGGCGACTTCAACTTCTTCGAGGCCTCCAGCATCCGCAAGGTGGGGAACAAGTACGTGATGGTGTTCTCCGGCTACAGCGGCCCGGATTACGGCCTCTCCTCCACGAACTCCGCGCTCCGCTACGCCTTCGGCGACTCGCCGCTCGGCCCGTGGCGCTCCGGCGGCGTGCTCGTGGACTCCCGCGGCGTCGTTCCCGACGAGAACGGCGAGCATCTGACCACCTCCAACGCCGCGCACAACACGCACGGCTCCCTGCAGGAGATCAACGGCCAGTGGTATGTGTTCTATCACCGCCCGCCGCGCGGCTTCGGCAACGCCCGCCAGTCGATGGTGGCGCCCGTGAAGATCGAATGGGACGACAAGAAGGTGGCCGACGGAGGACAGCTCAGCATCACCGGCTACGACCCGTATGCGAAGGACGAAGCCTGGACGGCTTCCGCCGCGGACGGGACGGTCTATACCGGCGCCGAGGTCACGAGCGAGGGCTTCCAGGTCTTCGGCCTGCCTCCGTACGCCTACTATTCCGCCGGTTACGCCTGCTACCTGTCCGACCAGGACTGGATGCAGGACAACCACGACGTCTGGTGCAATGACATGGACGTGGCCGGTGTCACCAACGGCGGCATCGTGGGCTTCAAGTACTTCGGTTTCGGCGGCCTGGACAAGTGGAACAAGGGGGTGAACCCGTTCGTGGGAACCAAGAAAGGCGACGGCACGCAGCTGGACCTGTACCTGACGCCCGGCCGTCACGGCGCGTTCAAGATCCATGTGATGCTGGACGGTCCGTATGCCAATGCGACCTGGAAAGGCCGCGAGATCGCGGTGGTCGAGGTCCCGGACGGCAAGCGGGGTGAACTCCTGCACCTGACGGTACCGGTCCCGGCCGTGGAAGGCCTCGCCGGCAAGCACGCCATCTTCCTGGTGGCGGAGGGCGCCGACATCCAGCGTCCGCAGATGGACCCGCGCTTCGCCGCTTTCGCCGCGCGGAATCCCCGCCGTCCGGACGGCCTGTTCGACCTGCACGGCATCGGCTTCTCCAAGCCCGGCGCCCCCTGCGTCCGTCCGACCGTGCCGCAGGTGAAGATCTTTGCCGATGGGAAACAGCTGGCCGTTCCTACGACGCCCGTCCGCTTCACGAACGCGAACGGCATCATGGACCAGCTCCACTATCAGGTGTACGCGCCGCTCGAGGACGGTTCCGTCCTGCAGGTGAGCGCCTCCGATCCCGACGTCCGGATTTCCACCGGACCCGTCGTGAATGGCCGCGCCACCGTCAAATGCTCCTGGAAGGGGCTGGAGAAGATCTACTGGATCAACTAAGTTCCTGATTCGAAATACTACACCGCTTGCAGCAGGCCTTTCGCGAGGTCTGCTGCCGCGTTTTCACGCGCTTCCACGTGGCGTTTCTTGCCGGTGGCCGTGTAGGGGACGGCGTCCACGAAGCGGTAATAGCGGGGCCGCTTGAAGTTGGCGATATAGGGGCTCTCCTTGCAGAAATCGTCCAGTTCGGAGACGGTCAGGGCGCCGTCCTTCGGGACGATGTAGGCCGTCACGAGCTGGCCCCGGACCTTGTCGGGAACGGAGGTGACGACGCAGTCCTTGACTTTCGGATTCATCGCGAGGACGGCTTCCACCTCGGTGGGATAGATGTTCTCGCCGGAGGAGATGATCATGTCGTCGCGGCGGCCGACGATGGTGATGAAACCCTTCCCGTCCCAGGTCGCCAGGTCGTTGGTGTAGAGGAATCCCTTGTAATACTTGCGCTCCGTCTCGGATTCGTTGTCGTAGTAGAGATAGGGCGACTTGGCGGGGGAGGAGAGGATGACCTCGCCGATTTCGAGGCCGTCCTGGGCGGCCAGGTCGTCGGGTTCGGTGCGGCGGCCGTCGTGGAGGCGGACCACGCGCACGTCGTCATCGACACAGGAAGCCCCGGCGGAACCGGCGCCTTCCGGCAGGTCGAAGGGGCGGAGGAAGGTGTTCCAGAAGGTTTCCGTGGTGCCGTAGCCGTTGAAGATGTTCGGGGTGAGCACGCGCTGGTAGCGGATGCAGGCCGCTTTCTCCAGGGGACTGCCCATGGTGACGATTCCCTTGAGGGAGGAGATGTCATGGGCGGATTCCTCCTGTTCGTCGGCGAGGCTGCCGAGGACGGTGGGAACACCCACGAGGAAGGTGATTCCGTACCGGGTGACGTACTCGAGCGCCGTCTTCGCGTCGAACTTCGGGAGGACCACGATGGCCGCGCCGGCGTAGAAGGCCGGGCAGGGACCCGCGCAGTGCAGGCCGCCGCGGTGGAACCAGGGCGTCGTGTTCATCGTCACGTCCCGGTAGCTCATCGGGAAATGGATCATCACGTCGTGCGCGGAGAGGACCTCGTTGATGCTCGTGAGCGGGATGGCCTTGGGATGGCCGGTGGTGCCGGACGTATAGAGGCGGGCCGTCTCGTCATAGATGTTGTGGACTATGTCCGGCTCGGCCTCCGACGCGCCTTCGATGAAGGTTGAATAGGAAGAGGCGCCCCAGGGAGTGCCGTCCCCGATGGCCAGGAGGATGTCCGGCCGATGGTGGGCCAGGCCGAGGGCTTGCTCGACGGTTTCCCGGCAGGGGGCGCAGAACAGCAGCGCCTTCGGACGGGAGTCGTCGATGCTCCAGGCCAGTTCGCCCGGGCTGAAGCGGAAGCTGACGGGGCAGCAGATGGCGCCCGTCTTGTGGGCGGCGACATAGCCGATGGCGAACTCCGGGCAGTTGCCCAGCTGCATCATCAAGACGTCCCCCTTCCGGAGGCCGGCGTCCATCAGGGCGTTCGCGAAGCGGTTGCATTCGCGGTCCAGTTCCCGGTAAGTCCAGCTCCGGCCGTCGGCGGGCGAGATCATCGCCGGGCGGTTCCCGTATCGCCGCACGTTCCGCATGAAGCCTTCGATCCAAGTATAGCGCGATTCGAATATCTGTCTGAAGTTGTCCATTTTTCCGTTTTTTTACTGGCAGAACAAAATTAGGAAATGGGTGGATTTTGGGCAAATTATGGCAGAAAAAGGGTTGTTCTTGTGGGAAATATGGAAATGTATTTGTAACTTTGCGAAAACGCTGTGGGAAAAATAAACATTTTTGTGGCCTTATGGAACATCCGCTGGACAAAACTCTGCACCTGGACATGGTGCCCCGGACCTCGAAGACCTTGTACGTGAAGGACGAATTCGTCATTTCCGACAACCTCTCCATCCGGGTCCCGCCGGGCATCGCCGCCCTCCTGGAGAAGGGGAGGCCTACGCGCACCCTGCGCCCGAACTGGCTGGAGTTTCCCTACCGGATCGGTTTCAACGCGATCCTGTTCGTGGAAACGGGCGTGGTGGACTGCATCCTCAACACGGAAACGTTCCGCATCACGAACCGGTCCGTCCTGCTGATTCCCTCGGCGACGCTCCTGCGGGACCTGAACTGGCAGGCGGGAACCCGCTACATCCTGTTCGGCTACAACGACGGGAAGCTCTTCTCCGCCATGACCTCCCGCTCCGCGAAGATCCTCAAGGCGTCGATGATCGCTCCCTTCGTCCTGACCATGGACCGGGAGCGGATGGACCGCTACATGCATCTGATCAAGGTCCTCATCCACGTGGCGAGCGGCGGTCCGGACTATGATTTCCAGGACGACATCATCAGCGGCGCCGCCCAGATGTTCAGCGGCGGCCTGGCGCGGCTCGTCGTGGAAAGGACGGACCGGCGGACCCGGGTTCCCCGCGAGATGACCGTCACGCAGGATTTCATCCGGCTCGTCCAGGCCCGCTGCCTGGAGCACCGCGACCTGGACTACTATGCCCGGGAGCTCTGCATCACCCCGAAATACCTCTCCCGCATCGTCAGCAAGGTCGCCGGGAAGAAAGCGCTCCTGGTGATCCAGGAGAATGTCATCGCCGAGGCGGAGGCCCTCCTCAAGGAAGGAAAATACAACATCCAGCAGGTCAGCGACCTCCTGCATTTCCCGTCTCCCTCCTATTTCTGCCGCTATTTCCGGAAGGCCACCGGCCAGACCCCCCGGGCGTACATGCTGGGGTAGCGCGTTTTGAAAGCTGGCGGGAAAACCGTATCTTTGAATAATCTATTGTCAGCCAACGATGAAAAGTTTCGGACATTTCGACGACGCGCACCGCGAATACGTCATCACGGATCCCGCCACCCCGTGGCCGTGGATCAACTACATGGGCACGGAGGATTTCTTCTCCCTGATTTCCAACACCGCCGGCGGCTACTGCTTCTGCAAGGACGCCAAGTTCCGCCGGATCCTGCGGTACCGTTACAACGGGGTGCCGATGGACGACGGCGGGCGCTATTATTATATCAAGGACGGCGACACCGTCTGGAATCCGGGCTGGAAGCCCTGCAAGACGCCGCTGGACTTCTATGAGTGCCGCCACGGCATGGGCTATACCCGTGTGACGGGGGAGAAGGACGGCCTGAAGGCCGATGTCCTTTTCTTCGTGCCCATCGGCCACCGCTGCGAGGTGCACCGGGTGAAGCTCACGAACACGGGCGCGGTGAAGAAGACCTTCCAGCTCTATTCCTTCGTGGAATGGTGCCTCTGGAACGCCTCGACGGACATGGAGAACTTCCAGCGGAACCTGTCCACGGGCCAGGTGGAGATCGAGGGGAACGTCCTGTACCACAAGACCGAATACCGCGAGCGCCGCGACCATTACGCCTTCTTCGGCGTGAATCGCGCATTCGACGGCTTCGACACGGACCGCGAGACCTTCATCGGCATGTACAACGGGTTCAACGCACCGCAGCAGGTGCTCGCCGGGACTTCCGGGAACTCCGTGGCCCATGGCTGGAGCCCCGTCGCCTCGCACCGCTTCGACCTGACGCTCGAGCCTGGCGCCTCGGAGGAGCTCATCTTCGTCCTGGGGTATGTGGAGAATGCGCCGGAGGAGAAATTTGAGATTCCGGGTCAAGCCCGGAATGAGGGGGAGGGTCAAGCCGGGCATGACGCCGTCGTCATGGCCGACCCCAATCGGCCATCTCAGGTAATCAACAAGGCGAAGGCGCGGGCGATGATGGACGCGTTCGCGACCGGGGCGCAGGTCGATGCGGCCTTCGCGCGGCTGCGGGCGTTCTGGGACGATCTCCTGGACCGCTTCATCGTGGAATCCGAGGTCCCGGAGCTGGACCGGACCGTGAATGTCTGGAACCAGTACCAGTGCATGATCACCTTCTTCTTCAGCCGGAGCGCCAGCTATTTCGAGAGCGGCATCGGCCGGGGCATGGGCTTCCGCGACTCCAACCAGGACCTCGCGGGCATCGTCCACCTCATCCCGGACCGCGCCCGGCAGCGCATCATCGACATCGCCTCCACGCAGTTCCCGGACGGCGGCTGCTACCACCAGTACCAGCCTCTTACCAAGCGCGGGAACAACGACATCGGCGGCGGCTTTAACGACGATCCGCTGTGGCTCATCTTCGGCACCGTCGCCTATATCCGCGAGACGGGGGATTTCGGCATCCTACAGGAGCCGGTTCCTTTCGACAACCAGCCCGGAACCGAGGTCTCCCTGCTGGAACACCTGAAAATCAGCTTCCGGCACGTGACCGACAACCTGGGCCCCCACGGGCTCCCGCTCATCGGCCGGGCCGACTGGAACGACTGCCTGAACCTGAACTGCTTCTCCGACAACCCCGACGAATCCTTCCAGACCACCGAGAACAAGACCGAAGGCTCAAAGGCGGAATCCCTGATGATCGCCGGCCTGTTCGTTGCCGAGGGACGCGATTTCGCGGAACTCCTCTCGCATCCTTCCGTGGCCGAGGATCCCGAGTATGTGCTGGGCGTCAAGGAGGCCGTGGCCGCCATGGAAGAGGCCGTGAAGAAGTACGGCTGGGACGGCGAGTGGTTCCTCCGCGCCTACGATTATTACGGCCGGAAGATCGGCTCCAAGGAATGCGAGGAGGGAAAGGTCTTCATCGAAAGCCAGGGCTGGTGCACCATGGCCCGGATCGGGGCCGACGAAGGGCTCTGTGACAAGGCTTTGGACTCCGCCGTCAAGTATCTGGAATGCGAGCACGGCCTGGTCCTGAACAACCCCGCCTACACGAAGTACTATATCGACTACGGCGAGATCAGCTCCTACCCGCAGGGTTACAAGGAGAACGCCGGCATCTTCTGCCACAACAACCCCTGGGTGATCATCGGCGAGGCCATGGCCGGCCGCGCGGAGGACGCCTGGCGGCACTATCGGAAGATTACGCCGGCCTTCTGCCAGGACCAGGGGCTGCGTAAGGTGGAGCCCTATGTCTTCTGCCAGATGGTCGCCGGCAAGGACGCTGCCCGGCCCGGCGAAGGCAAGAACAGCTGGCTCACCGGCACGGCCGCCTGGACCTGGAAGGCCGTGAGCGAGGCCCTGCTGGGCATCAAGCCGCAGTTTGACGGCCTCCTCGTCGAGCCTTGCATCCCCATCGGCACCTACCGTGTCCACCGCCGCTTCCGCGACGCCGAATACGACCTCATTATCCGCAACGCGGGGAAGGGAGGGAAGGTATTCATCCCTTACAAGCCCGGAAAGCAGACGCTGGAAGTGGAGGTGTAAGCCTATGCGCCTGACAAGAATCATCCTGGCCCTTTTCGCCATCCTTTCCGGAAGCATCCTCTCCGCCCAGGACCGGATTGTCGTGACCGCGCCGGAAGCGCCCTTCCCGTTCGAGCCCCTGGAGATGTTCGTCTTTCCGCAGAAAGACTTCCCTATTACGAAATACGGGGCGAAACCGGGCGATGTGAAAGCCAATACGGCGGCGTTCGCCAAGGCGATGGCGGCATGCAACAAGGCCGGCGGCGGCCGTGTGGTCGTCCCGGCCGGCGAATGGCTCACCGGCCCCATCCATTTCAAGAGCAACTGCAACCTGTATCTGGGCGAGGGGGCGAAGGTCGTGTTCGAGGATGACCTGAGCCTTTACTATCCCGCCGTCCAGGCTTCCTGGGAAGGGGCGGAATGCATGAACGTATCCCCGCTCGTCTATGCCTTCGAATGCGAGAACATCGCCATTTCCGGCCCCGGGATGCTGGCCCCGAAGATGGATTTCTGGCGGACATGGTTCGCCCGTCCGGATTCGCATATCCAGGCGACGAGGCAACTCTATGCAATGTGCTCCACGCAGGTTCCCGTGGAGGACCGCCACATGGAGCGCGAAGGCGTGCAGATGCGTCCGCACCTGATCCACTTCAACCGCTGCACGAACATCCAGCTGGATGGTTTCAAGATCCGGGAGAGCCCGTTCTGGACCATCCATACCTTCATGTGCAAGGATGTCTGGGCCCATCACCTGGATGTCTATGCCCATGGACACAACAACGACGGCATCGACCTGGAGATGACCCAGCATGCGATCGTGGAGGACTGCACCTTCGACCAGGGCGACGACGCCGTGGTAATCAAGGCCGGCCGGAACCAAGACGGCTGGGCGCTGGACATGCCCACGCAGGACGTGGTCGTGCGCCGCTGCGAGGTGGTGCAGGGCCACTGCCTCCTGGGAATCGGCAGCGAGATGTCCGGCGGCGTCCGCAGGGTGTACATGCACGACTGCCATTCCGGCGACCAGGTCTATCGGCTGTTCTACATCAAGACGAACCACCGCCGGGGTGGCTTCATCGAGGACGTGACCGTGGAAAATGTGTCTGCGACCAAGATGCTGCGGGTGTTCGAGATCGACACGGACGTCCTGTACCAGTGGCGCGACATCGTTCCCACGTTCGAGACCCGCATCACCCGGATCCGGAACATCTCCATCCTGCACGCGGAAGCGGAGCAGTCCGAGGCGGTGTACGAACTCCGGGGCGACGCCCGCGACCCCATCGACGGCATTCGGATCGAGGACATCCATGTGAAGCGGCTGACTAAGTTCGACAACAACGCCGAATATGTCCGGAACCTGCAGGTCCGGAATATTCAGGTCGATGCCGTCGGGGAAGGGGAAGGGACCTCTATCCTGTCCGGTTTCGCACCAGGAAGATAGACGGTCGACTAGAGCACCCGGTGAATGACCGAGGGACCCACGGAAACCGCATCGGCCCCGAGGGCCATGCATTTGTAGGCGTCGAAGCCGCTGGTGATGCCTGCGCCAGCAACGCGGTTGACCCGCACCAAAAATGAGGTGGGACCTGCGCCACGGCGCTGTGAATTCAAGATATTTACAGAAATATTATCATAATAATTATGATAATTAAAGAATAATTCGTATATTTGTCCATGAACTGAACGGAGAAATGGACGTATATATGGACGATGACCTGTTTGAACTGTATTCGACGGGGAAGAACAGGAAATACAAGGAGGTTGCACGGAATCCTGAACTGAGAAGTGGTTTCTCCCGTGCGGTCCGTACCATGATGTCTGTCGATTCAGTCAATCAACTGAGTTCCTTCAGTTTCTTGCATTACGAGCATCTGAAGCATCAGTTGGCAGGTTTGTCATCTGTCCGACTCTCAAATCGGTATGTGCACAGACTGATCTTTGAGGAGATTGATGGCGGGGTTGTAATTAGACTGATAGAAATAAACAATACACATTATGGAAACAAGAAATGAAACTTGGCACCGGGCAAACGATGTCCCTTCGGCTTTTCCTGTACATCCGGGAGAAATCCTGGGAAGGGAGTTGAAGGAACGCGGGATCAGCCAGAAACAGTTTGCCGGGCTCATCGGGATGCAGCCTTCGCATTTGAGTGCGTTGATTCATGGGATGCGTTCCTTTACACCGGCAGTGGCTGAGAAAATCGCATCCGGCCTGACCGGCATTTCTGCCGATTATTGGACGCGGATGCAAAGCAGTTACAACCGGGACAACCAGAGAAAGAGGGGGAACACTTCTCACCTGGTTACCGGATATGGGAGCGTCCAGGAAGCGCCTGCTTGGGTACTGAACGATCCCGGACGATTCAATGGGGACCAGTGTCACTATGCTTTGTCCATCCCGACTGGTGACAAGGTCCTATTTGAGCAAATGGCGGCCCGTTTGGGCTGGACGCTGGAGAAAATTGACTAGATTACCCGGCAGGGGAGGACGAGGGACTGATACAGGAGGACTTCCGCCAGGCGCCGGTGGCCGGCTTCGTTCGGGTGGAGCCGGTCCTTGACCGTATCCTTGTAGAATAAGGCGGCATCCTCCTCCAGGATGGGATACATTCCGGAAACGGCGTGCAGGTCGATGACGTTCACGCTCCAGACGTTGGCCGCTTCCTTGATAGCGTCGATGTACGCGTCCAGGTACAGGCCGATGCGGTTCTGCCAGGTTTCCTCGGGCTGGTAGTTGTCGTCGCCTGCATCGAAGAGGGCGCGGTGCACGGGTGTCAGGAAGGTGATGGGCGTTCCCGGGAAGGTCTCTTTCAACAGACGGACCGCGCGGTTGATCCGGCCCTTGAAGGTTCCCTCGTCATAGACGAATGTGCGGTGGAGCCGCTGGAAAACCCGCTTTGGCTCGCCCACGGCCGCTTCCACCTCTTCCACGGCTTCCGTGTACCATTCCCCGATGGGAATGCCGGAATTGTAGTCGTTGGTGCCCAGGAAAATGCAGATCATGTCCGGCTGTACGCCAGGGGCGGTCGCCTGGAACATCCTCACTTCCGCTTCCACGTCTTTCATCTGCCAGCCACTGATGGCGGGTACATAGGCGGTGATGCCCAGCCAGTCCGAGAGCCAGTCGTAATAATGCCGGTCCACGATGTGGGAAGCGACGCAGTCGCTGATGGAATCCCCGATGAACAGGACCTTCTTGCCTGTCCAGGGATGCCGGACCAGGCCGGTTTCCGCCGTCGGCGCCGCCGGCTCGATGACGGCCGCCCGGAACCGGTTCTGCGCTCGGACGGACAGGACGCAGAGCGACAGGAGTACGAGAATCGTGACTTTTTTCATATGCAACATTTGCAAATATACGTAAAAATACCTTGTTTTACATAGGGGAAAATAGTTTGTCGCAGGTGCAAACCTTTCCCGGAATTAATCGGTACTTTTGCGACAGAACAACACGATACGCGATATGAAACGATTTCTTTGCATGGCTTTCGTCCTGACGATGAGCGTCGGGGCGTTTGCCCAGCCGGGCCGGATGCCGCAGCAGGTAATCCTGACCGCCCGCGCCACCAGTACCATCCAGTATGGCGGTCCTACCCGCGCGGAAGGCCGTTCGTACAACTTTACCCCCGTGTTTTTCATCTATCCGGATGGAAAGCTGGACGAGGCCGGTGCGGAGGCCCTGCTGCAGGAACTGGATATCCAGCCGTTGCTGGACAGCGAATACGGCAACGCGATGGTCATCAATCCCGTCGGGGACAAGTATGCCGCTGATGCGGATTTCGAGGCATTCGTGAACCTCTTCAATGCCAGCCGCGGCCCGGGGAACCTGAAGGTCGTGGGCATCGGCCAGGGGGCGACGTTCGTCAACCAGGTGATCGCCCAGAAGGCGGGTGGCCAGATTGCCGGCATCCTGTCGGTGGGCGGCAAGCCCGGCAAGGCGGTCGATGCGGCCGGCGTGCCCGCGTATATCGCGGGGAAGGGGGCCGCGAAGGTGGCGAAGCCTTACCAGGCCGCCATCGCCGCCCACGCCGATGAACCCCTGCTGAAGGTGGTCGTGAACCCGGCCGAAAAGGCGTCCCTGAAGGAGGTCTTCGCCGAAGCCTGGAAAGAAGTGCTGGGCCGCAACTATCGGTATAACAATTACAACCATACCCATTACGAGGGCGCGCAGTTCGGCCAGTACGGGTCCTATGAACTGGAACCCTATCTGGACTGTGAATCCCTGGGCATCAAGCGGATCATCGTGGAACAGCCCGTGGGAAGGGGCCAGCGCGGGCAGGATGCCCCCAAGCAGCTCTGGTACGAGTACTGGCCGGAGGAACTGCTGGAAAACGCCCCGGCGCGCAGCGTCCCCGTCATGGTTCTCCTGCATGGAAACCAGAACGATCCCCGTACGCAGGCCGAGACCTCCGGCTTCATCCAGGTGGCCGCCGAGGACCGTTTCTTCGTCGTGGAGATGGAGTGGCAGGGAACGCCCAACTACCAGGCCATGGGCCACGACGGCATCGAATCCGTCCTGTACCAGCTGTTCGCCAAGTATCCCCAGCTGGACCCTTCCCGCGTGTATGCCGAGGGCCTTTCCGCCGGCTCGATGACCGCGACCGCCCTGGGAATCAAGAAGTCCCATCTGTTCGCCGCCGTGGGCGGCCATTCCGGCGGCCTCCTCGTCAGCCCGGTGCCGGGATTCCCGTCTTTCGGCCCGCTCTGGGACGAGGCTGTCCAGAAACGGGGCGCCGTGGAAATGCCTTACTGCTCCGTCTTTGGCACGAAGGACAACGTAGTCCCTTACATCCGTCCCGACAATTGGCGGAACAACGGTTACCTCAACGCCTGGAACGCCTACGAGCAGATGAACGGGATGGAAGTGGTCCGCGAACTGGACTTTTCCATCGATCCGGTCTTCGCACAGCATCTGCGTGACCGGGAAACCATCGTCACGAACAAGGGCGACGGTATCACCATCGAGACCGGCGTGCTGTACAAAGGCGACATTCCCCTGATCAGAATGGTGGCGGTGATGGACTACGGCCACTGGAACTTCCAGCCCACCGCCCGCATCATGTGGGACTTCTTCTCCCACTACCGCCGCGACCCCGAAACCAAGAAACTGATCTACATCCCGTAAACGGCCGCCGTCCGAGTCACGGCGATAAGGGCACTTTTACACTTTGACAAACATTTGGACAAGCGTGTAAGCGACACAGTGATAAAAGTCCTACCTTTGTCATGCTGAAACTTATAAAACCAAATACACTTTTATGAAAAGAATCTTACTGACCGTTGCAGCGCTCGTCGTGGCGCTCGGAGCCCTGGCCCAGCCGAAACTGACCAAGGACAACATCGAAGAAATCATCAAGGCGATGACCCTGCAGGAGAAAGCCACCCTGCTCGTTGGCGGCGCCCGTGCCGCCATGGTGAACGGCGTGACCTCCGGTACCGCCTGGCAGGTTCCCGGCGCCGCCGGCAACACCCGTCCGATCGAGCGCCTCGGCATCCCCGGCACCGTCCTCGCCGACGGCCCTGCCGGCCTGCGCATCCAGCCCACCCGTCAGGGTGACAGCAACACCTATTATTGCACCGGTTTCCCGGTGGGAACCCTGCTGGCCAGCTCCTGGGATATCGCCCTCGTGGAGGATGTGACCAAAGCTATGGGTAACGAAGTGCTCGAGTACGGCGTGGACGTTCTCCTCGCCCCGGGCATGAACATCCATCGCAACCCGCTGTGCGGCCGTAACTTCGAGTACTTCTCCGAAGATCCGGTCCTCTCCGGCAAGATGGCTGCCGCGTACGTGCGCGGTATCCAGTCCAACGGGGTGGGCACCTCCATCAAGCACTACATGGCCAACAACCAGGAGACCAACCGCAACGAGAACGACGCCCGCATCAGCCAGCGCGCCCTCCGCGAGATCTACCTGAAGAACTTCGAGATCGCTGTGAAGGAGTCCGATCCCTGGACCGTGATGTCCTCCTACAACCAGATGAACGGCGAGTACACCCAGCAGAAGTTCGACCTGCTGACCACCGTCCTCCGCGACGAGTGGGGCTTCAAGGGCATCGTGATGACCGACTGGGGCAACAAGGCCGGCACCGTGAAGTCCGCCAAGGCCGGCAACGACCTGATGGAACCGGGCAACCAGAATGAGATCGACCGCATTGTCGCGGGCGTCCAGGACGGCACCATCTCCCAGGAGGAGCTGGACCGCAACGTCCGCAACATGCTTAACTACATCGTCCGCACCCCGCGCTTCAACGGCTACAAGTTCTCCAACAAGCCGGATCTGAAGGCCCATGCCGCCGTGGCCCGCAAGGCCGCCGGCGAGGCCATCGTCCTCCTCCGCAACGAGAACGAGACCCTTCCGCTCAAGGGCAACGAGAAAGTCGCCCTTTACGGCGTCTCCGCCATCGACTTCGTGGCCGGCGGCACCGGTTCCGGCGACGTGAACAAGGCCTATGTCGTGAACATGGAAGACGCGATGAAGAACGCCGGTTTCACGCTGGACCAGACTCTCGCCGACTACTACAAGGCTTTCGTCGCCTACGACAAGGCGCAGACCGCCCTGAGCGGCACCCAGTTCTCCTGGTTCAGCCGCCGCAAGCTCGCCGAGATCGCCATCCCCACCGCCGCCATCGAGAACGAGGCGAAGGCCAATGACGTGGCCGTCGTGGTCCTCGGCCGCAACGCCGGCGAGGGCGCCGACCGCAAGCAGATCGACGACTTCGAACTCACCACCGTCGAGCGCGAACTCCTCCGCGACGTGAGCACCGCCTACCATGCCGTCGGCAAGAAGGTGGTCGTGGTCCTGAACATCGGCGGCGTCATCGAGACCGCCTCCTGGAAGAACATGGTCGACGCGATCGTCCTCCCTTGGTCCCCGGGCCAGGAAGGTGCCAACGCCGTCGCCGACGTCCTCACCGGCAAGGTGAACCCGTCCGGCAAGCTCCCGATGACCTTCCCCATCAACTTCATGGACCACCCGTCCTCCGCGAACTTCCCGTACAACTACTCCAACCAGGGCAACAACCGCGGCTTCGGCGGCTGGGGCGGCCAGCGCCAGCTCCGCAAGGACGTGGACTACACCGACTACGCCGAGGGCATCTGGGTGGGCTACCGCCACTTCGCCACCAAGGGCGTCGAGGTTTCCTACCCGTTCGGCTTCGGTCTGAGCTACAGCTATTTCGTGTATTCCAAGCCGGTCGTGAAGGCGACGGCGGACGGTTTCGAGGCTTCCGTCACCGTGACCAACCAGGGCAAGGTGGCCGGCAAGGAGGTCGTCGAGGTCTATGTCCACGCCCCCGAAGGCGGTCTGGAGAAGCCGGCTTGCGAGCTGAAGGCTTTCGCCAAGACGAAGCTCCTCGCCCCGGGCGAGAGCCAGGTCGTGACCGTGAAGGTGGACAACTACTCCCTCGCTTCCTTCAACGAGGCGACGAGCGCCTGGGAGGCCCCTGCGGGCAACTACAACGTGATGTTCGGCGCTTCCGTGGCGGACATCCGCGCCCAGGCCGGCTACAAGCTCGGCAAGGCCAAGAGCTGGGCCGTGCACAACGTGCTCGCCCCGGTGGCCGCCAAGTAGCTATCGCTTCCGGCCTTGCGTCAATTCCCGGTAGGCGACCGGTGTCATCCCCGTGATGCGGCGGAAGGCCGTGAAGAAATAATCGTAATTCTCGAATCCATTCTCGTACGCTATCTGTTTGACAGGTAGCGTACTGTTTGTAAGGCTTTCCTTGACCCGGGCGAAGCGCACCTCCTGGATGTATCTGGCCGGGGAGAAGCCGGTGTATTCCTTGAAGATCCTCCGGAAGTTGGAGTAGCCCATGCTCAGTTCCCGGGCGATGTCTTCCGGGCGGATGGTGCGGTACTGCCGGGTGATGAGGATCTTCGCCCGGTTGATGAGGTCGCCCACCTCGGAGAATACCTGCTGGCGGTTGTAATAGACGGCCAGGCCCATCAGATGGACGACGATCCCCATCAGGCGTTGCTGGAATCCGGAAGCCTGGCCGGATGCCACTTGGATGGCCTCCTCGTACAGGTTGACGATTTCGTCGTGCAGCCCTAGCCGGAACACCGGCTTTTCCGGGGAGAAGAAGCCTTTCCCGGCGATGTCCTGGGCCAGGGGGCCTTCGAAGCCGATCCAGTACTCCTTCCAGCCGGTGGACGGGTCGGGCCGGTAGGTATGCCATTCGCCCGGGAATAGGACGAACATCGTTCCGCCGGCGACGGGGACGGGAGCGGAGAGGGAGGCGCTGCGGAAAACGCCTTGCCCTTCGGTGATATAGAGAATCTGGAATTCATTCAGGATCCGCCCGCGTTCTTCCGAGAACAGATAGCGGGAAGGGTGCCCCGTGGGCGGGTAAGGTTTTCCGGGGCCGACGTTCTGGAAACCTACGGAGTTTACGGCAAGGCCCCAGAGGAGGTCGTTCCTGTTGACGGCCAGGTATTTCAGGTGGATGTCTTCGTTTTTCATATCCATTTGCGGCGGGATGACCGACTCGTTTACAAAAATAACGACAGGGTGTCAAAAATCAAAGTTTATTTCGCAGAATCTTCACTCCGAATGTGGAGACCATCCCGTATTTTTGTATCCGGACCCTAATCGGATCACTTATGGCACAAAAACAGCATTTCCTGGCCTTCGACTGCGGCGCCACTTCGGGACGCGCGGTGCTGGCCACGTTTTCCGACGGCGCCTTCACGATGAAGGAAGTGTACCGCTTCCCGAGCGGCATCATCGAACTGAACGGCAAGTATTACAGGGACATCCTCGCGATTTATGACCATTTCCGCAAGTGCCTGGCGCAACTGGGCCGGGAAGGGGTCCGGATCGATTCCATCGGCATCGACACCTGGGGTGTGGACTTCGGCTTCGTGGCCGACGACGGCTCCCTCGTGGGCAATCCCCGCGCCTACCGCGATCCCTATACGGACGGGATCCCCGAGGAGGTCTTCCGGACCATCCCGCGGGAGGAGTTGTACGGGGCTACGGGCATCCAGATCCTGAACTTCAATTCCATCTTCCAACTGTATGCGCAGACGAAGGAGGGCTTCGCCCCGCTGCGCGTGGCGGACAAGGTCCTTTTCATTCCGGACCTCCTCGCCTATATGCTGACAGGAAACAAAGTCTGTGAGTACACCATCGCTTCCACCTCCGGAATGATGGACCAGACTTCCCGCCAGTTCAACCTGGGATTGCTGGAGAAACTGGGCGTCCGGACCGATGTCCTGCTGCCCATTACGCAGCCGGGCACCGTCATCGGCACGCTCCGGAAGGAAATCGCCGAGGCCTGCGGCGTCCCCGAGGTGCCGGTCGTCGCCGTCGCCGGCCACGACACGGCGTCGGCCATCGCCGCCGTCCCGGCCGCGGACGCGAAGTTCGCCTACCTGTCCAGCGGCACCTGGAGCCTGATGGGCATCGAGACCCCGGCGCCCATCATCAACGAGGCTTCCACCCGCCTGAATTTCACCAACGAGGGCGGCATCGACGGCACCACCCGGTTCCTGAAGAACATCACCGGCATGTGGCTGCTGGAGCAATGCCGCAAGGTCTGGACCGCGGAAGGCCGCACCTACAGCTATGCGGAACTCGAGGCCATGGCGCGTTCCGAGGCCGGTTTCGCGGGACGCATCAACCCGGACGACCCGCGTTTCGCCGCCCCGGCGAACATGGTGGAGGAAATCCGTCATGCCCTGGATGACCGGGAGCTGACCGATGCGCAGGTCGTGTCCTGCATCTACCATTCCCTCGCGGACCGCTACAAGGAGGTCGTGGACATGCTCCAGGGCTTCGCGCCGTTCCCGATCGAGAAACTCCACGTGATCGGCGGCGGCAGCGCCAACGACACGATGAGCCAGTGGACGGCGGACGCCCTCGGCATCCCGGTCGTGGCTGGTCCCACCGAGGCCACCGCCATCGGCAACGTGATGATCCAGGCCCGCGCTGCCGGGCTCGTCAAGGACCGCTGGGAAATGCGCAAGATGATTGCCGAAGCCTTTGCGGTAAAGACTTTTAAGCCAAACAATTAAAAACACTGATACCATGAAAGAAGCACAGATCCTGAAAGCCTACGAGTTCGCCAAGGAGCGCTATGCCGCCATCGGCGTCGACACCGACAAGGCCGTCGAAACCCTCGAGAAAACCCCCATCTCCCTGCACTGCTGGCAGACCGACGACGTGATCGGTTTCGAGAGTGCGGCAGGCCTCTCCGGCGGCATCCAGACCACCGGCAACTATCCGGGCCGCGCCCGCAACATCGACGAGGTCCGCGCGGACGTCAAGTTCGCGAAGAGCCTCATCGCCGGCAACCACCGCCTGAATCTCCACGAGATCTACGGCGACTTCGGCGGCAAGTTCGTGGACCGCGACGAGGTCACCGTCGATTATTTCCAGAGCTGGATCCAGTGGGCGAAGGAGAACAACATGAAGCTGGACTTCAACTCCACCTCCTTCGGTCATCCCAAGAGCGGCAACCTGTCCCTCGCCAATCCCGATCCCGCCATCCGCGAATTCTGGATCGAGCACACCAAGCGCTGCCGCCGCATCGCGGACGCGATGGGCAAGGCCCAGGGCGATCCCTGCATCATGAACATCTGGGTCCACGACGGCTCCAAGGACCAGACCGTGGAGCGCAAGCGCTACCGCGAGATCTTCGCCGAGGCCCTGGACGAGATCCTCAAGGAGGACCTCCCGGGCATGAAGACCTGCCTGGAGGCGAAGCTCTTCGGCATCGGCCTCGAGAGCTATACCGTGGGCTCCCACGACTTCGTGGCCGGCTACTGCGCCACCCGCAAGCTCATGTACACCCTGGACACGGGCCACTATGAGATGACCGAGAACGTGGCCGACATGGTCGCCTCGCTCCTGCTCTTCGTGCCGGAACTGATGCTCCATGTCTCCCGCCCGATCCGCTGGGACTCCGACCACGTGACCATCATGAACGACCAGACCCTGGACCTCTTCAAGGAGATCGTCCGGGCGGACGCCCTCGGCCGCAGCCACATCGGCCTGGACTACTTCGACGCCGCCATCAACCGCATCGGCGCCTATGTGATCGGCACCCGCGCCACGCAGAAGTGCGTCCTGTCCGCGCTCCTCGAGCCGCTCGCGAAGCTCCGCGAATACGAGGACGCCGGCAAGGGCTTCCAGCGTCTCGCCCTCCTCGAGGAGGCGAAGACTCTCCCGTTCGGCGCCGTGTTCGATTACTTCAACTACAAGAACGGCGTTCCCGTGGGCGAGGAGTTCATCCCTTGCATCGAGCAGTACGAAAGGGAAGTTACATCTAAGCGTTAAGGAGATGCCCGGTCAAGCCGGGCATGACGGCTATGTATCTGATAATCGGACTGTTAATCATTGCCATCGGGGCGTTCTGCCAGAGTTCGAGCTACGTCCCGATCAACAAGATCAAAGATTGGAGCTGGGAGAGCTACTGGATCGTCCAGGGCGTCTTCGCCTGGCTGCTGTTCCCGCTCGTGGGCGCCCTCCTGTCGGTCTCCGGGACCGGCGGGAGCTTCGGCGACCTGCTCGCGATGATGGGCGCGGACCCCAAGGCCACCTGGCTCACCATCCTGTTCGGCGCCCTGTGGGGCGTGGGCGGCCTGACTTTCGGCCTCAGCATGCGTTATCTCGGCGTCGCCCTGGGCCAGAGCATCGCGCTCGGCACCTGCTCGGCCCTCGGCGCCATCCTGGGCCCGGTCTTCACGGGCCACGCGGGTGACCTCACGAGCGCCGTGATCATCGGCGTCGTCGTGACGCTCGTCGGCATCGCCATCATCGGCGTCGCGGGCGGCATGAAGGCCGCCGCGCTGCCGGAGGAAGAAAAGAAGAAGGCCGTCAAGGACTTCAACTTCGGCAAAGGCATCGCCGTGGCGCTGCTCGCCGGCTTCATGAGCGCCTGCTTCAACATCGGCCTGAACTTCGGCCAGGACCTGTACCTGCCCGGCACGAAGCCCATCTTCCAGACGCTGCCGGCCACGATGCTCGTGACCTTCGGCGGCTTCCTGACGAACGCCGTTTACTGCTTCTACCAGAACAATAAGAACAAGACATGGGGCGATTACGGGAAGAAGGCCCTCTGGGGCAACAATCTCGTCTTCTGCTGCCTCGCCGGCCTGCTCTGGTACAGCCAGTTCTTCGGGCTGAGCCTGGGCAAGGGCTTCCTGACGGACTACCCGGTCCTCATCACCTTCAGCTGGTGCATCCTGATGGCGCTGAACGTCGTGTTCTCCAACGTCTGGGGCATTATCCTCAAGGAGTGGAAGGGCGTTTCCCGGAAGACGATAACGGTCCTCCTCGTGGGTCTCGCCGTGTTGATTTTCAGTACTTTCTTACCGCAGTTAATCTAGGAGATGCCCGGTCGGGCCGGGCATGACGAACATGAGTATCCTTGACAACAGACCGGCCTTGAAGGCCGAAATCGACAAGGTCGCCGAAGTGGCCGGCTATCTCTGGCAGAAAGGCTGGGCCGAGCGGAACGGCGGCAATATCACCATCAACATCACCGAGTGGGTGGACGACGCGATGCGGGCCCTGCCGGCCATCGGTCCGGCGGTCCCCATCGGCACGAAGCTCCCGGAGCTGGAAGGCTGCTGGTTCTACTGCAAGGGAACCGGCCGGCGGATGCGGGACCTCGCCCGCGACCCGATGGCGAACGGCTCCATCATCCGCATCGTGGACGACTGCATGCGGTACGAGATCGTGGCGGACCTTCCCGTCGCCCCCACCTCCGAACTCCCTTCCCACTTGAGTGTCCATAACTACCTGCTGGCGAAGGGCTCTCCGTACCGGGCCTCCCTGCACACCCATCCCATCGAACTGGTGGCGCTCACCCACAGCCGGAAATGGATGGAGAAGGACGTGGCCACGCGGATGCTCTGGTCGATGATTCCCGAGACCAAGGCCTTCTGCCCTCGGGGCCTGGGCATGGTCCCGTACATGCTTCCCTCCAGCGTGGACCTCGCGGAAGCGACAATCCGGGCCATCGACGAAGACTATGACGTGGTGATGTGGGAGAAGCACGGCGTGTTCGCGGTGGATACGGACGTGATGTCGGCCTTCGACCAGGTCGATGTCCTGAACAAGTCCGCCCAGATCTATATCGCGGCCCGGAACATGGGCTTCGAGCCGGAGGGTATGTCGGACGGGCAGATGCAGGAGCTCTCCGACGCTTTCCATCTGCCGAAATAGGACCGGTATCCAACCGTTTGCATTATCGGAGGGAAATGGGTATATTTGAATGATTTATTCATTCAATGCCCATGAAAAAGGCCTTTACCCTCTGCCTGCTGGCGCTGGCGCTGCCCGCCGGCGCCCAGTCCTATCTGGAAAGGATTGACAGTTACATCGAGAACACGTCCGTGTTCGAGGAGAACCAGGAGCCCGGCCGGGCTTTCCATATCCCGGCGCAGTCCCTGTCCCTGAACGGAACCTGGAAGTTCGGCTACTACGAGAGCCCGGCGGAGGTCCCGGCGGATTTCTTCAAGCCGGCCTTCAACGACCGGAAGTGGGGGACCATCGAAGTCCCTTCCAACTGGGAGATGCAAGGATACGGCCAGGCCGTGTTCCGCAATGTCACGACTCCTTTCCCGCTGCTGGCTCCCAAGGAGACGCGGGAACGGCTCGTGGCGGCCATGAACAATCCGGATCTGCCGCAGAGCACCCGGGACTATTTCCTGTCGCGCCTGGGAGGCAGCCTGACCCCGCCGCCCTTTGCCGTGAGCGTGCCGCAAGTCCCGGAATTCAACCCTACAGGCGCCTACCGGACCTCTTTCAACCTTCCGAAGAACTGGAAGGGCGAGCAGGTGTTCCTTCGCTTCGAGAAAGTCGCATCAGCCTCGTTCGTGTGGATCAACGGGCAGGAAGTGGGCTACAACGAAGGCGCCCAGGAACCCGCTGAGTACAATGTCACGAAGTACCTCAAGCCCGGGAAGAACACCCTCGCGGTGCTCGTGCTCAAGTACAGCGACGGCTATTACCTGGAAGGCCAGGATTACTGGCGGCTCGCGGGCATCTTCGACGATGTCACGCTGTACGCATCCCCGCAGGCGCGGATCTGGGACTGGCAGGTGATCACGGACTTCGGGCCGGATTTCGTGGACTCGGACCTGAGCGTCGCCGTCACTTTGCGCGGTTTTGACGTGCAGGGGAGCGGCTATCAGGTGAAAGCGACCGTCTCCAAGGACCGGAAGACAGTCGCCGAAATGACCGGCGGCCCCGTCGCCATCGGCCCGGGCAGCTGCCAGGTCGTGAACCTTGCGGCGAAGGTGAAGGCCCCCGAGAAGTGGACGGCCGAAACCCCGGCGCTGTACCGGCTGGACCTCGTCCTCACGGATGCGGCCGGCCAGGTCGTGGACCAGGTGGACAAGCGGATCGGCTTCAAGAAAACCGAGATCCGGGACGGCGTCTTCTACCTGAACGGGCAGCCCGTGAAAGTGAGCGCGGAATGCTCCCACATGCAGCATCCCACACTCGGACACGCGATGACCGAGGAGGTCATCCGTCGCGACATGGAAATCCTCAAGCAGTTCAATTTCAACGCGGTCCGGACCTCGCACTATCCGCCCGTGAACGAATACCTGGACCTGGCCGACGAATACGGCCTCTACGTCATCGACGAGACGGGAGACGAGGCCCATGCTTCGGAATACGTGTCCAGCTGGCCTGAATTCACCGAAATGTACCGGGAGCGGGTGCAGCGGATGGTCCTCCGGGACCGCAACCACGCCTGCGTCCTGTTCTGGAGCGCCGGCAACGAGAGCGGCGAAGGCAACAACATCGCGGAGGTGATCAAGGAAGGCAAGCGCCTGGATCCCACCCGCTTCTGGATGTATGGCGGCAACGCCGCGAAGCATCCGGCCGAAGATATCGTGGGCCCGCGCTATCCCATCCCGATCGAGCATGAGATCGGTTATGGCCTGGATACCAAGGACTTGCGTCCTTCCTTCATGGACGAATACCTCTCCGTGGCCGGCAACGGCGGCGGCGCGATGGACGATTTCTGGGAGGTCATCTATGCCCATCCCAAGCTCATGGGCGGCGCCATCTGGGATTTCGTGAGCCCGGGTCTCGAGGAGCCGGTCCGCGCACTCAAGGACAAGTCCCCGAATGCGGTTCCCGCCCATATCATGGGCAAGGCCAGGCTGGTCCAGGGGCCTACGGGAAAGGCCATCGACCTGAACAAGCAGGACCAGTGGGTGCAGGTGTACCGGGCCGACGCCGTGGAAATCGCCGGCGACAAGCTCACCCTCACGCTGGATGTCCTGCCCCGGAAGTACAACATCTCCGGCGGCTATCTCCTTACCAAGGGCGACAACCAGTACGGCCTGCAGCAGTACCGCGACGAACGCCTCGACTTCTTCCTGGACACCGGAAAGAAGGAGGTCCTGTCGGCCGCCCTGCCCGCCGATTGGGAAGGGAAATGGCATAACGTGACCGCCACCTACGACGGGGCCGAGATGAAGATCTATATCGACGGCGCCGAAGCCGCCTCGAAGCCTCACAAGGGCAACATCCGCAACCTGCCGCTGGCCGTCTGCATCGGCCGGAACGAGCAGACCTGTGGCCAGGAGACGAGCGTCTATACCTGCGACGCGGTGATCGACAATGTGGGCATCTTCGCCGACGCCGTGAAGCCGGGCGCTTTCGACCCGTCCAAGGCCTCCCTCTGGCTCGATTTCGAAGAGGAAACCCAGGAGGGCACCTTCTGGACCTACGGCCTCGGCGCGCGCACCTACGGCAGCATCTGGCCGGACCGTACGCCGCAGCCGGAAATGTGGCAGATGAAGAAGAGCACGCAGCCCCTGTCCTTCACGCTCCTGGACCCGGAGCAGGGGACCGTGGAGGTGTGGAACCGGAGCCGGTTCCTGAATGCCTCGCACTATGTGACCACCTGGACCCTGACGGCCGATGCCGACGTGGTCGCCTCCGGCGAACTGCCGCTGGACGTCGCGCCGATGGCGCGGAAGATCGTCCGGATCCAGCTCCCGCATCCGCAGGCCGTTCCCGGCAAGGAATACCGTCTGACGGTGAGCTCTGTGCTCGCGGAGGATGAAATGTGGGCTCCGAAGGGCCACGAGGTGTCCTGGGACCAGTTCGAGCTGACGGCCTGGAACGTCCCGGCCCAGCCCGTCCCCGCCTCCGGCAAGGTCAGCCTCTCGCAGGATGCGAAGGGCATCACGGCTTCCGGCAAGGGCTTCTCCTACCGGTTCGATGCCGTCACGGGCGAGCTGGTTTCCGCTGTCGTGAACGGGAAGGAAATGCTTTCCGCGCCGCTCAAGCTGAATGTCTGGCGGGCGCCGCTCGCCAACGAGCTGGACGGCTGGAACGCCGGCAGCGGCGGCCGTATCGACGCCAAGGGTTACGGCACCCTCGGCTCCGGTCAGGTGCTGGCCTCCCATTACCACGTGGCTGGGCTGGACCGGATGACCTCGATTCCCATCCGGGTGGACGCCCGGGAAGTGGGGGATGAGGTGGTCATCGATGTCCGCGATCTGGCGGTCACGGGCTACGACAATGTCCAGCTGGATGCCTATATCAGCGGTAATACGTATAACGGCTTTGACGAGACCTGGTCCTGGCGCGTCGCCGGCGACGGGACGCTGACCGTGCATCACAAGGTGTACCCGCAGGGGAACATGCCCGCGTGGCTCCCGCGCATGGGCGTCACCCTGATGCTGGACAAGTCCCTGAACCGGGTGGAATGGCACGGAAGGGGCCCGCAGGCCTCCTATCCGGACCGCAGGAGCGGCTACCGGCTGGGCATCTGGAAGACAGACGTCGAGGCGATGTACGAGCCTTATCTGATCCCGCAGGACTACGGCCTGCGGATGGACAGCCGCTGGGTCCGGATGACGGACGCGGCCGGCGCCGGTCTGGAGTTCTCCATGGACCAGCCCTTCGCCTTCAACGCCTACGACTGCACGACGGAGAACCTCACCAAGGCGCTCTATCAGTTCGACCTGCAGCGCGGCGGTGACATCACCCTGAACCTGGATTACGCCACCTCCGGCGTGGGCGATACCGCCCGGGGCATCCTGGGCGCCTACCGCGCCTATCCGACCGTGTACGAGCGGACCATCCGCATCCGGCCGGTCAAATGATGGACATGTAACTTAAACGATAGCATTATGTACGATCTCGCGATCATCGGGGGAGGCCCCGGCGGCTATGTGGCCGCGGAGCGCGCCGGTTCCGCCGGCCTGTCGGTCATCCTCTTCGAGAAAAGGGAACTGGGCGGCGTATGCCTGAACGAGGGCTGCATCCCGACCAAGACGCTGCTGTACAGCGCCAAAGTCTATGATTACAGCCGCCACGCCGACAAATACGGCGTGAATGTCGAGGGCTCCTCCATCGATTTCGGCGCCATCTGCAAGCGCAAGCAGAAGGTGGTGAAGAAACTCGTCGGCGGCGTCCGCGTCCAGATGCGGGGCGCCCAGGTGGAGGTGGTCAAGGACGAGGCCGTCATCCAGGGCCGCGGCGCCGAAGGCTTCATCATCGCCAGCGGCGAAGCGACCTATGAGGCCCGCAACCTGCTGGTCTGCACGGGCTCCGAGGCGGCGGTCCCGCCCATCCCGGGCCTTCGCGAAGGTCTCGGCGGGGCGGTCGTCACCAACCGGGAGATCCTCGCGCTGGAAGCGCAGCCGGAATCGCTCGTGGTCATCGGCGGCGGCGTCATCGGGATGGAGTTCGCGAGCTTCTTCAATTCCATCGGCACGAAGGTGACGGTGGTGGAGATGCTCCCGAAGATCCTGGGCCCGCTGGACGACGAGATCAGCGCGATGCTCCAGGCGCAGTACGCGAAGAAGGGCGTTGAGTTCCACCTCAGCTGCAAGGTCGTCGCCGTGGAAGGGAACGAGGTCGTCTATGAGGATCCGGACGGGAACACCTGCCGGGCGCAGGGGGACAAGATCCTGGTTTCCGTGGGCCGCAGGGCCAGTTTCCAGGGCATAGGCCTGGAAAACATCGGCGTGGAACTCGCCCTGAATCCCGCCGGCCGTCCCTATGGCATCAAGGTCGATGAGAAGATGCGCACGAACGTCCCGGGCGTCTATGCGGCGGGCGACGTGACCGGCTTCTCGATGCTGGCCCATACCGCCTCCCGCGAAGGCGAGGTGGCCGTGAACGACATCCTGGGCCGGGAAGACCGGATGCATTACGATGCCATCCCGGGCGTGGTGTACACGAACCCGGAGGTGGCCGGCGTGGGCCTCACCGAGGCCGAAGCCGCCAACAAGGGCCTGGATTATGTGGCCCTGAAGCTCCCGATGGCCTATGCGGGCCGTTTCGTCGCCGAGAACGAGCGCGGCGAGGGTCTGTGCAAGGTGATCGTGGACGGAAAGGACCACCGCGTGCTGGGTGTCCATATGCTGGGCAACCCCTGTTCCGAGATGATCCACAGCGCCTGCATCGCCATCGAGCAGGGCATGACGGTCGAGGAGCTGAAGAAAGTGGTCTTCCCGCACCCGACCGTGTCCGAAATCTTCAAGGAAACCGCTTTCAGACTGTAAGCGGGCTTACCGCTTGTAGATGTTGAACCGCCAGGTGATGCCGACGTCAAAGTTGTTCACCCGGTCGTGGTTGTCGCGGAAATAGACGGCGTGGAGCCGTAGCTGGTCATTCCCGAGCGGAAAGAACTCCACGCCGGCGCCGCCGTACAGGTAGTCGTTCCCGGCCGGGAGCACCAGGTCATAGGAAATCCCGTCCGGGGCGATGTTCTCCACGTCGTTCCGTTCATAGCCGAACTTCGTGCACAGGTTCCATTTCCCGACGGTCCAGATGGCCTTGCAGATGGCCGTCCAGTCGGAGAAGAACCGGGGCTGGCCGAAGGCGACGCGGTCGATCAGGTCCACGTCCACGACGAGGTCCCCCAGCAGGAACTTGTTGCCCAGCACGAACCAGTTCATCTTCCGGTGCAGCTCGTCCTCCACGTAGTTGTAGCTCCAGGTGGTCCTCCAGACCTTGCCGATGTGCCCGTTCCAGTACAGGTTGTACGAATACGCGTCCTGCGTGCCCGGAGAGATGGGGGAGGGGCAGAACTCGACCGAGATGTCCTGCCCGGGCGCCGGCGTGAAGGTGGCCGTCGCCCCGAAGGCGTAGTACTGGTACAGCCGGTTGCTGAAAGCCCCATAGTAATAGACATCGATCGGGGGCGAGTCGATTTCGTAGCCGCCGATTAGGATGGGCTGCTTGCCGGCCGTGAAGGACCATTTCGGCGAAGCCTGCCATTTTAGCCACAGGAAGTCCGTGGCGTTGAAGGGGTTCTTCTCGTCGATCTTCTTGTTCAGCCGCTGGCGGACGCGGAAGGTGAGCGCGTCGGAGAGCTGGCCCTTGATGTGCAGGTTCAGGTAGTCGCCCTGGAAGTGGGAGTCGTAGACCCCGTCCGTGGTCTGCTGGTGGAACGTGGCGCGGGTGTCGATGGAGACCTCGTCCACATGCGTCTGCTGCGCCCGCAGGAGCGGGGCGGCCAGCAGGAAAAGGAAGACAGTCAGCAGTTTAGGTCGCATAGGGTCCCTACATCTTCCCTTGCTCGCCCAGGTTGCTGTCCTTGAAGCCCAGGAAGTACAGGACGCCGTCCAGGCCGATGGTGTTGATGGACTGCCGGGCGTTGGCGACCACGCGCGGTTTCGCGTGGAAGGCGATGCCGAGGCCCGCCTCGCCGAGCATCGGCAGGTCGTTCGCCCCGTCGCCCACGGCGATGGTCTGGGCGAGGTTCACCCGCTCGGTCTGGGCGATGAGCTTCAGCAAGTCCGCCTTCCGGCGGCCGTCCACGATCTCGCCCAGGTAGCGGCCGGTGAGCTTGCCGTCCTCGCCGATCTCGAGCTCGTTCGCATAGACATAGTCCACGCCGAAGCGCTGGCGGAGATACTCGCCGAAGAAGGTGAAGCCGCCGCTAAGGATGGCGATCTTGTAGCCGTAGGTCTTGAGGACCGACATCAGGCGGTCGGCGCCCTCGGTGATGGGCAGGTTCTCGGCGATTTCCTGCATCACGCTGACATCCAGGCCCTTGAGCAGCGCCACGCGCCGGGTGAAGCTCTCCTTGAAGTCGATTTCCCCGCGCATCGCGGACTCCGTGATGGCCCGGACCTCGGCCCCGACGCCGTTCCGTTCGGCCAGCTCGTCGATGCACTCGGTCTGGATGAGGGTGGAGTCCATGTCGAAGCAGATGAGCCGGCGCATCCGGCGGAACATGTCGTCCCGCTGGAGGGAGAAGTCCATGCCCATCTCCGTGGACAGGCGCATCAGGTCTTTCTGCATCGCCTGCTTGTCCTTCGGGTTGCCCCGGAGGGAGAACTCGATGCAGGCGCGGGTGTTCCGCTCCGGATGGGCGATGCTCAGGCGGCCGGTGAGCCGCTTGATGGAGTCGATGTCCAGCCCCTGGTCCGCGACGATCCGGGCGGCCGCCTCGATCTGCGCCGCGGAGAGGCTCCGGCCGATGACGGTAAGGATGTAGCGCGTGCGCCCCTGGCGGCTGGCCCATTCCTCGTATTCGTCGTCGGGAACGGGTTCGAAGCCGATCTGCACGCCCAGTTCCGTGGCCTTGAACAGGAGTTCCTTCATGACCTGCCCGGAATGCACCTCGTCCATCCGGATCAGCAGACCCAGCGACAGGGTGGAGTGGATGTCGGCCTGGCCGATGTCCAGGATCTGGGCGTCATATTTCGCGAGGATGCCGGTGAAGGCGGCGGTGAGTCCGATCCGGTCCTTGCCGGTGATGCGGACGAGAATCTGTTCGTAAGCCATGGTTTAACGGATAGGTGCGTCGACAAAACGGAGATAGCCCCACTGGTCGGGCATGTGCATGTTCACGGCGCCGGTGGGATTCCAGACCCAGTTCTCTTCCGGGCCGTCCTTCTTCAGCCACTCCACGCGGGAGAAGTTGATCCGCCAGGGATTGAACTTCGTCGGGCTGTCGAAGCCGATCGCGAGGGATGCGAACGGGATGGCCCATTCCACGGTCCAGCCCTTGTCCACGCGCTTGGCGTTGTTGATCTTGCCGTCCACATGGACCTTCAGGCGCACGTTCTTGCAGTCCCAGGGCAGGAAGAAGTTGCCGCCGGCATTGTAGGGCTTGTCCATGATGAGGTCCATCAGGGTGCCGAAGGCGTTGCACTCGAACTCGAAGTAGAACTTGCCGTCGCCGTCCGGGTCGAGGAAGATCTCGAAGTCGTTGTCCTTGTAGATGATGGCGTCGCGCTCGGTGAGGGAGGCTGTGACGTGGTCCTCCTCGATGATGCCGGCGACGTACAGGCATTCGTCGTCCCAGAGCATCTTCATGTAGGTCTGCTTCGTGGGCGCGGGCTTGTAGTCCACCCCGCGGATGTCCACGAACGCGTCCGACCGGGGCGCCGCCAGCCAGTCGGGCTCGTCGAGCTTCCCGTCGACCTTGATTTTTCCGGTGGTCCGGTAACAGTCGTAGCTGCGATGGTCCTGGGTTTGGGCCCCGGCGCCGAGGCTGACCAGCATCGCTATGAGAATCAGTGATTTACGCATTACTTAAAGAATTTATCCACTTCCTTGACGGTGTCGGGCAGGGCGAAGACGGCCACCCGGTCGTAGGGCTCGATCCGCGTGTCGCCCACGGCGATGAAGGAGTCGCTCCCGCGGATGACGCCGCCGATGATGGCGTTGCGCGGGAAGTCGATGTCCTTCAGGGTCGCCTTCGTGATCCGGGCGCCCGGGGCGACGGTGTATTCCAGCACCTCGGCGTCCGTCCCGCTCATGTAGCGGACGAAGCGGACCTTGTCGGAGAGGGTGAACTTGAAGATGCGCCCCGCCGTGATGAGTTTCTTGTTGATGACCGCGTCCACGCCCATGTCCTCGGCGAGGCGCAGGTATTCGAGGTTCTCCACCTGGGCCACGGTGCGGGAGACGCCGAACTTCTTCGCGACGACGCAGGAGAGGATGTTCGCCTCGTCATTGCCGGTGACGGCCACGAGGGCGTCGTATTCCCGGATGCCTTCCTCCACGAGGAAGTCCGAGTTGCGGGCGTCGCCGTTCGCGACCAGGAGGCCGCCGGGCAGCTTTTCGGTCAGTTCCCGGCAGCGCTGCTTGTCGATGTCGATGATCTTCACGGCGTCCAGCTGCTGGCGCATGAGCTGGCCCGCCACCATCTCGCCGATCTCGCTGCCGCCGAGGATCATCACCTTGTTCACCTCGATGTTGTCCTTCCCGAGGAACCGCAGGATGGCCGGGACGCCTTCCCGCTTGGCGATGATGTACATGTGGTCGTTGTAGGCGAACCGGGTGTCGAACTTGGGGATGATGGTCTCGCCCTTGCGGGCGATGGCGATGATGCGGAGCTGGGCTTCCGCCGAGGCGGCCGTCATCGCCGCCGTGAACTCGGCGACCTTCATGTCCAGGATGGGGGAGTCGTCGTCCAGGCGGAACACCACCAGCTGGAGTTTCCCGCGGGCGAAGTCCATGGAGTCCGTGGAGGCCGTATGCTTGAGGAGGTCGATGATCTCGTCGCTGGCGATCTTCTCGGGATAGAAGAGCATGTCCAGGCCCATGTCCTTGAAGATCAGCTTGTTCTCAGGAAGGAGGTAGGCTTCGTCGTCGATGCGGGCGATGACCCGCTTGGAGCCCAGCCGCTTCGCGAGAAGGGCGCTGACGATGTTCACCGTCTGGGAAGTGGCGGGGTTCACCGCGATGAAGAGGTCCGCCTTCGCGCAGCCGGCTTCCCGGAGGACTTTGATGGAGGAGGGGTCGCCGAGGACGGTGACCAAGTCGGCCGTGGCGTTCAGCCGCTGCAGCCGTGCCTCGTTGTCGTCGATGACGGTGATGTCTCCGCCTTCGTGGCTGAGCATCTTCGCCAGGTGGGACCCCACCTGGCCGGCCCCTTCGATGATGATCTTCATACGTCTGTCCTTGTTATCAGACACAAAGATAAGCAGATTTCTCGACAAGCTCGAAATGACGGAGGGATTTTTGCGAAGATTTGTTTATATTTGCAGTATCATGAAACGACTTCTTGCCTTCGCAGCGGGCGTGCTGATGCTCGTCTCCTGCTCCGAAACCTTCGATGCGGGCCGCCTCCTGCAGGGCGGCATGATCGCGGCGCAGGCCATGTCCCTGTCCGACGAACAGGTCCAGGCCTATGTCCACCAGTACGTCACCCAGCTCGACGCGCAGAGCAAGGTGCTGCCGGAGACGAACGCCTACACGAAGCGTCTCCGCACCCTGACCAAGGGCTTGACCTCCGTGGACGGCATTCCGCTGAACTTCAAGGTGTACCAGGAGAACCAGGTGAACGCCTTCGCCTGCGCCGACGGCAGCGTCCGCGTGTACACCGGCATCATGGACGTGATGTCGGACAACGAACTGCTGGGCGTGATCGGCCACGAGATCGGCCACGTCGCGATGAAGCATACGAAGAAGGAGATGCGCAACTCGCTCCTCACGAGCGCGGCCCTCGAGGGAATCGCCTCGACCAGCCAGACGGCGGCCACCCTGACGGACTCCCAGCTCGGCGCCATCGGCAACGCCATCCTGAACGCCCGGTATTCCCGGAAGCAGGAGAGCGAGGCGGACGACTACGGCTACGCCTTCCTCAAGTCCGTGGGCAAGAACCCGTGGGGAATGGCGATGTCCTTCGAGAAACTGCAGAAGGTGGCCGGCGGTTCCGGCGCCCAGGCTTCGGCCGCGCAGAAACTCTTCTCCTCCCATCCGGATACGGAAACCCGCATCCAGCGGATGGCTGAACGCGCCACGGCGGAAGGCTACAAGCGTCCGGCGAAATAGCCGTCAGAAATTGATTTTTCGGCCCGCCAGGGCCCGGGGCACCATCCACTTGGGATACCAACCGTGGATGGTGACTTCTTTTTGCTGGAAGGCCACTTCGTCCGGATTCGGCTTGCGGCGCAGCTTCCAGTATTCGGCATGGGCCTTGACCACGGCCTTGTAGGAGGCCCATTTCCGGGTGACCAGGTAGCTGATGGCGGCGGCGCCGTCCAGGAGCATCCGGGTGAGGATGCGCCGGCGGGCCTTTGCCAGGGCGCCTTCCACGCTGTACCCTTGCGTCCGGAAGGTCTTGGCGAGGTTGTTCTCCAGCAGCAGGAGGTTGTTCCGGTAGTTGAACCGGAGCTTGGCGGGGGAGTCGTTCGGGAGGGTGCCGCCGCCGATGTGGTACACGAAGGATTCGGGAACGACGGTGACCCGGTATCCGGCGAGCTGCAGCCGCCAGCACAGGTCGATTTCCTCCATGTGGGCGAAGAAACGGTCGTCCAGCCCGCCGAGCTTCTTCCAGAGCCGGCTCCGGACCATCAGGCAGGCGCCCGACACCCAGAAGACGTCGGCCGGGGTGTCGTACTGGCCCTCGTCCCGTTCCACTTTCTTCATCACGCGGCCCCGGCAGAAGGGGTAGCCGTAGCGGTCCAGCAGGCCGCCCGCCGCGCCGGCGTACTCGAACCGGGTCCGGTCGTGCCAGGACAGCAGCTTGGGACCGCAGGCGCCGCATCTGGGATGCGTGTCCATCCAGGCGACCAGGGGCTTCAGCCAGTCTTTCGGGACCTCGATGTCGGAGTTGATCAGGACGTAATAGTCGGCCTCCACCTGCGCGAGGGCGCGGTTGTAGCCCCCGGTGAAGCCGTAGTTCTTGTCCAGCCGGATCTGCCGGATTGTCGGGAATTCGTGGTAGAGCATTTCTAGGGAGCCGTCCGTCGAGGCGCTGTCGGCCACGATGACTTCCGCGTCCATCCCCTCCGTGGAGGCGATGAGTCCGGGCAGGAATGTCTGCAGGTACCCCTTTGTGTTCCAGTTCAGGATGACGATGGCGGTCTTCATGCGTTGCAGTCGATGCTTTCGAACGCTAAGGTCGGGATTAATTTGGACATGCACAAACGGGCATCGTCGGCGGTGGCGACGAGGTGGTTCCACAGGTCGATGAAATTGCCCGTCACCAGCATTTCCCGCACCGGGTGGGTGAGGCGGCCGTCCTCGAAGGCGAAACCCTCGATTCCGTACGAGAAATCGCCCGTGGAGGTGTTGGAGTTGCCGCCGTTGAAGCCGGTGATGAAGATGCCGCTGCCGATCTTCCGCAGGAGGTCGTCCCGCGTCTTGCTGCCGCCGAAGGGGACCACCTTCGGACGCGTGGCGTCCTCGACGGTCGGGGCCATCCCCGTCTTCCCGGCGATGTACGTGTTGACGAAATACCGGGTGATGACGCCCTTGTCGATGATGGGGAACTCCTGCGTGGCGACGCCTTCGCTGTCGAACAAGCGGGAACCCGTCTGGCCGGCGCTGCGGGGGCAGTCCAGGACGGTCAGGCAGTCGGGGAACACCTTCGTGCCGGCCTTGTCCACGAGGAACGAGTTCTTCTGCTGGACGGCATAGCCGCCGAGGGCGTTCAGCACCGGGGTCAGGAACTTCGAGGCGCACTCGCTGTCCACCACGATGCTGCATTTCCCGCCGGGATGGTCCATCGGCCCGATCTGGGCGGCAGCGCGCCGGACGGCCGTTTCGCTGCAGGTTTTCAGGGAAGGGAGGATGTCCTTCAGCCGCGGCGTCGCATCCCACCAGTAGCTGGCATAGCGGTTGCCGTCGGGGTCCTCCACCGTGACTTCGTAGCCGATTTCGAAGGAGGTTTCCGTGTGCCTGGCGTAGAGTCCGTTCGAGTCCATGACGACACTGTCGAAGAGACTGTCGGAATACTCGCCTTCCTCGGAGATGAGGGTGAAGCCTTTCTCGAGTTCCGCTTTCCGCTTCCAGACCGCGGTGTCCAGGGCGAGTTCCCGCCTTTTATCGGAGGTAAGTTCCTCATAGGCAGGGTCGTACAGGTCCAGTTCCCGGCCTGTCTGCGCGTCTTTGGCCGTGCGGGCGGGGTCCGGAAGGTCCCGGGCCGGATCCGGCTGCGGGGTGCGGACCGTGTCGATGGCGTCGAGGAGGAACTTCTTCAGGCCCTCCTCTTCCAGCCGGTTGGAGGAGAAGCTCCCGAACCGGCCGTCCACGAACAGGGCCACCTGCAGACTGCGGTCCAGGGCGTGGGTCACCTTGTCCAGCTCGCCGTTCAGCATCCCGAACAGTTCCATCAGGCTCTTGTTGAGCGTCACGCGCGCTTTCTGCGCGCCGTGCGCGAGCGCGAATTCCATCGAAGCCCTCGCGAGGGCGATTTCCTGGTCTGTCAGCATCTTATTCTCCTCCTACCGTCAGGTTGTTGACAAGCACCGTCGGAATGCCGCAGGAGACGGGGACGCTCTGCTCTTTCCCGCAGGTCCAGGCGCCGGGGTCGATGACGAGGTCATTGCCCACGGCGACGATGTCCCGCAGGGCTTCCGGGCCGTTGCCGATAATGTTGATATCCTTCACAGGGGCTGTCAGGCGGCCGTTTTCGATGAGGAAGCCGCTCTTGACGAAGAAGGTGAAATCGCCTTCCCCGATCTTGACCTGCCCGTTGGAGAACTGGTCCACGTAGATGCCTTTCGGGACGGAGGCGATGATGTCCGCCGGGGCGGCGTTCCCGCTTTCCATGTAGGTGGACCGCATCCGGGGGATGGGGGCGTAGCGGAAGGATTCCCGGCGGCCGTTCCCGGTCGGGGACACGCCGTAATGGCGGGCGCTGATTCGGTCGTGCAGGTAGGAGGTCAGGATGCCGTCCTCCACCATGTAGGTCTTCTGGGCGGGGACGCCTTCATCGTCGTAGTTGAGCGACCCGCGGTTCCCTTTGAGGGTTCCGTCGTCGATGATCTGGATACCCTCGGCGCAGATGCGCTGGCCCATCTTGTCGGAGAAGATGGACGTGCCCTTGCGGTTGAAATCGGCCTCGAAGGCGTGGCCCATGGCCTCGTGGAGGAGGATGCCGGACGCGCCGGCGCCCATCACCACGGGCATCCGGCCGCCCTTGGGCCGGCGGGCGGCGAACCGCTCGTCGATGCCCTGCACGGCCTCGGCCGCCATCTCTTCCAGGAGTCCGTCCGTGAGCATCTCCGCGCCGGCGCGGAAACTCCGGGAGACGGTCTTGTTCTCGGTTTTCCCGCCCTGCTGGAAGATGGCCGTGACGGAGACGGTGCCCATCGGCCGGGTCTCGTACTTGAGCTCCTTCAGGGAATTGTACATCAGCACGTCCGTGACCTGCCAGGCCAGCATCGCGATGATCTTGACGATGCGGTTGTCCCGGGCCTGGACGGCCTGTTCCAGCCGCTTCAGGAAGGGGATGAGGGCCGATGCCTCCGTGGAGCGCCAGTGGCTGCCGACGGGGTAGCGGTCGGCGGCGGGGTTGGGCTCGCCGCGGAAGCGGCGGCCGACCAGCCGCGAGCCGTTCGCCTCGGCCCGGACGGAATGCTCGTAGAAGGCGCTGGTGCCGTCGGCGATGGCCGACGCGGCCCGCGCGCAGGAGAGCATGTCCGGCAGGGCCGTGCTTTCCGCATAGGCATAGCCGGTCTTCTCGCCGCACAGGACGCGGATGCCCACGCCATAGTCGATGTGCCGGCCGGCGGCGTTGACGATGCCGTCCCGGAGCGTGAGGTTGCCGTAGGTCGTGTTCTCGAAGTAGAGGTCACAGTAGTCGCCGCCGTGCCGGAGGGCTTCGGCGATGAGCGTGTCTAGCTGTGATTCCCCCACCTGGAACAGGTCCAGATAATGCTGTTTAGGGTGAATCATGCGTTTCTTTGATCAGTTGATAGGTGGGGAGGTCCCGGACGGTCGTCCCCTTGGTGCTTCCTTCCGCGATGATGCGGAAATCCGCCTCGCTGTTGTCCACGAGCATCCACTTGTCACAGACGGGCGCGTACAGGTCGAAGAAATACTCCAGGCCGGTGTAATACCGCCGCCGGATGACGTCGGGGGCCACATCGTGCCCCCCGGCCTCCACCCGGGCGGCCACCCGCTTGACGGCGATGTCGGGGGAACGCAGCCACAGGTACACGACCGTGACGAAATACCCCTGGTCCTGGGCCATCCGGACCGTCTTGAGAAGGGACCGCGTGGCGAGGGTGGTCTCGATGCAGAAATCCTCCCGGCGGGTGAACAGGTAGCGCAGTTTCTTGAGCATATACCGGCTGGCCGTGATGTACGCCGTCTCCGGGTGGAACGGCGCGAGGCTCTTCGCGAACTCGTCCGAGTTCACGAACTCGCTGCAATCCAGCAGTTCCGGGAGCAGCGTATAGGACGCCGTCGTCTTCCCGGAGCCGTTGCAGCCGGATATGATGTACATGCGGGGCATGGGGCGGTTGGTTCAGTGCTTGAGTTACAAAGTTGGGAATAAAAACGCGTTTTGACAAATAAAACGGCTATCCACGAAATCTGGTTGGAAAATCAGAAAAAAGGCCTAACTTTGCAGTAATACTATAGTCTTACTTTATGGAGGCATTATATCACGGTTCAAAGCTGATCATTCAGCATCCTGCTTATGGAATAGGAAATCCCGAAAACGACTACGGGTTGGGATTCTATTGTACGCGAGAGCTGGATTTGGCCAAAGAATGGGCCTGCGCGGAAGAGGATGACGGATTTGCGAACCGATATCGGCTCGAGACGGATGGCCTGTCCTGCCTTCATCTTAACAACGGGGGATGCCATATCCTGAACTGGCTTGCCATCCTGCTGGAGAACAGGAGGTTTGACCTTTCTTCCCCTGTTTCGGTGAGAGCCCGTCAGTATATCCTGGATACATTCCTGCCGGATTACAAGGATTACGACTTGATAGAAGGGTATAGGGCCGACGACTCCTATTTCTCTTTCTCCAGGGCTTTCCTCGCCAATGGAATCACGCTGGAACAACTGCGTCGGGCGATGCGGCTGGGGAAACTGGGAGAACAGGTCGTGCTGCGCACACCCGCTGCCTTCGATGCCCTCTCTTTCGTAGAGGCCATCCCGGTCGATGCTTCCATCTATCATGCCCGGAGGCTGTCCCGGGACAGGGACGCAAGGGAAGACTTCAGAAAGATGCTGACCGAGACACAGGCCGGCGAAGAGATCTATGTGTCGACGATCATCAACGAAAAATGGAACAACGATGACCCGCGCCTATGACATCTCCTACCTGGATGACGCCATGACCTCCCTGGGGGCCATGCTGGACTATGCTGTCAATTCCTGCGGCGAGGACCTCGCCCTTTTCTATGCACGCTTTCTCGCCAGCGGTGTCGCGGATGCCTTTTCCCGGGCAAACCCCAAATATCTTGGAGGTCTTTCCGGGATAGAACTGGCTACGCTGGTCGCTTCCCGCACGGGAAGCGAGCTACCGAAGGAGGACGGGCTCATTGATATCGGCAGTCCGGAATACTGGACCGGATGGACGCTGGCGTACCTGTCCTGGTATCTGGACTTGGACTTCGGGACAATCCAGACCCGGGGCCTGACGGTTCAGTCCCTCCGCGACCGGTATCCCGTTCTGCACCAGGCGGATCTTTCGAAATCTGTACAGTTCGCCATGAAACGGCTCGGTGAAACCTCCGGAGGACACCTTCTCAAACTGGCCCGCATGAACGCCCGGCTGACACAACGGCAACTGTCCGACATCACGGGAATTCCGCTCACGGTCATCCGCTCCTACGAACAGGACAAGCGTTCCCTGAAGAGCGCCGAAACGGATAATGTCCGGCGTATCTGCCGGGCGCTGGGGTGTCGGATCGAAGACCTACGGACAGTATCTTGATAAGATGTACATGCGGGGCACGGGGCTCTCTTTATCGGGTGGCGTCCTCCAGTTTCTTCATCATGGAGAACATGAAGATGGCGGAAATGACGCAGACGCCGAGGAACACGGCCCAGACGGCCCAGAGCGGGAGGGGGCCCCATAGGTGACCGCCCACCTGCACCAGGAAGTTGCCCAGGGCGGTGGCGACGAACCACATGCCCATCATCATGCCCTTGTACTTGGGCGGAGCTACCTTGGACACGAAGGAGATGCCCATCGGGCTGAGCAGGAGTTCGCCGAAGGTGAGGATCAGATAGACGGAGATCAGCAGGTTGGGCGTTACGTCGGCCACATGCTTTCCGACGAGCTGGCCGTCCGGCCCCATTTCGGTCTCGGGATGCGGCAGGCCGATGGAGAAGAACATCATCAGGCCGAAAGCGACCGCGGCCACCAGCATTCCGTAAGCGATCTTACGGGGCGCGGAAGGCTCTTTCCCCTTCTTGGCCAGGGAACCGAAGATGGCCATGGAGACAGGTGTGAGGGCTACCACATAGAACGGGTTGAAGTGCTGGAAGATCGGGGCGCTGACCTCGATGGGACCGCTAAGACGGCGATACTGCCAGATAAGGAAGGCAACGGCCGCGATCACGACGCCCAAGCTGATATACATCCCTTTCCCGCTCGTCTCCTTGTCGAAAATGGAGAACAGCGCATAGACGATGGCGATGACCGCCACCAGGTTCCACACATTGAAGGCCATGCTTTGGATTCCCTCGGAGGACCGGGCGGTGAATTCGTCGGCGAAATAGGTGAGGGTGAGTCCGTTCTGGTGGAAGGACATCCAGAAGAAGATGACCACGGCGAACACCAGGAACAGGGCGACCATCCGTTTCTTGGTCTGCTCCGGGGTGAGGGAGTCCACGATTTCTTCCTTCTTGTCCTTCTTGGCGCCGCCTTCCACATGCTTGAACCAGCTGCGGAAAGCGTAATAGATGGCGATGGAGACAATGAGGGAAACGCAGGCTACGGCGAAGGAGAAGTGGTAGGCGGCGTTCCCGTCGAAGCCCAGGCTGATGGCCCATTCGCGGATTTTGATGGCCGCAGTGGGGGCGAACAGGGCGCCGATGTTGATAGCCATGTAGAAGAGGGAGAAACCGGCGTCTCTCTTCGCTGCAAACTGGGGCTCGTTGTAAAGGTCACCCACCATCACTTGCAGGTTCCCTTTGAACAGGCCTGTCCCGAAGCCAATCAGAAGCAGGGCGGCAATCATGCCGATGAGCGCCATGGTGCCGCTGCCCAGCGGGATGGACAGCAGCAGGTAGCCGAAGAACATGATGATGATGCCGGCGGTGACCATCTTCCCGAAACCGAACTTGTCGGCCAGGATACCGCCGACGAGCGGGAGGAAATACACCAGCATCAGGAATGAACTGTAGATGAGTCCGGCCGTGCCCGGGTCCAGGCCGAAATTGGCCCGGAGGAAGAGCGCGAACACGGCGATCATCGTGTAGTAGCCGAAGCGCTCGCCGGTATTGGCGAGCGCAAGGGCGAAGAGTCCTTTGGGTTGTCCTTTGAACATGGGAAGAAGGGTTTAATCGTTGGTGACCCGCTCGAGCCACTTGACCATGCCGAGCATGACGCCCATGGAGATGAGGCACACCACAAGGAAGACGGTCCAGCACTTCCAGATGGGCCAGGCGTTGTACATGACCGGGCCGATCCAGATGAGGAGGTTGCCGAGGGCGGTGGCGCCGAGCCACAGGCCCTGGCACAGGCCGAGGAGGTTCTTCGGCGCAACCTTGGAGACGAAGGACAGGCCCAGCGGAGAGATGAACAGTTCGGCGACCGTCAGGAAGAAATAGGTGACGATCAGGACCCACCAGTCGGCCTTCATGCCGAGGGCGACGTTCTCGTCAAGGGCGCGGAAATCGGTGCCGGACGGATAGCCCTTGGAGGCGGAGAATATCATGAGGAACAGGTATGCCAGGGCGGCGATGCCCATGCCGTAGGCGATTTTCCGCGGGGTGGAGATGACCTTGCCCTTCTTGGCGAGGGCGCCGAAAATGGCCATGATGATCGGGGTGAGGACGATGACGAAGAACGGATTCACCGCCTGCCAGATCTCCGGGGCGATCTTGTCGGTCTTGACGAAGTCACGGGCGAAGAAAGAGAGGGACTGTCCGTTCTGGTGGAAGGAGAACCAGAAGAAAACGGCGATGCCGAGGACGGCGAAGAGGGCGTACAGACGCTGCTTGATCTCCTTGGCCATGGCCTGCTTTTCCTCGGCCGTGTAGGAAACGCCTTCGGCCGATGCCTTCTTGGCGGGATTCGGGAATATCTTCTTGCTCGCGAGGAAGATGACGAGGGAGATCACCATGGCCAGCGCCGAGGCGATGTAGGAGAAGTGGACGCCCTGGTTGAAGACTTCCAGATAGGCGGCAGGATCGAAGGTGGTACCGGCGAGAGTGACCTTGTCCGCGATGTCCGCATACTTGCCGGCCAGTTCGCCGAGGTTTCCGTCGATGGCCTTGTGGCAGAGTTCGGGGAGGTTGGAATTATACAGGAATCCGTGGGTCTTGAGCCACCATTGGCGGATCAGCGGGGCCACGAACGGGGCGACCAGGCCACCGATGTTGATGAACACGTAGAAGATCTGGAAACCGGCATCACGCTTGTCCTTGGCGATGGCGAGGGCTTCGGGGCCCTTCTTGGCCTCTTCGGCCTCGAAGTTGTCGTACATCTGCCCCACGATGGCCTGCAGGTTGCCCTTGAACAGGCCGTTGCCGAAGGCGATCATCGCCAGGGCGAGACAGGTGAAGGGCAGGAGCCAGCCCGTATTGGCGGACGTGGCGGTGATGGGGATAGCCAGGAGAATGTATCCCGCCGCCATGATGATGAGACCCTTCTGGATGGTACCCTTGTAGTTCTGGGTCCGGTCGGCGATGATGCCGCCCACCAGGGAGAGGATGTAGATGGAGGTGTAGAAGATGGAATAGATCAGACTGGCCGATGCGTCGCTGATGCCGAACTTGGAGGCCAGGAACAGGGCAAGGACTGCGTTCATGATGTAGTAGCCGAAGCGTTCGCCCATGTTGCTGAGCGCGGCGGCAAGCAGTCCTTTCGGATGGTTTTTGAACATGTCTATGAAGTTTTAAGAATCATCGTGCGTTTTACAAATATAACAAAGATTTCCCAAAAAATCGTATCTTTGTAAGGATATGGACAAGAAAAGGACATTCGGCGCCCGTGTGTTGGGGTCTTTCCTGAGACTCCGCGCCCGCCTGCCGCTCGCATACCACTACGCCTGGGGACGGTTCGTCACCTGGCTGGTGCGCGACGTCTTCCGCTACCGGAACGACGTGGTCCTTACGAACGTGGCCCGCAGCTTCCCCGACAAGGACTACGACTTCGTCAAAGACGTGTACCGCAAGTTCTACGACCATTTCGGGCAGATCGTCGCCGAAACGGTGTGGTTCTCCGGCTGCCGCGGGGAGAAGGGCCGGCAGCGGCTCCTCCGCCAGGAACTCTGCCAGATCGACAACATCGAGGAGTTCAACGCCTTCTACGACCGTTCTTCCTCGGTGATGCTCCTGAACTCGCATGCCGGGAACTGGGAGCTGCTGGGCGGCGTGGCCCAGTACGACACCCTGGCGCCCGGAAAGCGTACCTGGGGCGACAAGGATGTCGTCGTCGTGTACCGGACGCTTTCCAGCAGGCTCTGGGACCAGGTGATGGCCGACAGCCGCTGCGCCCCGGTCTCGGACCTGGATTTCCAGGGCTATGTGGACAGCGGGTCCATCCTCCGGTATGCGGTCGCGCACCGCAGCGAAAAGAAACTCTACATCTTCACCACGGACCAGTATCCCTACTGGCTCGCGGGCCGCTTCTCCATCGGCGAGTTCCTGCACCAGGACACTCTTGCGATGGCCGGCGGCACCGCCATCGCCTGCAAGACGGGCATGTCCGTGGCCTATATCCGCTGGTACCGGACGGAACAGGGCACTTACCGCATGACCTTCGTCCCCCTGGTGGAAAACGCGGCGGAAACCACCCCGCAAGAACTCATGAAACTGTTTTACAAGCATCTGGAGGAGGATATCCAGGCCCAGCCCTGGAACTACCTCTGGACGCATAAACGCTGGAGAATCCAATGAACCTGAAATCCTTTGCCGCCGGCCTTCTGCTGGCCGTTCCCGCCCTCCTCGAGGCGCAGACCGTGACTTACAGCCTCCCGCAGACCACCGTGACCGTGGAAGTGGACGCCGTCCAGGAGTCTTTCTTCGCCGGACCTTACGCCCCGTATGCGAAGCGTTTCCTCGGAATCGACGTCCGCGAGACGGACGCTTCCCGCTGCTACGTGAAGGAAGTGCGCCTCGTCACCCGGGTGGAGGCCGATCCGCAGGCCCGCTATGCCGTGGACACGAAGGGCGTCGAGGACCGCTTCCTCGCCCTCACTTCCCAAGGGCTGGTCTCCTTCCAGGACAAGCTGGAAGCCGGTGACCTCGTCTGGCGCTTCAACCCGCAGCCGGAAGCCGATTTCGGCACCAAGGGCGTGACCTCGCAGACGAAGACCGAGACCCGGACCATCTGGAAGGAAGTGGAGACGGACACCGCCTTCGTGCGCGTGCCCGTGGAAGAGGCCTACCAGATCCAGAAGACCCCGGAGATGAAGGCCCAGGAAGCCGCGGACATGGTCCTGAAGGCCCGCCGGGAACGTTTCAACATCTCCACCGGCAATACCGACGCCACCTTCAGCGGGGAAGCGCTCGGCGCCGCCATCGCGGAACTGGACCGGGTGGAGAAGGAATACCTGACCCTCTTCACCGGCTACACCGTCTCCCGCGAGCAGAGCGGCTCGTTCGACATCGTCCCCTCCGGCTCTACCCGCCGGTACACGGCTTTCCGCCTCAACGGCAAGGAAGGCATCGTCACCGACGGCACGGGCACGGTCTATTCCCTGGAGTTCTCCCCGGAGGAGGTGTCCGACCCGCAGACCGCCCTCCGCGACACGAAGAATGTGGTCCATTACCGGATCCCCGCCGTGTGCAACGTGCGGCTGACCACGGGCGGCCGGACGCTCTTCGAGAGCCGCATCCCGGTGTACCAGCTGGGCCTCGAAGTGCTGTATCCCTTGAAATAACTACACATAAAACACTTTTATCGATATGAGTATCAAAGATTTGGAACCCAAAGTGGTATGGGGTAACTTCTACGGCCTGACGCAGGTCCCGCGCCCCTCCAAGCACGAAGGAAAAGTCATCGAATATCTGCTCAACTGGGGCAAGGAACACGGCGTCGAAGTCTGCAAGGACGAGACCGGCAACGTGATCTTCCGCGTGCCGGCCACCCCGGGCTACGAGAACCGCCGCGGCGTGATCCTCCAGGGGCACATGGACATGGTCCCGCAGAAGACCTCCGATTCCAGTCATAACTTCCTCACGGACCCGATCAACGCCTATGTCGACGGCGACTGGGTCACCGCGGACCGCACCACCCTCGGCGCCGACAACGGCATGGGCGTGGCGATGGGACTCGCCGTGTGCGAGGACAAGTCCGTCGAGCACGGCCCCGTCGAGGTCCTCGTGACCTATGACGAGGAGACCGGCATGACCGGCGCCACGGCCCTGAAGCCGGGCGTCCTGAAGGGCGACATCCTCATCAACCTGGACTCCGAGGACGAAGGCGAACTGTGCGTCGGCTGCGCCGGCGGTCTGGACATCATCGCCGAGTTCAAGTATCGCAAGTATCCGGTGAAACCCGGCTGGAAGGGCCTGAAAATCAATGTCAAGGGCCTCCAGGGCGGTCACTCCGGCATGGACATCTCCCTGTACCGCGCCAATGCGAACAAGGTGATGGCCCGCATCCTCCTGCCGCTGATGGAGGTGTTCGGCGTACAGGTCGTCAGCTTCACGGGCGGCTCCCTGCGCAATGCCATCCCGTTCGAGGCAGAGGTCGAGACCGTCGTCCCCGCCGAGAACCTGGAGTCCGTGAAGAAGCTCATCGGCAACATCTTCGACGAGGTGAAGGCCGAGTTCCAGGAAAGCGACCCGGGCGCCGTCCTGTTCGTGGAGGACGTCCCCGCCGCCCCGAAGTTCATCCAGGGCCGCGTGATGCTGAATGTCGTGAAGGCCCTGCTGGCCTGCCCGTCCGGCGTCATCCGCATGAGCCGGACCATGGACGGCCTCACCGAGACATCCATCAACATGGCCATCGTGCGCACGGAGAAGGGCCGGATCACCGTCCAGGCCCTCATGCGCAGCGCCGTGGACAGCGCCAAGGCCGCCCTGGCCCAGCGCGTCCGCTGCGTCTTCGAGCTCGCCGGCGCCGACGAGATCGAGTTCAAGGGCGGTTACAGCGGCTGGACGCCGAAGCTGGACACCCCGATGAACAAGGTGATGATGGAGCAGTTCCAGAAGGTGTACGGTTACCCGATGAAGATCATGGCCACCCACGGCGGTCTCGAGTGCGCCCTCCTCGGCGCCAAGTACCCGAACTGGGAGATGGTCTCGATCGGACCTACCGTCAAGTACCCGCATTCCCCGGACGAGCGCGTGAACATCGCTTCCGTCGGCCGTACCTGGGAGTATCTCAAGGAGGTCCTCAAGAACGTCCCTGAGAAGTAGGTGGCCCGTTACGCACAACTGAATCTTCCCGTTGCGGAAGTGGCCGGCGAGATCGACCGGCTGCTTCCGCAAAATTCTTGCGTGGTGGTGACCGCGCCGCCCGGCGCCGGCAAGTCCACGCTGCTTCCCCTGACCATCCTGGAGAACCTGCCGGAAGGCAAGGTGCTGATGCTGGAGCCTCGGCGCGTGGCCGCGCGGCAGATCGCCGAGCGGATGGCCTGGATGCTGGGGGAACCCGTCGGCCGGACCGTCGGCTACCGGATGCGGTTCGAGCAGAAGGTGTCCGCCGGCACCCGCATCGAGGTGCTCACCGAGGGCGTCCTCGTGCGCCGTCTGGTGGACGATCCGGGGCTGGAGGGCGTTTCCGTGGTCATTTTCGACGAGTTCCACGAGCGGAGCCTGACGACCGAGGTCGCGCTGGCGCTCACGCGGGAGGCGCAGCAGGTGCTGCGGCCCGACCTGCGGATGCTCGTGATGTCGGCGACTATCGACACGGACGCGCTGTGCCGGGACCTAGACGCGCCCCTGGTGGAAAGCCGGGGTAAGATGTTCCCGGTGGAAGTGGTGCGTGGCAAGGAGGAAGCGAAGCCGGAGAATGCGGCGGAACTCGTCGCGCAGACAGTCCGTCTCGCCCATCGGGACCATGCGGGGGACATCCTCGCTTTCCTGCCCGGCGAGGCCGATATCCGGTGCTGCGCCGAGCATCTGGGCGCTTCGCTGGGGGAGACGCAGGTGTTTCCCTTGTACGGCATGCTGTCCGGGGAAGAGCAGCGGCGCGCCATTGCGCCCAGCGCCCCCGGGTCGCGGAAAATCGTCCTGGCTACGCCCATCGCCGAGACTTCCTTGACCATCGAAGGCGTCCGCGTGGTCGTGGACAGCGGATTGTGCCGCAAGCCGGTCTATGACCCGCAGCGCGGCCTGAGCCGGCTGGAGACCGTGCGGATCAGCCGCGACATGGCGGACCAGCGGGCCGGCCGCGCCGGCCGGGTCGCCCCGGGCGTGTGCTACCGGCTCTGGAGCGCGGCCACCGAGCAGCGGATGCCGCCGGTCCGCGTGCCCGAGATCCTGGAGGCGGACCTCGCGCCCACGGTCCTCGCCATCGCGGCCTGGGGCGAATCGCGCCCGGAGCGCCTGCCTTGGCTGGCGCCTCCGCCCGCGCTGTCGCTCCGGCACGCGCGGGAGCTGCTGGTGGAACTGGGCGCGCTGGATGCAAACGGATGCATCACCCCGCACGGGCGGGCCCTGGCGGGCCTGCCGTGCCATCCGCGCGTCGCGCAGATGCTGCTGAAGGCGGATACGCCGGAGCGGAAGGCCCTGGCGGCCGACCTCGCGGCGCTGTTGGAAGAAAAAGACCCGCTGGATACGCCGGAAGCGGGTGTCTATATCCGGCTGAAGGCGCTCCGCGACGCCCGCCAGTCCCGGCGGGAAGGCCGCTGGATCCGGATGTGCCGCATCGCCGAGCAGTACCGGAAGATGGTCCGGGTGCCCGTGGACGATGCGGATCCCGATCCCTTCGAGGCGGGCGCCCTGCTCGCCGCGGCTTATCCCGAGCGGATCGCCAAGGCGTGGAAGGACGGCGTGGGGCGGTTCTGCCTCGCGGGCGGCGATCTGGCTGCCGTGGACCCGTCCGACCCGCTCGCCGCCAGCGAGTGGCTGGCCGTCGGCAGCCTGCACGCCGCTCCGGGCGGCGTAGGCCGCATCTTCCTGGCCGCCCCGCTGGGCGCCTCGGACTTGAAACCCTACATCCGCCGGCGGGATGTCGTCGCGTGGGACAGCCGGCAGGGGAGTGTCGCCGCCCGGCGGGAATCCCGCGTTGGCCAGCTTGCCGTATCGGCGCAGCCGCTTTCGGACGTGCCCCGGGAGGAAATCGTCCGCGTCATCTGCGAGGCGGCGCGGAAAGAGGGAACGTCGATGCTGGATTTCTCCGACGAGGTGCAGAACCTCCAGCGCCGCGTCGCCGCCGTCGCGGCCTGGCGTCCGGAGCTGGAACTCCCGGATTTGTCGACGGAAACCGTCCTGGAACGCGCTCCGGAATGGCTTCCGCCGTTCATCGGCCAGGCGACGACGACGGCGGAACTCAAGCGCATCGACCTCTGCGCTGCGCTCTGGTCGCTGTTGACCTTTCCCCAGCAGCAGGCGGTGGACCGGCTGGCGCCTTCCCATATCACCGTCCCTACCGGCAGCCGCATCCGCGTGGAATACCGGCAGGGGGCGGACGCACCCGTCGTCCGCGTGCGCCTGCAGGAATGCTTCGGTCTCACGGACACGCCGCGCGTGGACGACGGCCGCCGTCCCGTCTTGATGGAACTCCTTTCCCCGGGATTCAAGCCCGTCCAGCTCACCACCGACCTCCGCAGCTTCTGGGAAGGAACCTATTTCGAGGTCCGCAAGGAGCTCAAGCGCCGCTACCCCAAGCACGCCTGGCCCGACGACCCGCTCGCCGCCGACCCGGTCCGGGGGGTGAAGCGTATGAAATGAGATTCCCGGTCGAGCCGGGAATGACGAAAACAGTTGGAAATTAAGAAATAAATTCCTATCTTTGCAGTCCTTTTTGGGCCCTTTGCGTCCCAGGAAGGACTTAAGTATTTAATAAACAATTAATTAACAAACAATGGTTAACCAGTACGAGACCGTTTTCATTGCAACTCCCGTTTTGTCTGAGACCCAGATGAAGGAAGCGGTTGCCAAGTACACCCAGCTCATCCGCGACAACGGCGGTGAGATCGTGTACGAAGAGGATTGGGGCCTGCGCCAGCTCGCTTATCCGATCCAGCACAAGACCACAGGTTTCTATTACCTGATCGAGTTCAAGGCCGACTCCCAGTTCGTTGCCACCCTCGAGACCCAGTATCACCGTGACGAGCGCATCATCCGCTTCCTGACCGTCGCCCTGGACAAGGACGCCGTCGCCTACGCCGAGAAGCGTCGCGCCAACAAGGCTGCCAAGGCCGCTGCCGCCGAGGCTCCGAAGACTGAAGAGTAATCAAAGGAGGAAATTATCATGGCAAACGAAAATAGCGAAATCCGTTATCTCAACCCCCCGACCGTGGAGGTTCGCAAGAAGAAGTACTGCCGCTTCAAGAAGGCCGGTATCAAGTATGTCGATTACAAGGACCCTGAGTTCCTCAAGAAGTTCCTCAACGAGCAGGGCAAGATCCTTCCCCGCCGGTTCCAGCGCAAGGTCGCCCAGGCTATCAAGCGGGCCCGTTCCCTTGCTCTCCTCCCGTATGTCACTGACCTCCTTAAATAATCTGCCTTATGGAAATTTTGCTCAAGAAAGATGTGGCCAATCTCGGCTACGCTGGTGAGATCGTCAAGGTCAAGGCCGGTTATGCGATGAATTATCTCGTGCCCCAGGGCTTCGCCACCGTGGCCACCGAGTCCGTCAAGAAGCAGCACGCGGAGACCCTCCGTCAGCGCGCGCACAAGGAGGCCAAGCTCGTCGCCGACGCCGAGGCCCTCGCCGCCACCATCAACGCGCAGGTTCTCGAGGTTGCCGCCAAGGTCGGTGAGACTGGCAAGCTCTATGGTTCCGTGACCACCGAGCAGCTCGCCGAGGCGCTCGCCGCCAAGGGCCTGAACATCGAGAAGAAGGACATCACCATCCTCGCCCCCGAGGTGAAGGAGCTGGGTGAGTACGAGGCCGCCGTGAAGCTCTACAAGGGCATCAAGGGCACCTTCAAGTTCAACGTGGTCGCCGAGTAATCCCGACCATGAGCGTCATGCCCGGCCTGACCGGGCATCTGAAATCCCGACCTTGCAAAAGGTCGGGATTTTTGCATATCTATCTGAATATCAAGCGAATAAGCTGCGAGAAAAGAAAGGCCTGATTTTTTGGCCGATCGGGAGCTTCGGCGTAACTTTACGGCAGATACCTGCCGTCCGTTTCCGGTCGATCACTCGGGCCCGTCTGCCTTGTGGGTATTGAAAAGGGGTTGACTTCCATCAACCCCTTTTTCCGTCTATTCGTCCTTCGGCTTTTCGCCGTCGGCCTTGTCGGAAGGCTCCGGTTTCTCCGGCTCGTCACCGTGGGAGTCCTTGTACTTGAAGCGGCGGATCTTCTGGGTGGCGGTCTTCTCGAAGGGTTCCTTCATCGCATCGACCTCGCCGATCTTGGAGTTCTTGCCCACTTTCTTGTTCACCCAGTCCAGGACGGCCTTCTTGCGGATTTCCAGCTCCTCGAACCATTTGTCCTCGGTGGCCTGGTCCCAGTCGAGGGCGTTGTCGGCGAACTTGACGAGGGCGACGAGCTTGCCGTCGCGCTCCATCACGAGGGATTCTTCCACGCCTTCGATGTTGTTGATCACCTGCTCGATCTCCTCCGGGTAGATGTTCTCGCCGGAAGGACCCAGGATCGTGTTGTTCAGACGGCCCTTGATGTAGTAGTGGCCCGTCTCGTCCACGGTGGCGATGTCGTTGGTGTGGAACCAGCCTTCGTCGTCCAGGACCTGCAGCGTGCGCTCGGGATCCTTGTAGTAGCCCAGCATCACGTTGTCGCCGCGAACGACGATTTCGCCTTCGCCGTTGGCGGGGTTCACGTTGTCCAGCCGGATGTCGACCTTGTAGGTGGCCACGCCGATGGACCCGAGATGCTTCTTCTTGTCCACCATGACGTTGCACACGAGCGGGGCGGTCTCGGTGAGGCCGTAGCCGATGGCGTAGGGGAACTTGCACTCGATGAGGAACTGCTCCACCGCCGGGTCGAGCTTGGCGCCGCCGATGCCGAAGAAGGTGAGCTTGCCGCCGAATGTCTTCACCATCCGCCGGCCGATGAACCAGCGTAGGATGCGCGGGATGTGCTGGTCGGCCCAGGAGAGGACGCGGCTCTTCTGGATCGTGGGGAGGACGCTGTTCTTCACCACCTTCTCGATGATGAGCGGGACGGAGCACACGATGGTGGGCCGGACCTTCTTCATGGCGGCGAGAAGGATGGTGGGAGTCGGCGGTTTCTGGAGCGTGTAGCAGGTCGCGCCCACATAGAAGGAGTACAGCGTGGAGACGCTCATCTCATAGGCGTGGGCGGCCGGCAGGATGCTCAGGAAGCGGTCTTTCTTGAAGGCGGGCTTGGCCTTGAAGGCCGCCGCCAGGTTGCTCGAGAGGTTGCGGTGGCTGAGCATCACGCCCTTGGCCTTCCCGGTGGTACCGGAGGTGTAGATGATGCAGGCCAGGTCGTCCGGCTGCGGGTCCTTCACCCAGCCGTTGCACTTGAAGTCCTCCTTGTTCTTCTTGAGGAACTCGAAGGTCTCGATGTCGATGATCAGGGTGAGCTTCGCCTTGCACTCCTCGCTCAGCTTGGGCATCATCCGCTTGGAGATGAAGATGGCCTTGGATTCGGAGTGGTTGAGGATGTTGGTGAGCTCGTGTTCGGAACTGTCGGGGAGGACGGGGACCGCCACGCGGCCGAAGGCCGTGGCGGAGAAGAACGCGACCACCCAGTTGGGCATGTTCTGCGAGAAGATCGCTACGCGGTCGCCGTGCTTGATCCCGAAGCGGGACATCCGCTGGGACAGGCGCTCGGTCTTGGTGCGGAAATCCGCGTAGGTGTATTGCTGGCCGCCGTCCACGAACTGGTAGGCGATCCGTTTGGCGTAGTTGGTGGTGGCGTAGTCAAAGACCTTGTGAAGGGTCGTACAGGTGTTCTCGCGGTTTCTGTACCGCCGCCAGGCTTTGTAGGGACTCTTGATTCTCTTGGCCATGTCTATAGTTCAAGTTCGTTAAGGGACGATGAATCCGTCCTTGTGCAGGCCCTGGATGCCCATCGGGCGATAGATGTCGTAGATGCGCTGCATGTCGGCCTTGGGATCGTCGGTGAGTTCGATGGGTTCGCCCACGCTGATTTTCTTGCGGCCCCAGTCGTAATAGCCGATGTACACCGTGGCGCCGGTCTCGCGGGCGATCAGGTGGAAGCCCGTCTTCCAGCGCTTGGTGGCCTTCCGGGTGCCTTCCGGGGCGATGGCGAGGTGGAACTCGTCCTCCTGGTCCATCACGTGGATCAGGCTCCGGACCATCGAGGCCGCGCTTTCGCGGTCCACGGGAACGGCGCCGCAGGCGCGGAGGATGGGGCCCATGGGCCAGAAGAAGAATTCCTTCTTGATCATGATGTGGGCCACCTTGCCGAACTGCGTGTAGAACAGGTAGCTCACGAGGAAATCCCAGACGCTCGTATGCGGGACGCCCAGGACGATGGCTTTCTTCTCCTTCATGGGGCCGCCGACGCTCTCCCAGCCCATCCGGCGAAGGAGCCAGCCGCAGAATTTCGCCCATCCGGGACGCACGGTGCTCTTGATCTTGCTCATAGTTAAATGTTTACGTCTTCGAGTTCCTCCTCGCTGCGGAGGTTCTCCATGATGAAGCGCTGCCGTTCGGCGGTGTTGTCGCCCATATAGAATTCCATGATCTCGGAGATGGATTCCTCGTCGGCCAGCTTGACCGGGTCCAGGCGCATCTTCTCGCCGATGAACTCCACGAACTCGTGGGAGGAGATTTCGCCGAGGCCCTTGAAGCGGGTGATCTCCACGCCGGTCTTCAGGTCCTTCACGGCCTTCTCTTTCTCGTCGATGGAATAGCAGTAGCGCGTGGATTTCTTGTTGTGCACGCGGAAGAGGGGAGTCTGCAGGATGTGGACGTGGCCGCGGCGGATCAGGTCCGGGTAGTACTTCATGATGAAGGTGAGGACCAGCATCCGGATGTGCATGCCGTCGTCATCGGCATCGGTGGCGACGATGATGTTGTTGTAGCGGAGGTCGTCCAGGTCCTCCTCCACGCCGAGGGCGGAGACGAGCAGGTTCAGTTCCTCGTTCTCGGCCACCTTCTTGCGGCTTTCCTTGAAGCAGTTGATGGGTTTGCCGCGCAGGGAGAACACGGCCTGCGTGTTCGCGTTGCGCACCTTGGTGATGGTACCCGACGCGGAGTCGCCCTCCGTGATGAAGATGGAGGTCTTCTCCCGCTCGTCCTCCTTGTTCTTCAGCGGCTTGTCGTTGAAGTGGATGCGGCAGTCGCGAAGCTTGCGGTTGTAGACATTGGCCTTCTTGTTCCGCTCGCGGGTCTTTTTCTGGATGCCGGCGATCTCCTCGCGCTCGGCCTGGGACTCCTTGATCTTCTTCTCGATGACCGGGACGATGTCCAGGTGCATGTGGAGGTAGTTGTCCAGGTTCTTGGACACGAAGTCGTTGATGAAGCTGCGGATGGTGGGGCCGCGGTCGATGGCGGAGCTGCCGTCCTTGTTCTTCACCTGCCGCTCCCACATGTAGGTGGACCCGAGCTTGGTCTTGGTCTGGCCTTCGAAGATGGGTTCCTGGATCTGGATGGCGATGGCGCCCACGACGCCCTGGCGGACGTCCTCGGGCTTGTAGTCCTTCTTGAAGAAGTCCTTGAAAGTCTTGGCGATGGCCTCGCGGTAGGCGGCGAGATGGGTGCCGCCGTCGCGGGTGTTCTGGCCGTTGACGAAGGAGGAGATGTTCTCGCCGTAGCTGTTCCCGTGGGTGAGGACGATCTCGATGTCCGGGCCTTCGATGTGGATGAGCGGGTAGAGCGGCTTCTCGGACATGTTCTCGGTGACGAGGTCCAGCAGGCCGTTCTCGCTCTTGTAAGGTACGCCGTTCAGGACGAGGGTGAGCCCCTTCTTGAGGTAGGAGTAGTTCTTCACCATCGTTTCCACGATGTCCATGTGGAAGGAGTAGCCTTCGAACATCTGGTCGTCGGGGATGAAGCGGATGAGGGTGCCGTTCTTCTCGGTGGTCTCGCGCAGGCCGCTGTCCAGCAGGATGCCGCGGGAGTAGTGGGCGAAAGAGGACTGGCCGTCGCGGAAGGACTCCACCCAGAAGTCGGAGGAGAGGGCGTTCACGGCCTTGGTTCCGACGCCGTTCATGCCCACGGACTTCTGGAAGGCTTCCGTGTCGAACTTGCCGCCGGTGTTCAGCTTGGAGGTGACGTCCACCACGCTGCCGAGCGGGATGCCGCGGCCGAAGTCGCGCACGGTCACGGTCTTGTCCTCGTCGATGGTGATGTCGATGCGCTTGCCGTAGCCCATCGAGAACTCGTCCACCGAGTTGTCGATGACTTCCTTCAGGAGGACGTAGATGCCGTCTCCCTGCCGCTCACCGTTGCCCAGGCGGCCGATGTACATGCCGGAACGTCTCCGGATGTGCTCGTACCACTCCAGGGTGATGATATTCTGCTCGCCATAGTCGGCTCCGTTCTTCTTCAGCGTCTCTTCTGCCATGATTGCCTCTTTTCACTATCTTGCAAAGATACGGAATAATCCCGACAAAGTCAATCCTTTGCCGGGAGCAGAAAGCCGGCGGGCGGCCGCTATCGGACCTCGCCCACGAGGAACAGGTTGATGAGCGGGCGGGCCGGGCAGTTGGTGGTGAGGGTGAGCATGACGACCGTCTCGCCTTTCGGGAGGCGGGCGGTGTCCAGGGTGACCGGGATGCTGCCTTTGCCCTGCGCGGCGGTTTCGCCGGGGAGGGTGGCGGTGACGCCTTCCGCATCGGCGTCCAGGCTGTAGAACTGCAGGGCGGACTTGCCCTTGTTCGTGAAGGTGAAGGAGGCCTTGACCTTCTCGCCGGACTTGGCCGTGCCGAAGGAGACGGTGCTCTCGTCGAAGATGCACTGGGCGGAGTTCTTGCGCTGCTCCGGCGTCCAGGAGGCGAAGTTCCCCCGGGTGAGGGCCGTCACGGTGAGGGGCTTCGCGGCCTTCACGCCGTTGATGACGGGCGTCGCGCTATAGACGTGCCTGCCCCAGAGGGCCGGATCGGCCTTGACGGAAAAGCGCAGGGCGGCGGTCTCGCCGGCCGGCACGGTGGCGGGGACCACCTCGATGGTCAGGTTGGGGGAGACGTTGGTGAAGGAGACCTTCATGGGCTGCTTGCCCAGGTTCGCGATCTTCGCCTCGTCGGAGGAGGACTCGCCCTGGAGCACGTTCGAGACCTTGTAATTCAGGGACTTCAGGCCCATGGAACCGAGTTTCACGGCACCGAAGAGCTCGGAAAGGGGCTTCTTCTTCTCGTGCACCAGGCCGCGCAGCCGCAGGATGACGGGCTTGCCCACGCCGGCGATATAGACGGTCAGGGTCTTGTCGAAGGGGACGGGGCCGTCCTCGTTCTTGTAGGTCGCGGAGATCGTGCCGGTCTTGCCGGGCTGGATGGGCTCCCGCGTCCACTGCGCATCGGTGCAGCCGCAGGAGGTCACCACCTCATAGATGGCGATGGGCTCCTTGCCGACGTTCTTGACCGTGAAGAGGCAGGTCTGGGGGCCGTCGTCGATGCTGATGTCGCCGAAGTCGTGGACGGTCTTGTCGAACTCCACGACCTCCCCGACCTGGAGACCGTCTTCCGTGCTGTCGTCGGGCGCGACGGCCATGGTGGGATTCTCGGTGGTCTGGCCCAACTCTTGCATAGCCTTGTTCACCTCCGCGCTCCGGGCATTGCGGCAACCGCAGACGGCGGCGAGGATCGCGGCGCAGTATAATACGTGTTTCATCATACGACAAAGTTACGAGGTGATAGTTTGAAAAACAAATTTAATGCCTATATTTGCATACCAATTTAGGAAGACACAACAACAATTAAAGAATCACTATTATGGCTTACGTAATCAATCCCGATCTCTGCATGGCTTGTGGAACTTGCCAGGGTGAATGCCCGACCGGCGCCATCAAGGAAGGCGACGTCTACAGCATCGACGCCGATGTCTGCATCGACTGCGGCACCTGCGCCGGCGTCTGCCCGTGCGAAGCGATCGCTCCCGGCGAGTAATTTCCGGAAAGCAAACTGAAAGAAGGTGACTAAAAAGTCTGTTGACTGATTGGTCACCTTCTTTTTGTATAAAGAGAGAAACCGTGCCCTTTTGGGGCATCAAAATAATAGCTATT
>ONEX01000015.1 GCA_900316955.1 uncultured Bacteroidales bacterium
ATTCCAACACATGCGTCTAAAAAATAGCATTGATTATAAACGCTTTCCAGAGCCTTCTAGAGGGGACTGGACAAGATTTACGATTCTCGTCCTCTCCGCCATTATTTTGGCAAAAACCCCTTCTGAATGCACTCAGAGGGGGTTTTTCTTGTTTTTGGGGTCAAAAAAAAAGCACCAAAAATGCACCAAAGTGTGACAAGACAATCATTGTCAATCACCAATGCAACAGACCTCTTTTTTGATACACTAAAGGAATCTGTTTTAGAGTATACCTCTTCTTTCTTGAACATAGATCTCCATTAGTGCCATTAAAATAATAATTGCATCCGCTTGGAAATGCAGCATCAAAGAGACCCATTCGACCTGCAATGACAACTCTTCCTTTTTCATCACGAAGATGAACTATCACATCCTTTTCGACTTGCATTCTATTTGCAATGGAATCAGTCAATATGAGAATTATCAAGGAGTCATCAGATTGTATCTCGATACGGTAGTCTTCAATATTAAGATATATATAATTATTGTGTGTTGGCTGGGAATACGCTTTTTCATGGGTGAGGATTGTAATAACCAGAGTGACCAACGCGATAACCTTGAATACTCCCGTAATTGGGTATTTTTTCCTGTAGAGTTGATAGAGGCATAACCTCGGGCTTTGCATGCCAACCATTTTTCGTATAGACATATACTGTTCCATTTTTACTTTTTCCATAGTATACAGCTCCGTGTTGAGCCTCATTATTTAAGCCAATCTTCTGAGACCAAATGTAAATGCCCTCTCTATATTGATTCTCTAAATCAAGTGACATAAAGTAATCACATGATGAAACAGTCGCTAATGCAACCAGCATTATGGCTATGTGTTTCAATGATTTCATATCCAGATTATTGGTGTTTCAACAAAGATACAACTTTTCTCCACAATAGTACTATTCTTCCTCATTCAGAAAAAAGGGAAACAGCCTTGGAGCCATTTCCCTTTCAACTCATCTTTATCATATCATCAGAAGTTTGTTTCCATCATCTTCTTCCTGGTCTTGTCCGTGATGGCGATATAGGGTTTCAAGGAACCATAGTCTTCGTGACCGGTGACGGTCGTCATCGTTGCTTTGAGATTACAGATTAAGGTGCCTGTAATTGACCACTTCAATATCGCCAGCGGTGTTCTCGAACTCGCCGGCATAGACCACGCTCTTCCGTCGGACCGGAGTATGAATCCATCCTGACAGTTTTTTCAGCGAGTCTTCAAAGGAAGGAGAGTATGTCTGGGATGACTTGATTTCAATGGCCGAAATCTCCCCTTCCTCTTTCAGCAGGAGGTCCACCTCATCGAAATATTTATGTATCTTTGGAGTGCAACTCCGTAATTGCATTATGGCTGATATCTCCCTGGTCTCAGAGAACGACATCGGCATCAACTCATACTACTAACAGTTTTACTGACAAAACCACTTGTAACGGTTCAGCGCATACTCCTACACATCGGCCTCTCCTCTGCTTGCCCAATTTACTCGTCGAATACAAGTCACTGACATACAGAAAATTACGCATTTCTGCCCGCTCCAATTTGACCAGTCACTTTCTTGCAACTAACTGTCTGTCAACAGCTTCCATTCAACACACCGGACGGCAAGTTCAACTCAACGGTGTCCTTTCGCCAACCAGCCGCACATCGGCACCCCCCATGGACATTCAAAACGCCCCACCTCGTGCGCCAAGGGCCGATATCTGGCATTGGCGCACCGCAACCATCAACATTGCGCACACACGGCACTTTCCTGTGCGGCTGTTTGGCGGAAAGGACCGGGGATGGAATTCCCGGCTTGGAGACAAACTGAAATATGCCTATCTTCACGCCGATAAAATGGATATGGAACCGATCGATACCGCAAATATGTGCTCCCATCTTCAGAGGAAGCTCTTTGAAAAGGAGGGAGTCTATCATCATTTATGGACCGCCGCTTTGGATGATCCGGCGTTGACCGCTGTTGTCCGCTCGCGACAGCTTCACATCTACCGGAATGGGAAGAAAGTGCTGGTACTGGCCGGGAAGGCGGCGCCAAAGATCATCAGAGAGGATAAGATTTGTGCGTTTCTGGCAAAAGAATAAACAAGGAAGGGAGCCCATGGTCATCAACGAATACTGCAAAAACTGCCAGATCAGGAGAAACCTGATAAAATACCCCGCAACGGCTTCGGCCTGAACGTCTTCTACCTGTTCTTATGCAAGTGCGAAGCATTCATGCAGCGTTTCAATGTTCCCCAGTTCACCGGCGTCATGACACGGGAAGCCTTCTGAGATAACGCCGCGGAATTTCGTCCTCCTCCGCACGAAAAGGGCTCTGTGCATGCATCAAAATGAAATCATAGCAGATAACCGCAAATCTCCGAAATTATGCGTATTTTTACTTATCCATAATTAACGAACCAACAATACCATGAAACGAAGCATTTGGATTCTGGGACTTATTGTCCTTCTGCCCCTGTTTGAATCCTGCGAAAAGGAGGTCCCTGGAACGATCAGGGAAGGTAACAATATCGTGGTAAACCAGTACAAGCAGTGGAACACGAGCAAGCAGCCTGCTTACATCGGTGACATCAGCGCCTTTCCGGAGGATCTTCAGACCGTAATCCGCCAGCGTTTCCCCAGACAGGTCTCCATGGACGCAGCCAACGTCATTATCGTCGGCGCAAACGACCTTGCCGCCAATCACGACAAACTCGCGCAGGCTGCCGAAAACGGAGCATTCGTCATCGTTCCCTCAACCTTGAGTGTGCCTTGGATCAAAAACGGGCTCTTCTCCGTTTCGGATGCCCCCAAAGACCTGGCTCCGCTTATCACCTGCTACTGCGGATGGGGAGCCGGGCAGTTATACGTTATGTATGACGAACCGGAGGTGACTCCGGAGGCTCCGGGAGCATCGAGCATGAGTGAGAAGGAGTGGGCAGAACTGATCCGAAAGAACAAGAAAATGGGAGATGACGGCGGTGTTTCCCTGATGGATTACGACAACGATGCGGCCCACAACGAAAACTATTTCCAGACCAGGATGGATCCTTTCGTGGAGTGGATCGACAACTGTTATATGGAACGCTCTTTCAAGGATCCCGGAAGTTGGGACTACGATGACCTGCGGGCCAATATCGAGCAATCCGGCCAGAGGCTGACCTTCGACTACCCCTTCACATTGAACGCGTACATCGACAAGGCGACCTGGAGCGATCCGGACTATCTGGTCAAAAGCGGCTCCATCTCCGTGGAATTCCGGGTCTTTCCGATCTACATGCTGCAGGCGAACGGCGACAAGGCCGGTGATTATTATGGTGTAGTCTCGACGGTCACACCGCACAACCAGAGCATGTGGGGCCCTTATGTCGGCGCACACGGCGCTTGCCGGAACCGCATCTACGGTTTCTGGTTCGCGGATATGGATGTAGAGACGAGCCTGCTTAACATTAATGGAGAACCTTTTAATGGCCTGGAGTATTACGACCGCCCCCTTCCCGAGAACCAGAACACCTCGAAGTCTTACAGCAATGGCCACTCTTTTTCGCTGACGGGTTCATTCACTAGCGGCATCACCGGAGATAAACCAACTATCACACGCGGGATCTCCCTCGGCGGGACCTGGACCAGTACGACCAATTATACGCTGGAGACCATCAACTATACGCTGGATTCGTCAACTCCCGTGGTAAAGTATCACTATTGGTCGGAAAACGTAAAACTGACGGACGACTGGGACGACTGGGGCAAGATCAACCAGAATTTCCCCTCGCCGGTCCGAACCGAGTTTTCCAGCCACACCATGTGGGTATGGCACGTGCCGTCCAGCGTCGTAAAAGATAATGACACCCGCCAATTCGTTTTGAATACCCATATCAACCTGCGTTACAGTACGTGGTATCACTGGCGTGGTGCGTTGGAATATGACAGCAACCGGAAAGAGCACAGCGTGAGTATCCCGGACCACACTTGGGCGCTGGAACGTCCCAACCGAACCCCCTGGGGTTTCATCCGGCTCCGCAACGCTGCCAACAATGAAATGGCGCACGTGACGTTCTATGAGCATGGCAAGGAAGGCGGAACTCCTGTGATGGAGCTCACGACTTCATACGGCAAGGGCGAAGAGGCCCGCGTCGGCCTGCCCGTCGGCATCTACGACGTGACCTGGGATATCGTCGACGGGGATTCCGGAGCCAAACTGAGCTCCTGGATCTACCGGAATGTCGAAGTCCATTCGGGATACAATGACGAAACCGCTACCCACCGTATTTCTTCGGTCGACGGCGAACAGCGGTAAACCTCCTCTTACGGGGGTTATTTGCAATCGTGTTCTTCCAGCCAGGATTCCAGGATGCGGCAGTAGTCTTCGTGGCGGTCCACGAAGCACATATGGCGGGCGCCTTCCATCAGTTCCCAGCGGCTGCCAGGGATTCCCTCGTACATGGAGCGGGCGACCGCAGGTGTGCACAGGTCCTCTGTGCCGCTGAAGAGCAGGCAAGGGCAGTGAATCTCGCCCAGGCGGTCGATGTATTCAAAATCTCCGAGGCTGCCGGTGGGCACATATTCGTTCGGCCCCCAGCCGTAAAGATACGCTTCATGGCCGAAACGCTTGGGGCGGGTCAGGCATTCGGGGCTGTTTTCGTCCGTGCTGGCGCAGTGCAGGGCCATGAACCGGTCATTCGCGCGGAGGTAGGCGGGATCGTCAAATTTGCCCGTCTGTTCGGCGTTGCGGATGGCCTCCTGGTCCTCTTCAGACATCAGGCCGATCATCCGGTGCTGTTCGCTGGCCCAGAGGCTGGAGGAGGCGTGGCCGCTGGAAATGATAGCCGAGCAGATACCGTGGGGTTTCTTCTCGATGAGGTAGGCGATGATGAGCATGCCGCCCCAGGACTGCCCCAGGATGTGAAGCCGGTCGAGATGCAGGTACTCCCGCAGGGCGATGAGTTCGTTCATCCACGTTTCCTGTGTCCACAGTTCCGGATGCCCGTCCAGGAAGGAATTGCCGCATCCGAGCTGGTCGTAGGAAATCACCTGGCGCCCCGTTTCCTCTGCCACGCGGTCGAGTACTTCGAAATAATTGTGGGTGCTGCCGGGCCCACCGTGTAAAAGCAGCAGCGGCATCTTGCCCTTGGAAGCCGTTCCTACGATCCGGTAGTACGTCTTGTAGCCCAGAAAGGGCATGTATCCCTCTTCGATTTTCATATCAGTTGTTTATGAGTGTCAAGATAACGTTCCCGAAACAGGGACGTTTCCCGCAGTTGGAGCCGGGAGCCTTGCCCCGCAGGGATAACCCATTCATTTTGAGGCAAGACTTAGAACCGGAACGACAGCCCGCCGTTCAGGGTGAAGAACCAGCGGAGCGGGGTCGTGGTCGATTTCAGCACTTCCTCGACTGCGCGAATGCATTTGCATACAGGGCAAGCAGCGCGCCGCTCTCCCCTACTTGTTCATCGCATCCACCACTTCCTGGGCGGCCAGGCACAGGAGGATGTACTGCGGAGCGGTGTTGATGCAGCACTCGTTCTCACCCCAGTGGAACGGGTAGTCGTCCTTGTTCTCGAAGAAGTCGTCCTTCACGAGCAGGCCGGGGACGATGCCGCCGGGGATGACGGTGTAGTCCGCGCGGTTGTTGCCGTAGGCGACCTTCTTCGTGTTCACGCCCACGGAGGTGACGAAGGAGACGTTGCTGTACGGGTGACAGCCGAAGATGAAATTCAGGCCGGCGAGGACATATTCCGGGTCGATCGCGTCCGGGAAGTACTTCCAGATGCGGTAGCAGTTGTAGGCGCCGTTGATGATGGAGGCGTTGCCGGCCCAGCCGGAGCCGCCGATGGACACGCCGTACGGATTGTCCTTGCCACCGCGGGTGATCACCTCTACATAGGCGGGCACGAGGGCCTTGACCTTGGCCTGGAACTTCTTGTCCATGTACGGATACACCTTGAGCGCCGCGGTGAGGTTCGGGCCGCCGGTGAACTGGGTGGAGAACATGCCGTTCTGCACGTTGCCGGTGTCGCGCGGGCCCGTGGGCTTGGCGTCCAGCTGCTTCTCGATGAGCGGGAGGAAGAAGTCCTTGTACTTCTTGTCGCCGGTGGCGATCCAGAGTTCGATGGCCGCGTTGATGCGCGGGTCCCCGCCGAAGCCGCCGAAGCCGCCCCAGCGGCCCTGGACCGGGTTCTTGGCCGGATCGGCCGCGTCAAAGTGCTTGTCCCACAGCATCTTCGCATTCTTCAGGGAGCGCTCGGCCTCCTCCGGATAGTAGTCCTTGAGGGCCGGATAGGCGGCCGCCAGCGAGACGATGTCCTGCATCACGCCCGCGGCGCTGAAGCGGCTCGTGAACACGAAGCGGTCGTCGAGGGTGCCGGAACGGTCGCCGCGCACCTCGTACGGCTTGAGCGTCGGGTCGTAGATCTTGCCGTCGGTGAGCGTCATCGCGTCGCCGAGGTGGTGGTAGTGGTGCATGTCGGGCTGGCCGATGACCTGCGCCACGAAGCCGATGTTCTCCACCTGCGCGTTGATGTTCAGGGTGCCGTGCATGATCAGCTCCACATTGTCCGGAACGCCGTCCGGGACGTGGATGTCGGCATACTGGGTCTTCTGGTCGATGAGGGTCTGGTCCCGCATGGGCTTGAACTCGCGCCAGATGTAGGCCAGGTCCTGCGTGGTGTTCAGCACGGAATTCGCCTGGATGTCGAAGTCGCCGGCGTCATACCAGCCGCCCACGGCGAGGCCGGGGATGTGCTCGAGGGGCTGGTACTTGTCGTTCGTCTGGTCTCCCTGGAAATAGCCGTCGTGCAGGCGGACATTGGCCGGGGCCTGCAGGGCGTCGTCCATGTTCGCGCGGCCGTGCCAGATCCGGTAGGCCTCGTTCACCTCCATATGGTCCATGTTCACGACGAGGGAAACGTCCATCGTCGGATGCCACTTGTCGCGGTAGATGTCCTTGTCGATGGGGAAGGCGTTCGTCTCCACGCCCTGGTAGTCGATGCAGTACAGGCCGGGCTCGCGGACGTCGGAGAAGTCGATCTGCACATAGTTGTAACGGTGGTGGAACACGCCCCAGACATGGACGGGAACCGTCTTCGCCGTGGTCTTGGTGCCGTCCGGGTTCACCTTCAGGATGCGGGCCTCGGGGGCCGGGACGTCATTGCGGTCGAGCTCGGCCACGGCCACCTTCTTCTGCGCGGGGGAATAGCCCACCTGCGAGAAACCGATGTTCGCCGGGCGGATCCAGCTGTTGGACACGCTGGGCTCCAGGAACCACTCCACGACCGTGCCGGTCTTGCCGCCGGGCAGGAGCGAGCGCAGCACGAACATGCCGTTCTGCGCGAGATGACGGCCGTCGTAGATGCCGATCTCCGTCTCCGACTGGACGCTCACGCGGAGCGCGTCGTCCTCCGGCGCCATCACGATGCGGTGGCCGACGGACATGGGCTTCGCCACGAGGAAGTCGCCGCGGCCGCGGTCGTCGAAGGTGCTCTCGCCGAAGTACTGCGTGATCTTCTCCGAGACCGGATGGACCTCCGTGTCATGCATCGGATACTTGGGAAGGATGCGCGCCATGCCGTCCACGAGGTAGTTCTTGCCGAAGTAGGAGGCCGGGAAGAACTCCAGGTTCAGGCCCGCCTTGCCGACGAGCTTCTCCGGCACGGGCTTGTCCAGGATCACCTGCACCAGGCAGCCGCCGTCCTTGGGCGTCACCCGGAACTTGGCCACGAAGTCGTAGTCCGTGTGGGTGAGCGTGACCTGGATGAAGTTGCCTTCGCGGTCCACGATCCGGTCGGAGACCTCGCCGAAGATGTCCCACTGCTCCGGGGTGTTCATCAGGCGGATGCCGCCGCCGGTGGCGAGGCGCTCGCCGCGCTGGATGATTTCCATGCCCGCGAACTTCTCGTCATAGAATCCGCCGTTGTACAGGTTGTTGTACACGAGCACGTTCGTCCCCCGCGCCTCGAAGTAGCCAAGCTCGTTCATTTTCAAGGTCTGGGCCGGAGCCGGCTTTGCCAGCAGGAGGGCCGCCGTCGCGGCCACGCAGATGGTCAGGAATTTACGCATAGTCCGTGTGATTGTGGTTCTATTTGGTAAAGATAACAAATACTTGCTGAATGTGCAACAAAAAAAAGGCCGGCCCCTGAGCTTGTCGAAGGGCCGGCCAACTGAATCAGTACGGAGTGGCTACCAGTTGCAGCGGATTCTCAGCGGCGTGTAGCGGTCACCCGTCAGGAGGAGGTGCTGCACATCCACCAGATCCAGGATCGGATCGCCCGTCAGATTGACGGTCAGCGTGAAGGTGCCGTCACCGTTGTCCTTGAGACGCTCGTTGCCGGGCATGAAGTCGCCGCCCGTCCAGTCCGTGGACCACCAGCCGGTGGTGATGCGGATCTGCGGATTCGTCGCTTCCACGTCCACGTAGAAGGTCTCGCCCTTGAGCTTGTTCCAGATCGACTCAGGGAAGGTCGTGATGCACTCCTTTTTGCCGTCCCGTCCTTCCAGGCCGAAGCGGTACTGGCTGGACCAGGCGATGGCCCCGTGCGTTCCGTCATTCTCCCAGGTGTTCTCCGGATAGATGCCGATCGGCGTGAACCGGTCGCCCGTGATGAGGAAGTGCTGCACATCGATGGCCTCCCCGAAAGCGGGATCGTCGGCCAGGTCGAGCTTCAGCGTGAAGGTGCCGTCGCCGTTGTCCTTGAGACGCTCGTTGCCGGGCATGAAGTCGGATCCATACTGCGCGCCCCACCAGCCGGTGGTGATGCGGATCTGCGGATTCGTCGCCTCGACGACCAGGTAGCAAGTCTGGGTCTTGAGCTTATTCCAGACCACCTCGGGCAGCGTAGCCATGGCTTCGTTGTTTCCGTCCTTGCCGTCCAGGGCGAGCCGGTACTGACTGCTCCAGCTGACGGGACCGCCGGTTCCGTCGCTCTCCCAGATCACACCTTCGTGCACCCGCGGGAATTCCTCGGTCCGGGTGGCGGTCAAGGTCGCGGCCTCCACGTCCAGACGCAGGGTCCAGTAACCTTCGAGCGGGAGGGCGATGTTGCCGCCGTCCTGCTTGAGGTTGGCCACGAACATGTCCGTCTCGCCTTCCACGGGCGCGAACTCACCGTCGATACCGAGGTTCACGGCATTGTTCTTTTCCCGGCGGAACTTGAACTCCTCACCCTTGTGGAAAGGAACCTTCGTGCTTTCCCAGACGAGCTGGCGGCCCATGTCGGCCATATCGACATCCTGGTCCCAGCTGCCGCCGTCGATGGTGCCGACCCTGGTCCAGGGGTACCGGCCCGTCAGCGCGGCGGTCATGGTCCAGTGCTCCACGTCCAGGGTCACGTCCCAGTAGCCTTCGATGGGGAAGGCGACCGGGTCACCGCCCTTGACGAGGGCGCCCGTATAGGTGCCGTCAGGGTTCAGGGTCAGCCCGGCATCGAGGCCCAGGACGACGGAATCGTCGCCGGTCATCCGGAACTGGAAGGTCTCGCCGAAGTGGTACGGGATGCCGCCCCGCTTCCAGACGAGCTGCTCGCTCTGGTCCTCCATCACGAGATCCTGCGCGGCAGCGCCGCCGCCGATGGTGCCGTAGAGGGCCCACTCGTGGTAGTACGGCCAGGCGTTCTGGCTGACCGAGAACTTGCCGCGCTGCTTCTTGGCATTCACGGTGATCAGGGCGTTACGCTCGCCCTTGATGTTCTGCTTGGCCCGCACCCGCAGGGTGACGTCGCCGGGCTTGCCGGACTCCGGCTCGAATTCGAGCCAGTCGACCGGGCTGCTGACGAACCAGTAGTCGGGCGCGTTGAAATTGAAGACGAATTCCTCCCCTTCCGCCTTGAAGACCGAGCCGTCCGGCTGCACCGTGACGGTGTAGATCGCAGGGTCGGTCGGGTCGAATTCCTTTTCCTTGACCTTGTTGCAGGCAGCGGTCCCCAGAAGGACCGCTGCGGCTGCAGCGAGGAAACATATTCTGTTCTGTTTCATATCTCAGCGTGTAAAGGGATTAGGGAATGAGATGGACCTCGACGATGGTGAAGCCGAGACCCTGGAAGCGGAGACCGGACGACTGCAGTTCCTCCAGGACCGCCTCCGTGACCGTGGACTCGAAGTATTCGTCCGTATCCTTCTTGATCGACTGGAACTCAGTCCAGTCGTTCCAGTCGCCCACGTGCTTGAAGATGGCGTTGTAGTCGTCGCCCTTGTCCTTGATGAAGACGCGGATGGTATTTCCGTCCTTGGCCTTCGCGAACTTGGCCGCGTCGATGACGATGGTCGCGCTCCAGCTGTCGAAGACCGTCTCGGTATCCCAGATGGTCTCTTCCTTCTGCGGCTCTTCGCCGCCTTCGTCGATCCACATGTTCTGGGAGAGGATCACCGAGGTGATGGTGAAGCCGAGACCCTGGAAGCGGAGACCGTCGGACTTGAGCTCGTCGATGGCATCCGCCGGAACGGTGGTCTCGAAGAAGCCGTCGTACTCCTTCTTGATGTCCTGCAACGCGCTCCAGTCGTTCCAGTCGCTCACGTGCTTGAAGATCGGCAGGTAGTCGCTGCCCTTGTCCTTGTAGTAAACGCGGATGACAGCACCCTCGACCACGTCGGCGAACTTCGCCGGCCCGATCACGAGGGTCGCGCTCCAGCCGTCGAACACGGACTCGCCTTCGAAGAGGACGAACTCCTTCTGCTCCCAGTGGCCGCCGCCTGCCGGCGGGGCGTAGGTCAGCTCAGGGATGTCGAACGTCTTGCCGTCGAGGAATTTCACCTTGCCGGGGAAGGTTCCCTCGAAGGTGTCCATCGGGACCTTGTAGCCCACGGTGCTGGTGCCCTTGCGGTAGAACATGGACTCGGGAATGACGCGGGTGTTGCCTTCGGCATCCAGCAGCTCGACGCTGGAGAGGAACTCCAGGTCCTGGCCGTAGATGTAGAAGACCTCGCCGAACTCGACGGACTCGCCCGCCTGCTTGGAGAAGCCGGAGATGACGGGGTTGCCGACCTTCAGCGAAAGCTTGGAGACCGCCTCGTCGCCCGCGGTGCGGACGGTGAGCGGGCCGCCGTCGGCCGCGATGCCGGCCGGGGCGGTGACGCGGATCATCTCGTCGCTGACGAGCTCGAAGCCGGATTTGGCGACGGTGACGCCGCCCGGGAACACGACCTCGGTCACGTCCGAGAAGCCGGAGCCGTTGATGGTCATCGGCTGGCCGGCGACCACCTTGGTGGGGAAGAACACCTTGATGTGCAGCCCCAGATCGGCCGATTCGCTGCCGCCTTCCTTGTTACAGGACGCGAGGGCGCCGACAAGGACCATCGACAGGATCAATCCGAAATATTTGAATATCTTCTTCATATCTTAAATCCTTATTGCTTGTCGTTTCACCACCCCGGATTCTGGGCCAGGTTGGCGTTCTTCTTCAATTCAGACATCGGAATGGGATAGAAGTAGTACTTGTCATCCCACTGACGGTTGACGGTAGCACGGGTGAGCAGGAGGGACGGGCTGATTTCGGCCACCTGGATGGTGCGGAAATACTGCGGGCCCTTCTTCCAGCGGCGGACGTCCCAGAAGCGGTGGTTCTCGAAGGCGAGCTCCACCATGCGCTCGCGCTCGTAGCGCGCGACCCAGGCTTCGCCGTCCTCGGTGAACTCCGGCATGTTGACGCTCGCGCGCTTGCGGAGCACGTTGATGGCCTCGTTGGCCGTCAGGCCGTACGCGGCGTTGTTCGCGCTGCCCGTGGCGTTGTACACGGCCTCGGCATAGTCCAGGTAGAACTCGCCCAGGCGGAAGAGGATCCACGTGTGGCGGCGGGTGGTCTGGTTGTCAGCGGTCGTGACGCAGGCGCCGTCCACATACTTCTTCAGGTAGTAGCCGGTGGGCGTGGCGCCGTACTTGGGCGCCGCGTTGAAACCGCCCCGGAAGATCTCGATGGGCTTCTTCTGGGCGCCGTTCGTGGGCCATTCGTCGCCGTTGCGGACGACGGTGAGCGCGAAGCGCGGGTCCAGGCCCTCGTACGGATTGACCGTGCGGAGGTCGATGCTGCCGGGATAGCGCTGGGCGAAGGTCTGGCCGGTCTCCTGATACTCGTACTGGTCCACGAGCGTCTGGGTCGGGCAGTTGCCGGAGGAGCCGTTCTCGACGCCCACCGGGTAGTTCGCCATTTCGAAGGTGTTGAAATCGCCGCGGCCCAGGCCGAAGATGAGCTCCGGATTGTAGAACGCGTCGTGGCCCCACAGGGAACCGTAGTTGCTGAGCTTCAGGCCCCAGGCGTCAGCATTGTCCAGGATGAACTTGCAGGCCTCGGCGGCCTTGGCCCACTTGGACTTGTCGTTCGACGGGTTGAAGAGCGGGGACGCCGCATAGAGCAGCGTGCGGGCCTTCAGCGCGTAGGCGGCGACGCGGGTGGCGCGGCCGATCTCGCTGTTCACCTCGGTCTGGTAGGTGACCGGCAGGTGCGAGGCGATCTCGTCGATCTCGTCGACGATGAACTTCACGATCTGGTCGGCCGGGGTGCGGGTGACGCTGTTGGCCTGCGCATTGGTGAGGGTCGTGGTCACGAGCGGAACGTCGCCGTAGGAGCGCAGCAGCTCGAAGTAGAAGTAAGCCCGGAGGAACCGCGCCTCATACGGGAAGAGTTCCAGCTGCTGGACCCAGATGCGGTAATCCGGGTTGTACTGCCACTCCGTGATGTCGGCCTGGTCGAACTTCTCGAGGAACATGTTCGCGTCGGCGATGGCGGTGTAGCACTTGGACCAGGTGCGGGAATAGGGGTTCGCGGCGCTCCAGCCACCGTTCACGTAGTTGTTGACGGCGCCGGTCTCCAGCGCGTACATGGCCTCGTCGGTCGCGCCGGCGAGGAAGTAGGCGCTGTTGTCCTCGAACTCGTTGTTGTAGACTTGCGCATACAGGTCGAAGACCATGTTCTTGATACCATTCTCGAAGTACTCGTAGGTCCACTCCTCGTCGCGGGTGTTCTCCTCACTGTAGTCGAGGTCCGCGCACGCGGCCGGAATCAGGCAGGCGAGAATGAATAGGAAGATTCTATCAAGTTTCATAATGCGTTCCGTTTAGAAGATCACAGAAAGGCCCATGTTGACCGCCTTCATCACGGGATAACCCGTGCCGAGGTTCTCGGCATCCATGGCGGGGATATTGTCGAAGGACAGCAGGTTCTGGCCCTGGACGAACAGTTTCGCATCCGAGACCTTCACGCGGCCGAGCACGGAAGCGGGGATCCGGTAATAGACCTCGCAGTCGCGCAGCTTGAGCCACTGGACCGTGCGGAACCAAGTGGTGGAAGCCCGGTTGTTGTTGGCCACACTCGTGGTGGACATGCGCGGATAGATGGCGTCCGTGCCCAGGATGTCGAAGCAGTTGTTGTAGTACTCGGAAGAGAGGCCCCGGTTGTCGGAGAGGGCGCCCCAGACACCGTCCACATACATGATGTTCTTGGTCTGGAGGGCGGCGCCCTGGAAGTAGGCGTTCATGCCGAAGCCCTTGTATTCGAAGCCCAGGTTGAAGCCGTAGTTCAGGGCCGGGAAAGCCTGGCCCCAATCCATCGCGACGACGTCGTTCTCGTTGATGACGCCGTCCCCGTTGACATCCTTGTACTTGATGTCACCGACCTTGACCTGGCCGAACTCCTGCAGCGGGCTGGACTCGATCTCCGCCTGGTTCTGGAAGAAGCCGAGGGAGACGAGGCCGCGCGCGGCGTCGGCGGGCGTGCCGATGACGGAGAGGTTCGGATAGGCCGGGGTCTCGATCCACTCGAGGACCTTGCTCTTCACGAAGGAACCGTTGGCGCCGGCGAAGAGGCTGAGCCCGCTGGCGAAGGTCTTCGCGTAACGCAGGCCGGCTTCCACGCCGTAGCTGGCCACGCGGCCCTTGTCGTCATAGGAGGACTGGATACCCACGACCTCGGAGTTCAGGGAGCCTGCGCTCACGAGGATGTTCCGGCGCTGCTGATAGAACGCGTCGACGGTGACGTCAAGGCTGTTCGCGATCCGCACGTCCGTACCCAGATTGGCCTTGTAGGCCGCTTCCTGGTGGAAGTCCCGGGTCGGGAACTGTGTCAGGAATGCGCCCCAGGAGCTGCCGAACTTCTCGCCATACCAGAACTGGCCGTGGGAGGAGTCCCAGCGGTCGAGCCACAGGCCGTTCGCGGGAACGTAGTCCGTGTGCTGGATACCGGCGGAGAGACGGAGCTTACCGTAGTTCAGGAAGTCCGCTTCGGGGGCATTGGCATAGATGAAACCGAAGGCCGTGGTCGGGGAGAACGCCCATTTGGCCGGGTAGGAACGGTTGGAACCGTTCGCGGCGAGGACGAGATCCCACATGAAACAGTCGGCATGGTCATAGTGCGTGGCGAGGGTCCAGTTGGCGCGGTACCAGGTGTGGCTCCGTTCGTCGCGGATCTCGCTCTTCATGTTGTAGCCGGCATTGGCGGAGAAGTGGTCGCCGTTGCCGAACTGGGTCGCATACTGGAAGCCGGTGTTGACCGTGCCCACACGCCACTGGGAATCCACGTAGTAGTTGAACACAAGCTTGTCCTCCACGGTACCCATCACGGTCTCCTGCATGACGTTGTTCGCGTCATACCAGTTCCAGCCGTACTGGTAGCCCTTGCGGCGGTTCTCGATGGTGTTGGAGGCGTTGTCGTAAGCGCCGCCGGCGTAGAACTTCAGGCCTTCCAGGATGAAGTCGAGGTCCTGGATGAGGGTCAGGTCGGCCCAAATCTGGCGCTGGTGGGTCTTGGTGAAGCCGGTGCCGGTCGCCTTGGCGACGAGGTTGAAGTCGCCGTAGGTCTGGCTGCCGCCCCAGACATCGCCCAGGGTCTTGATCGGGAACGCGAGGGCCGGCACCTTGTACAGATGCCACCAGGCGTCGTTGGAGTTGATGTTCGGAACGCCGCTGGTCTCCATGAACAGGGCGAAGATGTTCGTGCGGACCTTCGTGGTGCTGGTCACCTGGAAGTCCACGTTGGTGCGGATGTTCGCCTTGGAGTAGCGGAGCTGGGAGTTCCAGTCGCCCTGGTCGGGGTTCTTGTACAGGCCCCTGGCGTCGGTGTAGTCGAGCTGGGTGTAGTATTCCACCTTGTCGGAACCGCCGTACATCGAGATGAAGCCGTTCGTCTCGCTGGCGGTGTTCTTGAACACCTCGTTCTTCCAGTCGATGTCCGGGTACACGTACGGGTCGGTGCCGTCGCGGAACTTCCGGACCTCATCGGCGGAATAGGCGGCGGCGAGGCCGTCGTTCGCGCGGGCGACATTCAGCGCATAGGCATACATCTGCGCGGGTTCGCGCGCAATCGAAGGAAGGCAGTCATACTCGCCCACCATCGGGGCCTTGTAGGGGTCGAACTGGATCTTGCGGGAAGCGCCGACCTTGATGTGGAAACCGCTGTCGGCGACGCCGCGCTTGGTCTTCACGAGGAGGACGCCGTTGATGCCTTCGTGGCCGTACAGGGCCACGGCGGCGGCGTCGCGGAGGACAGTCACGCTCTCCACTTCCTCCACGGAAAGGCGGTCGATCGGACGCTCCTGGCCGTCGACCAGGATGAGGATGTCGGTCTCGCCGGTGGTCTGGGCGCCGCGGATGTTGAAGCTCGCGCCGCGGCCTTCCTCACCCTTGAAGCCGGTGTTCTGGAAGGCGTTCAGGCCCAAGAGCTTGCCATAGAGCGCGTCGGCGAGGCTGATGGCCGAGGTGCGGCGCAGCTCTTCGGCGGTGATGGTGTAGGTCGCCGCCGTCGTCAGGAATTCAGACTGCTCGACGCCGTAGCCCAAATCCACCGTCTGCGCCTTCTTGTCGGGCAGCGCAATCTGGGCGTGGGCGGCAAACGGAGCCGCGCAGAATCCAAACAGGCTGATTATAAGTATATTGCGTAATTTCATATTCGTACAGTGTTATAGATTACCAACCGGGGTTCTGCGTGAGGCCGTACCCCTTCTGCACTTCGATACGGGACACCGGGTCCAGATACCACTTGTTCGTCCAGAAGCCGGGATCCCACCAGCGGCGGGCGCCGTTGACGATCTGGGGCTTCTCATACTCGAACTTGGGCCAAGGCGTGGCAGGATCCCAGCTCTGGTTTCCTTCGGTCAGGCGGTTGCCATTGGCGTCGAGGCGATAGATGCGGATCTCGTGGAGCGGCTTGGTGAACAGGTCCTGACGCTTGCGGCGGATCATGTCGTAGACGCGGTCGCCACACTCGGCGCCAATCTCGCAGTTGCGCTCGCGGAGGATCTCGTTGATCAGGTTCTCCTTGTTCGTGGTGAGGTTCAGCTGCGGGTTCATCACTTCCAGACGGCCCAGGCCAACGCGGCTGCGCACGACGTGGATGTCGTCCAGGGCGCCCCGGAGGTCGCCGGTCTCGGCCTTGGCCTCGGCGCGGATGAGGTACATCTCGGCCAGGCGGATGTAAGGCACGCCGATGTACTCGTCGTCATAGCGGTTGCCGCCGTAGTAGTCGAGCAGCCACTTGAACTTGCAGTAGCCGGAGGCGACATCGTCCTTGTTGCCGAAGTTGCTGTTGTACTCGAAGGCGCCGCCCACCCAGTTGTCCATATAGGAGTTACCGGCATAGTCGAAGCCGGAGGGCAGGTTGTGGCGGGGAACCAGGATGGTCTCGTACAGGCGCGGGTCACGGTCGGCGAAGATGTCGATCCCCTGCGGGTTCTTGCCGGCGCCGTAGAGGTTCTCGTACGGGAAGTTGCGGCCGTCGGCCATGCCGAAGCATTCCATCAGCTCGTTGGTCGGCACGGCGCCGCCCTGGCGGAGGCAGTCGAGGGCGAAGCCTCTCCAGCCCCAGCCCCAGCCGCCGTCGGACAGGGTGAGGGTCGGGTGGGCGTCGAACAGCTTCTCGTGGTTGGTCGCATCGTTGCGGTAACGGTAGCCGCGGCGGAAGGCCCGGCGGTAACCGGCCTCGTCCTGCGAAGTAGGCTGGACCAGCGCGTAGTAGTTGCCGTTCGCGGCGTTGTCATTGAAGAAGTCCTCGCAGTATTGGAGGCAGCGGTTCCACAGGGAAGGATCCTCCTTGCCGAACCACACGTGCTCGATGTTGGTGAACTCGGTCACCTTGTCGGCGGTGTACTCCATATAGGGCTCCTTGTTGTTGAACAGCGGGGAGGCGGCGAACATCCACACCTTGGCGCGCAGGGCGCGGGCGGAGGCGCGGGTGAGGCGGCCGGACCACTGGCCCTGGTCGGCGTTGGGGATGTTCCAGATGAAGCCGGGCTCGTTGATCGCGCACACGATCAGGGAGTCGATGAACTCGACGGTCTCCATCGCGGTGGCGCGGCCGGAGGTGTGGTTCTCGCCCACCTCGTAGTCCTTGCGGGCAAGGCAGAGGCCGCCGAAGCTGCGGAACGCGTCAAAGTACCGGCTGGCCATGATGGTGTAGGCCTCGCCGCGGAGACGGCTCTTCTCGGTGTCGGACATGTCGGGCACGCGCTCGATGTTGTTGATGATCTGCCAGCACTTGCGCACGGTCTCGTAGATGGAGACGCGGCCGCCGGCGTCGGCGTTCAGGCCGCCGGTCTTGGTGGAGTAGGAGAACTTGCCCTGGAAGTTGCCGTTCTCGGTATCCTGGGCGTCCTCGGTCAGAAGTCCCGGGTAGTAGCTCTGCTTGGGGCCGCCCCAGGAGACGTAGCAATGATAGGAGTCGGAAAGCACGTCGATCGGCGCGCCGTTCATCATGTTTCCGGACGTATAGGTGCAGTAGAGCTGGCCGTAGGCGCTCCACAGGAAGTTGCGGGTGTATTCTGCGCTCGTGAACACGGTGTCGATGTTGACGTCCACGCCCGGGGCCTTCTCGAGGAAGGCGTCACCGACGGCGAACTTGTCGACGCACGCGGAGAAGCAGAAAGCGGACGCGATGCCCAGCACCAGGATGAGATTCGATATCTTTTTCATATTCGTTCCGCATTAGAAGTTAACTTGCACGCCCATGTTGACGACGCGGGTCATCGGGTAGCGCACGCCGAAGTCGAGGCCGGAGCCCGGGGCTTCCGGGTCGTTGCCGTCGAACGTGGAGAAGGTCAGGAGGTTCTGGCCGGAGGCGAAGACGCGGATGTAGTTGAAGAACGGCATGAACTTGGGCTTGTTGAAGGTGTAGCCGAGCTCGACGTTCTTCAGACGGACGTACCGGGAGTTGATCATCCACGCCTGGGAGTCGCGGTTGTTGTGCACGCGGTTGGTGAAGGAGATACGCGGCAGGGTGGCGTCCGGATTGTCGGTGGTCCAGGAGTTGTCGGCGACCCACTGGGTGAGGGCCGAGGTGTTCGTGGAACCGAACTGGTCGCGGAAGTAGCCGTTCAGGGTGCGGCTCACGTGGTCGGCGCCGGTCCACAGCATCGAGAAGTCGAGGCCCTTGTAGTGGATGCCGGTGTTCAGGGAGAACGTCAGTTCCGGGTTGTCGGTGTAGCCGATCGGGTGCTGGTCGTTCTGGTCGATGATGCCGTCGTCGTTGAGGTCCACATAGACGCAGTCGCCGTACTTGAGGGCGATGTTCTGGTCGGGCATGGGTTTGCCGTAGGCTTCCATATAGCGGTCCTCGGTGCCGGGCTGGTAGAACTCGAACAGCTCATAGCCGAAGCGCTGGCCCACCGGGTGGCCGGTGCGGCTCAGGTAGTCGTACATCGGCTTCACCTCGAGCATCTCGATGACCTGGTTGCGGGCGAAGGAGACGTTCGGGGAGATGTTGTAATGGACGTTGCCGATGCGGTCCTCCCAGTTCAGGGTGACCTCGAAGCCGTGGTTCTTCACGCGGCCCTGGTTCACGTAGCTGGAGGGCAGCGAGGTGACGGCGGAGAGGGCGTTGGCGTTGGACACGAGGATGTCCTTGCGGTCCTCCCAGAAGAAGTCCACATAGGCGTGGAGGCGGCTGAAGAAGGTGACGTCGGCGCCGACGTTGATCTTCGTCGCGGTCTCCCAGGTCACGTTCGGGTTGCCGGTGGTGAGCTCCTTGACGGCCTGCAGCCAGCCGCCGGAGGTACCGAAGTTGGCGCCGCGGTTCTGCGGGTTCACGGTGGTGGCGCCGGTGTAGAACTGCCAGGCGCCGGGCAGGTACAGGAAGCGGGCGCCGTTGGTGTTGTCGTTACCGACGATACCGTAGGAGCCGCGGAGCTTCAGGTAGGAAATGACGTTGCTGACGGGCTGCCACCAGGGTTCCATGGACGGAATCCAACCGATGGACACGGACGGGAAGGTGCCGTAGCGCTTGCCGGGGGCGAAGTTCTCGGATCCGTTGCGGCCGATGTTGAAGTCCAGCAGGTACTTGGTGTCGTAGTCGTAGGTGACGCGGCCGACGAGGCCGACGTAGCCCTTCGGGATGGACTGGTACAGGCTGTTGTTGGAGTCCCACGGGTAGTAGGTCTTGCTCTGGTTGTAGAGCAGGAGGGCGCCCACGTTGTGCTTGCCGAAGCGGCGGTTGTAGTTGAGGCTGGCTTCGGTGTACCAGTTGCGGCTGCCCCACTTGGCCTCGCTGTACGGGAGCGGCCAGGTGATGTTCTCCTTGCGGAGGACTTCCTTGCCGTCCACGAGGGTGGCCACATATTTCAGGCCCGTTCCGAATCCGTTCTGGCGGTTCTTGCGGGCGGTGTACTCGGAGTTGTAGGAGGCTTTCACCTTGAAGTCGAGACCCTTGGTGAGGAAGCTCATGTCCAGCTTGTACTGGATGTCGAAGTTCAGCACGTTGGTGCTCTCGAGCTGGTATCCGAGGTTGTAGTAGTTGTCGAGGGCGTCGCGGTCGAACTGGCCGACGATGGTCTCGTCGGCGATGATGTGACGGCCTTCCTCGTCGATGCCGCTGCCGGCATAGGGCGTCGCGCCCTGCAGGTAGCGGAACAGGAAGCCTTCACCGCCACCCATCGTGTTGCGGTTCTGCATACGGCCGCCGAGGGTGAGGGACAGCTGGCTGCGCTTGGAGACATCGATATCGAGGTTCGCGCGGTAGTTCAGTCGCTGGAAATTGAAGGTCTCGTTCTTGTTGTCCGAGAAGGTCTTGAACAGGGAGTCCTGGTTCAGGAAGCCGGCGGACACGAAATAGCGGACGCGCTCGGTACCGCCGTTCACGTTCACATTGGCCTGCTCCTGCCACGCGGCGTCGTTCATGATGTACTTGATCCAGTCCATGTTCGGGAACGTGCGGGGCATGTCGCCGAGGCGGAAGTGCTCCATGACGTCCTGGGTGAACCGGATGCCGGTGTCGGCGTACGGGGTGTAGTCGGCGATGGTCGGGGAGGCCGGCCACTGGGTCATCGGCAGCGCGTCGGTGATGGCGGTGTAGTTCCACATCTTGCCGTAGGTGTAGGAATCGGCGAAGTCGATGAACTTCGAGATCGTCTGCACGGCGGCATTGGCGGAAGCGGTCACGGAGGCCTTGCCCACGGAACCACGCTTGGTGGTCACGAGGATGACGCCGTTCGCGCCGCGGACACCGAACACGGCGGTCGCGGACGCGTCCTTCAGGACGGAGATGCTCTCGATTTCGTTGGCATCGAGCTGCGAGAAGGAACGCTCGACGCCGTCCACGAGGACGAGCGGCTCGGCGCTGTTCAGGGATCCGACACCACGGATGCGGATCACGGGTTCATCGGCGCCCGGCATACCCGAAGGCTGCACGGCGGACACGCCCGGGAGGTTACCCTGCAGGGCGTTCGCGACGTTCGGCACCGGGGACTTCATCAGTCCCTCACCGCTCACGGCCGAAACCGCGCCGGTGATGGTCACTTTCTTCTGCTGGCCGTACGCGATGACCACGGACTCGTCCAGGGCATCGGCGTCGGTTTCCATGTTGACGGTCATCCTCGCCGTCGCCGGGATCGCCAGGGTCTTGTAGCCCACACACGAGAACTCGAGCGTGGCCCCCTGGGGCACGGTCAGCGAGAAGTTACCGTCCATGTCGGTAATCGTTCCGGTCGTGGTCCCTTGTATGACCACGCCCGCTCCGATCAAACCTTCTCCCAGCTCATCCAGCACCTGGCCTTGCACGCGCAGGTTCTGGGCGAAAGACTGTCCGGGAAGCAGGAGCAGCAGCGCCGCCAGCAGTCCGAACAGCTGAGACAGTTTTCTCATTTTAATCATGGTTGTTGATTGATTGGTTGATTGGTTTGTATTTGGTTTGGTTGGTTTATTCCCTAGAACAGCCAGCGGACACCCACATTCGCGATGCCCTGCATCCCGACGCCGGCCTCCACGAAGCCGCGGAACCGCTCGCCGCCGAAGTCCACGCCGATGGGCGTCGCCTGGAAAGCGAACATGAAGTTGTCCTTGGCCTCGCCGCCATTGGTGAAGGCAAATCCCCCGCCGGCGGCCAGCTTGGAATACAGGCCCACATGCGGCCGGTTCAGCCATGCGAACTTCACCACCGGCATCACGCTCGCCACTCCCAGCTGGAACTTCCCGTTGGGCGTCTTGTTCCCGTTGCTGTCCACGGACAAGGCCGTCGCCGTCATATAGTCGCACATCGCCGCCCCGCCGAAGCCGAGCCAATTATTCACATAGTGGACATACTCCACGCCCGCCACACCGATCAGATGCGGATTCTCGAACGAAAAATGTCCGGCGGTGAACGCCGCCCCGAGCACCCCGCCCATCACATAGGCGAACTGCGGAATGGTGTACTGTCCATAGGTGATGGAAAACTCGTTCCGGTCCTTGTCATTCTTGGCAAAGACGGGCATCACAACGATAAGACACAGTAAAAGTGCAGTAAGTTTCTTCATGGTTGTTAGCTAGTTGGTTAAAATCCAAGCGGACAAATATAATTAATATTTTGAAAAAACAACAAGTTCCCCTACGGGGAAGCAAAAACATACAAGAAATTGTTACGAAAGTATCATTCCCCGCGCGACATGGTACCGCCCCGCCCCAGACGTGATACTTCCCGTCATGCCCGACCTGTCCGCCACCGTCATGCCCGACCTGTCCGCCACCGTCATGCCCGACCTGATCGGGCATCTGTCAATGGCTACAGAAAGAAAAAAGGCATCTCACATGGGCTGAGATGCCTTTGAAGTGCAATAAAATGTCACATCGTATGACAATGACAAAATTACGAAATAAAATGATTCCCGCAAGAATAAACCGAGAAAAAGGGAAAGATGTCGCTGTAACCCTCCACCGGGGGCCGATGCACTCCTGCGTCATGACGGATTTCAGCTATTCGCGTAGGCGGGAAGGCGCTTGACCGCCGAACTCGCTCAGTTAGTCCCGCAAGCGGGCCTAACTAGCGCTCAAACAAACGGCGTCATCCCGTTCCGGGACCGCACCTTCCCGCCTGCTCACTAGCAGCTGAAATCCGAAATCCGCAGGAGCAGACCGGCCCCGGACGAAGAGTTACAGCTAACTAAATCTCCCTCAACCCCAACTCCTTAAACAACTCATACGTTCCATCATAAAACTCTGGCAACCGGGTGGCATCGTCGGGGTTCCCTTCAGGAACGCAGATGACCATGCCTTGACGGGCGCGGGTGAGGAGGACGCGGTAGGCGTTGAGTTGGTAGGCGCGGCCTTCGGCGATGTTGATGTTTTGCCAACGGTCGGAGCGGAAGTTGAAGTGTTGCCAGCAGTGGCGGTAGGGATCGTAGCGGAAGTCGCCATCCCAAACGAGACAGGTCCAGTCGAGCTCCAGGCCTTGGATGTCGAATTCCGTGGCGACGTCTTCCAGGAAGAGGGAAGAACGAATGTCCGTGATAGGGTTCAGGAACCAGGGAACAATATCGGCCTGGGAACGAATATCAATAGCTAGGGGCTTCAGGCGGAAAGCTTTAGAGGAGACAAGCATTCCGTAGCGTTCTGAGCCACGCGCGTGCTCTCGGAGCCAGGCTTTGGCCTTTGCTAAGTTGCGTGTCAGGACGATGGGGTAGCGGTCTTTGATATCGTCGTAAGTCTTTCGGGCGGCAGCGATATCGAGGTCCAGGAATTGGTGGACAAACAGGGAGAGGGTTTCTGCACGATAGGATCGCTGAGATACAGCGAGGTGCAGGTCTGGACGCATGTGAACGTTGGGGTTCTCCGCGAGCAGAGCGCTGACATTTCCTTCGGCGTATTCCTTTTCCGTCAATTGGTTCGAGATGTAAATCTGCCAGTCAGGGAACTGCTGGTTAAGCGCATCGATCCACAAACCGATACCACCTTCGCCGGAGTTGATCTCCTGTCCCCCACCCACCAGGCAGACGATGGTGGCCCAGTCTTTATGCTGGTCCAGCGACCAAATGAGGAACTCACCTTCTGACATGGGGAAATCGTTCACGCCTTTCTTCCTGGCAAGCCAGGCGCTCAGATGGCGCATGTCCCACATTCGCTGCGCTTCGTCGAAAATGGCCACGTTCTCCACTTCCGCTGCGCTCTTCTCCGCAGCTTTGGAAATCTTCGCCGGATCAAGTTCTATCTGTCCATCTCGGATGGGCATCTTCAGCTTTCCGAGCATGTTATCCCGGTAGCGGTGAATGATTTGAATGAAACGGCTTACTTGGCGCTCTGCTTCTGTCTTTGTGCATCGACAGCCGCGATCCTTCTCCTTCTGAACCTTGTCTCGAGCCAAAGCTTCGGTGAGAACTTTTACAAGCGGGCCATTGCCGGAAAGATAAACCGCCAAGTCGCCTTCTTCTTGTTGAATTGCGACGTTTAAACCGACGAGTGTCTTCCCCGCGCCGGGGACTCCGGTCACAAAGCAAATGCTCTTCTGGTGGTTTTCCTTCGATTGCTTGATAATGTCCAAAATGAACGCCGTGCAGCTGTCGATTCCGGCCTTATCGGCCTCATGCTTGGTGATATCTACGACGCTGTGATTCATGTACAGCGCAGATGCCGCTTGGATGATCGTCGGGGTCGGGCTATACCGGCTGAAGGTCCATTCGTGCGCATCCAGGGCAGGTTGCTCCGGCACTTCGTTGAGAACTCTCTGAAGGATGGACAACAGCGTTTCCGCATTACTGAATAGCGGATAGTAGACGTGGTCATCGTAATAGCTAAAGATGGCCTGCCCCATCGAACAATCACGCTTGGGCGCCTCTGTCGCCACAAGGATTGGTACGATAATTCGATCCCGACTCTCCTCATGGAAGTTCTTCAAATCCAGCGCATAATCCCAGACTTGCTCCTTGTCATTGACCAAGAACGCCTCCGCTCCAACCTTGAATTCAATGGCGAACACGACGCCTCTCATGAGTAGGACAACATCGACTCGTTTCCCTAGACGCGGAATGGTATACTCGAACAGAATTTGACCGTCCTCTCCCAATGCTCCCAGCGCGCTCTTCATGATATCGAACTCCTCCAACCACGCATTACGCTGATCCATGGTCAAGTCGAACTCATTCACCTGATCCATGGCCCCCAGTATAGCATCCACCGGCCGAGCAAGAAACTCGGCTACCGACTCGCTATAATAGTATCGCTGCATAGGGACGTTACAGAAATAGCAAAAAAGATTGATTTCGGTAAGGTTCGCTCGTGGCGGCGGGGATGGGACTGCGGAATCCGGATTTCAGCTGCTAGTGAGCAGGCGGGAAGGCCGCGGTCCCGGAACGGGATGACGCCGTTTGTTTGAGCGCTACTTAGGCCCGCTTGCGGGACTAAGTGAGCGAGTTCGGCGTCAAGCGCCTTCCCGCCTACGCGAATAGCTGAAATCCGTCATTCCGCAGGCCCGCCCCGCCGCCCGGCAACCTTCCCGCCACAGTTCTCTTGCTTATGTCAGGTTGTCTTCGGGAAACGGAGAAGCCATTTCCAGACCGGTACCACATTGATGGAGAGACCATCCTTTTCGTAAGTCTCTTCCTGGTCGAAAGTGACAATCAGTGCCTGGTCCAATTTGAACGACCTGTTGAAACTCACGAGCGCCCCCGCCTCCCGGTCACGGGTCTCTTGAGATGAGAGGTCATAGGAAACCTGGATGGCCGTTTTAATTTCGGGAATGTAGAAGTCCAAGTCCACATCGCCTCGCTTGTAATAGAATAGACGGGGTTCCTCGGGGTTCCAGTAATGCTTCCTGAGCCAAAGCGCAACAATGTTTTCCAGCAGTTTCGTCTCCCCCTTGTAAAGATAGAGGTTCAGGAGTCCGTTGTCGATGAAATAGCGTTTGCGAAGCGTCTCCTGCTCCGAGTCCGGCGAGGCATAGTTGGGGATGGAGTAAATCAAGTAGCTTTCCTCCAGGTATTCCAAATAGTCCTTCACCGTAGGGGTGCTGATCTTCTCACCGGAGGACTTTATAACATGTTCGAAACGTGAGATGGAGGTTGGCTGCATCACGTTGTCCGCCACTTTCCGGACCAGGAGCCGGAGCTGGCGGTCGTTCCGAATCTTGTGCCGGGTAAGGATGTCACCCATCAGGATCCGCTGCAACAGGCTGGTAAGCCATTCGCGCTTTCCGACGATGGGGAATGATTCGGCGAAGCCGCCGTTGTAGAAATAGTCGTCGAAGCGTCTCCTCACCTCCAGTCTGGTATCTGGCTCGTATTCCCAGTTCGGCCCGGGAAGGACTCCATGGTAGGACAAGTATTCCCGCCAGGAAAAAGGGAAAACTTCGCGGATGACGAAACTCCCTCCCAGTGTGGAAGCGATTTCCTTGCTGAGCATCCTGGCATTGCTGCCGGTAACCATCACCCGGAATCCGGTCTCCGCCAGCCGGCGGACGAACTTCTCCCAGCCGTCCACATTCTGGATTTCATCGAGGTATACCTGTGGTTTCCCCGGACCGAACATCTCCTGATAACAGTCAATGGTCAGTCCGAGTTCCTTGGACTTGATATCAGAGATGCGCTCATCTTCGAAGTTGACGTAGAGGCAGTCCTGGAACGTCGCCTTGGCAGCGGATACCCGTTCTTGGATATCCTGGAACAGCAACCAGGATTTTCCAGCCCGCCGGACACCCACGTTTACGTAGCACATGGCATCCTCGTATGATACCGGACGTTTCACAAGTTTCACTAGAGAGATTTCCAGCTGCTTCTCTCCAATGATGGTTTTGATGATTCCCTTATCCATATCCCTCTAAATTATACTTCGCAAAAATAAGAAAATATTTTGAAGTATATTTCAAAATTCAGAAAAACACGCTCAGACCTTCAATCCGGACATCAAGCCTAGCGCAGACATCCCCGAACCGGAGCGCTGTCCTTGATGCCACTACGGCTGCGACTACCTCGAAACCAAGTTCGTGAACTTCTACGCCACCTACCGCGCCCCGGGACAGAAGATTGGGTTCTAACCACGAGCGAACCTTCCCGCGTCATTCTCTTGCCTATGTAAAATGCATTCGCTATATTTACATAACATAATATGCCAAATCGCAGAAAACCCGCTATTTTTAATACTATATTATGGAATATCGACTGGATAATTACTCCCGAAATCCACAATTACTGATGGATCGGATGGCCCATAATTGTCGGGCAAGACGGCTTGAGAAGGGGTATAGCAGGAAGACGCTTTCCGGTCTTACCGGCATTCCGGCCCCGACGATAGAAAGGTTCGAGAGGACGGGGAAAATATCCCTGGAATCTTTCTGCAGGCTTGTCATCGAGTTTGATTACTTTGACGAAATGGTGACTCTGCTCAACCGCACCAAGTACTCGACCTCCCGGGAACTCGAGACGATCAACAAGAACCTGAATAGAAAGAACGGCCGGTAATCGACATCAATCTCCTTCCTGACACATCGTCTCATTCTACGTGATTATTCGCTATCTTTCACTATCTTTGACCCACTATGGACGTATTCGAAATGAAATTCTCCAAGGTGTTTCCTTTGCTCATCGCCAAGGCGGTGCGGAAGGGACGGACGGAGGAGGAGGTGTTTGCCGTGACAGAGTGGCTTACGGGCTATTCTGAGGAGGAATTGCGGGCGATGTTGGGGAGCGATTCGGCCACGTATGGGGAGTTCCTGGAGAAGGCGCCGTGCATGAATCCGGAGCGGTTCCTGGTGAAGGGGAAGATTTGCGGTGTGCGGGTCGAGGAGATTGAAGAGCCTCGCATGCGAGATTTGCGGATCCTTGACAAGCTCGTTGACGACCTCGCCAAAGGAAAGGCCATCGACAAGATTTTAATGAAAAGTTAGTTAAGCCCTATGTTCTACTTCATTCTTGCCGCTGTTGTATTTGTTGCGCTGGTGCTCATTTTCCGGGACGATCATGACCGGAGGTATGACCAGCGGGGCGGGAGTGAGCGGCAGTATCTGGCGGAGAAGCAGGCGCAGGCTTCGGCGCCGAGGCCGGAGCCGCGGACGAATGCGCGGAAGACGATGGAGGCGGAGATTGCGGGGCTGCGGTACTATTGTTCGCTGGTCGATATCGGGCCCATCAGCGGGGTGGTCCGGGCGGAGCCGGACAATGCGCACGATCCGCGGGCGCAGGCGGTGGTCCGGGCCGATGGCAAGCTGCTGGGGTACATCCCTCGCGCCGCCCTGGACGAGTTCGAGGCCTTCAATCCCAAGAATCTCCCCTGCCCTTTCACCGGCCGCATCACCGTGGACACGTCCAACCACCTCTACGGCACCCTCCACATCACCCAGCCCGGGTTCTGAGCCGGGGTTTAGGCTTACAGTTTTTCCACCACCATTGTCTCGCTATCCCAACGCGAAAACGGAATCTCCAGACATCTGAAGATTCCGTTATTCGACTAAACAGAAGGAGGACTATCTCACTACTTCAAACGGGATTGAAATAGACTCCATAAAGTAGCCAGATATGTAGTAATTGAGATAGACATAGTCCTTACCGGGTGCCTTGGGGCGAAGGAGCATCTCCAGAGGATCGGACTGGTAAGATAGCGTGAAGTACTTGCCGGTTCCTGCGATATACTGATAATCATCTTCCGTTGTTTTTCCGGTACCGACGCCCCAACTGAAACCATAAAGATAATCCGAATCTAGCACAGGCTCGGCTTTCAACAAATACGACCGACCGGAGTACACCTCCACGGGATCTCCATAAAGCCGGGTATCCCTCAGCATTATCTTGACAGGCCGGACACAGATCTGGCACCAGGAATGATAGACACTTCCACTGCTCATCACAATAGAGAGGTTAAGCTCGGCGTTCTCAATCCAATCCTGCGTTCGAATGGTCACCGCGCGCGAGTCGTCAGACTCCTCCATGGATATGACATCATTGTCCGTTTCCAGAGACCAATTGATAGAAACTATTTCATTCACAGGGAGTCCGGTCAAGTCCGCTTCAATGGTCACGTCTTCTTCATCATAGGTAAGCCAAAGCGTTTGCTTGTGCCAATTCACCTCATTGAACAACAGCGGGACAGAGCGCAGCTCTGGTCCAAAATAGCAATATGCATCAAACCGTTCCTTTGTTTCAGAAATCAGATCGAGAAACTCCATCGCCAAGTTCACCGAAATATCCCCCCTCTCATCTGCCGGGATTTCGCCGACATGGACGGTCACTTCCGCACCATCGGCCTCATAAGACAGATAAGTGCACCCATCCTCACCGACATTCCAGACAAAGGACTCTTCATCCAATTCAAGCCAGGATGGTGCCTGGAATTCGACGCTGATGGTGTAGGACTGGCCCGCAACCATGGAATGGCCATCCACAGCCTCAATAGGCTTTCCATCGATTTTGAGGGTAGCCACATTGTATCCCTCGACCGGAATCGTGATCGGATTGACGTCGGGGGCATCCTTACATGTGAGAACCAAGGTCGCTGATTGAGGGAGCGGAGTACGGTAATCCGGAGCCAGCCAACAACCACCCGCCGTTTCTTTTGTGGTCAACCATTCGTCATCCGGGGTATAGTCGTCCGGGTACTGGACGCTGACCTCCCACTCATATTGGGATTCAAAGAGGAACGGGTAGCCCTGATCATACCAATACATGTATGTCGGGAAATAATCCTTGGGTATCCGGAGAACAGGGTTGTCGGAATCCAGTTCGGGGAAGTAAGCCAACGTCTCCGAGGTGAACTTGATCGGAGTGGCTTCTTCCATTCGCACGCTGAAAGCCGTAATGCCACCTTCGCGGAAAATGATGCTCCTTTGCTTTCCCCCCGCCCCGAGGTCGACCACCTTCTCGTACATCTTCATCGAAGGCGTTTCTCCATCGGGAGAAAGCGTCACCTGGATGGCGAAGCTGTCCGTCAGTTGTCCGGAAAGGGTACGGAGCCAGATGACCGCCTCGCCGGCGTCATTGACAACCACATTCTGGGGGCTGAACTCGATCTCGCTTCCACCAGGGACCGACAGGACCCGCTCCAATTGAGGGTCATAGGCGAAAGTCCCGGCCCCTTGCCAGCTACTTCCGGTTGTTAACTTTCCGCTGTACACATAATAACCGGAAGGGAGGTCCTTCAGGGTAATCTTCGCGATACTGCCGATACGGGCGAACTGAAAATGCAACTCTTCCGGCTGCTCGGCCGATTCGATCATCCGGGAAACAAGCACGTCGCTGCCCGGATCGAAACTCTCGGCCGTGGGAGATTGATTGGACATGATGTTGCCGATCAGCATCAGATGGTCCGAGGTGTACTCCTCTCCCCAGAAAGTCTCCCACTCCTCGACAGAGATCTCCTGCCCTGTCCGGTAAACAGGAAGCATGGACGGATAGGAAGCCAAATAGCGGAACACCTCATTCTCGGGGAGATACGCCTGATTGTCCTCCAATTCAAAATCGTAAATCGCTCTTCTTCCGCCTTCCTCCAGGGTCGTGGGAGATGCATGATAAGCCCAGGCGGCATGCTCCAGATCGTCCGTCAAGTTGGCATAGATTATTTCTAACAGGACAAGACGGTCGTTTTCATCCCACCGTACCTGGTACTTGCCAGTCTCCTCGTCCTGAAAAATGCTCGTTCTGGTGTCGTCGGAATCCGCGATGACCCGCAAGGTCCTGCTTCCAACAGCCACTTCTTCCACCGGCATCTTTTCGGTCTGGCAGCCGACGGTCAACAATGCGCCCAGCAAAGCGACCGGGATTGAAATCGCCCTCTTCATCTCAAAACTCTCCTTCATCGTTAAAATCAAACTCATCTCCGGGATAATCACCATTACCGAATTTGACCGGGGTGCCCTTTCCGCCGCCGCTGACAAGCAAGTTCGTCTCGACGGTTACGATGTACATTTCGCTCTCGGGAGCGATGTACCGTTCTTTTGTCGTCTTCATATATTTCGACAGATTAGATGGTAGCCTTCTCTCAAGCACAAATTTATAAAAAAATTCATACTTTCCCCACCAACTCCTCCAGACTTCCCGCGACGCCGTCGAAGAGCTTGTACATGAGCTCGGGTTCGACCATTTCGGGGATGTAGGCGACGACGCGCTTGCCGGCGCCGGCCATCCAGCCGGCTTCGGTGTGCGCGCTACGGCCGCAGGGAAGGACGAGGACGCAGGTATCGGCCCAGGTGAGGGCGTCGATGTCGGCCTGGAACTGGCGCTCGGCGAGGGGGTGGTGGAGGCCTTCGGCGTACTGGTCGAAGGTCCATTCGGGGGCCTTCGGGTCGATGTCAGTCCAATGGAAGCCGGCGCCGCCGTGGGGCGGGTTGCGGAAGTCGTAGACTTCGTGCCCCGCCTCCCGCAGGCGTTGTACCACTTCGGGGTAGTATTGGTTCCTCCAGCTGGAGGCGACGTAGATCCTGGCCATAGCGCGATTCGTTTGCTTGTTTCCTTGATTGTTTCAAAGATACGCATTCTTTCCGGCAATATTCACTATATTTGTTTGTCAAGGAAACAGAAAATCAACTTAAGCATATGAAAAGAATCATCGCCATCACCGCTCTCGCGTGCGTCCTGACGTCCGCGTGGGCCCAGGATTACCCGGCCGGCCTGCGGCGGGAAGTCGTCGAGATCGAACAGAACGAGGATAAATATTCCCTGTTCTCCTACAAGGACGAGGACGGGACCTTCGGGTACTACTTGAGCCTCCGCCACGAGACCCCGGACCTGGAGATCGAAATCTTCGGCATCCAGGGGTCCATCCCCCACGTCGACGAAACCTGCCTGTGCCTGGGCGCGACGAAGGACGAGGTCCTCTCCACCCTCGATTCGCTCCTGGCGCTGACCGACGAAGAGCCCGGGACGACGGCCACCTTCCCCTGCCGGCGGACTTCCCTGACCGAGCGCCTGACCGTTCCCGACACGGCAGAATGCGTCGTGGTCAAGCCCTTCCTGATGAGCAAGCGCCTCCGCTTCCAGTTCGACCACGACGGCAAAACCGCCGAGGTCGACCTCTCCCGCTCCACCATCAAATCCCTCCGCTGGAGCGTCGACCTGGACAAGAAACTCGGTCTTAACGAATAAACCCTATGCGCAAGTTTTCCCATCTTTGCATCGGCCTGGCGCTGCTGGCGGCAGGCGCTCCGGCCTGGGCGCAGCACCCCCGGCCCTCGCACAGCTACCTCGAGATCTATGACCTGGAGACCCGCACGCACCGCGTGGTCAAGGAGTTTCCCTACGTCATCGAAGCCCCCAACTGGACCCCCGACGGGCAGTGGCTCGTCGTCAACATCGATGGGAAACTCTACAAGCTCTCACCCGACGGCCAGTCCGACCTCGTCCAGATTCCCACCGGCGACATCACCCAGTGCAACAACGACCACGTGGTGACCGCCGACGGCAAATGGATCGGCCTCAGCAGCAACGACCCCGCCAACAGGCAGTACAACTCCTATGTCTATGTGGTTCCGTTCGAGGGCGGGCAGCCACGCCGGATCACGCCCGAGGGGCCCAGCTACCTGCACGGCATCAGCCCCGACGGGAAGACGGCCGCCTACTGCGCCTTCCGCGGGCCGAAGCAGGAGCAGGATGTCTGGGCGATGCCCCTCAAGGGCGGCAAGGAGGTCCGGCTCACGGACGCCCCCGGCCTGGACGACGGCCCCGAGTACAGCCCCGACGGCAAGCACATCTGGTTCAACAGCGTGCGCACCGGCCGGATGCAAGTCTGGAAGATGCGCGCCAACGGCAAGCAGCAGACCCAGATGACCTTCGACGAGGACCTGAACTCCTGGTTCCCGCACATCTCCCCGGACAACAAGAAAGTCGTGTACATCGCCTACCACGACTACGAGGTCGATCCCGCCTCCCACATCGCCGACCTCAATGTCCAGCTCCGCCTCATCCCCGCCGCCGGCGGGAAGCCCGAGACCCTCGTGGAGTTCTTCGGCGGCCAGGGCAGCATCAACGTGAACTCCTGGAGCCCCGACAGCAAGCAGTTCGCCTACGTGAGCTACCGCCTCACGGACGAGCTCACCGCCCCCAAGCGCGACATGGCCGTCCAGCTGTACTCCGTGCGCACCCTCATCGGCACCCCCGAGCTCTTCGCCAAGAACCACGCCTACGTATTCCAGCGACTCGCCCAGATGGGCTACACCGCCGCGGAGGCGTTCGGGTACGAGGACGGACTCATCGCCGGCCTGACCCCCGCCGCGTACCGCGAAGCGGTGGAAGCGGCCGGGCTGAAGCTCCTCTCCTCGCACGTGACGCACCCCCTATCGGCGCAGGAACTCGCCTCCGGCGACTTCTCCAAGGCCCTCGCCTGGTGGGAAGCGTGCATCGACGCGCACAAGGCCGCCGGCATCCCCTACCTCGTGATGTCGTGGTCCCAGCCCCTGCAGACCAAGGCCCAGATGTCCGTGATGGCCGCGTTCCTGGACGCCATCGGCGCCAAGTGCCGCGCCGCCGGCATCCGTTTCGGCTACCACTGCCACAACCATGAGTACAGGCCCGTGGACGGCACGACCATGATCGACGTCTTCGCCTCCGAGACCAAGCCCGAGAACGTCTTCATCCAGATGGACGTGTACTGGGCCGTCGTGGGCGGCGCCAGCCCCGTGGAATACTTCAAGAAGTATCCCGGCCGCTACGAACTCCTCCACATCAAGGACAAGTACGAGCTCGGCCAGAGCGGCATGGTGGGCTTCGACGCCATCTTCAAGGCCATGCCCTCCGCCGGCACCAAGGCTTTCGTCGTGGAGCTCGAACAGGCCTCCACGCCCAACATCCTCAAGGGCCTCCGCGAAAGCGCCCTCTACCTTCGCAACGCAAGTTTCTGATGATGAAGCACTTGACATTCCTCCTGGCGGCCGCGACTACCCTCGCGGCCGCTTGCCAATCCCCCGCCCCTGAAACGCTCAAGCCCCGCATCGTCGTCCTCACCGACATCGGCCCGGCCGAGGTGGAACCGGACGACAACGAGTCGGCCGTCCGTCTGCTCTCCTATGCCGACCGCTTCGAGATCGAAGCCCTCATCACCACCATCGGCTGGAACTGCGACCCGTACCCGGAGGAATGGGCGGAATACCTGCACCGCGTCATCGACGGATATGAGGTCGATGTCCACAACCTCATGAAGCGGTCCGGGCAGGCCGGGTTCCGAAGCCCCGAGGAGGAGCAGGGCGCCCAGGCGCTCGGGTACTGGCCCAGCGCCGGCTACCTGCGGAGCCGCGCGGTGATGGGCAGCACCCGCGCCGGCATCGGCGTCATCGGCGAAGGGAACGACTCCCCTGGCAGCGAACTCCTGATCCGCCTCGCCGACGAGGACGACCCCCGGCCCATCTGGGTATGCTCCTGGGGCGGGGCCAACACCCTCTCCCAGGCCATCTGGAAAGTGCAGCAGACCCGCTCGCCGGAAGAGCTGAAGGCCTTCCTCCGGAAGTTCCGCCTGTACACCATCACCGACCAGGACATGGTGTACGGCATGCGCATGAACCGCGCCTACAGCTCCCACCAATGGCTCCGCCGGGAATTTGCCGATGACCTCCTCCTCGTCTGGGACGAAAGCGCCTGGCTCAACCAGAACGCCCTCGGCGTGCAGAACTGGGACAAGTACGCGGCGCTCATCCAGGGCCACGGCGAGATGGGCAAGGTCTATCCCCACTACCTCTGGGGCGTCGAAGGCGACACCCCCAGCTTCCTGAACGTGATGCCCAACGGTCTCAACGACCCCGAGCATCCGGAACAGGTGGGCTGGGGCGGCTGCCACCAGTTCGGCCTCTCCCCCGACCGCGAGACATCGGCCTGGACCAACTGGCAGGAGCCCCTCAAGGGCATCTCCTCCGCCTACGAACACAAGTTCTACCCCGACGAATTCAACGACTTCGCCGCCCGCATGCAATGGGCCGCCGAAGGCCGCGGCAACCGCAACCCGGTGGTCCGCCTCGACGGGAAGCAAGGGCACAAGCGCCTCCGCCTCGACAACGGCGACGGTCTCGCGCCCCTGCCCGTAACTGCCCGCCCCGGCGCCTCGCTCAGCTTCGACGCCTCCGCCTCCACCGATCCCGACGGCGACACCTTACGATTCGCCTGGTGGTTCCAGGAATTCCCCGGAGTGACGCCCCCTGACGCCCCCGCCGGAGACCAGATGGGCACTCTCCCCGCCATCGCAGAACCCGCCACCCCCGTAGCGGCCTTCACCATCCCTGCCGATGCCGCCCCCGGCGAGCAGTACCACCTGGTCTGTGAGGTCCACGACGATGGCCCCTTCTTCCTCCCTGCCTACCGCCGCATCATCATCACCGTCGAATAAGCGCTCGGGCATATCGCATAGAGCCCTCCGCACGCGCCAGGGAACGTTTTTGAGACAAAACGTGCCCCCAGCCGTGCTGGAGCACGTGCGGGGGCACGATAACCCGCCAAACTGTTCCCTCAGCCGTGCCAAGAGTCCACACCTGCGCCCAGAAAGCCGTTGTACAAGTCTGGCTTGTACAACGAGTACACCTGCGAGACTTGTACACCCTGCGGGACTTTTGCACGAAGAAGGGCGCAAGGGATTCAGCCTGTTACGGCTTATCGCTTGAGCTTGAGGGTGGAGCGGTAGGTGGCGAGCTGAGCGTGGAAGGGCTCGGTCGGGACTGTCGTCGAGTCGTCGAAGAGGGTAAGATCGCCGTCGTGGGCAGAGGGAGACCAGTTGCCCACGATGTAGCCGTCCAGGGCGACGATGGGGTAGAAGATGCCGGAGTTGTTGTGGGCGTGGTGCGAGTGATCGGGGTGAAGGACGATGTCACGGCTCTTGTAGCCGATGAGGTATTCGTCGAAGGCGGGGAGAAGGAAGACGCTGCCGCGGCGGAAGCCGCGGGTGCGGGCGTCCGCGTGGACGTAGAAGTCGCGGCCTTTCCAGCGCTCGGCGCGGAGCTCGCCGCCGAGGGCGGCGATGCCGCGCCGGCAGTCGTTGACATTCAGCCCGGACCACCACACGAAGTCCTCCAGCGTAGCGGGGCTGTGGCTGCGGAAGTATTTGCGAGTAAGGACGGCGAGAGCCTCTTCGTGGCTCAGGGCCAGCGGATTACGAACCTTTTCCGCAGCGAGGGCCAGCGTCCGCTTGGTCGGATGCAGGTCGCCCGAGCACAGCAGGCCTGAGAGTTCCGCCAGGCGGAGATGGTAGGAGAACCGCTGCTCGGTCATCTGGATGTCGCGCTCGCGGAGGGCTTCCGCCAGGAACTCCTTCTGGACGCTGCGATGCCCGGCGAGCGCCTCGCCGAAGATGCCGCTGATGCGCTTCTCTTCTTCCAAGGGAATGTCCACATTGTTCGCGTGCATCCAGCCGCGGAGGCCAGAGAGGGCCTTGCGGCGGCACAGCTTCAGCATCCAGCCCAGGTCCTCGCCGGCGAGGAGCTGCCAGGTGGTGCGCTGCAGATGGGTCCGGATGATCCGCCCGTCGTTGTAGGCCTGCTCGAAGGCCTTGCCGGAGGGCCTGCGGGTCCGCATCGACACGGCCCAGCGCATCGACTTGTAGTCCTGGGCCTGCATGGCCCCGAACCAGGACACGACCTCCGCCGGATCCTTGAACTGCGGGGCCGCGAGCTGCTGGCTCAGGAGGCGCTGGGAGACAGGATTCATGGGGATAGAAAGCCTACAGGTTCACGTCGCCGGAACCGGAAGACTTGACGCTGATGTGGTTGTACTTGAGGTCGCCGGTGATGTTGCCGGAGCCGGAAGTGGTGGCGGTCACGTCGCGGCAGGAACCCTTGATGAAGATATCGCCGGAGCCGCCTGTTTTCAGGTCCATGTTCCCGTCGACCGTCGCCTCCTTCAGGCGGACATTGCCACTGCCGGAAACCCGGACCGATGCGCCGCCCGTCGAGGTGAGCACGTCCACCAGGAAGTCGCCGGACCCGCTGACCCCCATTTCGAAGTCATCGCAGGAGATACGGCCCATGGTGATGGTCCCGGACCCGCTGATCTTGCCGCCGAAGTCGTCACAAGCCAGCGCGCCGACGCGGATGCTCCCGCTGCCACTGCACTGGGCCGTGAAATCCTGGCTGTCGATCTCGCCCGTGACCATGTCGCCGCTCCCCGAAACCTTCAAGGCCAGGGCGCCCGAGGCGTGCAAGGGCCCTTCCTGGAACAGGTTGCCGCTGCCGCTGACCGAGAGCTTTTCTATGTCGGGAGAGGACACGACCACGCGGAGGATCAGCTTGGGATACCGGCCGGGCTCGAGCTTGAGAGACAGGATACCGTCCTCGACGGTCGTCTGCACCTTGGACGCAAGTTCCTCGGTGGTTTCCACGCGGACCTCCTGCTTGTCGGCCTGGACATAGTACACATTGGCGGGGAGGCTGGACGCGACCGCCCGGAAATGCCCGACCTCGCGGACCTCGGTATGGTCGATCCCCTCCTCCGTGCACTCGCCTACCCACACGGCGCTGCCCCCGCCGATATTGATGATGCAGGACACCGCCATCGTGGCGGCCGCCAGGAATAATAGCAACTTTTTCATCGTTCGTTTCATTTTACCGATTCCAAAGATACGATTTTTCGGGGAGAATCCGTCTCGGATGCGTGCGGGTCTGCCGGGTTTTTTGTAAATTTGCCAATAACCCCGAAATGATATGAAACGAATCCTGATCCTTGCGTGCGCCCTGGCGATGGCCGCGTGCGCGCAGAAAGCCCCGAGTCCCATCCTCACCATTGAGGGCGGGCAGGTCCAAGGCGTGGCGGCCGACATCGCCGGCGTCACCGTGTTCCGCGGCATTCCGTTCGCCGCGCCGCCCATCGGCGAGAACCGCTGGAAGGCCCCGCAGCCCGTCGTGCCGTGGGAAGGCGTGAAAGTGTGCGACACCTTCGGCCACCCGCCGTTCCAGGTGGCGCACTACCCCGGCGGCTACACCACCGAGTGGGGCTACGGCGCGGAGGCACCCTACAGCGAGGACTGCCTGTACCTGAACGTATGGACCAAGGCGCCCGGCCAGCCGGAGAAGAAGCTCCCGGTGGCCGTGTGGGTCTTCGGCGGTGGTATGCGCGAGGGCTGGGGCTCCGAACCCGAGTTCGACGGCCAGGAGTGGGCGGCGAAGGACGTCGTCCTCGTTTCCTTCAACTACCGCGTGGGCCCGTTCGGCTTCTTCGCCCATCCCGAACTCTCCGCGGAGAACCCGGAGCACCCGACCGGCAACTGGGGCACCCTGGACCAGATCCAGGCCCTCAAGTGGGTCCAGGCCAACATCGCCCAGTTCGGTGGCGACCCGGACAACGTGATGCTGTTCGGCCAGAGCGCCGGCGGCCGCAGCACGAAGTTCCTGTCCGCCTCCCCGCTCACCAAGGGCCTCTTCGACAAGGCCGTCATTATGAGCGCCAGCGGCTTCACGGACCCGCGGAAGCCCGTCGAGCCCCCGTTCCCGGGGATGCGCGCGATGCCGCAGCAGGGTCCCGTGACCCTCGCCGACGCCGAGGCCTCCACCAAGGAGGTGGCCGACTGGGCCGGCCTCACCGACCTGCAGAAGCTCCGCCGCGCGTCGACCGAAACCATCTTCGCGATGGGCACCCTGTACAGCAGCGCCACCGGCAAGCGCAGCGTCCTCACCGCCTCCCCCATCTCCCCGTACATCGACGGCTACGTCCTTACGGAGGGCTTTGACGAGGCCTGTGTCGACGGTTCCCTGGCCGATGTCCCCTATATGATCGGCTACACCCTCAACGACGCCGGCAATATGCAGCCCGTCATCACGGACTTCTGCCTCAACCGCGAGGAGAACGGCGGCAAGGCCTGGGCCTACCAGTTCGCCCGTCCGCTCCCGACGGACGGCCGTCCGAACGTCCTCCAGGGCGCGTTCCACTCCTCCGACCTGTGGTTCGTGTTCAAGTCCCTGAAGAACTGCTGGCGCCCCTGGACGCAGGGTGACTGGGACCTCTCCGAGAAGATGCTCACCGCCTGGTCCAACTTCGCCAAGTACAGCGATCCCAACGGCAAGGACGGCGGCGACTGGAAACCCGTCACCGCCGCCCAAAAGGACTTTATGGTGTTCTGCCTGGACGAGAACGACGCCGAAGCCTCGTTCCTCGGCGAGCCCAAGAAGGCCCCGCGGCCGTCATTTAGACCGTAGCGACACGGCAAATCCACCCGCGCGCGCCATCCGGAGATTGAGCGTCGTTTCGCTCGTCACCGTCTGGCGCGTAATCGTATACGCCTTCGGGTTCGTTTCGAAGTCGGCGTCGGGGGCGTCGGCATAGATCGTGGCCTCGTACTGGACGCCCGGGGTGAGGAAGTCGAGCTTCACGTCGAAGGTGCGGGCGTTCTCGTCCGTCACGCCGCCCAGGAACCAAACGTCGTGCTCCTGGCCATCGGGGTTTGCGAACTCCCAGGCGCCGGACTTGCCGGCGAGGCGGCCGGAGTTCAGCGAGGACATCTTCGGATGCCGCGCCGTGATGATGTACGCGCCGGGTTCCGCGTCGATGTACACGCTCTTGTCCCAGTCCACGGCCACGTCCTTGATGAACTGGAACGCGTCCATGAAGTTCGCGTAGTTCTCCGGCAGGTCCGCCGCCATCTGCAGCGGGGAGTAGAACGTCACGTACAGGCCCAGCTGGTTGCAGATGGTGTGGTGCATATGCTGCTTGTCGTTGGGGTTGTTCTTGGACATGTCCGTCTCGAAGATGCCGGGGGTGTAGTCCATCGGACCGCCCTGCAGGCGGGTGAACGGGAAGATGGTGGTGTGGCCGGGCTTGATGGTGCCGCGGAATTCGGTGCCCATCGCGCTCTCGTTGCCGATCATGTTCGGCCAGGTGCGGCACAGGCCCGTCGGGCGCACGGCCTCGTGGGCGTTGACCATGATGTGGTGCTTCGCGGCCTCCACGATGGCGTGGTGGTAGTGGTTGATGAGGGCCTGGCTGTAGTGATACTCGCCGTAGGGGATGATCTTGCCCACGTAGCCGCTCTTCACGGCGTCGTAGCCGTACTGGTTCATGAGGTCATAGGCCTGCTCCATCCAGCGCTCGTAATTGACGGTGGACGAGGAGCTTTCGTGGTGCATGATGATGCGGATGCCCTTGCTGTGGGCATACTCGTTCAGCGCCGGCAGGTCGAAGTCCGGATACGGGGTGATGAAGTCGAAGACGAAGTCCTTCTGGTGGCCGTACCAGTCCTCCCAGCCCTCGTTCCAGCCCTCCACGAGAATGGCGTCGAAGCCGTTCTCGGCGGCGAAGTCGATGTAACGGCGGACGTTCTCGTTGTTCGCGCCGTGGCGGCCGTGCGGCTTGGAAGCGGCGTAGTCCGTCACGCCCAGCTGCACGGAAGGATAGTCATACGTGTAGGACCACTCGCTCTTGCCGGTGATCATCTCCCACCACACGCCCATATACTTGGTCGGATGGATCCAGGAGACATCCTCGATGGCGCAGGGCTCGTTGAGGTTCAGGATGAGGCGGGAGGCCAGCACGTCGGTGGCCTTCTCGCACACCATCACGGTTCTCCACGGGCTCTTGCACGGCGCCTGCAGCCGCCCCTTGACGCCCTCGGCGTCCGGGGTCAGGTGCGTCGTGAACACGAAGTTCTTGTCGTCCAGGTCCAGGTTCGTGGTGGGATAGTCCAGCACCTCGGCCTCGTGGATGTTGATGTACAGGCCGTCGGCGGTCTTCATCTGGAGGGCCGTCTGCACGCCGGTCTGGGAGAACTTCGTCTGCGGGGAACCGCCCGCGGGACGCGGCACGTCCTGCAGCTCGCGCACCTGCGAGAGCTTGGACTCCGTGGGCACGAACTCCTGCGTGGAGTAGTCGCCCGGGATCCACCAGGCCGTGTGGTCGCCCGTCATCGCGAACTCGGTGAGCTCCTCCTTGACCTTGAAGTAGGTCAAGGCGTTCTCCAGCGGGAACTCGTAGCGGAAGCCGAGGCCGTCGTCATACAGGCGGAAACGCACCTGCATCACGGCGCCCTTGCCGTACGGGTTGCCCAGGTCGCCGGTGTATTCCGGGTCCGTGACGCTCACGCCCCGCTGCGCCTCGCGCGCCGCTTCGGGCTTCTGCTCCAGCGTCACGAGCAGCTCGTTGTAGTGGTTCCGGATGGACGCTTCCTCGCCCCAGACCGGCTCCCAGGTCTCGTCGAAGGTGTTGAAGGCTGAGTCGGTGAGGGTGAAACCGCCGTCCAGGCTCTCCCGGTCCAGGAGGGTGTAGCCCAGGCGGGAAGGCAGGACGACCGCCTTTCCGGCGCGGTCCAGCGTATATTCGGGGACGCCGTCCACCACGGCGAACTTCAGTTCCAGCTGTCCGTCCGGGCTGCGGAGGACGATGGCGTCGGCCGGCATTTTCGGGGCCTTGGGCCCGCAGGCGGCGAGAAGGGAAAGGGCCGCCAGAAGAAGGATTCTTTTCATATCGACAGGTTAATAGCCGTGTAAAGTTACAAAAAGAAATCCTCCCCGCAAGGGCTTGCAGGGAGGATATCTCACGTCAAAGAATCATCAGAGACCCGAGAACTGGATCTTGTGGAGGATGGACGGGGTGGCGTCGCCGCAGTCGTCGGCGACCCAGATGCAGCCGTTCTTGCGGTCCACGCAGATGCTTTCCGGGTTCCAGTTGGCGAAGTCGCCTACGTAGTAGGTCGCGAGGAGCTTCGTGGCGTCGCCGTCGAACAGGTAGATCGTGTAGCCCAGGTACTCCGGACGGTCCTTGTTGGAGTTGGAGTCAATCACCCACAGCCAGTCGTTCTTCTCGTCGTAGTCCAGGCCCGCGATCTCGGAGATCGTGGAGGTTACGGTGCGGAGGCTCTTCTTCCACAGCTTGGTGCCGTCCAGGGTGTACTCCCACAGGGTGGCGCCGGTCTGGGAGCCCAGGTACAGGTTGCCCTTGTGCCAGGCGATGCCCTCGATGCCGGAATTGCCCATCTCCGCCGCCTCGTCCACATCCCACAGGGTGGTCTTCGACTGGTACGGCTCCGTGAGCTTGTACACACGCTTGGGTTCGATGCCCATGTACATCGTCCCGGTGGCAGGGTCCATGCACAGGCCTTCCATGTCGGCGTCGTAGGTCCAGTGCTGGGTGAAGGTGCCGTCAAAGTTGATCCTGTACAGCGCGCCGTTGTCGCCCACGCCCCAGAGGAAGTCGCCGTCCTTGGACAGGCACAGTCCGGAAAGCTCTTCCACGATGGCGCTGCCGTTCTGCAGCTTCTTGGAGAACTCGACCTTGCCCATCACCGGCACCTGCGCCGGGGTCGGCGGTTCGTACTCCTCCGGACGCTCGTACTTGCCGGGCGCGTCGGGGTTGCCGTCCATCGCGTGCTTGACCGCGTGCCGGAGGGTACCCTCGTCGTTGTCGTGCCGGTACTCCCAGATCATCGCGCCGAGCATGTTGCGGGACTTCAGGTACTCGACCTTCGCGTTGATGGACTCGATGTCCTCGTAGGAGGCGTACATCTTGCCCAGGGCGTCGGCCAGGTACGGAACCTTGGCCACGTCGTCCCAGATGCGGTAGTTCACGCCCTTGACGTCATAGCCGTCGCAGGTGCCCTTGAAGAAGATGTCGTCCAGTTTGCTGTAGTCCACCGACGAGGGATACCGGTTGCCCGTCTTGAGCTTGTAGCCGTCGCCGTGGCCGTAGAACGCCAGGCCGAAGTTCATCATCTGGTACGGGATCCCCTGCTGGCCGTGGAAGATGTCGTCGATGGCCTCCGCCGCGCAGCGGGAGCCCGTGATGGAGCTCCGGTACAGCGGCGAATTGTGGTACGGCGGGTTGCCCTCGTCGTAGGTCATCACGTTGATGTAGTCGACATACGGCAGCACGCCGTAGTTGTCGGTGTACTTGCCGCTATCGGACGCCGCATAGGAGAGGATCTTATTGGGCATCGCCTCGCGCATCTCCTTGAAGAGCTTGACGAAGTTCTCCCAGTCCGCGGGGCTGGCGCCGTTCACGTGGTCGCCATCCTTGGCCGCATAGGTGGGATATTCCCAGTCGATGTCGAATCCGTCGACGCCGTACGTGTTGCAGATGTTCACGCACTCGTCCACGAAGGCCTTGCGCTTCTGCTCGTCGCGGGCCATCTGGGACCAGCCGTCGGCGTTCTTGCCCCAGCCGCCCATCTGCAGCTTGACCTTCAGCTCCGGGTACTGCGCCTTGTAGGCGACGAACTTCTGCACCAGCGGGACGGTCTTGCTGTCGATCTCGATGCCCACGCCGTTGTCCTTGTCCACGAAGCGCACGTGGCCCACGTTGATGTGGGTGAAGTTGCGCACCTCGTCGATGGACGGGAACAGGTCGGCCCGGGTGTACTCGGTGTAGTAGATCTCGATGATCGGGGTCTTGCCGAGGCGGGCGAGGCGCTCGGGGTTGTTCACCCACACGTCGGCCGGATCCGTGGGATCGACCGGGCCGGGGGGCGGCGCATCGGGGTTGAAGGGATCCCCGGAAGGGATCTCGCCCGCGTTGGGCTTGGTGTCGGGATTCGGTACGGCCATCCCCATACGGTCGTCCGTGCACCCCTGGGCCGCAAACAGGCCCAGGAGCACGGACAGGAACAATATGCGAGATGTCTTTCTCATAGCCAGGGAATTACTGTTCCACGACGCAACGGACGTTGCCGCCGCGGGACATGCGCTGCTCGGTGGTGGACACGGACTCGCCGTTGATGTAGATCTGGTAGGCGATGTTCGCCTCGCTGGAGGAGGAGTAGGAGCTCCAGATGTAGGCGCGGGCGCCCACCTTGGCGTACTCGCCCTGGTCCAGGTAACCGCCGATCGGGAGCACGATGTAGCCGGTCGTCTCGGGGCTGGCCGGGTCGGGCTCGACGCCGAGGACGATGATCTTGTTCTCCGTATCAGCCTTGAAGCCGGTCGCGGAGGCCATGCCGCCCCAGAACGCCCAGCTCTTGTCACGCGTGGAAACGATGTATCCCGGAGGGCACGGGTCGTACACGGTCTTGGTCTTGCCCCAGAGCTCGGTGGAAGGAACGTCCACCCAGGTCTTGTTGCTGTCGCTGCCCGTCTTCACATAGACGGTCGGGTTCTGGACGGACTCCTCGATGCTGAAGTTCTGCTTCTCGCTGTCGAGGACGATGGCTCCGGTCGTGGCAATCGGGTCGGAAGCGTCCACGGAAGCGACGCCCGGGAACGGGTCCTTGCGGCCCCACTGGTACAGCATGCCGATCGCGGTGCCGTCCGGCTTGGCGTTCGGCGCGGCGGCCACGAGGGCGCCCAGGTTGCGGTCCATCATCGGCACGCCGACCACACCGCCGAACGTGCTGGCCACCACGGGCGTGGCGGGAATCCAGATGTGCCAGCTCCAGAGGATGACACCCGCCGCGTCCTTGGCGGCGATGAGGGCGTTGCCGGGCACGAGGGTCGCCGGCGTGGAGAACGTCACATAACCGTCGGCGAAGGCGACATGGGCGATCACGGCGCCGGCCTCGGGGGCGGTCGTGGTGTTCACGGTCTCCCAGAGGACCTCGACGGAGGCGGGGGCGACGGCTTCCTCGCTGTTGCCCTTGACGGCCTTGAACTTATAGTCGCCGGCCTTTTCCACGAGGTAGCTGTTGGCGCTGGCGGTCTCGCTCAGGTCGGTGGCGGAACCCGTGGGCTGGTCCGGCTCGTCCGGAGGAAGGATGGGGTTCTCTTCCGCGACCACGCAGCGGACGGAACCGGCGCGGGACTTGCCGGCATCGGCCTTGGCGTGGGCGGAGCCGGCGCGGACGTTCAGATAAGCGGCCTTTTCGTCGGAAGAGGAGGAGGAGCTCCAGTAAGCCGCGCGGTCATAGGCGTGCGTCATGCTGTCCGGACCGTAGTCGTCCCGGTAACCGGCGAACGGGAACACCAACGCCGGATTGCCCAGGGCGAAATAGTACTGGGCCTTGTTCTCTTCCCAGCCGACGAGGGCGCTGACATCTTCGTTGAAGAAAGTGGAGTTGCCTCCCAAGGCGGGGACCCGGTAGCCCGGAGGGCACGGGTCGTACATGGTCTTCACGTCATCCTGCCAGAGGGTGTTCTCGGCCGGGAGCGCCCAGCCGCTGTTCTTGGCGTGGCCCAGGAGGGTCGGATTCTCGATGGACTGGAGGAGGGAGATCTTGGACTCGTCGGCCTCTCCGGCGCCGTCCGTCATGGAAAGGGCGACACCGGCCACGGTGGCGTTGGACGAGCTGTTGGCGGCCTTCGGGCCCGGGAACGGATCCTTGCGGCCCCACTGGTAGGTCAGGCCGAAGGACTCGACGGGCGCCTCGGCGCCGGTGGTGGCGGCCACGAGGGCGCCCAGGTTGCGGTCCATGGCCGGCGAGGAGAAGATGGCGTTGTCCACGGTCCCGACCTCGGTGGCGGGCACCCAGATGTGCCAGCTCCAGAGGATGGTGCCGGTGACGTCCTTCGCCGCGATGACGGCGTTGCCGGGCTTGAGGGTCTCCGGCGTGGAGAACTTCACATAGCTGCCCACGAGCTCCACGGAGGCGACCACGCTGTTCGCGGTGACTTCCTCGGCGTTGTTCCAGGTCTCCCAGAGGACTTCCACGGTAGCAGGATTGACTTCCTGGCCGCTGTTGCCCTTCACCGCCCAGAACTTGTAGTCGCCGGCCTCGGTCACGATGTAGCTGTTCGCGGCGCCCTTCCGGCTCAGGTTCTTCGTGCCCGTCTCGATGACGGCGGCCAGCTGGGCGATCTTGATGGTCTGGACCACCTCCTCGGTGCCGGCTCTCACGATGTTCACGGTGCCTTCCCGGAGCTCGCCGGTCAGGTTGTCGTCGAGCTTAAGGGTGATGGTGTAGGCCTGGCTCCGCACGCTGGCGACATGGATCCACTCATCGACAGGAACCACGTCGAAGGCGATGTTGGAGACCACGTTGGAAACGACGGTGGCGTCCTCGCCTTCGGCCAGGTAGTTCACGGTCGCGCTGTACGGCTCGTCGAGGATGCGGACGCCCTCGGGCGTGACGATGACGGACACGATGGAGGTCAGGCCCACCTTGGAGTCGGCGTACAGCATGATCATGCCGCTGGCTTTCTCCGAGAACGCGGTGACGGTCAGCTTCTCGGGCTCCACTTTCACGCCGAACTTCTCGATGTCATAGTAGGCGCCCACGACGGTGTTCTCGGTCTTGGCGGTCACGGTGTAGGGAATCTCGACGACGGGGTTGGCCGCCGTGAAGACGTACTCTTCCTTTTCGACCAGCAGCTGGAAGGCCTCGGCGAACGGGATGTTCACGACGGAGTTGTCGGAGAGGGTGAGGACGACCGCGCTGTCGGTGACGGCGAGGTTCGTGAAGATGCCGTCCTGGAGGGTGGCGCCTTCGCTCTTCACCGGTCCGAGGTTGGTCTTCTTGCCGTCGACCTCCACCCAGAGGTTGCCCTCCTCGTCGATGGAGAAGACCGGCGTCTGGTACACGGGGATCTCCTCATCGTCCATCTTGACGGCCTTGCCGTCCACGGCCCAGACCAGCTCACCCGCGCCGTTGCGGATCACGGAGAACACGGGGCCCTGGGTGGGATCCGCAGGGACGATGTTGAAGTGCACGATGTTGCCGTCGGTGTAGGTGACGGTGACACCGGTGGTGCGGCCCGTCTCCGGGTCCTTGTACTCTTCCACCTTGCGGACGAACTTGCCGTCGCCGAGGGCGGACTGCAGGGCGGAGACGTTCGCCTCCAGCTCGCTGACCCGGAGGTCCAGGCCGGCGATCAGTTCCCGGACGCCGGTGTCGTCATATTCCTTGGCGCAGCCCACTGCCAGGAGCGCCAGCACAACGAGCGTAAAAAACTTTTTCATATGGTCTTGTATTTATTATTAGTTTCAAGTTATTCGACGGTGCAACGGACGGAGCCGAGACGGGCCTTCGGCGCGGAGCCGAACGTGTAGGACCGGTCGGAACGGAGGTCGGCGCCGGGACCCTTGGCGTCGTCGGACGCCTGGGAGGTCCAGTACAGCGTACGGACGCCCACCTTGGAGAGACCATTCACGGAGTAGTCGTCGCGGTAGCCCGCGATCGGGAACACGGACGCGTCCGGGGAGCCCACCTTGAGCCAGCCGGCGGTGAGGTCCACGCCCCAGCCCGCCTGGGCGGACAGGTCGGCGCTCCAGAACGGGTTGGCCGTGTTCTTCTTCGGCACGCGGTAGCCCGGAGGGCACGGGTCGTAGATGGTCTTGTCGGCATCGGCCCAGAACTCGTTGTCCGGGACGAGGCACCAGTCGTTGTTGTTGAGGTGGCCGAGCAGACGCGGGTTCGCGATGGACTCTTCCAGCGAGATCTGGCCGGGAGCCATCTCCTCGGGTACGCCGGCGTAGGTGGCCGGGCTGCTGCCCTTGAAGGTGCCGGCCGCGGTGAACGGGTCCTTGCGGCCCCACTGGTACATCATCCCGTAGGAGGTCGGGCTCACCTCGGCGGAAGTCGCCTCGGCGGCCACGAGGGCGCCCAGGTTGCGGTCCATCAGGTCCACGCCCATGATGCCGCCGAAGTTCGCGGTGACGACCGGGGTCGCGGGAATCCAGATGTGCCAGCTCCAGAGGATCTTGCCGGAGGCGTCCTTGGCGGCGACGAGCGCGTTGCCGGGATGCAGGGTCGCGGGGGTGCGGAGGATGATGAAGTCCTCGGCGAACGAGGCGTGGGCGAGCACGCTCCCCGGCGTGACCTCGGAATTGTCGTTCCAGGTCTCCCAGAGGATCACGGCGTCGTCCACGTCCTGCAGGTAGTTCGTGGACTCGTTGCCATAGACCGCCTTGAACTTGTAGCTGCCGGGCTCGGTGATGATGTAGCTGTTCGCGTTGCCCACGGTGTCCAGGTCCTTGACGTCCTTGGAGAACGGGTTGTCGTAGTGCTCGATCTCGCCGGTGATGTCCCCGAGGTCCACGATTCCGCCGCGGACGATCTCCACGGGCTGGGTGTACTTGAAGATCCGGGTGTAGTCGTCGCCCTCCTTGAACTTGATGACGAACCCGCCCGGGAAGGTCGTGCCTTCCGGCAGGAACACCAGGATCTCCCCGCCTTCCACGGTGCCGTCCAGCTGGAGGAGCGGGTTGCCCACATACTGCCGGTAGAGCTGCTCGCTGTCGGTGATCTTCACCTGGAGGAACTCATACCCGAGGGCGTCCTTCTTGGGGGTGGAGATGGTGTATCCGGCCAGGTCCCCCTCCACGGACATCGACAGGATGCCGCAGATGTTCTGGAACTGGAAAGTGTCGCCGCTGTTGCAGGCGGCCATGATCTGCTGGCCGGTCGTGGAGAACTTGCTGTAGAAGAAGCAGTGCTTGAGGTTGTCCGCCAGCGACGCCGGATAGGAGGCGTACAGGGTGCTGGAGCAGTCCTCCCGCTGGTAGGGATAGAGGCCTTCCACCGTGACGGTGGCCGACTTCCCGTCGCCGGAGATGTCGCCGGCGGCGAGGGTCACGATCACCTGGTCCTTGGCGTACTCGCCGTGGACGACGATCTGGTCGCCGGCCTTCCAGGCGGTCTTGACGGCCGCGGGCACCTCCCCGCCCTCCCCGACGGTGAAGTCGGGAAGGACGAAGGTGAGCGTGCGGGTTTCGGGCTGGGGTCCTTCGGGGACGGGATCCACCGGATCCACCGGTGTCTCCCGGCAGGAGAAGAGCGGAAGCAGGACTGCGCAAAGGATCGCTATTCTTTCAATCGTTTTCATGATTTCTCTCGTTTAATGGTCCTTTGACGGTTATTCCCAGTTCATCGGCGGGGTGTACTCGTACCACTCGAGGACGGCGGAACCGGAGTTCTCGTTGTCCACGCCGATGTACATATTGATGCTCGTACCCCAGGTGACGGTGCGCAGCATCGTCTCGGACGTGTCGAAGCTGCCGGCCACCTCGCCGTTCACCAGGTAGGTGACGTGGCAGTGGTTCGGGCCGCTGGGATCGAACTTGAAGGTGAACTCGATCGGCTGGGTGAAGTCCACGGCCGTGTAGCCGTCGACCGAGGGCTTGTTGCCGTCGCCCGCCACATTGAAGTCGAAGCTGAGCTTGCCGTCCGCCGGCCGGATGTCGGCCTTGAGCTCGCAACCCTCGCTGAAGCAGAACCAGTGGCGCACGCGGACGCCCGCCTCGGAGGCCGGGTTCTGGGTGATGTTGCTCCAGCGGAAGGTGTAGGTGCCGAACGGCTTGCTGCTGTTGTGCAGCCGGGCCTTCGCGGTGAACAGGGTGCCGCCGAGGTCCTTGGAGAAGGTCGGGGCGTTGGTCCAGTCGGAGCTCCAGGAGCCGAGCTCGTCGGCGTTGAACGGGACGCGGACCGGGGTGATCTTGTAGGCCTGCTTCACCACGATTTCCTTCGTGGCCGCATAGTCGCCCTCGTGGGCCACCACGTTCTTGAGGATGATGACGGCGCTGCGGAGGCCGTCCCCGTCGTTCTGGGTGAAGGAGAGCTGGATCTTGCCGTCGCCTTCGCCCGTCGGGGTGAGGATCTCGAACCAGTCGTCATTCTCGGACTCCTTGGTGACGGTCCACTTGGCGTTGGACAGGACTTCCACCTCGCCGGTGGGCTGGTCGTAGCCGGCCCGGATCTCGTCGGAGAGCGGGACCAGCTGGACGCCGTCCTGGGTGAACTTGACGAGGGCCGCGGCGACGTCATGCCGGTCGTACACGGTGACCTCGGCGTACCGGAGCTCGGAGGTGTTCTCGGCGGCGTTCACCGTGACGACGCCGGTGCCGTTGCCGGTGGCGCCCTCGGTGACGGTCACCCAGTCACCGCCGGTGACCTTGGCGCTCCAGTCCTGGTTGGACTTGATGTGGATGAAGTGGTCCCCGCCGGCCTTGGTGACGTCCTGGTCGAGGTCTTCCTCGGAGATGGTCAGGAAGGCGCTGCCCTTCTGGCGCACGGTGATCACCTTGCCCGTCCAGTAGTCGCTCTGGATCGTGATCTTGTCCTCCCGGTCGTCCAGGTAGGTGTTGTCGTAGTACTGCACGCGGATGACCGTGGCTTCGGCCTTGCCTTCGTGCACGAGGGTCGGGTCGGAGGCGTCACCCTCCTCCTCGCTGATGATGCACCAGTCCGGGTGCGCGCTCGTGACGGTCCAGGGGTCGGTGGACGCCACCAGGATGGTGAACGCCTTGGCCCCCTGGGCCGGAAGGTCGTAGGAATCCTGCGCGCGGTAGCGCAGGTCCACGATCTTCACGGGCTGTTCTTCCTTCGGCTTGCAGCCGGTGGCCAGCCCCGTGACGAGGGCTGCGGCGCAGCAGAAGAGCAGGAATATCTTTTTCATGGCTCGGACGGATTAATAAGCCTCTTCATTGACCGTGATGTCGGCGCTCTTGACGACATACCAGCTGCCGTCGGAAGTCGCGCTGTAGAATCCGAAGTAGTAGTCCACCACGGTCTGGTCGTAGTAGAACGGGTTGTTGCCGGTGTGGGACTTCTTCTCGACGCCATCGACCTTGAACCACATGTCCAGGAGCTTGGGATCCTCGGCGTTGGGCTTGAGGCCGTACTCGTAGGTGGTCATCGCGTTCAGCTCATCCTTGGTGATGGAGTAGGTGCTGCTCTTGTAGGCGCTGGTCGCCGCCTCATCGGCCATGTTGCCGTCGGTGCGGATGCGGGTGTTGCCACCCAGGGAGAGCTGGTTGTAGATGTTCACGCTGCCGAGGGCGCCCTGGACCCAGAGCTGGCCGGCGTCGCCGAAGTGCTTCTCGCCGAGGGTCAGGGTGATGGTCATGCAGCGGGCGCCATCCTTCAGATAGACGCGGGATCCCTTGTCGCCGGAGAGCTTCACGGAGCCGTCCTCGAGGACCTCGCCGTTCTGGACGTCGAAAGCGGTGTCCTGGGTGAGCTCGACGCTGTCGGTCGCGCCGCTCGGGGAGACGATGGACACGGCGCCCACGCGCGGGGCGAAGCGGTTGTTCATCGCGGCGACGACCTTGAAGTGGGAGTCGTCGACCTTCTCCACGGTGAAGCCCGGAACGTCGGTCTGGGGCTCCCAGGACTTGGAGGCGTTGACCTCGAGCACGAGTTCGCCGCCCGCGACCGGCAGGGTGGGATCTTCCGGCGGGACGATGTTGAAGGCGGCGCCGGTCTGATGGACCTCGAAGGTGTAGTCCTCGCCCGCGATACGGATGGTGATGACCGCCTTGCGGGCCGCGTCGTCGTTCGGGGCGGCTGTGACGTTGATGATGGTCTGCTTGCCGTCACCCTGGCCTTCCTCCTTGTCGAAGGTGATCCAGTCCTTGTCGGCGCTCACCGTCCAGGGAAGGTCGGTGCGGATCTTGAGGGCCTGGGTGCCGCCGGCGCCCGGGAATTCCCCGGAGATCTCGGTGATGTCGCAGGAACCCGTCTGGGTGATGTCGAAGGACTCCTCGTCATCCCCGGCGACCACGGTCACCGTGGCCCCGCGCTCCAGCACGTCGGAGGGATCCGCCGTGGCGGTGATGGTCAGGGTGCGGCCGTCCGGGTCGGGATTGCCCTTCTCCGGGTCGAAGTGGAGCCAGGAGACGTCGGTGCGGACCTCCCAGGGGACGTTCGTGTTGATGGTGAAGGTGAGCGGGCCGCCCGCCGCGGAGTAGTTCTTCGCGACCGGCGTCACGAACAGCCGGCCCTTCTTGGCCTGGGTGATCGTGACCGTATAGTACTTGCTGATCCGCTCGGCCGCGACGGTCAGGGTCGCGGTGCGGTCCTCGCCGCTGTCGTTGTCGGCGAAGCTCACGACGACGTCGGAGACCAGGCTGGAAGCCGAGCTGGACGCCGGGGTGACGGTGACCCAGTCCGCGCCGCCGGAACGGGTGACCGTCCAGGGCGAGTTGGAACTGACGTTGAAGGTGATATTGTCCGGACGGGAAGCCGGCACCGAGTAGGTCGTCAGCGCGTCACAGACCAGCCGGAGATTCGCATACTCCTTTTCGGGAGTCATCTGCGTGTCGATCTCGTACTGCTGGCACGCGGCCGCAGCGCCGAGGACGCAGAGGGTTGCAAAGATTCTGGTTATCGTTTTCATATCTCGATTGTTTTTTATTCCGTGGTTTCCGTGGTTTGGCTCCATCCGGGATTCTGGGGATTGAGGTTGGGGTTGCAGAACAGTTCGGCCTGCGGGATCGGGAACAGGTTCTGGCGGGAGGACCAGGTGCGGTTCTCCACGACCGTCCGCTTGTAGGCGAACTGGCCGCCGTTCCGGGTGATTTCCACACCGTCGATGCGGCCCTGGGTGGCCTGGCCGATGTCCCAGCGGCGGACATCCCAGAAGCGGTGGTCTTCGAAGGCGAACTCCACGCGCCACTCGCGGCGCACAGCCTCGCGGAAGGCGTCCGCGGAGGTGGCGCTCACCGCCGGCATGCCGGCGTTCGCGCGCACCTGGTTCAGGGCGTCGAGCGCGCTGACGCTGAGGTTCCCTTCCGTCGCCGTCGGGCTGCCCAGATACTCGTTCAGGGCCTCCGCGTAGGTCAGGAGGGCTTCCGCGTAGCGGTACACGATCCACTGGTGCTTGTTCGTCACGGTGTTCTCCGGGGTGAAGCTGGTGCTTTCCTGGATGTAGCGGCGCAGGTAGTACCCGGTCGGGGAACCCAGGTCGCTGCGGGTCGCGGAATAGTCGCGGCCGCCCACGAAGGTCTCGATCGTGGTGCCCTTGAAGGACATCCCGTTGGCGAGGATCGCGCGGGCGAAGCGCGGGTCGCGGCCCTCGTACGGCTTCGTGACGTCGAACGCGGGATCGCTGGTCTTCCAACCGTCGGCCTCGAGAACGATGTCATAGCCGCCGGCCGTCTGGAACGCATCCACCAGGTTCTGGGTGGGATAGGTTCCGCCGAGGGACGTGCGCTGGCCCTCGGTGAACCGCACCGGGAAGTTGTAGCGCTCGAAGCTCTGGCTCTCGGACCGCATGATGGCGAAGATCACCTCCTGGGAGAGGTAGTTGTTCGCCTTCTCGGCGGGATCCAGCCGGTAGATGCCGAGGTCCATCAGTTCCTTCGCCGCGGCGGCCGCCTTCTGCCACTTGCTCCGGTCGTTGGACGGGTTGTGCAGCGGGGATGCGGCGTAGAGGAGCGCCTTCGCCTTCACCGCGAGGGCGAAGCCCCGGGTGACGCGGCCGATCTCATCGTCCAGCAGGCCCACGTAGGTGTCGGGCAGCTTGGCGGCGGACTCGGTGCACTCGCTCACGATGAAGTTGATGACCTCGTCGAAAGGAGTCTTTGCAATCTCGTTGGCCTCCTCCGCCGTGAGCATCGTCAGCGGCATCGGGATGTCGCCGTAGCGGCGGGCCAGCTCGAAGAAGTAGTACGCGCGCAGGACCTTCGCCTGGTACGGATAGTACGCGAGGTGCTCCAGCCAGCGCTGGTACTTGTTGTCATATTTGTACATGGACAGGTCCACGGTCTCGATGGACTCGAGGAACTCGTTGGCCGAGCGGATGCCATTGAACAGGGTCCACTTGTCGTCCACGGTGTTCAGGGCGCTCCAGTTGCCGTTGGTGAAGCGCTGCACGCTGGCGTCCGGGTCGGCGTATTCGGCGTCGTCGGAGCCGCAGTCGCGCAGGGCGCTGCCCACGTCGGCGATGTCCTTGTTGGGCATGTAGCCGTAGATGTTCGTGAGCATCTTCTGGATGTTGCTGTACGTCAGGTACATGTCCTCGCGGCTGTAGTCGCTGGAAGACTCGTCGAAATCCAGGAAGTTGCAGCCGGTCAGCAGAAGCGCAGCGGAAAGTATGCAGAATATCTTTTTCATGGCGTTTCCCGGTTTAGAAGGTGAATTTCACGCCACCCCAGAAGGTGCGGAGGGAAGGATAATAGGCGCCCAGCTGCTCGGGATCCGCGAAGTGGATGTTGTCCGTCGAGAAGAGGTTCGTCCCCGTCAGGGAGAGGGTGACGTCGCACAGCTTCGTCGCCTTCTTCGGAATGGTGTAGGAAATCCCGGCGTTGCGCAGCTTGATGAAGGAGCCGTCCCGGTACCAGAGCGAGTTCGCCTGGTAGTTGTTCGGATTCTCCTGCGTGGTCAGGCGCGGCATCGTGGCGTACATCTCGCGGCCCGGCGCCCAGGTGACTTCCCGGTTCAGGAAGGTCTGGGAGATGGTCGTGTTGGACACCAGCGGCTGGTACAGCGGGGAATCCAGGAGGTCGATGGTGACACCGGTCACGCCCTGGAAGTCCGCGAAGACCTTGAGGCCCTTCCAGCCGGCGTGCAGGCCGAAGCCGAAGGTGAGGAGCGGCGTCGAGCTGCCGAACATCTTCACGCGGTCCTGCTTGTCGATGACGCCGTCGCCGTTCTGGTCGAGGTACTTCAGGTCGCCGGGCTTGACGGCGCCGAAGGTCTGGCGGGGGCTGTTGTTGATCTCCACCTGGTTCTGGAAGATGCCGATCACCTCCAGGCCGTAGCGCTGGCCCACGGGGTTGCCCTTGTGGTAGAGGTAGTCGTACATCTGGTAGGCCTGGCCGTCATCGACGACCTTGGAGAACAGCCAGCCGCCGTTGGCGTACAGGCCGTACTCGAAGTCCCCGTGGCGGTTGTTCCAGGCGACGTTCATGTCGAAGCCCTTGAACTTCGACTCGCCGATACTCTGCTCGCTCACGTCCACGCCGATCACGCCCGAGATGTTGGACGGGTCGATGAGGATGTTGCGGCGGTCTTCCAGGAAGCCTTCCGCATTGATCATGAGGCGCTTGCCGAAGAAGCCGAGGTCGATGCCGGCAGTCGCCCGCTTCGACAGTTCCGGGGCCAGGGTGACGGCCGCCATCGGGCCTTCGGTGCGGCCGCTGAAGCCGGTACCGCCGTTGGCGCCGAAGTAGTAGCTGTTGCCGCTCACATAGTTCTGGCGCCAGAGCTCGTGCTCGAGGTCGCCGTCGGAACCGCTGAGACCGACGGAGCCGTACACCTTCAGGTAAGGCTCGCCGTCCAGGGCGATGGCGCCGAGGCTCACGGCCGGATACCAGTGGAAGCGCTTGCCCTTGGGCATGTAGGCGGAACCGGAGCGGTTCACGACCACATCGGCAAAGACGCGCTTCTTCCAGTTATAGCTCACCGTGCCCAGGATCTCCTGGGTCTTGGAGGAATTGTTCTGGCCGCTGAGGATCCAGGAGCGCTGGCGGTAGGCCGCGTGCGCCTCCACATGGTGCGCGTCGAAGTTGCACTCCCAGTTCAGGCGGGCCTGGAGCTCCATCTTCATCTGCAGTCCGTAGAAATAGTGGTCGTAGCTCACCGTCTTGGAGCTCACGCCGTAGTACTTCTGCTCGCTGAGGATGTAGTTCCGGTCGCCCTGGGCGGCCACGGTGCTCACGAGCTCCGAGTACTGCCAGTCCTTGGAGGCGCGCTCGTACAGGAGGCCGATGTAGTCGAAGGCCACGTTTGCGTCGGCGGACAGGCCCGGGACGAGCATCCCGAGGTCCTGGCGGAGCAGGATGTCCGCCAGCACCTTGGTCTGGGACCACTGGCGCTGACCGTTCTCCTGCATCACGGCCACCGGATTGACGTTGCCGTACAGGGAGGTTCCGCCATACACGCCGTCCGCCTGCGTCACGGGGAACGCGGCGGCGGGCAGGGTGTAGAGCGTGCTCTCGATGCGGCCGGAATAGTAGCCCTGGTTGAATTCCGCCAGGCGGGCCTTCACGCCGATCTTCATCAGCGTGGAGGGCGTGATGTTCACGTCCACGTTCGCGCGGATGCCCAGGCGGTTGTCATAGTGGTTCGCGTTGTAGCGGTCGTCGGCGGAAGCCTTCTTGTAAAGGAAGTCCTCCTTCAGGTAGTCGACCGCAGCGAAATAGCGGAAGTTGCGGTTGCCGCCGGTGAAGGTGAACTCGGCCTGGTGGTTGTCACCATGGTCGCGGAATACCTCGTTCCACCAGTTGACGTTCGGATACGCGTACGGATACTGGCCGCTATACAGGGCGAGGAGCTCCGCGTCGTTGTACTTGGCGGGCAGGCCGTCCAGCGAACGGGCCTCGTTCACCAGGAAACCGTAGGTATAGGCGTCGGCGAACTCGGGCGCGCGGAACATGGTCTGCAGGCCGTACTGATACTTGGCCGTCACCTGGAGCGGGGCGTCCTTGCCGCGCTTGGTCGTGATGGAGATGACGCCGTTGCCGCCCTTGACGCCGTACAGCGCCGCGGCGGCCGCGTCCTTGAGGACTTCGATCTTGTCGATCTCCACGCCCTCCAGGTCGTCCAGGTCGCGGGGGAAGCCGTCCACCAGCAGCAGCGGGCTGTGGCCGCGCAGGCGGAGGGAGAGCTTCAGCCGGGACCGGTTGGATTCATAGGTGCTGGAGCTGTTCTTCACCAGCAGGCCGGAGAACTGCCCATACAGGGCGTTCGCGATGTCCACTTCGGGACTCTTCTCGAAGAGGCAGCCGCCCGCGGAGATGGCGCCGCCCGCCTTCAGCTGGAACAGGTTGCCCAGCTGGACGGAATCCAGCGGCGACACGGTCTCGACCTCCTGGGCGGAGGCCGTCGCGGCGAGGAGCAGAAGCGGAAGCGTTATATATGCAAACAATCTTTTCATATTCGGGCACATTTTAGATTACCAACCCGGATTCTGCGTCATCCCGTAGGCCTTGTTGATCTCCAGGGCGGGGATGGGGGCGAGATACCACTTCGTGTCCCAGCTGGTGTACCAGCTGCGCGGCGGATAGACTTCCTTGACGGCGGGGATGTCCTCGGAGGGCTTGCCGTATGTGAAGACGGTCGCGGCGTTGTTGTTGTCACCGTAGGAAGTCAGGCCGTGCAGCGTGGAGGTGAACGCCTCGGTCAGGCCCCAGCGGACCATGTCGAACCAGCGGACCTCCTCGAAACCGAACTCGAGCTCGCGCTCCAGGATGAGGGCCTTGCGGAACTCCTCCTGGGACAGGCCTTCGGGCAGGCCGGGCAGGCCGACGCGGGCGCGCACGGCGTTCACCCAGGCATAGGCCTTGTCGGACGGACCGCCGTCGGCCTCGTTGTAGGCCTCGGCGCAGTTCAGGAGCACTTCCGCGAAACGCATGAAGGGCCAGTGCTGCGGCTGGGAGCGGTCGGTATTCTGCTGCAGGACGAACTTCATCATCAGGAAGCCGGTGCAGCCGTCCTGGTGGTACTTGTGGTTGTCATAGCCGCGTCCCACGGAACCGTCGCGCCAGATGTCGCCGGGCACGCCGATGTTCTCATACAGACGGGGGTCGCGGGTCTCGGAGAAGGTGGCGCCGCCGACCTTCAGCGTGCCGAGGGGATCCGGCTTGAAGAACGGATACTCGGGCCAGGAGGCCTTGTCCTCCCAGGGGAAGTCCTCCGGGAACGGTTCGCCGTTCGCCCAGGAGAACTTGTTCACCCAGTCGAGGGTGGCGCCGCTGCCGTAGGAGCCCTGCACCTCGAAGTGCTTGTCGTGGTAGCTGGTGCTGTTGGACTTGCGGATGGAGATGATGCTCTCGGAGCTGCCGCGCTCGAAGTAACCCTTGCGGTACGCAAGACGGTAGGCGCGCGGGGAGATGAGGCCCGTCACGGGATCCGGCTGCGCCTCGCACAGGGCGTAGTGGCCGTTCGCGAGCTGCTGGCGCATGAACTCGTCCGCGGCGGCCTTGGCGGCCTGCCAGCGGGCGGGATCATAGTTGCCGTAGCAGGTGTACTCGTCGGCCTGCGGATGCCACTTGGTATTGGAGTTGAAGGTCGGCGAGGCGGCGAAGCACAGGACCCGGAGCTTGAGGCCCAGGGCGCCGGCGCGCGTCATGCGGCCGTCCTCCGCGGCGCTCACGGCCCAGGGAAGGTCCGGAGCGGCCTCGTCGCAGAGCTTCACGATGAAGTCCACGGTCTCCGCGAAGGTGTTGCGCGGATAATGCATCTCCTCGGCGGGATCCACGGCGTGGTCCAGGATGGGCACGCCGCCCACGTAGCGGAGCATGTTCGAATAGGCGATGGCCATGCACAGCTTGGCCTCGGCCTTCTTCTTCGCGAGTTCCGCCGGGTCGGCGTCCGGGACGCGGTCGGCGTTCTCCAGGAACAGCCAGGCGTAGCGGATGGCCGTGTAGTCCTTCTCGCTGCCGAAGCGGTAGGTTTCACCGCCCGCGTAGGAGCCCGTGAGGTTGGCGGAAAGGCCGCCGGAATAGTAGAGGTTGTTCGGACCGTCGCTGTCCGAATGCTTGTTGCTGACGTAGTGGTCTGTGATGGACTCCAGGAAATCGCCTCCCATCTTGGAGTCGAAGTCGGAGACCAGGCCGTACGGAAGGTAGTAGTAGGCCGATGCCAGCACCTTGTCGGCATCCTTCAGGGAAGCGAACAGGGTGTCGATGGTGGCGCCGGAGGTCTCCGGTGCCTGGGACAGGCCGGCGTCTCCCAGTTTCATGCTCTCACAAGCGACCAGGCCCGCCCCCAGGAGGACGACGGCGATGTATTGGAATGTCTTCTTCATGGTTCGCTCGGTTTAGAAGGTGATACTCAGGGACATGTTGTAGGTCTTGACCAGCGGGTACTGGCCGTTGGAGGAGCTGGACTTCGCTTCCGGGTCCTGCAGGGTCATCTTCGAAAGCGTCCACAGGTTGTAGCCCGTGAACATCAGGCCCACGGAGCTGATTCCCAGCTTGTCGAACAGCTTGTTGCGGGAGAAGGTGTAGCCGAAGCTGGCGCTCTTGAGTCGCAGGTAGGAGGCGTCCACGGTCCACAGGGTGGAGTCCATGGAGTTCCAGGGATAGTTGGTCTTGGTGAAGCGCGGCAGGGTGCCGTCCTCGCGGCCGGGCGCCCAGGGATTGTCATTGTCGATCCAGGAGTTCTCCGCGAAGATCTTCAGCAGGCCGCGGTGACCGGAGTTCGTGAACGGGATGCGGTAGTCGTCGTTCCACACACGGCTCACGTTCGTCGCGGCGACCCAGTTCAGGTTCAGGTTGAAGCCCTTCCAGCCGAACTTCCAGTTGGAACCGAACACGTATTCCGGCCGGTTCGGATACCCGTCGTACATGCGGTCGCGGCCGTCGATGACGCCGTCGCCGCTGAGGTCCTTGTACATGCAGTCGCCGGGATACACCGTGTTGGACGGCTGGGGCAGGTCCGGATTCAGGCGCTGCACGCCGTTCGCGTCGGTGTAGAAGTCGCTCTTCTGGTACAGGCGCTCGAACTGGTACAGCATGTACCGGCCGGTGGAACCGCCGGTCTCGCGCTGGTACTCGAATTCGGGCTCGACCTCGTCCTCGAAGATGATCTTGTTGCGGGCGAAGGTGACGTTCGCGTTCAGGTCGTAGGTGAACTGGCCGATGTTGTCCTTCCAGCCGAGCTCGATCTCATAGCCCTGGTTGTCCACCTCGCCGAGGTTCATGTTCGGGAGGGTGGTGGCGATGATGGCCGGGAGGGAACGCGGGGCGATCAGGATGCCGGTGCGGTGCTCCTTGAAGATATCGCCGGAGAAGTGCAGCCGGTAGTTGAACAGGTCGAAGTCCAGACCGACATTGGCCTTGAGCGCGGTCTCCCAGGTGACGCCCTTGTTGCCCGGGGTGCCCAGCTCGTAGCGCGGCACGCCGTCGCTCTTGCCGGTGCCGAAGTAGTAAGCGCCGGCGTCGTTCCACACGCCGTCCATATACATGAAGCGGACGGAATTGCCCTGGTCGTTGCCGACGAGGCCGACGGAGGCGCGGAGCTTCAGGAAGTCGACCCACTTGGCCTTCTTCATGAACTTTTCCTCGGAGATCACCCAGCCCAGGGACCCGGACGGGAACAGGCCGTAGCGGGTCTTGCCCGGGGCGAAGTTCTCGGAGCCGTTGTAACCGGCGGAGAAGTCGACGAGGTATTTGTCGGCATAGCCGTAGGTGGCGCGGGCGACCCAGCCCACGTAGCCCCGCGGCAGCCACTGGTAAGCCATCTTGCTGCCATCCCTCTCCGGATAGAAATCCCGGGACTGGTTGTACAGCAGCAGGCCGCTCACCGCGTGCTTGTGCGCGAACTTGCGCTTGTAGTCGATGCGGGCCTCCAGATACCAGTCCTTGTCGTCGGACGAGGACTCGCCGTAGCTCAGGGTGGGCTGGCTGCCGCTGATCACCGGGACGTAGGTGCGGTCGAAGGCGGGATCGGCCATGTTCAGGCCCGAGTTGTCGGCCCAGGAGGCGTACTCGATGGTCTGGTGGTAACCGCCGGAGCCGGAGCGCTTCTTCGTGAGGGCCATGTCCGTGTCGTAGCTGCCCTTCACGGAGGCGGAAAGGCCTTCGGTGATGAAGTCCAGCTTCTGGGTGATGGTCATGTCCATGCCGAGGGTGGTCTTGTACTTGGACTGGTAACCGGACCAGTAGTAGTACTCCCAGCCGTTCCACTTGGTGAGGCCGTCCGGCAGGGCGTCATAGGAGACGACCGTGACCGGCATGCCGTTCACGATGCCCGGGGAGGCCGTCGGATGGGCCCACAGCATCGTCAGGGTCCAGATGTTGTCGCGGTTGCTGTTCAGCGGCTCGCGGGTGTTGCCGATGACGCCGCTGATGTTGAACTTCATGTCCGTCGTCTCGGTGAGCTTGAAGTCCAGGTTCGCGCGGTAGTTGTACCGGTTGTACGCGTAGTTGTTGTCATAGGTGACGTCCGGGATCTGCTTGAGCAGACCGTTCTGGAACATGTAACCCATCGACACGAAGTAGCGGACCTTGTCCGAACCGCCGGAGATGTTGATGTTGTTCTTGGTCTGCAGGAAGGCCTTGCGGAACATCAGCTCGTTCCAGTGGGTGTTCGGGTACATGATGGGGTCGGAGCCCGTGCGGTAGGCCTCAAGAGCCTCGCGGGTGAAGTACAGGCCCGGGTCCGTCTTGCCGTCATTCCACTGGTACACGTTGTAGTACCGGGCGAAATCGTAGCTGTCGCACTGCTCGATGTAGGACATCGGCGCCTGGAGACCCGTGATGGAGCTCACGGAGATCTTCGGCTTGCCCGCGTCGCCGCGCTTGGTCGTCACGATGACGACGCCGTTCGCGCCGCGCACGCCGAACACCGCCGTGGAGGCGGCGTCCTTCAGGACGGACAGGCTCTCGATTTCGTTCGGGTCCACCGTGTTCAGCGGACGCTCGACGCCGTCCACCAGGATGAGCGGGCTCGCGTTGGAGTCGGACAGGGAGCCTACGCCGCGGATGTAGATCTTGGCGTAGTCTTCGCCCGGCTGGCCGGTCTCCTGGATGGTCGTGACGCCCGGCATCTGGCCGGCGAGGATGTTGGTCACGTCCGCCACCGGCGCCTTCACGAGCGCCTTGTTGTCGATGGACGTGAGCGCGCCCGTGATGGTCGCCTTGGTCTGGGTGCCGTACGCGACCACGACCGTGGCGTCCAGGGTTTGGGTGTCGTCCCTGAGCACGATCGAGAACGTGCGCTGTTTGCCGACCGTCACCGTTTCGGTGACGTAGCCCAGGGCCGAAACCTCCAGCACAGCAGTCTCACCGGGGACGACCAGCTCGAAGTTGCCGTCCACATCGGCAGCCACACCGGTGGTCGTCCCCTGGATGGTGACGCCCGCACCGATCACCGGCAAGCCGTCTCCGTCCATCACCGTACCTTTGACGGTGATCCCCCGGTTCTGCGCAGAGGCGATCCCTCCCCACAACCCCAGGACGAGGCACAGAGCGGCAGCCAGCTTTGAGAATTGGACTACTTTCTGTTTCATTGGGTTTTGTTTATGGGTTAATTGTCTGGTTGTATATTATTGCAGTACTGTTTCCTTTCCATAGATGGCTTTCACCAGCGCGCCCAGCAGGGCGTGGTCGCCGGTGTCGCAGCGGTATTCCCAGAACATCGCGCCCAGGTGGCCGTTCGCCACCACGTAGGCGCCCTTCGCCGCGACGGACTCGGGGTCGTCATAGGAGAGGACGTTCTTGCCGGCCGCATCGACCAGGAAGGGCACCATCGCGGTGGCGTCCCACTGGCGCGTCACGGGCCGGGCCAGGGCCTTGCCCTTGTACTGGCCCTTCTCCAGGATGTCGGGAATCTCGTAGTATTTCACGGAATACTCGAAGATCTTGGTCCCTTCCGCCGGGTTCTTCTCCGCCTTGCCGTAGAACGGCACGCCCATCACCTGGCGGTTCTTGGGTACGCCGGCCTTCACGTGCGCGTCGACAGCCTCGTCCCAGCTGCGGTGCGTGAAGCGGCTGGACTTGTGCAGCGGCGAATTGTGCCCGTTCGGGGCCGCGCCCATGTCGTAGGTCATCACATTGACATAGTCGATGTACTTGATGGCCGTCTTCCAGTCCACGTACTTGCCGCTGGAGGAAGAGGCGAAGGAGATGATCTTCGAGGTGCCCAGGGTCTCGCGGAGTTCCTGGAGCACGAGGTTGAAGTTCTGGGTGTCCATCGGGTCGCAGCCAGTTTCGTTATCGGCGCTCTGGGTGGGATACTCCCAGTCGATGTCCACCCCGTCCAGCTTGTGCTGGTCGATGAGCTTCTTCACGGACTGGCAGAATTCCGTCCGCTTGGCGTCGCTCTTGGCCATTTCGGAGAATCCGTCGGCGTGGCCGCCCCAGCCGCCGATCATCAGCATCACTTTCAGCTTGGGGTTCACGCTCTTGAGGGCCACCACCTTCGAGATGGGGGCCTGCTTGGATTCGGTGATCACGATGCCGCCGTCACCCGTCTTGGGGTTCTTGAAGCGGCCGTGGGCATAGTTGATGTGGGTCAGGAGCTTCACCTCGGGGAGCGTCTCGGTGTACTCCGTAAAGTAAGCCAGGACGATCGGCGTCTGGCCGATGTCCGTGCAGAGGGTGCCGGTCTGCGTCCCGGTCCCCGTTCCAGTTCCCGTTCCGGTCCCTGAGCCTGTCGAAGGGCCGGAACCCGAGCCTGTCGAAGGACCGGTCCCCGTCCCGGTATTGGGCTTGGACGGAGGCACCGGTATGACCAGCGTGTTCGCCGGCTTCTCGCAGGAGGCGACGGCCAAGGCCAGGCTCAGGAAGAGCCCGGTCAGACGGAGGAATGTGCAGTGGCCGGTCATAGGTCTATTTGATGAGCTTGCGGAGGCGGTTGGAGAGTTCGCTGTTCTCCATGATGCCCTGGAAATCCTCGGCGTGGGGGCCGTAGGCGAAGACCGGGACCACGATGCCGTGGTGGCCCTTCGTGGAGAAATGGACCTGCACGTTGCGCTCCTCCAGGCTGCCGCCCACAAGAGTGATGCCGCCGGTGCCGTGGTCCGCCGTGATGACCACCAGGGTGTGGCCGTCTTTCTCGGCCCACTGGAGCACCTTGCCGATGGTCTTGTCGAAGTCGAAGAGCTCCTCGGCCATGTGGCCCACCTTGTTGCGGTGCGCCCAGTCGTCAATCTGGGAGCCTTCGACCATCAGGAAGAAGCCCTTCTTGTTGTCCTTGGACAGCAGTTCGATGGCCTTCATCGTGCCGTCCTCCAGCACGGGGCCGCGGTCCAGGCACGGGTCCATGTCCAGCGGGGCGAACAGGGCCAGGAGCTTGCCGTCATGGACGTTTGCGAGGTCCTCGCGCTTCTCCACGAAGTTGTAGCCGCGATCCTTCATCTCCTCGATGAGGTTCCGGCCGTCCTCGCGCTGGTCCCAGAACTGGCGGCCGCCGCCGAGGATGAAGTCCACGCCGCTGTCCACGTACTGGGCGGCGATCTCCGCCTCCAGGTGGCGGTCCGGGCTGTGGCACACGAAGTCGGCGGGCGTGGCGTCATTGATGCGGCACGTCACGACGAGGCCGGTCTTCTTGCCCAGGGACTGCGCCTTATGGAGCAGGGTGAAGAACGGCTTCCCGTCCACGTCCTGGCCGATGTAGCCGTATTTGGTCTTCTCGCCGGAGGAAAGGGCGGTGCCGCCGGCGCAGGAATCGGTGATGAGCTTGTCCGTGCAGTAGGTCCGGGAATAGCCGGCCACCGGGCAGTTGTCCATATTCAGGTGTCCCCCGTTGAGGGTCCAGCCCACGGTCACGGCCTCCATCGACATGCCGTCGCCGATCATGAAGATGACGTTCTTGATCTTCTTGGACTTGGGCTGGCTGACCACCACGGTCTGGTAGGGGGTCTCGACCTGATACTTGTCGTCCTCGCTGAACTTGTCGTCCGCGTACTTGGACAGGTCCCGGCCGGTATCCACCTGCGCAAACGCGCAGGTGGTCCAGCCAAGAACCAAACCAATCAACAAAACGGTTCTTTTCATATCGTGTTCTTCTAATTATCCAGTTCGATGTGGAATTCCTTCGTCGGCGCCGAGAAGGTGACGACCTTGGTCTCGCCCGGGAGGATCGGGAAGTAATTGTCGCTCCAGGTGAAGGGGACGACGAGGTTGCCGTCCGCGTCCTTCGCCTTGAGGATGTTCATGTAGGAAATGACGTTGGACTTGTTCACAAGCGTGACTTTCCCATCCGCGACGGTCATCTCCACGTCGGCCTTGGGCTGCTTGAAGGCGAAGCCGAGGTCCGCGTAGGCCGTGATCGGGGTGATGTACCAGTTGGTCTTCTTCCAGTCGTACACGTTGTCCTTCGCCGGGAGGACATAGAAGTTGTCCGTGACGGGCTTGTCGCCGTCGGCGAGGGCGAGGGCCACGAAATGCGGCTTGCCGTCGTAGCGCTTGAGGTCGAACACCGGAACGACCTCCCGGTAGCCGACCTTGACGGTCTTGGTCTCCTTGCCGATGGCCTTGGACGCGGCGTCGAACACCTGCAGGGTGGCCTTCAGCTCGCGGGCCTCGGCGCTCTCATTGACCGCGTACACCTTGCGGGTGGCGTAGTCAAACAGGAGCTGGACGGGCTCGCAGGCCTTCTTGGTGCCGTAGTAGGCTGCGGTCGGAACGCCGTACCAGTCGTACTGCTGCCAGTACAAGGACGGCCAGGCGGAGTTCAGCATCCACTGGACAATGCCGGTGCCCTTCGGAACGCGGACACGGAACGCCTCGAACATGGCGCGCGTGCCGTCGTAGTCCACGGCATGGGCCTTCCGGACGAAATCGTTCAGGCCGTCGAAGCCGCCGTACAGGCCGTTGATCGTCTCCTGCAGGACCTTCGTCGTGTTCATCGCGGAGGAGGAAGCCGTGCAGTGGTAGTCCCACGCGTCGGAGAGCGGCCAGAGGGACTCCTCCGGGATCATCTTCTTCAGGGATTCCAGCTGCGGCAGGTTCGCGCCGATGCCGGTTTCCGTGTTCCAGCCAAAGGCGCCGCCCGCCTCGGTGTCCTTGTACCAATAGTCGGCGCCCACGTACTCGTACGGGCCTTCCATCTTGGTGCCGGACCAGCCCGCGAGGCTCTGCTGGCTCTTCGCGGAGCAGATGTACGGGCGGTAGTCCTCGCGCTCGAAGAGAGCGAGATAGCGCCGCTCCAGGTCCGGGTTCGGGATGCGGTCGCTTCCGGTCATCCAGGCGATCACGGCCGGGTGGTTGTGCAGGCGGGTGACCTGGTCGCGGAAGTACGCGAAGGCGAGGTCCTCGACCTCCTTGCCGTTGATGCAGCCCCAGTTCTTGACCTCGGGCAGACCGCAGTAGTCCTCCCACTCCCACTGGCAGCTGAAGCCGACGAGGGCCATCACGCCCAGCTTGTCGCACAGGTCATAGACCGTGTCGTCCTTGCCCCAGATGTTCTCGAAGCGGATGAGGTTCATGTTCATGTCCATCACGTAGCGCACCTGCCGCTCGATGCTTTCGGGCGTGTCGCGGAGGAAGATGTCGTCCGTCCAGCCGCCGCCCTTGACGAGGATGTCCTTGCCGTTCAGGGTCATCTGGCGGTAGCCGTCCTCCGTGAGGCGGCTCTCGATCTTGCGGATGCCGAAGGTGGTCTCGTTGCAGTCGGAGACCGCGCCGGCTTCCTCCACGGCGACCGCGAGCGTGTACAGCTCCGGCTTGCCGAGGTCCCAGCTCCACCACACGCGCGGATTCTCGACATGCAGGATGTCGGCCTCGGCCGGCGTGAGGACGAACTCCTTCCGGTCGCCGGAAGCGAGGGAAACCGGCACCCGGACCGGCTTGTCCCCGAGGTTCAGGACGATGTCCGCGTCGACGGGGCGGTTCTCCTTGTTACAGAGCCGCACGCGGACACGGAGGTCGGCCGTCTGGAAGGTTTCCACATCCAGGTCGGGGACGACATACACGTCCTCGATGGACACGGCGCCCGTGGTGTGCAGGGTGACCGGGCGGGTGATGCCCATCGACTCGTCCAGCGGACGGGGGTTCCAGTCCACGAAGCCGATGTTCAGGTCGCCCTTCTGCGCGCGGCGCAGCTTGACTTCCAGCTTGTTGCGGCCCTTCAGCAGGCCCGTCACGTCATACTTCCGCTGGATGAACATGCCGAAGGTCGTGTCCGCGGAGGCGAGCTGCTTCCCGTTCAGGAAGATGTCGGCATAATAGTCCAGGCCGTCGAACACGAGTTCGGCGTGCTGGCCCTTACCCGGCTTCCCGGCGAACTCGGTGCTGTAGGTCCAGGGATCGTCGAAGATTGTCTTGTCCACTTTCTCGTAATTGCGCGCCTCCAGGAGGTCTTCGCCGAAGTATCCGGCGTCGGCGAGGGTGCCGGCCACGGTGGAAGGCGCCTGGGCGGCGAACGTTTCGGACGCGCCCTCGCGGCTGAGGGTCCACCCCTCGGCGAGAATCTCGCGGTTCCCGGACGGGACCGTATTTTTCGGGCTGCAGGCGGTCATCGCCACGGCAAGAGTGATTAAAACTATTCTTTTCATCATTTTCATTTCAAATCAAAGATGCCCCGAGGACCGGGACGTTATCGTCGGTACAGATGTCGATGGTGAGCCGCTCGAAGGCCTTCCGGTACGGGAAATGCTCGCGGATGTAGGATTCCATCGCCCGGCGGAAGAAGGGATAGTTGTTCGCGAGACCGCCGGCGAGGGCGATGTGCGTGGGGTCGTAGGCATACATCACGGTGCACATCAGGGCGCCGAGGTGGTGGCCGAAAGCGTCGAACAGCAGAAGGGCTTCGGGGTCCCCTTCCCGGGCGTTGGCGGCGAGGCTGCGGCTGTCCCAGCCGGCGTCGGTGAAGAACCGCTTCCCGCAGTAGTCTTCCAGGGTGCCGTCCTTGTAGGGCAGGCAGCCCAGCTCGCCGGCGCCGCAGTTGGCCCCGCAGAAGAGCTTGCCGTCGATGACGATGCCCATTCCCACGCCGGTGCCCAGGGTGACGACCACCAGGGTCCCGGGTTTCGCGTCGGCGGGATAGGCGCCGTACACGCCCATCGCGAAGCAGTTCGCATCGTTGTTGACGGCCACGGGAACGCCGAAGCGCTTCTCCAGGCGCTCCTTGAGCGGGACGACCGACCAGGAAGGGATATTCTGCGTGTCGTAGACGATTCCCTTCTCGATGTCCACCACCGAAGGAACGCCGACGCCGATTTTTTCCGTTCCGACACGGAAAACGCGCTCGATCTGCGCGGACAGGTAGTCCAGCGTTTCGTCGAGGGTCATTTCCGGACGGAAAGAGGGGATGTGGATCTCCTGAATGATTCTTCCGTCCTCGACCAGACCGAGACTCAGGTTGGTTCCTCCGATGTCAATTCCAAGTGTAGCCATACTATATATATTATGGTTTTTGATGTACTTTTTGGGGTGAGTTTGTTAAATATTTTAATATTAAAGGCTTTATCCACCTTGATATTTGCAAAAATAGACACAAAGAGCCAAGAGTAAACGAATATTTGCGTATTTGAGTACACAAAACGCGTCAATCTATTTGCAGCCTGCCATTTTTTCGCCATCTTTGGCTTTGGAAAACCAAAACGCCTGACCATGAACACCAAAACGCTGCTTTCCCTCGCCCTGTGCCTGGCGGCCGTCGCCTGCGCGAAACCCTGCCGGGTCGTCTGGACCGAAGGTCCCACCGACCCGGAGTCCGGAAAGACCATCCACACGATGACCATCCAGAACCCGCCCGCCGGCACGGACTGGACCCTCTGGTTCTCCCAGTTCCGCACGCCCGTCAAGATGCAGGAAGGGGCGAAGGCGGAGATTCTCCACCACGGCGGCACCCTGTATCGCGTCGCCCCCACGGCGGAAGCGGAAGGGAACGAAATGGTCCTCCGCTACGAGGCCCGCGCCCTGGTGAACCAGTGCCGCGCCCCGGAAGGCTTCCATCTCCAGGTCAAGGGCGGGAAGCCCGTTCCCGTGGAGGCGGAATACGTGTTCCTCCCGTCGGAGCCGGTGCATACCTTCGACTATACGCCCGCGGACCTGACGGTCTTCGACATGATTCCCCGCCTGAAGAAGGTCGATATCACCGAGGGCACGACCCCGATCTCGGACGACATCCCCTGGGACCTGGTGGAAGGCAAACAGCCCGGCTGGTACAAAATCACCATCAACGGCGAGATCGCCATCGAGGCGGCCGACGAGGACGGCTTGTATTACGCGGCCGTCACCCTGAACAACCTCAGGAGCAACGCCGGCCACAATCCCGTCCCGAACGCCGTCGTGGAAGACTGGCCGGACCTCCCCTACCGCGGCATCATGCTGGACGTGAGCCGGAACTTCACGACGAAGGCCGACCTCCTGAAGCTCATCGACATCCTGGCCCATTACAAGGTGAATCGCCTGCACCTGCACTTCGGTGACGACGAGGGCTGGCGTGTGGAGATGGACGGTCTCCCGGAACTCACTTCTTACGGCGCCTACCGCAGCATTCCGACCTTGAACGAGGACGGCACGATTTCGGAGCCCGATGCCCTGTTCTACTCCTACTGTGTCACCCCGGACCGGAACGACACCCAGACCACCGGCAACGGTTTCTACACCAAGGCCGACTACATCGACATCCTCCGGTACGCCGACGCCCGCCATATGCTCGTCGTGCCCGAATTCGACATCCCGGGCCATTCCCGCGCCGCAGTCAAGTCGATGGAATACCGCTACCGGACGACCGGTGACGCGACCTACCGGCTCTTCGACCCGGCCGACACGTCCAAGTACAATTCCGCGCAGGACTACTGCGACAACGTGATCGACGTTTCCCTGCCTTCCACCTATGCCTTCATCGAGAAGGTGTTCGACAACCTCATCGCCCTCCACGCCGAGGCCGGCGTCCCGCTGGAAGCCGTCCACATCGGCGGTGACGAAGTTCCGGACGGCTCCTGGGAAGGCTCTCCTTCCTGCCAGGCGCTGATGAAGGCGAACGGCGTGAAGGACGTCGACTGGCTCAAAGACTACTTCACGAACCGCGTGCTGGACATCGCGGAGGCCCGCGGCGTGAAGATCGCCGGCTGGCAGGAAGTCGCGCAGCACCTGGAGCCCGCCACCTACGAAAGGGTGAAGCGGAACCTCGCCTTCACGAACTTCTGGGCGGTTTCCCGCGGCCGGGACGTGATCGGCTACAACTTCGCCAACGACGGGATTCCCGTGGTGCTCTCAAACTCCTCCAACGCCTATTTCGACCTCGCCTACAACTGGTCCAAGACCGAGCGGGGACACTCCTGGGCGGGATTCATCGACGAGCGCCGCTCGTTCTCCTTCCTGCCGTACGACCTGTACAAGTCCGTCCGCTGGGACGACAAGGGAGAACCGAAGGACCTGGCCACGGCCAGCGACGGAAAGCCGGCCCTGACAGCCGCCGGCAAGCCGTACATCCTCGGCGTGCAGGGGCAGCTGTGGTCCGAGACGCTGCGCAGTTTCGACCACGTGACGTACTACCTGTTCCCGAAGGCGCTCGGCCTGTTCGAGCGCGGCTGGAACGCCTCCCCGGCATGGGCGGAGACCACGCAGCCGGACGATCCGGCCTTCGTGGCGGACTTCGACCGCTTCTTCACGACCATCGTGGAGCGGGAATATCCCTACTACGAAAGCCTCGGCATTTCCTGGCACCGCCACTGATCCGCCGATGATCCGCGTCCTCATCATATCCGACTTCACGGAATCCTTCTCCCACAAGCTCCTCGCCGGCATCGTGGACTACTCCCGCCGCAAGGAGCAGTGGATCGTCCGCCGGATGCCGCCCGACTACAAGGCCAAGATCGGCATCCCGGGCGTCATCCACGTGGCCAAGGACTGGGACATCGACGCGGTGATCGGCCAGTTCGAGCCCACGGATGACGTCGGCCTGTTCGCCGAGAGCGGGATCGTCGCCATCGCGCAGGACTACAAGAAGAAATTCACCACGATCCCAAACATCACGGCCGACTACATCGGCACGGGTCGGATGGCCGCCAAGTTCTTCCTGGACAGGGGTTTCCGGAACTTCGGGTTCTTCGGCTTCAACGACGTGTGCTGGTCGGACGAGCGCTGCGAGGGATTCCGGCGCGAAGTGGAAGCCGCCGGCTTCGGCGACTCCTTCTACGCCTACCGGATGCAGGAGATCGAGATGGTCTGGCACTACCAGCGCAACCGCGTGCGCGAATGGCTCCGGATGATTCCGAAGCCCATCGCCATCATGGCCTGCGACGACAACCAGGGGGCCAACCTCATCGAGGCCTGCCACGGCATCGGCATCAAGATCCCGTCGGAGGTGTCCGTCATCGGGGTGGACAACGACGAGTCGCTGTGCAGCCTGGGCAGCACCACCCTGACCAGCATCCAGATCGACATCGAGGAAGGCGGCCGGGAGACGGCGGCCCTCGTGGAGAAGCTCGTCGCGGATTCCGCCGCCCCGGCGGAGGACGTCGTGCTGAAACCCGTCAAGATCGTGAGCCGAATGTCCACGGCCGCCTTCGCCACGAACGACCAGCAGATCCTGAAGGCCATCCTGTACATCCACAAGAACGCCCTGAAGAAGATTTCAGTGGGGGACGTGATGGTGGAAGCGGCCCTGTCGCGCAGGCTCCTGGAGCGGCGCTTCAAGAGCGTCACCGGGAAGACCCTGTACGAGTACATCACCGACCTGAAACTCAAGCACTTCGCTGAGCTGCTCGAGGACACGGACGAACAGGTGATCAACATCGCCCTGTCCATGGGCGAGAACGATACCAAGAGTATTTCCCGCCGGTTCAAGCAGCTGTACGGCTGCACGCCGGTGGAATGGAGAGAGAAACAACGAAAGAACAAGTCAGTATGAAACGGATTTTCCTGGCCGCCTGCCTCGCCGCGGCCACCCTGGCCGCCTCCGCCCAGCAGCCCGACTTCGAGGCGCAGCTGAAAGCGCACCCCGAACTCCTGGCGGGGACGGACTACCTGTGCCCGACCGGCCCGGCGGCGCTCACCAAGGCGCCGAAGGGCTACAAGGTCTTCTATATCAGCCATTACGGCCGCCACGGCGCCCGCTACGCCTGGCAAAGCGACATCTATGACTGGATGAACGCCACCTTCACCGAAGCCGCGGAGGCGGGCAACCTCACGAAGTACGGCCTGGACTACAAACGCCGCTTCGACAGCCTGTATCCGGAGGTCCGCTACCGCGTGGGCGACCTCTCGCGCAAGGGCTGGAAGCAGCAGGAGAAGCTGGCGGAAAGGATGTACAAGAACTTCCCGAAGGTGTTCCCCGACGGGGCCGAGGTCCGCGCGTGGACATCGACCTCCACCCGCTGCGTGATGACGATGTCCGCCTTCTGCCAGGGGCTCAAGGGGATGAACCCGGACATCGACCTGTACGAGAACTTCGGCAAGGTCTTCCTCCCGGCCATCCTGCCCCAGGACAGCGGCAATCCCTTCCGGGACAAGAACTTCGAGCAGACTCCGGTGAAGATTCCCGAGACCTGGCGGCAGTACATCGACCGCACCGTCGACACCAAGGGCATCCTCGGCCGCCTCTTCAAAAGCATCGACCAGGCCGTGAAGCCCGAGAAACAGTGGGACTTCCTCTCCTACCTGTGGTTCTACGCGCAGGGGATGAACAGCCTGGACACCGACCTGGATTTCAATGACCTGTTCACGGACGAGGAGCTCGTCGACCTCTGGAAGGTGGACAACTTCCAGTTCTACACCGAGATCTGGCCCACGCACAAGGGCTACCAGCCCATCGTGGACGACATCATCGCCAAGGCCGACGACCGCATCGCCGCCGGCCGCATCGGCGCCGACCTCCGCTTCGGGCACGACTACACGATCCTGCCCCTGATGCAGATCCTGGACGTGAACGGGATGGGCCACGACATCCTGACGGCCGACGAGATCCCCGTCTGGAGCCAGACCTACCGGGTGCCGATGGGCGCGAACCTCCAGCTGGTCTTCTACCGCGCCAACAAGAAGCCCGTCCTCTTCAAGGTGCTCCTCAACGGCGAAGAAGCCCGCCTCCCCCTGGAGACGGACAACTGGCCCTACTACGACTGGCAGGCCTTCAAGGCCCGGTACGGGAGGTAGGCTGGCCCCTGAGCTTATCGAAGGGCCGGCCCGCAGACATTGGTCATTTCGAGCGGAACCCCAGGCGGCGTCGAGAAATCTTCCCTCTTGTCCCGTCGAATGGAAACACTTGATTGATCGCCCAATACGAAAAATTGCCTGGTCCAAATAGACCAGGCAATTTCTTTTAACTTACTGAAATACAAGCACTTCCATCCAACGGGGCTTGTAGGAGCAATCAGGCCTCGCTTTCGTTTTTCCACCCCTGCGCCTTCACCGGGAACTCGACCCCTTCGGGGGTGACGAGGACGGCGCCGGCGTCGGGCTGGGCGAGGTGGCCGATGATGTCGAAGGTCTGGAAATCCCGGCGGAACTTCTCCAGGTGCAGGATCGGCACCGTGAAGAGGAGCCGCATATCGTCGCCACCATTGAAAGCGGCGGAAACCGGGTCGATGTCCAGCTGCTTGCCGAGCTGGAAAGTGTTGCCTTCGAAGGGAATATGGTCCGCATAGACCTTGACGCCGAGGCCGCTGTCGCGCTGCAGGCGCTTCAGGGCGTCGCCGAGGCCTTTCGTGACGAAATATCCGTAGGACGGATAGATTTCCGCGTCCTCCAGCTTGGAGACGACGGCGGCGTCCAGTTCCGGACGCAGGTAGTCGCCCACGAACATCTTCCAGGAGGACATATCGGGCTGCTGGCCGGTCTTCTCGAAATCCTTCCGTCCTTTTTCCAGCACCTGCAGGCCCAGATAGGCCGCGCCCAGGCGGCCGGAGATGCACAGCAGGTCCTTCGATTTGGCGGCCATTCGCCGCTTATCGGTGATGAGCGAGGTTTCACCCGTCGCCGCCAGGCTGATGAAAAGCCCGTTGTTGGAGGGCTGCAGATCCAGGTTCACGGCTTCGAAGCCGTGTTCCTTCGCTGCGACCGTGATGCCCATCCAAAGGTCCTTCACGTGGTCGAAGTTCAGTTTGGAGGAGACCCCCAGGATCACATTCAGCAGTTTCGGGTGCGCGAGGGAGGCGTACAACTCGCCCACCGTCCCGACGACGCACTTGTAACCCAGGTGCTTCAGCGGGAAATACACGAGGTTGAAGTCGATGCCCTCGAGGAACATCCGCGCGGCGGTATGGACCTTGCCCCCGTTCGCGGCGGTGTAGGTCAATCCCGGAACGGGATGATAAGCAGAGAGGCGATAGAGCTGGTCTATCGCCTCTACTTTACCGATGTCCGAAAAACTTTCGGCCATACTTATCGGAGTTGGAAGATCACCGGGAAGGTGTAGGTCACCTTGACGGCGCGGTCGCGCTGCTTGCCGGGCTTCCACTTCGGGGAGCTGGAGACAACGCGGACGGCTTCCTTGTCCAGGGATTCGTCGACACCACGGAGGACCTTCACGTTGGTCACGCGGCCGTCGGCTTCCACGGTGAACTGGAGGGTGACACGGCCCTGCACTCCGTTCTCCTTCGCGATTTCGGGATAGACGAGCTTGGAGTTCACCCACTTCGAGAACTCGTTCGCATCGCCGCCGTTGAAGGACGGCTTCTGTTCCACGAGCTGGAACGGGATGGCCTCTTCCTCGACTTCCTCTTCCACAACCTCGGCTTCCTTGTAGTCCATGATCTCGACGCCGGTGTTGTCGTCTTCGAGGTTCATGAACATGTCGTCATCGAGCTTGATGTCATCGTCCACGATGTCGATCTGGTCGGAAAGGACGGGGATGTTCGGGGCCTCGGGGGGCGGCGGAGGGGTGTCGTTCTGGATGGCGACCATTTCCTCTTCGACGAGGACCTGGGTGGTGTCCTCGAGGACAGCCACCTGCGCGTCCTTGGAGGAGTGCTCGAAAGCTGCCCACACGATACCGAGCGCGACCACGAGGCCGATCTCCGTGAAGAGCAGTTTCTTGTTCTCCAAGCTGGCTTTTTCGGATTTCTTAATTTCCATACTTATTGTTTTTTGTGGTTTTTCACTGATGCAAAGGTCGGTATTCCCTCGCAAGGGTGCAAACATTTCCGGAAAAACCTTCTCGCAGACGCGTGTTAAATATATATTGATAATCAGGCAGTTACGAGAATTCCGTTTTTGCGGTTTCTCGCAACTGCCCGAAAACATGCCGTTTACCACCGAAATCCGGTCGTTCACTAACGCAGCCGATAGATGACCGGGAAGGTGTAGGAGACCTTGACGGCGCGGTCCCGCTGACGGCCCGGCTCCCACTTCGGTGAGGAGGAAACGACCCGGACCGCCTCCTGAGCCAGGGACTCGTCCGGCGCGCTGAGAACTTTCACGTCCTCCAGGCGACCGTCCTTGCTGATGGTGAACTGAAGTGTGACCCGGCCCTCGACGCCGTTCTCCTTGGCAATCTCCGGATACACCAGTTTGGCGTTCACCCACTTCGAGAACTCGTTTGCGTCGCCTCCGTTGAAGGACGGTTTCTGGTCGACAATGACAAACGGGATGGGATCGTCCTCCACCTCTTCCTCGACAACCTCCTGCCGGACATACTCCTGGATGTCCACAGGGACGTCCGTGTCGTCCAGGCTCTGGAAGTCCAGGTCCACGGTGACGTCGTCATCGACAATCTCCAGCTCGTCCGACAGCATCGGCAGGGCCGGCGCTTCCGGTGCGGGCGGGGGCGTATCCAGCGGGATAGCAAAGATGTCTTCCGGTTCCTCGATCTTTGTATTCCCCTGCAGGAGGGCGACTTCTTTCGCGCGGGTGGTACTTTCAAAGCCCGCGAAGACCACGAGGAGGGCTGCGATAAGCCCCACCTCGGCAAAGATCAGCCGCTTGTTCTCGAGGCTGGCCTTTTCTGTTTTCTTGATTTCCATGGCGCAATGTGTTAAGGGTTTGACTTGGTGCAAAGTTACCCCCGGAAATGCGCGAAATCAATGACAGGTGACCGTTGCGAACTCGCAAAGCGTAATTCGCAACAACCTGAGAAACAACGGATTATAAAACTGCGAGATGCCTTATTTCTCCAAGCACGCCAGGAAGTCCTCGCTGTCGGGCGAGGAGGAGGCTTTGATGCGCTCCTTGAGGCGATAGAGGCGGTTGTAGACGTAGGGTTTGTCTTTCTCCAGGAGGGTGGAGATGGTGGTGGCGGAGAAGCCGGAGGCGGTGAAGAGGTACAGGAGGAAGTCCTCGTCCTTCCACTTGGGGAAGGCGGCGCGGAGGCGTTTCATCACGCCGCCGGTGCGCTCGTCCAGGGACTGTTCCAGGTTCTTCTGCGCCTTCGTGTCGCTGCGGAGGCCTTCCACGATGGCCTTCACCTCGCTGAGGATGCGCGGCTGGAGATTGGAGGTTCCCTCAAAGACATAGTACTGCTCGCACAGGCGGTCCAGCGTGTCGATTCCGCCCAGGCGCGGCCGGTCCGCCTTGAGGGCGGAAAGTTTGGACTGCAGGTCCTCCGCGGCGGACAGGTAGCGCTCGTTCTCCGCCTGCTTTTCCGCGAGGAGACGCTCCGTCTGGATCTTCCGGGCCCAGAAATAGAGCACCAGGGTGGCCAGGACGCCGGCGACGAGGAGCGCGAGCATGCCGAGCCGGCTGCGCGAGCGCTCGATGTCGCGCGCGACGGCCCCCGCTTTCCGGAACGACACCATCCCGCTGCCGTATCGGCCTACTGCGGTCTGGATCGTGCCCATGAGCTCCCACGCCCGCATCCGCTCCACGGCCGGTCCGTTCGCCTCGAAATACAGGCAGGCGCGCTCCAGCGCGGCCTCGGACGCATCGTCCAGGAAATAATACGTGCGGTAAAAGGCTTCGGCGGACAGGAAATCGTACTCCGCCTTCTCCCGGTCGCTGGCGAGGTCCACACGGGAAACCCCGTCCAGGATGTACAGGGCGCTGTCCGGATGGTCCTCGATCACCCGCTCCGCCGAGCGCAGGGCGGGATTCCCCCTTCCGCATGAAAACGCGAAAAGGAGCAGAAGCAGGTATGCGAGCCGGAACTTCATCGGATACAAGCGCATGCAAAAACCGCACCCCTATTTCTTCACCACTTCATACTGGTCCACGCCCAGGTGACGGAGGTCGGTCAGAAGATCCTCCGAGACGGCGACCTGGTACTTGTTGGACTTCAGCTGGATGCGGTAGCGGGTGTCCGGATCGAAGAAGAAAACCTCCAGCGGGATGCTCCCTTTGTGCTTCCGGATCACTTTCACCAGACCCTCGCGGAAGGCGGGGGTGAGCATCGGCGTTTCGATATTGATGCCGAACGCCTTGATCCGGCTCTCGGCGACATTGCCCAGCAGGGTCACGTTCTGGAGCTTGAACGTGTACGGGACCGTCTTGCCCTGGGCCTTCTCTTCCGGGCGCAGGAAGTAACGTTCCTCAATCACGCCCTCCAGGAACAGCGCGTCATGCGGGACCATGTACTTGAAGAACTGCTCGTGCTGCTTGGTGAAGAGCGTGAGCTCGTAGCTGCCGGAATAGTCCTCGAGCATCGTCCGGGAATACGGGGCGCCCGACTTCGTGAGGAGCTGCTTGTAGTCCGTCACCAGGCCCGCGACGCACACCTTGGTGGATTTCTTGGCCAGTTCGCACTCGGAAACCAGGTTCGTCAGGTTCGCCAGTTCGCAAGTGGTGAAGTTATCCATCTCGAACCGGTACTTGTCCAGCGGGTGCGACGAAAGGTACATGCCCACGAGTTCCTTCTCCTTCTGCAGGAAGCCCAGGTAGTCCTCCTCGCCGGCCATTTCCGGCACCGCGGGCCGCTCGGGCTTCATTTCCTCGATGTCGCCGAACAGGGAGGCGGCCGCATCGACCGTGTCGTTCCGGAACAGTTCGCCGTACCGGACAATCTCGTCGATGAAAGGCTGTCCGCTGCGGCCCGGGAGCTCGTACTGGCGGCGCTTGATGCCGAAGCCGTCCAGCGCGCCGGCGTACAGCAGCGTCTCGAACGCCTTGCGGTTGATGACGCCGCCCATCCGCTCCACGAAGTCGTAAATGTCTGTGTATAAGCCGTTCTCGTCGCGGTCCTTGAGGATCAGGTCCACGATATTGGCCCCGAAACCCTTCATGCCGCCCAGAGAGAAGCGCACGTCGCCGTCCTTGTTCACCGTGTAGGTGGCGGAGCTCTCGTTCACGTCCGGACTCAGGATGCGGATGCCGTGGCCGCGGGCGTCGTCCATGATCTTCTTGATTTCCTCCATGCTCTTCGCATAGGTGAGGCAGGAGGCGAAGAATTCGGACGGATAGTGGCACTTGAGCCAGCCCGTCTGGTAGCTCACCCAGGCGTAGCAGGTGGCGTGCGACTTGTTGAACGCGTACTGGGCGAACTTCTCCCAGTCCTTCCAGATCTTGTCCAGGACCTTTTCCGGATGGCCGTTCTTCATGCCGCCCTCCATGAACTTGCCCTTCAGGGAGTTCAGGATGTCGATCTGTTTCTTGCCCATCGCCTTGCGGAGCTTGTCCGCCTCGCCCTTGGTGAAGTCGGCGAGCTTCTGGGACAGCAGCATCACCTGCTCCTGGTACACCGTGACACCGTAGGTATCCTCCAGGTACTCAGCCATTTCCGGCAGGTCGTACTCGATGGCCTGCTCGCCCTGCTTGCGGGCGACGAAGTCCGGGATGTAGTCCATCGGCCCGGGCCGGTAGAGGGCGTTCATGGCGATGAGGTCCTCGAAACGGGTGGGACGGAGCTTCTGCAGCCACGTCTGCATGCCTTCGGATTCGAACTGGAACACGCTCACGGTGTCGCCGCGGCCGTAGAGTTCGTAGGTGGGCTTGTCGTCGATGGGGATGGCCTCGATGTCGATGTCCTCGCCGAAGCGCTCCTGGATGAGGTTCAGGCAGTTGTGGATGATGGACAGGGTGATGAGCCCGAGGAAGTCCATCTTGAGCATGCCCACGTCCTCGATGTAGTGGCCGTCGTACTGGGACGTGCGGACGTACTCGCCCGTATCCTTGTCCTTGGACAGGGTCATGGGCAGGAAGTTCGTCAGGTCGCCCCGGCCGATGATGGTGGCGCAGGCGTGCATGCCCACCTGGCGGACGCAGCCCTCCAGGGCCTGGGCGTACTTGAGCACGTCCTTGTTCAGGTCCGACCCGTTCTTGAGCTCCTCGATGAACTCCGGCACCAGGCGGTAGCAGTTCTTGAGGGTGATCTTCACGTCCACGTCCTCGAGGCCCCGCTGGAAGATCTTCTTGACCAGGACCTTCTGGCCGTCCTTCTCCTCCTCGACCTCCTTCTCCACGACCTTGAAGCCCGGCTTCAGCTCGTCCAGCTTCGGGTTGAAGGGATATTCCTTCTCCTTCTTCTCGCTCAGGCGGTCCGGGACCATCTTCGCGAGCCGGTTGGACTCGTCGATGGACAGGCGGCTGATGCGGGCGACGTCCTTGATGGCGCTCTTCGCGGCCATCGTGCCGAAGGTGATGACGCGGGACACGTGGTCCGCGCCGTACTTCTTCTCCACGTAACTGTGGGCCTTCGTCAGGTCCTCGAAGTCCACGTCGATATCCGGCATCGAGATGCGGTCCGGGTTCAGGAAACGCTCGAACAGGAGCTGGTACCGGATCGGGTCCAAATTGGTGATTTTCAAGCAGTAGGCGACGACCGAGCCGGCCGCGGAACCGCGCCCCGGGCCCACCATGGACCCCATCGCGCGGGAAGCGGCGATATAGTCCTGGACGATCAGGAAGTAGTCCGGGAAGCCCATGCGGGAGATGGTCTTGAGCTCGAAGTCGATGCGCTCCTTCTGCTCCTCGTTCAGTTCCTCGCCGTACCGCTCGTGGGCGCCCTTGTAGGTCAGGTGGCACAGGTAGGCGACCGAATGGCAGAAGCCGTCGCCGCGATAGCTGCCCTTCTTGTCGCACCGGCCCGCGTCGATGACGTCCTTGTACTTCTCCATCTGCGCGTCGATATCCTGCATGAAGGCCGGGTCGATCTCGAACACCGGGAGAATGGGGTCGCAGTCGATGGAATAGGTCTCCACCTTGTCCAGCACCTCCAGGGTGTTGGCAATGGCCTCCGGATGGTCCGGGAACAGGGCCAGCATCTCCTCCTCGCTCTTGAGGTACTCCTGCTGGGTGTAGCGCAGGCGGTCGGGATCGTCGATGTAGGAGTTGGTGGTCAGGCAGATGAGCCGGTCGTGGACGGGGCCGTCCTCCTTCCGAACGAAATGCACGTCGTTCGTGGCGATGACCTTCACATCGTGCTTTTCCGCCAGCTCGAAGATGACCTTGTTGTAGATCATCTGGTTGTCATAGACTTCCCGCGACAGGCCCGGGACCTCCGTCTTGTGGAGCATCACCTCCAGGTAGTAGTCCTCCCCGAACACCTTCTTGTGCCACGCGATGACCTCGTCCACCTTTTTCATGTCGCCGGCGAGGATGGCGCGCGGCACCTCGCCCGCCATGCAGGCGGAGCTGCAGATCAGGCCCTCGTGGTACTTCTCCAGCACCTCGTGGCTGACGCGGGGGCGGTAATACATGCCCTCGATGTGCGCCGTGGACACAATCTTGACGAGGTTCTTGTAGCCCTCGTAGTTCTTCGCCAGGAGAATCAGGTGATAATACCCCTTCTCCTTCACCCGGTGGTCCCCCACCGACACGTAGATCTCGCACCCGATGACGGGCTTCACCGCCGGGTGCTTCTTCGCGAACTTGAAGAACTCCTTGACCCCGTACATGTTTCCATGGTCCGTGATCGCGAGCCCGGGCATCCCGAGCTCCTCGGCGCGGTTGAACAGGTTGTCGATGGACGACTGGCCGTCCAGGATGGAATATTGGGTATGTACGTGCAGGTGGACGAAAGGCATGGCGCTACAATCTTGGATAACAAAGATAGCACACTGTCCCGAAATTCCCGAAAAAAGTTATCAACAAAAGCGGTCTTCCGCCCGCAACGAATTGATTTCTTGCTATCTTTGCAAGCAATATGCTCGGAACCATCGTCAATACCGCCTGCATCGTCGTCGGCACGCTCCTCGGGACCCTGTTCAAGAAGGGCCTCGGGGAGAAGTATACCAAGACGCTGTTCAACGCGATGGGCCTCGCGTCCATCGCCCTGGGGGCGAACTCCTTCGTGGCGAACATGCCCAAGAGCGAGTTTCCGGTGCTGTTCATCCTGTCGCTGGCCATCGGCGGCCTCGCCGGCACGGCGATGGACCTGGACGGCCGCGTGAAGCGGCTGCTGGCCAAGAAGGGCGGCGACAGTTTCGCGAAAGGCCTCATATCGGCCTGCCTGCTCTACTGCATCGGCACATTCTCCATCGTGGGCCCGGTCCTGAGCGCCCTGCAGGGGGATAACACCTTCCTGTACACGAACTCCACGCTGGACCTGGTGACCTCGACGGTTTTCGCCACCACCTACGGCATCGGCATGATCCTGGCCGCGCCCATCCTGTTCTGCTGGCAGGGGTCCATCTGGCTCGCCGCCACCCTGGCCTCCTCCAGCCCCATCTTCCAGGGCACGCTGGTCAACGAGCTCGCTATCGTGGGCGGCGTCCTCATCATCGCCTCCGGCCTCTCCATCCTGGACGTCAAGGACTGCAAGACGCTGAATTACATCCCCGCCCTGCTCGTTCCCATCCTCTGGTTCCTCGTGAAGGGCCTGTTCTAGGCTTTACCACACATACATCACCGCGAACCAGACGGCCACGAACTCTTCGAGCGTGAGGGGGCTGCAAATACCCTGCTAATTGGCTATTTAGAAGAAAAATCCGTAATTTTGTATTGAAAACCAACGCAATATGACCATGAAACGAAACCTGGCAGCCCTGTTGATCCTGGGCTTTTTCTGCTTCCTCTCCTGCGGGGAACGCGAAACGAAACTCTTCAATGGCAAGGACTTGACCGGCTGGACCTTCCACGTCCAGGCCGACAGCACCGCCACCGCCGAGGACGTCTTCGGCGTGAAGGACGGCGTCATCACCATCGCCGGCCAGCCCTTCGGCTATATGATCACCGACCGGTCCTTCTCCGACTATAAGCTCCACCTCGAGTGGCGCTGGCCCGGGGAGCCGTCCAACTCCGGCATCTTCCTGCACGCCGAGCCCATCGACGCCGTCTGGCCCCGCTGCGCCGAGGTCAACCTGATGAACGGCCGCGCCGGCGACATGATCGCCTCCGGCGGTTCCGCCTTCGAGGAGCTCAAGGAAGGCCGCTTCCTGCGCAGCACCGTGGAGAGCGCCGAGAAGCCCGCCGGCGAATGGAACACCGCCGAAATCGTCTGCAAGGGCAACTTCATCCAGGCCTACGTGAACGGCGTCCTGATGAACGAGGCCCATTTCGACCGCTCCGAAGGGCCCGTCGCCCTCCAGTCCGAAGGCGGTCCGCTCGAGATCCGCAACGTCTTCATCACCCCGCTGAAAGACTAGGCAAATCCAAAAGATGAAAAGAAGGTGACTAAAAAGTCAGTTGACTGATTGGTCACCTTCTTTTTTGTACATAGTAGGAAAGGTGCCCCTACGGGGGTAATAAATAATAGCTATT
>ONEX01000033.1 GCA_900316955.1 uncultured Bacteroidales bacterium
CGCGAGGTCCATCGAGAAGGAGTCGAAGACCTCCTCGTAGACGATGCCGCCCTGGCCCCTGATGTACCACCGCTGCCGGTAGTACTGGCCCACGAGCTCCCGGGCGTAGTCGTCCGCCCACTCGGTGATGTTGTAGCCGCTCACGTCAAAGAGGTCGGCCACAGCCGCGTCACCCCCGAGGATGCCGTAGAGCGTGGCTCCGGCGTTGTCCTTCAGGCCTTCGAAGAGGGCCTGGTAGTTCTCCACGATGTCGAAGGCGGCGCCGATCCGGCCTTCGAAGAGGTCGTTGAAGTTGCTCGTCTGGAGGATGCTCTCGGCGAGGTTCCCCGCACCGGCGGAGAGGATGGCCGTACCCTTTCGGTAAAGCTGGTCCAGGTCCTCCTTCAGGTCCTCCTTGGTGAGGCTGTCGCCTATGTCGGCGAAGCCGTCGAGCACCGCCTTGAAATCCACCCCGCCGATACCGGAGAGGCGGAAGACCTCCGCGATCTCCTCCCTGATCTGGAGGAAGACGACGTCGCCGAAGGAGAGCGTGCTGTTCGTGACCACAGACTCGAACTGCATGCACAGGGCCTTCGTCTCGTCACATACCTTCACCAGGTACGAGCCCCAGTAGAGGGCGTTCTGGGGGCTTTTCAGCATCATCCCGGCGACGGTCCACACCTTCGGCATGATACGCGCCGCGACCAGGTTGTAGATCCTGCGGTAATACCAGTTCTCCGTGGCGCTCTCCCAGAGGCCGAGGTCCGTGAGGGCCCTTCTCCTGAGGTACTCGGACGAGAAGATGCCTGCTGCCGCGGTCTCCGCGCCCTTGTAGTGCTCGAGGATGGACTTCACCTGTTCATTGTAGAAAGCCTCCCCGGCAGCACCGGCGCTGTAGGCGGCCTGCATGGCCGCCGCCGTCTTCAGGTCGATGTTGATGCTGTAATATTGTGCCCTGAGCGTCGCAGGGACGCCCAGGAACACAAGGATTACCATGGAGACGACAAGCCTTCTCATCTGTTCGGAACTTGAAGGTTAAGGACATGCCCGGCCGAGTTGACCTTCTGGGCGAAAGCCAGCGGTGCGCCGACACCGCTCCGCTCCCAGTCCCGGCAGTAGGCCTCGATAGCCGTCCTGTGGTCGCACTTGAGCTCGGACTTGTAGATCTTGAGCGCCTCCTTCTCCGACCGCTCGGTAGTGTACGTCATGTAGCACTCGTGCGGCTCCTCGACACCGTAGACGGCGCCGCGCTGCCCGCGCCGGATGAAGACCTCCCGGAAGAAACTCCGTCCTTCCTTGTTCTCCAGCCGGTTGATCGTGAAGATCTTCTTGCAGTCCACCTCGGTGAGGCCGAGGATGGATTGGATCTCGTCGAAACGCTCGCGGAACTTGCTCTGGTCGAGGAGCATCACCACATCGGAGTTGTTGATGATGGCCTCCTTGACGATAGGGGAGCCGACGATGTCCTGGATCTCCTGCGTCACCACTCCGACGCTGGCCCAGAACTTCCTCGCGGTCTTGTACATGTACTTGATGTATTCGGCCATCATCGGCGAAGCGATGGCCTTCCACGCCTCCTCGATCACCAGCACCTTCCGGTTCTTCTTGATGCGCATCTTCTGGATGAACAGATCCATGATGATGAGCGTCACGAGAGGGAAGAGCAGGGGGTCGTCCTTGATGGAGTCGATCTCGAAGACGATGAACGTCTCGTCGAAGAGCGTCGTGTCCAGGTCCTCGTTGAGCGTCACCTCATGGTTTCCGCCCTTGTAGAAGTCCTTCATCAGGTAGTTGTACGCAGCGAGGTCGATCCCGGCGAGATTGTTCTCCTTGCAGATCTCGGGGATGCGCCTTACGCTGAACTCGTAGAAGGTGTTGAAGCAGAGCGTATCGATCCGCCCCGCGAAGTGATTCTCATAGTACTCCGTAATGGCCTGCTCGATGAGCTTGTCCTCGGTCTTCGTGACGGAGCCCATCGTACCCTTCCATATGAGCATCACGAGGTTCTTCAGGAACCCCACCTTCTCGATGTTGTATTCCGCACGCGTGATGCGGAACGGGTTCATGGTGATCGGATGCTCCTCAGTATAGCTGATGTACTTGCCCCCGACATACTCGCAGAGGCCCTCATAGGAGTTACCCGTATCGACCATGACGATGTCCGTGTCCTGCTCCCACATCTGGCGGACGACGGAGTTCATGTGGAACGACTTGCCGCTGCCGGACGGACCGAGGCAGAAGAAGTTCGCATTGTCCGTGATCTTCTCCTTTCCCTCCTTTCCGCTGATGTCGATGGCCACCGGCACGCCCTGGCGGTCGGTGTACCAGATCTTCAGCGGGGTGTCCTCACTGCGCACCGTCCGCTCCTTGTACATGAGGCAGGCGGCCGCGTCGCCGAGGGTCAGGAAACGGTCGTAGTCCGGGCTGAGGCTGTAGCAGTTGCCCGGGAAGGAGCCCACGAAGAGCTCCAGCTGGTTGTACGCCCGCTTGCTGATGTGGATGCCCTGGCGGCCGAAGGCGTTCTCGATGTAGTTCGTGCATTTGTGGATGTCCACCCCGCGCGGCGTCACCACGCCTATGCTGAAGTGGCAGTAGACGAGCTGCTTGCTCTCCCTGGCGATGACATCCTGCACGTTCTTGATGTCCTCGACGGCCATCTGGTTGGCCGGACTCGGGATGCTGCCGTGACGGTTGCGCTTCTTCTCGAGCGCGGAGAGCTCCTTCTTCTGACCCGGCATGAAGATCACCTGGTTGTAGATGACCGTCAGCGAGTCCGGGACGGAGTCCACGGCGCTCACGAGGTCCACCGGCATCGAGGAGTTGTTGACCTCGATGCTGGTGAACGGACGGATGAGCTGGGGGAGCGCCACGCTGTCCACGTCCACGAGGGAGTAGAACTTGCAGCGGCGGTCCCCGAGGGAGATGGCCTCCTCGTCCACCTTCAGGCCCGTCATCGAGACGGTCGGGGAGGTGAAGTCGAGGGCGAAGTAACGGTCCACGTAGTCGCTGGCCTCCTTCTTGTCCAGGAAACGGCACGCGATGCCGGCGTCCTTGAGCTGGTCGCGGACCTTGCGGACCTTCACCATGAAGTCCCGCCACTTGCGGGCGTCGTAGGAGAAGAGCTTGCTGCCCTTGCTCTCCTGCGTGATCACGAGGCAGGTCAGGGCATCGGTATACTCCCTGCCCTCGAAGTAACGGAAATAACTGTCGGAGAGGAACTCCCTGGAGCCTCCCTCCGGATGCTTGAACCGCCTGCGGCAGAATATATCCTGCTTGTGCAAGGCGTATCCCTCGCCCAGGGTCTGGGTGAGGGAGGTCATCAGGGAAGTGAACTCATAGTACGCGTCGATGTTCGCGGAGTACTTCTGCACCGGGTTCTCCATAGCGAGGACGGCGGAGTAGTCACCGTTCTTGGTGTAGAGGACGCCGACGCCATCCACTTCCTCGACGGTGAAGTAGATGTCCTGGAAGACACGGCTGCGCTTGCCGCCGGTCCCGAAGGCGAGCACCGAGATGGCCATCCCGATGAGTATCGCCGCGAACACTAGAATTACATACAATACCATTCCTTTTCCCTGTTTTTACAGCCGTTTAGAGCTTGCGTAGACGAAAACGCCGCGGGCCACCTTCTTGCTGTGGAGTCCCCGCCGCTGCTTGAACATGACGAGGGCCGCTCCCGTGACCACGAAGGCCACCAGCACGACCAGGCCCGCGACGAATCCGGCGATGCAGTAGGCGATGATGAAGCCGAGGATGGCTCCGCCCACCGCCCCTGCAGCCCAGTAGATGTACCGCCCCTGAAGACCCATAAATTCAAGGGGCCGCTGGAGTCCCCTGAAGAGTGGGTAGTCTGGGTAACGGGTGTCTTTGCCTGCGCTTTCCATCCATCTGTCCGTTAGGCGGTTAGAGTCCGAAGAACAGCGGCAGGGCCTGCGCGGCGGCCACGAGGAAGATGCAGGCGCCGACGACCATCATGATCTTCTTCTTGACGTCCTGCTCCTCGTTGTTCATGGCGATGTAGACGCTGATCGCACCTACGATGGCCACGACGCCGGCGATGGCGTAGCAGAGCTTGACGACGATCGGGACGTACTTCGCGATCTCCTCGGCGACGGTGGTAAGGGCGTTCGTGCCGGCGGTGTAGTCACCGGCCGTGGACTGCGCGAACGCCGCGGTCCCGCCTACGAGAAGCATCAGGGCGACAGCCCTCGTCTTCGGGGAGGCGAGGAACTTCTTCACACTGTTGAGAATCTTTCGCATAAGTTGCTTTGTTTACTTGTTTGACTTCGTGTTATCGCTCCCTGGGGAGCGTTCTCATCGCCCGGCATCCGTCCCGACATGTGCACCTGTCATTGCGATTCCAAGCTGATGTTTTCCTTATATCCTGTAGCCGAAGAAGGCCGGAAAGACGATCGAGGCCCCGATGATGAACAG
>ONEX01000016.1 GCA_900316955.1 uncultured Bacteroidales bacterium
GGTGGCCCACGTGAGAGGAGCACTCTTGTTGGCGCCCTGGACACCCACAAGCATAAGAAAGATGTTTGCGAACGTCTTGCCGAGAGAGGTGATGAGGAAAGATCCCGCTCCGACGAGGACGGATACGACCCAAAGGACCGCTCCGCACAGGTAGTCGAGAGGGAATTTGCGATCGTGACTGGTCTGCTCGAGAGTCTTCCGCAGGCCGCCGGGGAAGATACCGATAGGAAAACTGTGTTCCATGGCTATAAATGATTTTTTGATACTTTTTGTCATCAGCCAGGGATTCGGTATCTTTGCGTGCACCATCAAAACTACGTGAGCCCCGGCTCAATGCTAAATCCCGCCCCCGTGGCGGGGTTTAGCGTCTATGCGCCTGTTCCATAAGCTCCGCGCAGGCGCTCCTCACGCGCGCGTTTCATATATTCGTTTGCTATGGTCCTCACGGCCTCGATGTCGTACACTTCCTTGCGACCGATCCTGCTTATCACAGCATCGCTAAAGTCGACATTATGACGAATTCCATAGAGGAGAGATGTGGAGCAGCCGAGCGCCTTGGCGAGGGCCGACATCCCGATTGCCTGTCGAGGAGGCGCTGATTCTGTGTTCGCGTTTCCGAATTCGGTGAGGACATATCGCATAAGAGCGACGTACTCTGCTCCGGACAACTGCCAGATCGGACGTATCAGCAGATCGTTGATGTTGATGTTGCTTTCGATTTCATTTGCGTTCATATGAGTTTTGTGTTTAAAAGGTTTATAAACAAAAATGCAGGTCGCTCCTATAGCGCCTGCACGAAATTAGTATATGCAATGTTGTTTTCTGGTTGTCAAGTTGACAACTCGGTTGCAGCCTTTGATCCTTACACAATTGTTTCCTTGAACCTCTTTTCAAGCCCCTCGATAAGGGATCTGTTTATGTCTTTGTCGCTGTGTTTCTGAAGGCCCTGCCTACTCTTCACGACCTGCATCTCGCTATGGGCTAACTTGAGCTGCTGCATGCAGCTCACGAATGCGCCAGGCGAGCAATCCTTTTTGATCACGCCTGCAGCCTTGGCCGCGGAAAACACATTGAGTTCGTTCTCTCCTGGAGAGAGTCTGGGATTGTCTTCTGAGCCGAAAAAGGCGGGGGTCAATAACGAGACAAATAGCGTCATCAGTTTCTCGACTTGCTCGTCGCTGGGATTCGGTAGAAGATCCCACAGCGCCATTTGGGCTGCTCTTTCCCTCGAGTTCAAAGGCGTATCGAATTCTTTGACCAGTTCCTTGAAAGAAGAGTATGTGAATTTTTGGTTGAAGAGGTACCGTTTAACGAGGTCATCTCGCTGAATCAATTCTTTTACATATGACAGATGCTCCAGGCTCTTCTTGCTAGGATAGACGAAAAACGGGAATTTGAGTTGTTTGATCTCATCGAGAATGGTCTCCTCTTTCTCCCTGTCATATCTCATGGATACGATTTGGGCATGGATACAGGATAGGTAGTAGTACCTCTGGTCAACAAATAGGGCGATGACTGGGATTCGCGTCTCTAATTTTAGTACGATAACCCAGAAGAGGATAATGGCGGAAAAACTTGCCGTGAAATAGGTGAAAAAGGACATGATGAGTTATTGATGATTAGTGTCAGTTAGTAGTGGCCGATGACTCCAGGTGGAATCAAGAAAAGCCAGTTCGCTTCACGAACTGGCACAAAGTAAAGAATAAAAACTGGTATGGAACGAGAAAAAATTAATTAATGAAATAATTCCGCATACTTCCTGTCGATTAACTCAATGATCGAATCATTACGATCCGTAGTAATGAAAGAACTGGACATAGATGTATGCTTGATCTCATCGAAATGATCGCGATATGTCTCAAGCAACCATTTCTCCAGACTTTCCATCACGTAGTCATCGTTTATGAATCGTTTTTTCCCTTCCTTGTAATCTTCCTTAAAGTAATGAGCAATCGCTCCTCCATGTGAAGCCTTAAGGTTGCATCCGAGTTCCTCAAATACCCTGTCCAGCATCAACTTGATTCCGGCTTGCAAGTGCTCTTCTCCTTCTCCGACACGTGGCTTCTCTTTGGGCCCCCTCTTCTTTTTTTTCGGAGTCTGATTCTGAGAAGAATAACTCTGAACAAAGTGAAGAGTGCTCGAACTTAAATCGACTTGGTCTTGATTGAAAGAACCGGAATTCAGCGAGAATTCAGAGATATATCCATTGTCATTGGCGGGTATATGTATCGTCCATTTCCCACTCTCTTCGTGAACCCTCTGTACAGTATCGGGGGACTGTATAGCACCCCGGCACTGGAAGAATTGAATGACAGAGCCGACACCCCACATCAGGCATAAGGGAGAGAATGCGGACAACTCCAGGTTTGCAATAGCATCCAGGGAGTCAAGCCTTTCCCACCTCAGAAATACAACAATGCCCACTAGGATGAACGTAAGTCCCATGAAGGCATAATTCTGGAGACGGTGCGCTTTTCGAGTGACCTCAGAGTTCGTGTTGAAATCACGAACAGGCTTTAGTCCGATGAGGGTAACAGGATCCAGTGAGAATAGAGTATTCATAATCAAGCGACTAGGTTTCGTCAAATTTCTTCATGGCATCGGCCTTTGCTGAGTCGATGATGTCAATATAGGGTTTCATGGCATTGTAATCGCTATGTCCCGTCCATTTCATCACGATACTTGGTGCGATTCCTTTCGAAAGGGCGCTTACGATGAAGGTTCTGCGTCCCGTGTGTGTCCCTACCAGTTCCCATTTGGGATGGACTTCATCGTGTCGTTCGTTGCCCTTGTACGTCGTGATGCGAATATCCTCGTCAATCCCTGCAAGCTGGCACAACTTCTTGAGATCGCGGTTCATGGGCTGGTTCTGGAGGACGGGCAGGGCCTTGCCGCCAGGGAACTCGATTTTTTCGTATTTTTTCAGGATCCTTCTCGTTTCGTTGTTCAGCTCTATCTGTATGCTATCACCCGTCTTGACCGTTGTGATTTCTATGTATCCGTCTTTGATATCGCTGCGACGGAGGTTATACAAGTCCGAATGACGCAAACCAGAGTAGCAGCAGAATAATAATCCATCCCTCACCGGCTCCAGGAAAAGCTCTTCTTCTGAGAATTCTAACTGTCTTATGCGGTCGAGCTCTTCCTTGGTCAAGTAGATCACCTTCTTTTGAGTCTTCTTTAATGTAGGCCTGAACGTCTTATAAGCATTGTTTGTGTTGTAGCCGCGATCGGTCGCCCATTTGAGAAACCATCGCAAATAGCCTAGTTTCTTCTCGATCGTTGTGTTCCTGAGGCCGGTCAAGTCCTCTTCATCATAATCCTCCCTTTCGCCTTTCTTCTTGCGGGGTTTGTGCAGCTTCTTGCTGTCTCGCAGGTAGGCGACGAACTCCGTCAGCGTCTTTTCCGTGAGGTCCGAGAAGGAGAGGTCCTTCTTGAATGTTGACAGGTCCGAGCGCATGGTCGCCATCTTCTGGAACGTGGCCTTCGTCCAGGCATTCTTCTCCCCGCTTTCGGCAACAAACCTGTCGAACATCTCGAATAGGTCGCTGCTTTTTTCCTTCTTCTTCTCCGGGGCTTTCTCCTTTTCGTCCTCCTTCTTCTCGGGGGTGGGAAGCTTTGGGGTGGTTAGTTTGAGCCGTTCTGTATACTTAGCCGACAGCTCCCATGGCATGGGATTGATGTCATTGATTTCGAAATACATGAACGTCCATTCCAGAAGGTCACGACGTTTTCTGATGGTGTCGTTGATGAGCAATGCGGTCTCGCCATTCTGCCCCCGGTATCCGAATTTGACGAACTGAGCATCGCCGTCCCATGCGTCCGGGTCGTCGATGTAGCATCCCGTGGCAAAGTCAAGCCTTTGGCTGTTGTAGGATGCTCTCATTTGGATCTGATATTTATTGCCCTTTTTCCCATAAGGGCGCAGGCGGAATCTTATGCTATGTCGGATTTTCATTTCGATTTTTACGTTTTTTTCGGGTCGGGATTCAATTGGTTTTTGCAAATATGACCCATTAATTTTAATTTTGCAATACCTTTTTGAAGAAAATCGTGACCCAAAAGAAGCCTTCCATGCTGTTAAAAGGCACATCTCCTAGTATATACGAATCCCCTATGCTCCACAGAAAAAGGACAGCCGGCTGGCTGTCCTTTTTCTGTGGGGCATAGCCCTTTTCACCCCCGCCGCTACGCGGCTGCCCCCAGGGGCGACACCCCCTCGGTCCCCCTGGAAGGGGGATGAGTCGGCCAAAGGCCTCCGAACCCTCGACGTGTGCCCGTAGGTCCATTTGAGGGACCGACGGGAAGGTTTGGGTGGGTTTTTCTTGCCCGTAGGTACTGCGAAAGGACCTACGGGATGGGTTGGGGAAGGAAAGCGAGATATTTCAAAGATTATTCGTAACTTTGTACGTTTTCGCGAAGTTAGTACGAACTTAACAGAAAGAAGGATGTCTGAGAATTTGCAAATTTCGATGCGCGGCGTGGAGATGCCGGAGTCCCCGATCCGGAAACTGGCCCCTTTGGCGTATGCGGCGCAGGACCGCGGGGTGAAGATTTATCGGCTGAACATCGGCCAGCCGGACCTGCCGACGCCGCAGAAAGCGTTGGATGTCCTCAAGCACATCGACCGTAAAACCTTGGAATACAGCCCTTCCCAGGGGTATCGTTCCCTGCGGCAGGCGCTGGTGAACTACTACGACCGGTACCAGATCAAGCTCCGGGCCGACGAGATCATCATCACCAGCGGCGGCAGTGAAGCCGTGCTGTTCGCGTTCCTGAGCTGCCTGAACCCGGGCGACGAGATCATCGTCCCTGAACCGGCGTATGCGAACTACATGTCCTTCGCGATCTCGGCCGGCGCCGTGATCCGGACGGTGGCGACGACCATCGAGGAAGGCTTCTGCCTCCCGAAGGTGGAGAAGTTCGAGGAACTGATCAACGAGCGCACGAAGGCCATCCTCATCTGCAATCCCAACAACCCGACCGGCTATCTCTATACCCAGAAGGAGATGAACCGGATCCGGGATCTCGTCAAGAAATACAACCTGTACCTCTTCTCCGACGAGGTGTACCGCGAGTTCATCTACACCGGGTCGCCGTACATTTCGGCCATGCACCTGGAGGGGATCGAACAGAACGTCGTCCTCATCGACTCCGTGTCCAAGCGCTATTCCGAGTGCGGCATCCGCATCGGCGCGCTCATCACCAAGAACGCCGAGGTGCGGAAGACCGTGATGAAATTCTGCCAGGCGCGCCTGTCGCCGCCGCTCATCGGCCAGCTCATCGCCGAGGCCTCCATCGAGGGAACCGAGCAGTATTCCCGCGAGGTGTATGACGAGTACGTGGAGCGCCGTAAGAGCCTGATCGACGGCGTGAACCGCATCACCGGGTGCTACACGCCCGTGCCGATGGGCGCGTTCTACACCGTGGCACAGCTTCCCGTCGAGGACGCCGAGGACTTCTGCGCCTGGTGCCTCACCGACTTCGCCTGGAAGGACGAGAAGACCCCGGCCGACTGTGTGGGCGAGACCATCATGATGGCTCCTGCCGCCGGCTTCTATTCCACGCCCGGCATGGGCCGGAACCAGGTCCGCCTGGCCTACGTCCTGAACAAGCACGATATCCAGCGCTCGCTCTTCATCCTCTCGAAGGCCCTGGAAGCTTACAACGCGAAATAAAACCGACAAGCCCCATACCTTATGAGCAGAATCCATTTCCTGCCGGTGAAATACGGCGATTCCTTTGTCATCGAATGTGACAAGGCGGGCAACCACGGCGTGGTCGTGGTCGACGGAGGCCCGAACGGATGCGGCAAGATCCTGCAGGCCAAGCTCGACGAACTCGGCCGGACGCCCGACCTGATGGTCCTCACGCACTATGACGACGACCATATCGGCGGCCTGATCCAGTACATCAAGACTTGCTCCAAGACCTTCAAGCTGCCCGCCCGGGAAATCTGGGCCAACTGCGCCACCTACGTGCAAGCGGCGGAAATGCAGGTGCCGATGTCGAAGGAAATGGTGGAGGTGGTCGACGAGAATGGCAAGACCACCTATGTCCAGGCGGACCGCAGCGCCGCGCAGGCGGTCAAGCTGGCGCGGTTCGTGGACTATCTCACCAAGAATACCGAGCTGAGCTGGCGGGATGACCTGGTCGAGGGCATCAGCAAGAAGTATCCTTTCGCCTCCATCGAGGTCGTTTCCCCCACGGAACACGGGCGCGAGCTGGCCATCGGCAAGCAGGAAATAGCGGCGGCGAAAATGAAGACGAAATCGGTGGGCCTGCTGGGCGACGAGGTCAAGATGGACGCGCCGGTGGAGGAAGACATCCGTCCCCTGGAAGAACTGGCCCTGGACGTCCCGAAACCGCCGAGCGAGAAGGCCGATGCGCAGGTGGCCAATGCGGCCAGCGTCGCTTTCGTCCTGCGCTGCGACGACCTGAGCATCCTGATGCTGGGCGACTGCTATCCGCACAATGTGGTGGACTACTTGCGGAAAAAGGGCTATACGCCGCTCCATCCGCTTGTGGTAGACTATGTGAAGGTGTCACACCACGGGAGCATGCACAATACGAGCAACGAGCTCCTGGACCTCATCAAGTGCAACCACTATATCATCTCCACCAACGGGGACAAGTTCGGCCATCCCGACCGGGAGGTGTTCGCGCACATCCTGTGCCATCCCAACCGTAACCGGAAGGAAAAGGTCCATCTGTATTTCAACTACGAGATTGCGACGCTCCTGAAGAAGAGCGGCCGCTTCCTCCTGGGCGGCGAGATGGCCAAGTACAATTTCGTGGCGCACCAGAACGTGTCCGTCCTGCCGCTGAAGTAAAGCTTACTCCGGCTTCCAGCCGTTCAAGACAAACCGCGGGTCGCGGTAGTCGGCGATAAGGCCGGCGTCGCGGGGCAGCAAGAGCTGCCGCGCGAACTTGTGCCGGCCGGAGACATCGACAGGCTGGCCGGTGTCCATATCCAACGTATTGTATTCCAGCATGTTTACCGTCGGCTCGCCCAAGGCGCTCCAGCCGAGGGGATGGAGGTTGCGCACGCGGCAGTCGAGGAGGACCATTTCGGCGTCGGGATAGATGGATCCGTGGTTGAAGATGGAACGGCCGTAGTCGGCGGGGATGTCGGTGGTGCTTTCGAAGGTGCATTCCACGAAGACGTCGCCGTGGGCGGGCTTGAAGTTGCGGACCCAGGTGAAGTGGCCGCCGCGGTTGCGGAAGGCGCTGCGGTACGCGAAGAGGCTGCCGCGGCCGAGGATGGTGTCGCCGCCACCGTCAATGGCGCAGCCCTCCATATAAACGGTCCCATTGGCCTGGAGCGCATCGCCGTCGCCGATGATATGGACCCCGTACAGGGCGATGCGGTCTCCGCAGAGGAAGAGACCCTCGGCCTGGCCCATCAGGTCGGTGGCGAAGGTGATGTCCTTGAGGACGAGGTCGTTGCAATGGTCGAAGGCGACGGCCGCCCGCCGCTGCGGGAAGGTGCCGGCCCGTTCGTTGGTCTTGACCGTCAGCGGGTGCGGGTTGAACACTTCGTTGTTGGCGTAATGCACGCGGGTGACGTCCGCGCCCGAGCCGATGATGGTGACATTCGTCTTGTTCCGCACATACACGATCTCCTCGTAGTCGCCGGGCATCACCTTGATGACGACGGGGGCGGGGGAGAAGTCCGGAATCAGGTCCAGGGCGCCCTGCAGCGTGGAAAAGTCCCCGGCGCCGGAGGCATCCACCACGAGGGTGTCCGCGAGCGACGGCGCCGCCTCCTTTGTCGTGAAGGTCCATTTCCTCGGCTTCGCCGGGAAGATTCCCTCGTCGATGGTCACCCGATATTTGTGCCCATACTCCAGCACATTGTTGTGCGGATAAATGACCGCGGAGTTGCCGCGCACGAGCACAGGATGGAAATGGAACGCGTCCGTGAACCCGCCGATGATCGTGAGCTGGTACTCCGGCGGCGTGGGCTCGGCCGTTCCGGAAGGCGTACCGGGCACGGTGTTCCGGTTCGTCGGCACGAAATCCCGGCTGTAGTCGTAAGGGACCTTGGTATAGTCGATGTCCGGCGCGTAGGTCCGGCTCTCCGTCGGCCCCGCCGGCACGGACAGGTCCAGGCTGTCCACGCATTCGCCGCTGCCGAGGTCATAGATCCGGATCCAGCCTTGATGGCCGACGGTCGGCGCCTCGCTGAAGGTGAGCGTCAGATGCGTGTCCACATCGACCCCTTTCGCCCCGTTCGCCGGGCACAACGCGATATCTGCGGCGGCCGTGCAGGCGACAGCGCCTGCCGCCACGGCCGCGAGAAGCAATCTTCCTGAAACCATAAGCTATTTCTTCTCCGGAATCGGCTTGATATACACGTCCCGCTGCGGGAAGGGGATCTCGATGCCGTTCTCGTGGAAGGCGTTGTAGATGGCTTCCTTGGCGCGGGCGGGGAAGGTGTAGTGCGTATCGACGGTGGTGTAGAGGACGACGGCGAGGTTGATGCTGCTGTCGCCGAAGTTGTCGAAACGGACGTCGATCGGGAAGGACGGGTCCACGATGTCGCGGCCCATCTTGTCCTTGGTCATCAGCGGCTTGAGGGCCTCCAGGATGACCTGGCGGGCCTTTTCGAAGTCGGTGCCGTAGCGCACGGAGACGAAGACCTTGACGAGCTCGTAGTTGCGGCCGGCGTTTAGGTTGCGGAACTTCTTCGAGAACAGGTCCGTGTTCGTGAAAGCGATGATGGAGCCGTCTTCGTCTTCCACCTGCGTGGTCTGGTAGCTCACGCGCTTGACCACGCCGCGGACGCCGTCGCAGGAGATCTTGTCGCCGATGCGGATGCGGCCGGCCATCAGCTGGATGCCGTAGAAGAAGTTGTTGATGAGGTCCTTGAGGGCGAAACCGACGCCGGCGGCGAGACCGGTCGTGATGTAGGTGATGGCCTTCATCGGCAGGTGCAGGATGGAGAAGGCGACGATCAGGTACAGGATCCAGCCCAGCAGGGAGAAGATGGCGTTGGGCAGGCTCAGGTTCACGTCCGTTTCCTTGAGGGGCAGGGGGTTGGCTTCCGTTTCATCGATCATGTTGCGCAGCTTGAACACGCGGAACAGGGCCTTCGCCAGGTAGATCAGGTAGCGGAACACGAAGAACAGCGCCATCACCAGCAGGATGTTGGACAGGGTGAAGCTCTCCAGGCCGGCGCCGTGGACGAGCGGCCGCTTCATCAGGTCCGCGCCGGTCATCGACAGCTGGTAGGCCCGGGAGGTGAGGAGGGCGCTCAGCGGGAAGGAGTAGATGGCCATCAGCGGGACGACGGCCATACGGAGCAGGTCGTACAGCCACGTGACCTCGATGAAGGCGTCCTTGTCATCCAGCGGCAGGCGCGGGTTCTCCTGGTGATAGCGGGCTTTCCGGCGGACCACCCGGTTCTCATAGTACCGCATCATCAGGTAGTAGAGCGTGGTGATCGTGTGGAGGAGGGCCAGCAGGAAGGTCCAGAACGTGATCAGGAGCACGCCGATCATCGAATAGCCCGCGAGGGACAGGATGGCGGTGACGGCCATCACGATGACGGAGACCCACATGTAACGGAGGTCCGCCCGGCTCACCTGGGACCGGCAGTGGACGTTCACGAGGCTCTGCCAGATGATGAACAGCAGCAGGGTGGGCGGGAACATGAGCGGCACTGCGCTGGCCGGCAGGAAGATCGCCCGCATCAGGATGCAGACGAACGCCAGCAGCAGGGTCGGGATGTAGATGCGGAGGGACGTGCGCGCCTGGTCGCCCCGGATGCGGATGAGCAGCGAGACGAGGATGGCGAGCGTGAGCCAGGCATACTGGGTGAGGAGCTGGTAGGCCATCCGCCAGTAGGGATTGCTCCGCTCGGCCTTGATGAGCAGCATGCCGAGGACGAACAGGAGGGTGCCCAGGATGGCTGTGAGGATGGGCCTGAACTGGACCCATTTCGCATTCTTGATCCACCGGTAGGCGATGAAGCCGATGAGGACCGCCGCCAGGGCGGAGAGCAGCAGCATGATCATCGACAGCATCGCGTAGCCTATGACGAACTTTCCGCTGAAGGTGCGGGGGAGTTCGTCCGACTCGTCTTGCCCGGTGGCGGTGTCGGTGAGGTACCGCATCCGCAGGTCGCTTTTCACGAACTGGATGAAGCCGTTCCATTCCTTGAGGATCTGGATGACGTTCACGTTGCCGCCGATGTAGCGGTTCTTCTGCGTGTCGGCGTAGTTGGCCTGGGCGTAGTCGTAGGCCTGCTTGAGCCGGGCCTCGGTTTCCGCGCAGAGGACGCTGTCCTTCAGCGCGAGCGCGACGGATTCTCCGTACAGGGACGTCAGGGCGTTGGTGTAATGCAGGCAGCTGTCCAGGAGGGTGGCCTGCTCGGGGTCCGCATCTTCCTGCGGGACCGGCGCGAGCGCAATCGAATCGTCCTCCGCGAGGGAGTCGGCGGGCTGCCTCTTGAGCATGTCCTGGAGCGTTTCGTTCAGGAGTTCATATCGACGGAGGCCCGAACGGGCGGCGATCCGGTACTGGTCGTTCAGGAGCACCTGCTCGTGGAAGGCGGAGGTCACACGCGAGACCTCCTCCAAGGCGAAGGCCATGTCGAAGGTGAACTCCGGCCGCTGGGTGTACAGCATGATGGTCACCTCGTCGGCGGACTTGAGGACCCGGTCGAAGGCCTCGCGCTGCTGGCGGTTGTTCACCATCAGCGTGTCGGATTCCAGGGCCGACGCGTAGGAGTTCCGCAGCTCCTGCAGAAGGCTGTTCAGCGTAGACTGGAAGTCCTTCTCGGGCACCACAGAGCGGGCCGGAAGCGCCAGCAGCAGGGGAAAGGCCAGGAGGACGGCGTATCGGAAGAGGGAACGGATGCGCATGGGATCTTGCTTTAGAAGTCAAAGCCGATGGAGGCGTAGGCGGTGAGTCCGGTGATATGGCACCACTGGACGGCCACCCGGAGCGGGCCGACGATCGACTGGCGGGAATACTCCGCGCCGAAGGCATAGATCGGCTGGGCTATGAAAATGTCGCGGAAGTCGAAGGCTCGTTGGAAGAGGCCGCCCCGGAGGGTCGCGTAGTTCTTGCGCAGGAAACGGTATCTCAAGTCCAGCTGCGGGACGATGACGATGTTGTCGGTGCTCCGGAAGCCATTGGCGAAACCGAAGAAGGGTATCTGGCGCTCGACGTAGCGGTTGGCCATGAATCCGCCCGCGACGACATAGTGCCGGAAATTCATCTCTTTCGACTCGGTGGAGTTGTAACCGAGGTACAGGGTGGGCAGGACCGTGAAGTTCTCCCCGATGGAGAAGGCGGCCTCGAAGCTGCCCATCACGCTGTAATAAGGCTTGACGGGGACCCTGGGATCCGGTTCGTAGTCATCGGGAACCTCCGGGCCGGGGCCCTCGCTCTCATTCTCGTCCGCCCGGGTCCGGAGAAGGACGGACACGGCCGTGTCGTCCCCGCCGCCGGCCGTATCATTCCCGCTGTCCCAAGCGTCGAAATAATCCGGTTGCCGCCGTCCATTGAAGACATAGCGCCCATTGAGGTACAGCCGGACGCCCCGCGTGGGGAAATACCCGTCGTCGAAGGTCTCGTACTTGCCGGTTCCGAAGCCGGAGAGCCAGTAGCTCTTCCAGTCCCATCCCATATTTATATTCGCATACTCCAGGCGGTGTTCGTAGGGGTTCATCTCCGCCGTCAATCCGATCCGGAGGGAACCGTTCTTGAGCCGGGAGTCCTCCAGGTAACCGTCGATGGCGGCGTTGAAGAGTTGCTCGTGGGTGTCTCCGACCCATCCGAGCACGGTGCTGGTGAGGCCGAGGCGGCCGACGATGCCGTAGGAAGGCAGGCCGATCCGGGACTTGGTTCCCCAGTCCACCGTCAGGTTGGGGCTGGTGCCGAGTTTGAGGTCCGCAGACAGCCGCATACCGGTGAGCCGGCGGGTACCCAGTCCGTAGTGCAGGGCGACGGACACGGTCTCGTCCGTATCGGCCCGGAGGCCGATGGCGAGATCGTTCGTCTGTCCCTTCTGGCAGTCGAACACCAGGGTGTAGGGCTCTGAGTTCCCTTCCAGATGGTAGGTGACGGACTCGAAGGCGTTGGTGCCGTAGATGCTGTTCAGGAGGCGCTCGATGACGGCCCGGTCATAGATGCCGTCGGCGGGCAAGTCCTTGGGGTGGACGATCCAGCGCTGCTCCCGCTCCTTGATGCCGTTGAACTTGACCTCTTTCACCCGGACGCTCTGCTGCGCCAGGTTGACGGCGGCCGGATGGCTGGCGACCTGGGGCTCCGCCTTCCCGGCGACGACCTGCGCGATGGCCTCGAACAGTTCCTTCTGCTGGATCGCGTTCTGGTAGCCCTGGTCGATGATGTCATCGACGGAAGCGTCGTCGAAGGACAGCATCGTGTAGCCCTTCAGCTCGTGATGGACGCCTACGTCCAGCATCTTGCGGGCGGGGCCGTTCGCGGAGGAGGCCAGGAGGGTGATGGTCTGCAGGAGGAAGTCGACGGGGGAGTTGAGCTCGTTCAGTTCGCGGTGGATGGACATGTCCGAGCCGATGATGATGTCCGCGCCCATCGCCCTGGCGATGTCGACGGGATAGTTGTTCCGCATGCCGCCGTCCAGGAGCACCTCGCCGTTCTGGCGCACGGCCCGGAAGTAGAACGGGATGGCCATCGTGGACCGGAGGGCGTCGGTGATGCTGCCGGAGGTCCAGTACTTGGGCGTCATCGCGTACAGGTCCGTGGCGACGCACGCGTAGGGGATGGGCAGATCGGCAAAGCTGATGCTGTCCTGGTAGCCCACGGTCACGGAGCTGAGCATGTTCCGCACGTTCAGGCCGTACAGGAAGCCGTCGGGCATGCCGAGGCCCATCCGGGAGATGGACTCGTTGAGCATGTCGGCCGAACTGTGCCCGGATTCCGCCGCCATCTTGTCGGCGATCCGTTCGTTCTTGAGACGATCCGCGAGGTCCTCGTCATCGTAGTGATGCGGGACGCGCAGGACGTACTTGTCGCGGTACTTTCGGACTTTGTAGCTGATGTATTCCTTGGGAACGTCATCTGACATCATAATGGGCCATTCGATGGCCCTCACCAGCGAATCCAGCTGGTCGTGCTTGTAGCCCAGGGCGTACAGGCCGCCCACGAGGCCGCCCATGCTGGTGCCCGTGACAACGTCCACGGGGATGCCCAGCTCTTCCATATATTTGATTACGCCCAGGTGCGCGAGGCCCCTGGCGCCTCCGCCGGCCAGGACCAGGCCCACCGTGGGCCGGTACTGCCGGATGGAGTCCATCCGCGCACGAACCTTCAAAAAAGCGAGGGAGTCCGCCTCCGGATGGGCGCTCTCCAGGATGGGCTTGTAGTCTGTCTTCTTTTTATCCTGTTTGGCTTTATTCTGTTCTGCGTCGGTCTGAGCCTGGGCGCTCCCTACGAGCGCACACACGGCGAACAAGGCGGCAATCAGTCTTTTCATCGTTAAAATTCTGCGGTTTCAGTTCAATTAACAAATATACGAAAATATTTCTTTGCATTTTTTTCAAAAAAAATTTGCAGATATGATTTTTGTTTGTACATTTGCGGTGTACTAATAAACTAATACACACAAACGATATGATCGAAATTAGCAATCTTGGTTTCAGTTACGGCCCCAAGGCGGTGCTGAAGAACATCTCGATGAAGGTGTCCGAAGGCAACATCTACGGACTCCTGGGCGAGAACGGGGTGGGGAAGACCACCCTGCTGACGCTCCTGTGCGGGCTCAAGAAGCCCCAGGAGGGTACCATCCTCGTGGACGGCCGCAATCCGTTCGACCGTCAGCCTTCTCTCCTCGCCGACCAGTTCTATCTGCCGGACGAGGTCACTCCCATGCACGCCAAGGCCATCGACTTCGCGAAGGAGCACGGCGTGTTCTGGCCGAACTTCGACCTGGACAAGTTCTACACCATCCTCGGGGAACTGGAGGTCGAAGCGACGCAGCGCATGGACGCGATGTCCGCCGGCCAGCTCAAGAAGACCTGGATCGCCTTCGCGCTCGCGTGTAACGCGAAATACTATTATCTGGACGAGCCCACGAACGGCCTGGATATCCCGTCCAAGGCGCAGTTCCGCAAGGCCGTGACCCGCTACACGGCCGAGGATTCCACCCTCATCATCTCCACGCACCAGGTGCGCGACCTGGAGAACATCATCGACCCGATCATCATCCTGGACAACCAGGCGGTGCTCGTGAACGCGTCGATGCAGGAGATCTCCGAGAAGCTGTACTTCGACTACGGCACGGAGATCCAGCCCGGCGCCCTGTACCTCGAGCAGACCCCCGGCGGCTGCATCCAGGTGTATCCCAACACCACGGGCGAGGAAAGCAAGGTCAACGTGGAGGCCTTCTTCAATACGGTCCATGCCCACAAGGACCTCGTGAAACCCATGTTCAACTCCGAAAAATAACAAGGCCATGAACGAAATCTTCGACTTCAACCGCTTCTGGACCTATTTCAAATACGACCTCAAGCAGATGTGGCGGAACCACTCCAAGGCCGCCATCATGATCGGCGGCGCCAGCGCCATCTTCTATGTCATCTGGGTGCTCGCGAGCCTGGTGTTCACGCAGCACTGGTCCTCTCCGGTCATCTATGCGCGGTTAGCGGTGTTCATCCTCGCCTTCGCCATCCTCGAACTCTATATGGTCCGGGCCTACGGGTATCTGACCGAGAAGAAGGAGGGATCGGCCTGGATCATGGTCCCGGCTTCCAAGACCGAGAAGTTCGTGTCCATGCTCCTGATGGTGTGCATCGTCATCCCGCTGCTGTTCTTCGTGGTGTATATGGTCCTTGACGGTTTCCTCTCCCTGGTGGATCCCACCTATGGACAGGCCCTGGTTTCCGGCGGAATCAAAGTGTACAGCGAGCTGATCGAAGGGATCACCGAACTCGGCGCCGAGTCCCCGATCACCTTCACTCCTTCCAGCTTCATCTTCCCGACCCTCATCGGCCTGTTCTGCAACTTCCTGTACTTCCACCTGTGCGGCATCTGCTTCAAGAAGAACAAGCTCGTCGGCGCGATCGCCATCCTGTTCGGCCTCTCGCTCGTGCTGTCTCTCCTGACCGGCATCTTCGTTCCGCGGATTTTCACGAACATCGACTTCGACAACATGGATGAAATGCAGATCGCCCATTGGGTCACCGGCTGCATGAACGCCGGAATCATCATCTCCTGTCTCCTGACCGTCGGCCTCGGCTGGGGTGTCTGGCGCCGCATCAAAACCATTCAGCATTAATAGACTATGAACTTCAATACCGAAAAACCCATCTATCTCCAGATCGTGGATGTGATCGCCGACCGCATCCTCTCGGGAGAGCTCAAGGGGGGAGACCGCATCCCTTCCGTGAGAGAGTACGGTGCCGACATCGGGGTGAACCCGAACACGATGATGCGTTCCTACGAGAAGCTCACCGCCGATGGTATCATCTACAACAAGCGCGGGATCGGGTATTTCGTCTCCGACGACGCCCGGGACACCGTGCTGGCCACCCAGCGCAAGGACTTCATCGAGAAGGAAGTCCCCGCCATCAAGCAGCGCATGACTCTTCTCGGCCTCGATTCCTCCATCTTCAACGAGTAATACAAATGAAAAACATCCTCTATATCGCAGCGACGGTGCTCCTTTGCTCCTCCTGCTTCCATGTGAACTCCAACTACAAGGGCTCCTTCTTAGGTGGGAAGAACGCTATCAAGGGCGAGGGCCCCGTCATCACCAAGTCCTTCGACCTCAAGGACTTCGACCGGATCGTCATCAACGGCCAGGCCGATGCCACCTTCACGCAGGCCGATACCTACGAGGTGACCCTCCGCGCCCAGGAGAACGTCTTCGACTATGTCGATTACCGGGTGGAAGGCACGACCCTCATCCTCGAACTGAAGGACAAGCGCACGGTCCGCTCCACGGACTTCGATCTCACCCTCAAGGCCCCCGCCTTGAAGCGCCTGGAGGTGAACGGCGCCGCGGACTTCGACATCCCGGCCGGCCTCAAGAGCGACGACGACCTCCGGATCGAGGTCAATGGCGCCGGCGACCTCTCCTTCAACGCCGTCCGCTGCAGCAACCTGACCATCCAGGCCAACGGCGCCGCCGACGTGGACCTCACCGACATCGACGTCCAGAATCTCAAGGTCGAGGTGAACGGCGCCGGTGACGTGGTCGTCGATGGCGCCGCCGGCGAGGCGAACCTCTCCGTGAACGGCGCGGGCGACATCGACGCCAGCGGCCTCAAGGTCGCGGGCAAGGTTTCCAAGCACGCCGCCGGTCTCGCCAAGATCAAGATGTAGACTAACTTTTGGTTAAACATAATCGTTTTCCCGGGCCGGGCTGTCGCGAGACATCCCGGCCCGTTTACAAAAAAGGCCGAACCCAGCGGGTCCGGCCTAAAACCATTGAAGAACGGGGCTTACTTCTCCTTCGGGACCATCGCCTTCCAGACGCAGGCGCTCAGGGCGCCGCCCACGAGCGGAGCGCAGATGAACACCCATACATCCTTCAGCGCGTCGCCGCCGGCGAAGAGGGCCGGGCCGATGGAACGGGCCGGGTTCACGGAGGTGCCGGTGAGGTTGATGCACATCAGGTGGATGAGGATCAGGGAAAGACCGATCGCGAGACCGGCCGGCTTGCCGGCGCCGTACTTGGCGTCGGTCGTGCCGAGGACCACGAGGACGAAGAGGAAGGTGGCGATCACCTCCACGAGGAACGCGCCGCCGACGCCGCCGGCGTTGGCCACGCCGTTGGAGCCCAGGGCGCCCGTCAGGTCGGGGGCCGCAACCACTTTCGTGAGCAGCAGGAGGCAGGCGCCGGCGAGGATACCGCCGATGACCTGGCCCACCCAGTAGCCGCAGGCGTCCTTCCAGCTCATCCGGCCGGAGAGGGCCACGCCGAGGGTGATGGCAGGGTTGATGTGGCAGCCGCTGATCTCACCGATGGTGTAAGCCATGGCAACCACGGCCAGACCGAAGGCGATGGCGGTTCCCACCACGCCAGCGGGAGTGCCGCAGCCGAGGAACATCGCCGTTCCGCAGCCCAGGAATGTGAGCACGAACGTGCCTACGCATTCAGCAATGTACTTCTTCATAAACGAAAAAATGTTTTGGTTTAGTGATTCAAAGATAGGAATTTTCGTAAGACATTCAAAAGTTTTTGCTATTTTTGTCCCACGCGGGTCCGGCCGCGGCGAAATGTGTATGGAGACTCTCGTGGGGCGCCTCAGGCGTATCTTTTCCCGTACGAAAAATGAAGGATTGACGGTGGTTCGACAAGCTCACCAACCGTCAAAACAGGCTCACCAACCGTCCTCTTGGCGTAGGTACAAACCGTCCGCGTGGCGGATGGAGCGCCTGGAGAAGGCCTTGCTGGCCTGGCAGGAGAAGGAAGGCTGGCGGGAGCCGGTGCGCACCGTCGGCGAGGCCGCCGAACTGCTGGGCACCGACACCGGTACGCTGCACGCGTATTTCCGCGACCGCATCGGCCTGGACTTCCGCACCTGGCGCACCCGCCTGCGGCTGGAGGCCGCCAAGCGGATGCTCGCGGACAACCCGCTCCTGCCCCCGGCCGATGCCGCCCGCCTCTGCGGCTTCTCCAACCGCTCCAACTTTTCCCGCCAATTCCTCGCCTACACGGGCCAGACGCCGGCGCAGTGGCAGAGAGATGCCGGGTCGTCCTCCGGCGGGCTCGGGAACCGACCGGAATGAGGGGAAAGTCGAGAAATCTTATTATCTTTGCAAGATAAAGCCAAATAGACTATGTTTGAGAATCTGAGCGAGAGACTGGAGCGGTCTTTCAAGATCCTGAAGGGTGAAGGGAAGATCACCGAAATCAATGTGGCGGAGACCGTCAAGGACATCCGCAAGGCCCTGCTGGACGCGGACGTGAGCTACAAGGTGGCGAAGGACTTCTGCAACCGCGTGAAGGACAAGGCCATCGGCGCGAACGTGCTCACGGCGGTGAAGCCGCAGCAGATGATGATCAAGATCATGCACGACGAGCTCGCGGAGTTCATGGGCTCGGAGGCGCAGGATATCAATGTGAAGGGGAATCCCGGCATCGTGCTGGTGGCGGGTCTGAACGGTTCCGGTAAGACTACGTTCTCCGGCAAGTTGGCCCTGCACGTCAAGTCCAAGAAGGGCATGAAGGTACTCCTCGCGGCCTGCGACACGTTCCGTCCCGCCGCCATCGAGCAGTTGAAAGTGCTCGGCGAGGGCATCGGCGTGCCGGTGTACACCGAGGACGGCGAGAAGGATCCGATCAAGATCGCCCAGAATGCCATCCGCAAGGCGAAATCCGAGGGCTACAGCGTGGTGATCGTCGATACCGCCGGCCGCCTGGCCGTAGACCAGCAGCTGATGGACGAGATCTCCGCCCTGCACCAGGCCATCAAACCCACGGAGACGCTCTTCGTCGTGGACGCGATGACCGGCCAGGACGCCGTGGAGACGGCGAAGGCCTTCAACGACCGCCTGGACTTCGATGGCGTCGTCCTCACCAAGATGGACGGCGACACCCGCGGCGGCGCGGCCCTGTCCATCAAGGCCGTCGTCGGCAAGCCCATCAAGTTCGTCTCTTCCGGCGAGAAGATGGAGGCGCTGGACGTGTTCCACCCGGCCCGCATCGCGGACCGCATCCTGGGGATGGGCGACGTCGTTTCCCTCGTCGAGAAGGCGCAGGAGCAGTTCGACGAGAAGCAGGCCCGCGAGCTGCGCAAGAAGATGGCCCGGGACCAGTACACCCTCTGGGACTTCTACCAGCAGATCCAGCAGATCAAGAAGATGGGCAACATCAAGGACCTGGCGGGGATGATTCCCGGCATGGGCAAGGCCCTCAAGGACGTGGACATCGACAATGACAAGGCCTTCAAGGCCACCGAGGCCATCATCCTGTCCATGACGCAGAAGGAGCGCGAGCATCCCGAGATCATCAACGGCTCCCGCCGCAAGCGCATCGCCGACGGTTCCGGCACCACCCTCCCGGAGGTGAACCGCCTCCTGAAGCAGTTCGAAGGCACTCGGAAGGTGATGAAGGGCGCGGCGACGGGGAACCTGATGCAGCGGATGGGCGCCATGGGCATGCGCAGACACTAATCACAGAACGCGATATGAAACAGTTGGTTTTACCCCTTCTGGCCGCTGTGCTGGCGGTTTCCGCCTGCGGCATCCTGGGTTCCGAAACGCGTGAGGAACGCGTCGCCCGCGAGGCGAAGGAGGCCCGGATGGTCCGCCAGGGCGTCGAGACCGGTGACTTCACCATCAACATCGACCGGATGTATCCGCTCCGCGGCACGTCCAAGATGGTGAGCAACTATTCCATCAAGGTGAAGGACAATGTCCTCATCTCCCATCTCCCGTTCATCGGCCAGGCCTGGCGCGTGCCTTACGGCGGCGGCCATGCCCTGAACTTCGATGCGCCGATCGTCAATTACACGGTGACCCAGCCCAGAGCCGATGGCTATGAGATCCGCATCTATGTCAAGACCGACGAGGACGAGCATCTCTACCGCCTGACGGTCTTCGACAACGGACGCGCATCCCTCGACGTGCAGTCGCAGAACCGCGACCGCATCTCCTACTCCGGAGAGATGGATTTCTATACGAAGGAAGACTAGCGCGGCTGCCCGTCCAGCGGACGGTGCTGCGCGGCGCGCCACGCTTTCATCCGAGACTCATACAGGTCCCATTCCCGCGTCGGAAGGGCCCATTCCACGAAGCGGTCGCAGAGATAGGCGGCCGCTTGTTTTGTGGGATGGACCATATCCTCCGCCCACCATCGGTAGTCGCGGAGTTCGTCCATCATGATCTCGTAGGCGGGGAAGTAGGGGAGCCCTTCCGTCGCGAGCAGCAACGTGCTCTTGGACAGTTGGTTGCCGTGGGCGCCATCGGCCAGGTGCCGGATCGGACTCACGGTGAAGATGAACTCCTTTTCCGGGTTCCGGCGGATGAGCCCCCGGACGAGGGCTGCCGTCTGCTCGACCGTCAGCCGGTAGCGCGTGAACTCCGTTCCCGGCCGCTTGAGGCAGTTCGCGACCGTCTCGCCGGTGGCGTTGAACCGGAACGCCCAGGCCGTGCCCAGGGTGACGATGACCTTGTTGCATCCTTTCCAGAAGGCCGATGCTTCCGCGATCACCGCGTTCGCGTTCTCGAGGAACGCCTCCGGCGTTTCCCGCGCGAAGGACGTGTGGTGCCAGAAGGAGCAGTACCGCCCGTCGCCGGCTCCCATTTCCACGACCTCGTCGGCCGCGAAAGGCACGCCGGAGGCGAGCCGCGCGACGGCATTGCCGATGGACACGGGATTGTACAGCGTCCCGAACGGGTTGCACAGCACATCGAATCCCGCCGCGGCGAGCCTTCCGCCGATTTCATCGGCAAAACAGCTGCCCACGACGGCGATCCGGTCGTTGTACGAGATGGACACCGGCGCCGGGTCCAGCGTGACGGGGGTCTGGAGTTTCATGGAAGCAAAAATACATATTTTTTGCGTATCTTTGTTTGTTAAACCGATGATTATGACACTCCGCAATCACTTCCTCGCAGCGTGCGCCCTCCTCGCGCTTTCCTGCGGCCGTACCCTCAAGGATGGGGATTACACCCTGACGGTCCTTTCCACCAACGATGTACACGGAACCTGGTTCGATTCCACCTATGTGGACAGCCGGACGAGGCCGTCGCTGATGGCGGTGAAGTATTACGTGGACAGCGTCCGGACGGCGAACGGGGCGGAGAATGTCCTCCTTCTCGACGCGGGCGACTGCCTGCAGGGCGACAATGCGCCGTATTACTACAACTATGTCGATACGCTGACGCCGCACCTGTTCCCGCGCCTGGTGGCGTATATGGGCTATGACGCGGTGGCCGTGGGCAATCACGACATCGAGACGGGCCATGCGGTGTACGACCGCGTGGCGGCGGATCTCAAGAAGGCCGGGGTCGATTTCCTGGCGGCGAACGCCATCCGGAACGATGACGGCAAGCCGTATTTCACGCCCTACAAGGTCGTCAAGCGGGCGGGCCTGAAGGTGGCCATCCTGGGTTACACGAATGCGAATATGAAGGCCTGGCTCACGGAAGAACTCTGGAGCGGGATGCATTTCGAGCCTATCGTGAACCAAGTCCAGGCCGATGTGGACGCCATCCGGGCGAAAGAAAAGCCGGACGTGCTGGTCGTGGTGATGCACTCGGGGACGGGTGCGGGCGACGGCAGCGTGCTGGAGTCCGAGGGGCTGGATGTCTTCCAGATGGTCCAGGGCGTGGACTTTGTCCTGGCCAGCCACGACCACCGGCCGTTTGTGGAGGCCGACGAGGACAACGCGTTCCTCAATTCCGGCAGCCACAGCCGGAATGTCGCCGAAGGCAAACTGCACCTGACGGTCAAGAATCACAAGATTGTCAGCCGTTCCTACGAGTCCAAGACCATCCCGGTCCGGGCCGACAAGGCCGACCCCGTGATGCGGGCCCATTTCCAGAAGGACTACGAGGCCGTCAAGGCTTTCACCCTGCGGGAGGTGGGCATCCTGAACACCGACCTCTGGACCCGCGACGCCTACCGGGGCATGTGCGACTACCTGAATCTGGTCCATACGCTCAGCATCGGCAGCAAGCCGGCGGAAATCTCTTTCGCCGCCCCGCTCACCTTCAACGGACACGTGAACGCCGGCATCCTGCGCTACAACGACCTGTTTACCATCTATCCGTTTGAGAACCAGCTCTTTGTGGTGAAGATGACGGGCGACGAGATCAAGCGTTACCTGGAGCATTCCTACGACAAGTGGATCAATACCATCGCCAAGCCGGAGGACACCCTCCTCAAGATCGAGGCCCGGGACGACGCCCGTACCCAGCAGAGCCGCTGGTCCTTCGTGAACCGTTCCTACAACTTCGACTCCGCGGCCGGCATCAACTACACGGTGGACGTGACGAAGCCCTTCGGCGAGCGCGTCGCCATCGCTTCGATGGCCGACGGCTCCGCCTTCGACCTCCAGAAGGAATACAACGTCGCGATGACCTCCTACCGCGCCTCCGGCGGCGGCAACTTGATGAAGGAAACCGGCATCGACACGGACAACATCGACGAGCGCGTGGTCGCCCGCTACCCGGAGATCCGCAACATCCTGTATAACTACCTGATGGAGAACGGCTCCATCGACCCGGAGGTCATCGGTAATCCCGCCGTCATCGGCCACTGGGAGTTCATTCCCGAAAAGCTCGTGAAGCCGGCGATGGACCGCGACATGGACCTGCTGTTCAAGCGATGAGCCTCCGCCGCCTGATTGTCCTCGGGGCCCTTGCCGCCCTCGCCCTTTCCTGCTCCCGCACCCCCGAACCGGGCCTGTACACCACGCAGGGCGGGTTCGTGCGCGTTTTCGTGGATTCTCTCGGAAACACGAAGGCGCTTGTGTACCGCGATACGAGCGGGGTTTGGGCCGATACCTTGACTGTGGACCTGAAGGCGGAGAAACTGGCGCTGAAGCCTTATGAGGCGCCCGAATTCCGGCGGTTCCCGGCGAAGGAACTGTACCGGGATCCGATGTACCGGGTGGGGGTGACGCAGGACATCATCTATGGGCGCGTCGTCCGGAACGACTCCTATGACGAGGACGAACGGATGGACCTGACCATGGACGTGTACGTTCCCGAGGACGGCGGCCAGGTCGCCCGCCCGTTGCTCGTGACCTTCCACGGAGGCGCCTTCAAGGGCGGTGACATGCGCGATTCCCTGCTAGTCGAGTGGTGCCGTTATTTCGCGTCCCTGGGCTATGTGGCCGCTTCCGTCGATTATCGGCAGGGATACCGCCGGAATGTGCGGTCCACGGACGATGCGATGTACCGCGCCCTCAAGGACGCCAACGCGGCCGTCCGTTTCCTCCTGAAGCGGGATTCGCTGCTCATTCATTCCGAGCGCATCTTCGCGGCCGGGGCCGATGCCGGGGGCATCTTGGCCCTGAACCTCGCCTACATGCGCGAGGAGAATCTCCCGGAAATCATTCAGGAAGAGGAAGATACGACCATTGTCGTGCATCAGTCCCTGCTCCGGGGATTCGATGTCCGCGGTGTGGCGAACCTCTGGGGCGCCATCGCGGACACCGCCATCCTGCACAATGCGAAGATTCCCGTCATCTCCTTCCAGAGCCGGGAGGATCCGGTCATCGCCTATGGCGCGGGCTATCCTTTCGAGGCGCTGAAGGAAGAGGAGGATGGGCGGGATGCCATGGATGAACTGCGGCGGATCTTCGAGTCCATCGTCTCCGTCTTCATCCCGGAGGAGGACCGCCATCCCTTCCGGGAAATGTACGGCGCCGGGGTCATCCACAGGGTCCTGAAGCGCTACGGCGTCACCTCCGAGCTCCATGTATTCCCCGGCGCGCGCCACAACCTTTTCATCGGCGAGGACGGCCTGGCCGACTATCCCGTCTATGACGAGATCAAGGACCGGACCGCCGCTTTCTTCGCCTCCAAGATGGTGGTCGCACCGGTCTCCCTCCGCCAGGATCCGGAGGATCCGCAACTTTTCGTCATCGACAATTCCGAAGTGGAAACCTGCCTCTGGGACGTCCAGGGCGGCGTTCTGCTGGGCAAAGGCGACGACGCTGTCCGCGTCCTCTTCTTCCCCGACGCGCCGGAGCACAAAGTCTCCGTCAGCGGGGTGTATATCTCGGGATTGACGTTCTACGAGACGGTGGAACTGTAGCTAGCTTTCCATCACCTTTTCCACATCCTCCTTCTCACCTACGATCCACAGGATATCCCCTTCTTCGAACGGGGCCTTGATAGCCGGAGTGTGGAGGGTGCCGTCGGATTTTTCGACACCGGCCACCAGGCAGTGGTAGCGGTTGCGGATGCCGGCGTCGATGATGGTGTGGCCCAGGAAGGGGGACGTGCCTGTCACCGGGACGCACTTGAGCACCATCTCGCCGCTGTGGTAGCGCTCGTCTTCCAGGTCGATGGCGCTGGCTTTCAAGTGCTCGCCGAAGGCTTCGAGGTCGGCGTCGGAGCCGATGACCTGGATGCGGTCCTGCGGGAAGACGCGGTTGTTCGCCTTGGGAATGTTGATCCGGAGGCCGCCGCGGAGGATGGACACGACATGGATGCCGAAGCGGTTGCCCAGGTTCAGTTCCGCCAGGGTCTTGCCGCCCCAGTCGATTTCGGCGGGGATGTCGAAGTCGGCGAAGTGCATGTCCTTGGACAGCAGGCGGGAGGCGTATTCCGGCTTCTTCTCACCCAGGTATTCGGCGCGGAGCTCGCGGGAGCGGAAGTTCGTCAGGAAGGTGTGCTCGATGCGCTGCGCATTCCGCTTGATGAAGCGGCTGGAGACGATGGCGAAGACCACCAGGAGGGCCAGGACGAAGATCAGCAGGACAGAGATGTGGAACAGGCGGGCCAGGACGTAGAAGACGAAGCCCAGGGCCAGCGCATACCGCAGCACGACGGTCGCCACGAGCGGCGCCCGGTTCGCGCGGCTTTCCTCCCAGAGGGTCTGGAAGGCGTCCGAATGGCTGTGCTTGATCACCATCGTGCGCAGGAAAGGCGCCAGGGCGACCAGGGTGATGGCGCCCGAGACGATGTTCGCCCACGGCGCCGGAATCCATTTCGCGGCGAAAGGCACCAGCAGGCCGAAGGAGAGGCTGTTGATGGCGATGCACAGGATGCCGTATATGAGGATGACCTTGAGGATGGATCCGAGGTACTTCCGCCATTCGCTCTCCTTGCTCGTGGTCGGGGAGGCGGAAGAGGCTGCGTAATTGTCCATGAAGGTGCGCACGCGTCCCGGAAGGTGCTTGTACACGAACCCATACGCCGGTTCCGCCAGCCGGATCATGTATGGCGTCAAGAAGATCGTGATGACCGAAACGGCCACGACGATCGGGTACAGGAAACTGCCCGTCACGCCCAGGGACACGCCCAGGGTGGCGATGATGAAGGCAAATTCGCCGATCTGCGTCAGCGAGAAGCCGCACTGCATCGCGGTCTTCAGGGGCTGTCCGGACAGGAGCACGCCCGTGGTGGCGAAGAAAAGCTGCCCGACGATGACGGTGAGGGTGATGACCACGATGGGCAGCCAGTACTGGGCGATCATCGCCGGGTCCACCATCATCCCCACGGACACGAAGAAGATGGCTCCGAATAGGTCCTTCACAGGCTTGACGAGGCGTTCGATGTGTTCCGCCTCGATGGTTTCCGCCAGGATGGAGCCCATAATGAAGGCGCCGAAAGCGGCCGAGAAGCCGGTCTTGGCGGCGAGGACGACCATCCCGAAGCACAGGCCCAGGGCCACCACGAGAAGCGTCTCGTCGTTCATCAGCTTCTTGGCCCATCGCAGCAGGAGCGGGATCAGGTAGATGCCCACGACGATCCACAGGACGAGGAAGAACGCCAGTTTGCCGACCGACATCACCAGTTCCCGGCCCTCGAAGTTGTTGGAAACCGCCACCGTGGACAGGACCACCATCAGGACGACGGCGAGGATGTCCTCCAGGATGAGGATGGACATCACCAGGCCCGCGAACTGCTTCTTGGCGAGCCCGAGGTCCTCGAAGGCCTTGTAGATGATGGTCGTGGACGACATGGAGATCATGCCGCCCAGGAACAGGGCGTCCATCTTGCTCCAGCCGAAACTGGAGCCGACGGTGAACCCGAGGAAGATCATGCCGAAGATGATGGTCAGGGCCGCGATGACGGCCGGCCCACCCACCTTCACGATCTTCTTGAAACTGAATTCCAGGCCGAGGGCGAACAGGAGGAAGATCACGCCGATGTCCGACCAGGTGTGGATGCTGGCCGTGTCGATGACCGAGGGCGTCAGGGCAAAATGGGGGCTGGCGATGAAGCCGGCCACGATGTAGCCCAGCACAAGCGGCTGCTTGAGCTTCTTGAAGATTAGGGTCATGACACCCGCGCAGATCAGGATCAGCGCCAGGTCGGCGATCAGCGGTTCTATTTCTGACATGTCATTCTGAGGGCGCGACAGCGACCGAAGAATCTAAAAACTCAATGAATCCCGGGATGGACAAATTGTACCCGCGGGGACCCGCGAGGACTTCACCCTCGGGGGAGAGGATGAGGTAGTTCGGCTGCGCGTTCACTTCGAAACGCGTGCGGGCGATGTAGGAGTTCACGCTGCCCAGGGTCTTGAGCGTCTTGCCGGCGGGGGTGGTGAACCACTCGCTCTCCGGGAGCTTCTGCTTGTCGTCGGTGTACAGGGCCACGATCTCGAAGTTGTCGCGCAGGCGGCGGAGGACTTCCGGATCGCTCCAGACGCGGGCTTCCATCTCGCGGCAGTTGGTGCAGCCGTGGCCGGTGACATCGACAAAGACGGGCTTGCCGGAAGCCTTGGAGGCCGCGAGGCCCTCTTCCAGCGTGAAATACCCCGGCAGGTTGTGGGCGATATGGAGGCCATAACGGTTCGGGTCCGCGGGAGTTGCGGAGGCCGTTCCCGCCACCTGCCCCTCGGCATAGTTGGCGATGATGAAATCCTGGGTCGAGATAGGCGGGAGATAGCCCGAGAGGGCCTTCAGCGGCGCGCCGAACATGCCCGGAATCATATAGACGACGAAGGAGAACACGGCGATGGAGAGCGCGAGACGCGTGACGCCGATCTTTTCCACCTTCTCATCGTGCGTGAACCGGATCTTCCCGAGCAGGTAGAAGCCCAGCAGGGTGAAGACGACGATCCAGATGGCCAGGTACACTTCCCGGTCCAGCAGGCCCCAGTGGTAGGTCTGGTCCGCGACGGAGAGGAACTTGAAGCCGAAGGCGACTTCGACGAAGCCCATCACGACCTTCACGGAGTTCAGCCAGGAGCCGCTCTTCATCTTCTTCAGGAACTGCGGGAACAGGGCGAAGACAGTGAAGGGGAGGGCGAAGGCCACCGAGAAGGCCAGCATCGTGACCATCGGCGTCCAGAACTCGCCCTGGGTGGACTTGATGAGGACGGAGCCCACGATGGGACCCGTGCAGGAGAAGGATACCAGCACGAGGGTGAGGGCCATGAAGAACACGCCCGCGAGGCCTTTCTTGCTGGAATTCGCGTCGCTCTTGTTCTGCCAGGAGGAGGGGAGCACGATCTCGAACGCCCCGAAGAAGGAGGCGGCGAAGACCATGAACACGAGGAAGAAGATGAGGTTCGGGAGCCAGTGCGTCGCCAGCCAGTTGAAGATGTCGGCCGTCACGGTCTCGCCGCCTAGAAGGCGCGTGAGGCCGATGATGACGCAGATGGGCACCGTGTACAGCAGGACGATGAACAGACCGTACATGAAGGCCTTGAAACGGCCCTGGTGCACGTTCTCGGAACCCTTCAGGAAGAAGGAGACCGTCATCGGGATCATCGGGAACACGCAGGGCGTGAGGAGCATCGCGAAGCCCCAGAGGATGGCCTCGATGATGAGGGCCCACAGGCCGCCGCGGTCCTTCGCCTCCTCAGGATCGCCGATGGCCGTCTGGTGGGCGGCCGCAGGCCCCACGGTCACGCTGAAGGCATATTCTTCGGGGAAACCGCACATGTCCTCCGTGCAGGCCTGCCAGGTGATGGAGCCTTCCACGGTATTGCCGGATTCCACGGTCACCTCCTGGGAGAAGACGGCCTTGTCGAAGAAGACGAGGTCGTCCTTGTACTCCGTCGGCTTCGTCACTTCCTGCAGCGGGCTTGCCGTGACCGGGCTGGTGTATTCCACTTCCACGGGATTGCCGATGCCGGGATTGATGCCGTAGATGTGCTTCCCGTCCACGATCTTGCCGGTGAAGGTCAACTGGTACGTGCCCTCCGAAACCTCCTCCGAAGCGACCTTCCACTTCACGGACGGTTCCTGGGCAAAAACGGCAACGCCCGCAAAGAGCGCTGCCAATACTAACGTCATTCCCGGCTTGACCGGGAATCTCATCCTATTTCGCATACGCCACCGATCTCGTTTCCCGGATCACGGTGATCTTCACCTGGCCCGGATAGGTCATCTCGTCCTGGATCTTCTTGGCGATTTCGCCGGAGAGGACTTCGGCCTCGGCGTCGGACACCTGGTCGGCGCCCACGATGACGCGGAGTTCGCGGCCGGCCTGGATGGCGTAGGACTTCGTCACGCCCGGATAGGCCGCGGCGAGGTCTTCCATGCCCTTGAGGCGCTTGATGTAGGATTCGATCACCTCGCGGCGGGCACCGGGACGGGCGCCGGAAATGGCGTCGCCCACGAGCACGATCGGGGCGTAGAGGGAGGTCATCTCGGTTTCCTCGTGGTGCGCGCCGATGGCGTTGCAGATCTCGGGCTTCTCCTTGAACTGCTCGGCGAGGCGCATGCCCAGCAGGGCGTGCGGCAGGTCGGGCTCTTCCTCGGACACCTTGCCGATATCGTGCAGGAGGCCGGCGCGCTTGGCGATCTTCGGGTTCAGACCGAGCTCGGAGGCCATGATGGCGCAGATGTTCGCCACCTCGCGGGAGTGCTGCAGGAGGTTCTGGCCGTAGGAGGAACGGTATTTCATGCGGCCGATCAGGCGGACGAGCTCCATGGACATCCCGTGGATGCCGAGGTCGATGCAGGTGCGCTTGCCGGTCTCGAGGATCTCGTCCTCGAGCTGCTTCTGGACCTTCGTCACGACTTCCTCGATGCGGGCCGGATGGATGCGGCCGTCGATCACCAGCTGGTGCAGGGCCAGGCGGGCCACCTCGCGGCGGACCGGGTCGAAGGCGGACAGCATGATGGCGTCCGGGGTGTCGTCCACGACGATTTCCACGCCGGTGGCGGCCTCCAGGGCGCGGATGTTGCGGCCCTCGCGGCCGATGATGCGGCCCTTGATCTCGTCATTGTCGATCGGGAAGGTGGTGACGGCGTTCTCGATGGCCGTCTCCGTGGCGGTGCGCTGGATGGTGTTGATGACGATGCGCTTGGCTTCCTTCGCGGCGTTCAGGCGGGCTTCGTCGATGGTGTCGTTGATGTAGGCCTGGGCCTCGGTGCGGGCCTCGGCCTTCATGTTCTCCATCAGCTGGGCCTTGGCCTCCTGGGCCGTCATCCCGGCGATGGACTCGATCTGGCGGTTCGCCTGCTCGATGCGGCGGTCGCACTCCTCTTCCTTGCGCTTCAGGGCGTCCTGTTGTCCCTTGAGGGAGGCCTTGACGTTGTCCACCTCCTTGCTCTTGCGGTCCAGCTCGCTCATCTTCTGGTTCAGGGTGTTCTCTTTCTGCTTGACGCGGGATTCCGCCTCGCGGACCTGGGCGTTCTTGTTGTTCACGTATTCCTCGTGTTCCGCCTTGAGGTTCAGGAACTTCTCCTTGGCCTGGAGGATCTTGTCGTTCTTGATCTTCTCCGCTTCGATCTCGGCCTTCTCGAGGATTTCTTCCCGTTTCCCCTTGAGGATGGATTTCCGGATGAGTATGTAGGCCGCCAAGGCCAGGGCGGCCCCGACGATGAATCCGATGAGTAACGATACGATGTTCATAATATATTGTGCTTTAAGTGTTTCTACCAATAAAAAAACCAGGCAGGCCCTCCTTTCGGAGACCTGCCTGGTAGAAAAAACCGCCGCCATCCATGTCGGAAAATCTTATGGATAAGATTTGAGTTCCGACCAGTTGCTGATATCCCACGTCCCGCCTTGCGGCGGAATCCCCGTTCGGGTCACCTGGGCCCGTCATCCCTGGTCTGAGTAAACTCGGTACGTTGTATTACGTTGTTTTCAGAGGGGGATGCGCGGCGGCTATGTCATTTTTCAGTCCGGGCCAGATAGTTCGCCATGTCCTTGCCGAGCTGCTGGGCTTCCGCCTCATGGGCGGCCTTTTCGCGCTGGAGGGAAATGCGGCACGCACATTCGTTCAGCGCCACCACGGACAGGAGCTCCACCAGGGTCTTGCCCGGGTTGGACCGGGTGTAGGCCTCCAGGCGCTGGTTGATGGCGTCGGCGGCCAGGCGGATCACCTCCTCCTTCTCGGGGGTGGGGGCGGTCAGGTTGAACGTCCGTTCTGCGATCTTGATGCTGATTTTCTGGTCCATACGCTAACTTTCCAGCCAGGAGATGCACTTGTCTACCTCCCGTATCAGTTGATCCAATTTCTCTTTGGCGGCGCGGTTGTCGCCGCCGGCGGTAAAGGCTTCAGTCAATTTCAGGGTGTCTATCGTGGACTCGAGTTCCAAGACTTGTCTCCTCAAGGCGTCACCGGTTTCCTTGCACGCATGTAGCTCTCCGCGGAGACGCTCGTTCTCCACTTTCTCAGCCTCATAGCGGGCAATCAGCTCTTCGATGTGTTTGCGGACTTCTTCAAGCATGGCCGGTTTCAGTGCCTAATTCGTGCAAATTTAATAAAATTCTTTTATTATCGCACGTTTCCACCCCAAAAATTGAATGGAAGCAAGGGTTTAGAGCTGTTCGACCAATCTTTTGAAAATCACGGTCATGCGGTCGGCCGCGGCATTGGCCGCCTCGACGATGGCTTCGCCGTCGGTGACGTAGTCCTCGTCGTCGGTGGCGTGGGCCACGTCCGTGATGACGGACATGCCGAAGACGGGGATGCTGCTGTGGCGGGCCACGATGACCTCCGGGACGGTGCTCATGCCCACGGCGTCGGCGCCGATGTTCCGGAAATAGCGGTATTCGGCCGGCGTCTCATAGCAGGGGCCGGTGACGGCGACATAGACGCCCTTCTGGAGGGAAATGCCCTCCCAGGCGGCGATCTCCTCCGCCTTCAGGATGAGGCCGGGATCGTACGGACGGGTCATGTCCGGGAACCGCGGGCCGAACTCGTCCAGGTTCGGGCCGATGAGCGGGTTCGGGATCAGGTTGATGTGGTCGCGGATGATCATCAGGTCGCCCACGTGGAAGCTGAGGTTCGTGCCGCCCGCCGCGTTGGAGACGAACAGGTACTGGATGCCGATGCGGATCATCACCCGGATGGGGAGGACCACCAGGTGCATCGGGTAGCCTTCGTAGTAGTGGATGCGGCCCTGCATGGCGATCACGCATTTCCCGCCGAGGGTGCCGACGATGAAGTTCCCCTTGTGGCCGATGGCCGTGGACACGGGAAAGCCGGGGAGTTCGCTGTAGGGGATGACGATAGGGTTCTCGATCTGGTCGGCCAGCATGCCGAGGCCGCTGCCGAGGACGATGCCGATCTGCGGCTTCCGTCCTCCCATCCGTTCGACGAGGGCGTCGGAAGCGGCGTGGATGGCGCGTAAAGTGTCAGTCATAAGTTACAATCTTTCAATCATTTCACGGATAAGGCCGGTCATCTTGTCGGCCGCGGCGTTGGCGGCGGTCACGACGTCGTCGCCGTCATTGACATAGTCGTCGGCGTAGTCGTCGTGCGCTTCGTTCGTGATGACCGAGATGCCGAACACGGGCACGCTCGCGTGGCGGGCTGCGATGACCTCCGGGATGGTGCTCATGCCCACGGCGTCGCCGCCGATCAGGCGGAAATACTTGTATTCCGCCGGGGTCTCGTAGGACGGGCCGGTGCCGCCCACGTACACGCCCTCCTTGAGGTCGATGTCCTTCTCGGCGGCGATTTCCTTCGCCAGCTTGATGAGCGCGGGGTCGTACGGACGGGTCATGTCCGGGAACCGCGGTCCCAGGTAGTCCAGGTTCGGGCCGATGAGCGGGTTCGGGAGGAAGTTGATATGGTCCTTGATGACCATCAGGTCCCCGACGTGGAGCTTGAAGCTCACGCCGCCGGCGGCGTTGGAAACGAAGAGTTTCCCGATGCCGATGGACATCATCACGCGGATGGGGAGGACGACGAGGTCCATCCCGTAGCCTTCGTAGTAGTGGATGCGGCCCTGCATGGCGATGACGGTCTTCCCGCCCAGGGTGCCGACGATGTAATTCCCCTTGTGGCCGATGGCCGTGGAAACCGGGAAACCGGGGATGTCCTTGTAGGGGATGACGAGCGGGTCCGCGATCTGGTCGGCCAGCTTGCCGAGGCCGCTGCCGAGCACGATGCCGATTTCGGGCTTCCGGCCGGCGAGGACGCCGACCAGGTAATCCGCCGCATTCTTGATCCTTTCGATTCGGGGGTCCATAATTGGGTAGAATTAAGTGTTATTGTATCTGTTTCAGTACTTTCCGGGCTTCGGTGAGGATTTCCGCCTCGCCGGGGATGACGCGGTCCCGCATGACGAAACGGCCGCCCGCGATGACCGAGGAGATGGTGTCGCTGTGTGCGGCATACACCAGGTTCGCGAGGAAGGAGCCCGGGGAAATGAAGTAGGAGTTGTCGATGTCCACGATGGAGAGGTCCGCGATCGCGCCTTCCCGGACCACGCCGGTGTCCAGGCCGAGGGCCCGGGCGCCGTTCACGGTCGCGGCGTCCATCAGTTCGTGGAGCGGCATCGCGGACGGGTCGTTCTCCCAGGCCTTCTGGAAGAGGGCCGTGGTCTTCATGGTCTCGAGCATGTCCAGGTTGTTGGAGGAGGAGGCGCCGTCCGTGCCCAGGCAGATGTTCGCGCCGGCTTTCTTCAGGTCGTCGTAGCGGAAGCGGTAGCCGGAGGCGAGCTTCGCGTTGGAGTTGATGTTGTGCACGCAGTTCACCCGGTGCCGGCCGAGGATTTGCACGTCGTTGTCGCTGAGCCAGATGGTGTGCGCGGCGACGACGTGCGGTCCCAGCACGCCCAGCGAATCAAGGTATTCGGTGGGGGAGAGACCGCCATGGGCCTTCATGCAGTTGATGTTCTCCAGCTCGGTCTCGGAGATGTGGATGTGCAACTTCATGCCGTGGTCCACGGCGAACTGGCTGGCCCAGCGGATCATCTCCTCGCTGACGGTATAGACCGCGTGGACGGACATCGCGAGGTGGGAGGCCTCGTCCCACTGTCGGGAGCTTTCGTAGAGCTCGATGCACTTGCGCCGCTGCTTTTCGGCGATGGCCTTGTCGAACTGGTCCAGGATGACGAAGGAGATGTACGGGCGGATGCCCATCTCCACGGCGGCCTGCCGCGCGTAGGGGGCGAACCAGTACATGTCGTTGAAGGTGGTGGTGCCGCTGCGGATCATCTCCAGGCAGGCGGCCTTGGTGCCCCAGTAGATGAATTCCTCGTCCATCTTCGCTTCCATGGCCCAGATCTTCGAGAGCCAGCGGTCGAGGGGGACGTCCTCGGTGATGCCCCGCAGGAGGATCATCGCGGCGTGCGTGTGCATGTTGATGAAACCCGGGATGACGGCCTTGCCGGTGCAGTCCACGGTCTCGTCCGCGACGAGATCCGTCATCTCTCGGGAAGGAAGGATGCGGTGGATGCGCTGTCCCTGGATGTAGATGTTGACAGGGGCGCCGTCCAACTGTATGTTCTTCAGGAGGATCATGGTCCGGAGTCAAAAAAACCGGCAGCGCGCGGGCGGCCGGTCCAAGGTTTAGAATTCGTCGAAATTGACGTCGGTGAAGGACTTGCCCGGGGCGTGCTCTGCGCCGTTCCCGCCGTCCTCGACCTGTCCGAGGCGGGCGCGGATGAACGCGACGGCGTCCTCGAGCCCCTCGGCGAACTTTTCAAAGTCCTCCTTGTAGAGGAAAATCTTGTGCTTGTCGTAGGAGAAAGTGCCGTCATGCTCCTGGCGGCGCTTGCTTTCGGTGATGGTCAGGTAGAAATCGTTGTTCCCCTTCGTGGCCTTGACATCGAAAAAGTAGGTACGCTTTCCTGCACGGACCGGCTTCGAATAGACGTCTTCCGTGTTTCGCTCCTGGGCGCGGGCCCTTTCGTAATCTTCACTGTACATAGCTATGTCCTTAAATTCGATTTGTTCACAAATGTAGGGAAATTATTTAAAAAACACTAACTTTGTACAAATTATTTGAAAGCTATGCTGAATCGAAGAATTCTGCGGATCAAGGCCTTCAAAGTCCTGTATTCCTATGCCGAAAACCGGACGATGACCCTCAACGAAGCCCTATCCGCCCTGGATATCTCCTGCGAGGCGACGCGGGACCTCTATCTCCTGATGCTGTCCATCGCAGGCCCCCTTACGGCGGAGGCCGCGCGGCGCGCGGAAGCGGCCCGCCACAAGTTCAACCCCACCGAGGAAGAACTCCATCCGAACCTCAAGTTCGTCCATAACGCCCTCGCTCCGCTCCTGGCGGAGGATCCTGACTTCCAGAAGCTCCTGGAGCGCAAGAAACTCTCCTGGGACCAGGACGACGCCCTGGTGAACCAGCTCTACGAAAGCATCGTCACCCGTCCCTATTACGCCGCCTACCTGGCGGATCCGGAAATCTCCCTGGCGCAGGACGTCCGCATCTTCAAGAAGATCTTCGAGAACGAATTCGAGGACAACGACGCCCTCTGGCAGATCCTGGAGGACCGTTCCATCTACTGGACGGACGACCTTCCCTACGTCCTCACGCATGTCATCCGCAGCCTGGACGACATCGCCCGGACCGGCCGCTGGGAGCTTCCGCCCCTGTACCAGAGCGACATGCTCGCCGCGCAGGGCAAGTCCGTGGACAGCGACGGCCAGTTCGTCAAGCGCCTGCTGACCGCGGCGTTCGGCCGTTTCACCGAGTACTACGACAAGGTGGCGGGCTCCGTCCGCGGCTGGGACCGCGACCGCCTCTTCACCACGGACATCGTCCTCATCGCCATGGGCCTCGCCGAGGCGGAAACTTTCCCGGAAATCCCCGTGAAGGTCACCATCAACGAGTACGTGGAAATCTCCAAGTTCTACTCCACCCCCAAGAGCCGCTCCTTCGTGAACGGCCTCCTGGACCGCCTCATCAAGGAAAGCGAGGCGGAAGGCCGCGTACACAAGGCCGGCAAGGGACTCCTTTAGCAATCTAATAAAACCCAGAATATGAAGACTCTTTTCCTTCTTCTCCAGGCCCAGGCCCCTGCGCAGGGCCAGCCGGGCGGCGGCGCCTCCATGTGGATCCTCCTCCTGCTGATGTTCGTCGTCATGTATTTCTTCATGATCCGGCCCCAGCGCAAGCAGCAGAAAGAGCTCGAGGCCTTCCAGAACGCCCTCAAGAAGGGTGACAAGGTGATCATCGGCAACAGCGGCATCTTCGGCGAGATCGTCGAGGTGAACGACCGCACCGCCCTGGTCCGCGTGGACGGCGACACCAAGCTCCGCGTCGCGAAGCAGGTCCTCACCAAGGACACCTCCGACATCCAGCAGTAGGCGTCCTGCTTCCGTGAAACGGAAATTCCGGCTGCCGCTGCGGGGCAGGGAGTGGCTTCTTTTCGCCACCTCCCTCGTGCTCGCCCTGCTCATCTGGTTCCTCAGCAACCTGTCCCGGTCCTATTCGGGCGTGCTGGGGGTTCCCGTCGTCGCGGAATGCAACCTGCAAGGTTACAGCAACGTATCGTCCAATTCGGCGATGCTCTCCGCCCGCTGCCGCGCGGAGGGCTTCCGGCTCCTGCGGGAGGGAACCCGCAGTTCCCGCCGGCCCGTCCGGGTCGCGTTCGACCGGGCGGACCTCCGCCACGGGACGGGCGACCGTTTCTTCGTCACGGGCAACGTGATGAACAATTACCTGCGGCAGATCTTCGGGGACAAGGTGGACGTGGAGGACATCATCACGGACACGCTCTATTTCCTGTTCTCCCAGGAGAACAACAAGCGGGTCCCCGTCAATTTCACCGGCGATTTCTCCTACCGTTCCCAGTACATGGCTTCCGGGCCCCTCAAGATCACTCCGGACTCGGTGACCGTGTACGGTGAAAAGGCGCGTCTGGACCTGGTGGACCACGTGTCCACGGCCCAGGTCTTCCCGGACGATGTCCACGAGGCGCAGCACGGCGTCCTCCGGCTCCGCAAGATCAAGGGCGTCCGCTTCTCGGACGAGGAGATCTCCTACGAACTCCCGGTCGCCCGCTATGTGGAACTGCGTTCCGAACTGCCCGTCTCGGTGCGGAACGTCTCGGGCGGCCGTCATCTGGACGTGTTCCCGTCCCGGGCGACCGTCATCCTGCACTGCATCTTCCCGGTAGGGCGCGACCCGTTCGAGTCTTTCCAGCTGTACATCGACTACGCCGACTTCGCCTCGTCCCTGTCCGGCCGCTGCGTCCCTCGTGTGCAGGAACTCCCGCCCGGGGTGCTCGACTATCGGGTGGAACCGGCCGTGTTCGACTGCATCGAGACCGACTGATCCCATGAAGACGGTCATCCTCACCGGGGGAATGGGCAGCGGCAAGTCCGCCGTCGCCGCCGTGCTCAAGGCGCGGGGCGTTCCCGTGTATGATTCCGATTCCCGGACGAAGTCCCTCTACGACCGCGATCCCGCCCTCGTGGAACGGCTGGAAGCTGTGCTGGGCACCGGCATTCGCGCCGCGGACGGCCGTCTGGACCGCGCGAAACTCGCTTCTCTGATCTTCTCGGACCCTGCCCGCAAGGCCGCCGTGGAGGCGGTCGTCCATCCGGCCGTCCTGGCGGATTTCCGCCGCTGGAAGCGCTGGCACCGGCCCCGGGGATGGACCTACGGCCCCGTTCCTTTCGTGGTGCTGGAATCGGCCATCATCCTGTCCTGCCCGGTCTTCGACGGGGTGGGCGACAAGGTGGTCCTGGTCGATGCGCCAGAGGCGATGCGCGTCGCGCGCGCCGTGGCCCGAGACGGCTCGGACCCCGATGCGGCCCTCCGCCGCATCCGCCAGCAGCACTTCGACCTCGCCCGCGTGGACGCCGTCCTTCGGAACGACGCCACCCTGGAGGCCCTTTCGGCCGAGACAGACCGCGTTTTTCTGAATTTATTCGTATCTTTGTAAACTATAAAACACAAGCATATCATGAAAACCGACCTTGCCAAGATCCTTTCCGTCCGCGGCCAGCGCGGACTGTTCTCCTATATCGCCCAGTCGCGCAACGGCGCCATTGCGGAATCCCTCCGCGACCACAAGCGCACGAACTTCGCGGCGAACGCCGGCATCACCACCCTCGCGGACATCTCCATCTACACGCTGGAAGGGGAACTGAAGCTCAAGGAAGTCTTCCTCAAGCTCCAGTCCGTCCTCGGCGACGCCGACGCCCCCACCTCCAAAGACAATGTCGAGGATATCAAGGCCCTCTTCGAGAAGGCCGTTCCCGACTATGACGGCGACCGCTTCTACGTGTCCCACATGAAGAAGGTGGTGGACTGGTACAACGAACTGAAGAACTACGCCTCCCTCGACTTCGTGGAAGAGGAAGAGGAGGCTGCCGAACCCGAGGCCTAGATGCCCACCCTGCAGGTCATCACCCTGGGGTGCTCCAAGAACACGGTTGACACGGAACACCTCCTGTACCAGGTACGGAACGCCTATGAGATCGTACCGGAAGAGGAGGTGCGCCCGGTCGATGTCCAGCTGATCAACACCTGCGGTTTCATCGGCGACGCCAAAGAGCAGTCCGTCCAGACGATCCTGGCCTCCGTCCAGCGCAAGAAGGAGGGGGAAATCGGCCGTCTCCTGGTGTTCGGCTGCCTGTCGCAGCGCTACAGCCGCGAAATGCCGGACCTCATCCCGGAGGTGGACGGCTGGTTCGGCGCGCGGGACCTGGATCCCGTCGTCCGCGCCCTCGGCTGCCGGCCGGATCCGGCCTCGGCCCATTGCCGCGTCCGCACGGACGGCATCCATCCCTACGCCTACCTCAAGATCTCGGAAGGCTGCGACCGGCGCTGTTCCTACTGCGCCATCCCGCTCATCCGCGGGCCCCACAAGTCCGTGCCCATGGAGACGCTCGTGCAGGAGGCGGAGGAACTCGCCGCCCAGGGCGTCCGGGAGCTGGTGATCATCGCCCAGGACACGACCTACTATGGCCTGGACCTGTACAAGAAGCGCTCGCTGGCGGAGCTTCTCCGCCGCCTTTCCGCCGTGGAAGGCATCGAGTGGCTCCGGATCCACTACTCCTATCCGGCCGATTTCCCGGAGGACGTGCTGGATGAGATGGCGAACAATCCGAAGGTCTGCCGCTACATGGACATCCCCCTCCAGCACATCTCGGACCCGGTACTGGACAAGATGCACCGTCATGTGGACGGGGCCTGGACGCGGGAGCTCATCCGCCGGATGCGGGAGAAAGTTCCCGGCGTGGTACTCCGCACGACAATGATCGTGGGCCATCCCGGCGAGACGCCCTACGCATTCCGGCAATTGCTCCAATTCGTGGAGGAAGCCCGCTTCGAGCGCCTCGGCGCCTTCACCTATTCCGAGGAGGAAGGCACCTACGGCGCAGGGCATTTCGACGACGCGATCACCCCGCGGACGAAGAAATTGCGCCTTTCCCGCCTCATGGAACTGCAGCGTGGCATTTCTCTTGCATACAATCAATCACGCGTGGGGACGGAAGTCCGTGTCCTGGCGGACGACTTCGTGGACGGCGTCTTCGTATGCCGCAGCGAATTCGAAAGCCCGGAAGTGGACGGTGAGATCCTGGTGAAGTACGAGCCGGACCGGTTCGGGGGCGTCGAGCCTTACTCCCTGGTCGGCAGCTTCTTCCGGGTGAAGGTCGTCTCCGCCGACGAGTATGATTTGATTGCAGAACTTGTGGAATTATGAGAAGATTCACCCTGACCTTGGGGCTCGCCGCCCTGGCGCTGGCCGCTTGTTCGCCCCAGACCCTGACCCTGAACGTCGACATGCGCCATCCGTCGAAATCCGGCATCGACCTGAGCCGGAAGTCGATGTCCATCGTGTACATGGACGACGGACAGGCGGACACCACTTTCAGCAACGGCGTGGCCTCCAGCTTTGCCCGCAGCCTCGAGGAAGACTACTTCGGCGGCAAAGAGGCCGTCGGCGTGTACAAGATTCCCGTGGACTCCGTGTCCCTGGACCTGATGCACCGCCTCGTGATCGACAGCGGGGACGACGTCGTCTTCCTGCTGGGCCCGCCCACTTTCGGGGAAGTGGTCCTGTCGGACCTCGCGCCTGTCAAGAATCCCGTGAGCGTGGATTCCGCGTTCGTCGCCCAGGCGCAGGTGCCGTTCAACGAGAAACTCTTCGTCTATGACAGCATGGGCAAGGATGACGAGCTGCACATCTTCCGCGGCAACAGCATCCTCCGCACCCAGGTGTTCACGAACGGGGTGACCGCGAAGGAATTCCTGAAGGAGAAGGCCCTCAAATCCAAGGACTGGGGCGCGGACCTCGTAGGCAAGCAGATCTCGAACCGCTTCGTCCCCACCTGGAAGGAGGAACTCTATTCCGTGTACTATTTCGAGGGCTGGGACACCGACTGGATCACGGCCGCCTCCTACGCCTACGAGATGAAGTGGAAGAAAGCCGCGGACATCTGGATGAAGAAGCTCGACGACAACAGCTACACCAAGCGAGCCTGCGCCTGCTACAACACGGCCCTGGCCTTCTACATGATGGGCGACCTGAACCTCGCCACCAAGTGGCTGGACCGTGCCGACCAGTACGGCAAGCCCGACCTTTCCCCGGGGCTCCGCAAGAAGATCGAAGCCCGCAAGCGATAAATGCAGCCCGAGAACGCGTATATGTTCCCGACCTCCGTGAAGGAGGTGCAGGCGCTGGGATGGGATTACATCGACGTAATCATGGTAACCGGCGACGCGTTCGTGGACCATCCGTCCTTCGGGACGGCCGTCATCGCCCGGTGGCTCCAGAAATGGGGCTACCGGGTTGCCGTCGTACCCCAGCCCAACTGGCGGGATGACCTCCGGGATTTCCGCAAGCTGGGGGCGCCGCGGCTCTATTTCGGGGTCAATTCCGGGGCGATGGACTCAATGGTGAACCACTACACCGCCTCCAAGCGCCTCCGGCATGACGACGCCTATACGCCGGAAGGCAAGGCGGGCGCCCGGCCCGACTACGCCGTCACGGTCTATACGAAGATCCTCAAGGAGCTCTATCCGGACGTCCCGGTCGTCATCGGCGGCATCGAGGCCTCCCTCCGCCGCCTCACGCACTACGACTACTGGAAAGACTGCCTGATGCCCTCCATCCTCGTCACCTCCGGCGCCGACTACCTCTGCTACGGCATGGGCGAACGCCCGATGCTCGCGCTGACGAAGGGGATCGAGAACAATTGGAGCCGTCACCAGATGCAGGCGATTCCGCAGATCGCTTTCTATACAAAAGGAAAGTTGCCGAAGGGGGTACACCCCCCTGAATCGTCGCTTCGCGACCCCTCCCATCCGAAGGATGGGCCCCTCCCTCTTATGCGGCCGAGGGTGGCCACAGATTCCGGTGGGTGTACCCCCTCCGGCATGTTGCTTCTTCATAGTTTCGAGGAGTGTCAGAAAGATAAGTTCAAGTTCGCGGAGAATTTCCATTGGATCGAGACGCATGCGAACATGATGCATCCGGATACGATCATCGAGCCGGTGGGGGAGGGGTATGTGCAGATCAATCCGCCCTATCCGACAGCGACGACCGAGGAGATGGATTCGTTCTGGGACCTGCCGTTCACGAAGCTGCCGCATCCCAGGTATAAGGGGAAGCGGATTCCGGCCTACGATATGATCAAGTTCTCCGTGTGCACGCACCGGGGGTGCTTCGGCGGGTGCAATTTCTGCACGATCGCCGCGCACCAGGGCAAGTTCATCTCCTCGCGCAGCGAGGCCTCCATCCTCAAGGAGGTGCGGGCGCTCAACAACCTGCCGGATTTCGCGGGGAACATCTCCGACGTGGGCGCGCCCACGGCGAACATGTACGGGATGCACGGGAAGAACCAGGACATCTGCGCGAAATGCAAGCGGCGGTCCTGCCTGTTCCCGGCGCGCTGCCCGAACCTGGACTGCGACCATACGCGGCTGCTGGACCTGTACCACCGTATCGACAGTACCAAGGGCATCCGGCATTCCTATATCGGCAGCGGCATCCGGTATGACCTGTTCCTGACCGAGGACGGCTTTGTGGACGAGAGCTCGAAGCCGTACCTGAAGGAACTGGTCCTGGACCATACTTCGGGCCGGCTGAAAGTGGCGCCGGAGCATACCGAGGACCATGTGCTCCAGAAGATGGGCAAGCCTTCCTTCCGCCTGTTCGAGCGGCTGCGGAAGGAGTTCGACCGGGTGAACCGCGAAGCGGGGACCCATGTGGGCCTCGTACCGTATTTCATCTCGTCGCATCCAGGATGCACGCTCAAGGACATGGAGCGGCTGGCGAACCATCCGGCCCTGAAGGGCATCTGGATGGACCAGGTGCAGGATTTCACGCCGACGCCCATGACCACGTCCTCCGTGATGTTCTGGTCCGGATACGACCCCCGCGACCTGAAACCGGTGTTCACCGAGCGGGATATGGACCGGAAACGCGCGCAGAAATCTTTTTTCTTCAAGAATTCGTCAAAAAAAAGTAGGGAGGGTATTGCCAAATCAAAAAAAGGGAATTAATATTGCAGCCGTAAACCTAAAACCCGACTACCGATGGCAGACAACAAGAAAAGACACGTCGTAAGTTATGAGAAGATGCCCCTGAATCCGGAGCTTGCGGCCGCCTTTGCTGAAAAATATCCCCGTGGATTTTCCGACTACCTGACCGACCTCGTGAAATACCCGAAGCCGGACGGCACTTCCTTCTACGCCGTGACCGTGGAAATCCCCGACGCCATCTACCTCGTGAAGATCAACGTCAAGACCGACGACCTCGAAGACGTCGAGCGCTGGCTCGAGGGCGAGGAAGATGCCGAGAACGAGGCCGTGGCCGGCGGCAGCGCCGACGCCTCCGATGCGGCCGGCGAAACCCTGCCCGACGACAACATCGCCCAGTACGGCAGCGGCTCCGACGACGAATAAGCCTTGGAAAACAAGCTCGTAAAATACATTTGGGGCCCGTTGCGGGCCCTTTTGCATTCCCTGCCGGAACGGAGCCACATCCCGGTCCTTTCGGTGGTGACCGGCGTGCTGTGCGGCCTGGCGGCCGTCTTGCTGAAAGTGACCATCCGCGGCATCCATCACGGGCTCGACAACCTGGTGGGGGAAGCGAACTGGCTGTTCCTGCTCCTGCCCGGCGTGGGCATGCTCCTGAGTTTCCTCATCGTCCGCTACCTCGTCCGGGACAACATCGGCCACGGCGTGACGAAGGTGCTGCAGGCCGTGTCCAAGAACGAGTCCAAGATCAAGCGGCACAACATGTACTCGTCCCTGGTGACGAGCGCGCTCACGATCGGTTTCGGCGGCTCCGTGGGTGCCGAGGCCCCGATCGTCTATACCGGGGCCGCCATCGGCTCCAACCTGGGCCGCTACATGGGTCTTTCCTACCGGGGCATGACGCTCCTGCTGGGCTGCGGCGCGGCCGGCGCGGTGGCGGGCATCTTCAACGCCCCGCTCGCCGGCGTCCTGTTCACCCTGGAGATCCTCCTGTTCAACCTGTCCATGAGTTCGCTCCTGCCGCTGCTCCTTTCCTCGGTGTCGGCGACGATGGTGTCGTATCTCCTCCTCGGGCGCGATACGCAGTTCGCCTGCTCGCTGGTGGCCTTCTCGATGCGGAACATCCCGTTCTACATCATCCTGGGCGCATTCTGCGGGTTCTGCTCGCTGTATTTCATCAAGATGACGATCTGGCTGGAGGACGGATTCGGCAAGATGAAGAACCCCTGGCTCCGCTGGGCCCTGTGCGCCCTGGGGCTGGGCCTCCTGATCTTCCTGTTCCCGCCGCTCTATGGCGAGGGATATGACGATGTCAGTCTTCTTCTGAACGGTCAGGCGGACGGCGCCGTGTGGTTCTTCGCCCTGATTCTTTTCCTGAAGGTGTTCGCGATGACGTTCACGAATGCCGGCGGCGGCGTGGGCGGTACCTTCGGCCCGACGCTTTTCGTCGGTGCCATCGCGGGCTACGTCCTGTCCTCGTCCCTCAATCTCTTCCTTCCCGGCCAGGTGCCGGTGCCCAACTTCGTGCTCGTGGGCATGGCCGGCCTGATGGCGGGCGTGATGCAGGCGCCGCTCACGGCCATCTTCCTGATTGCCGAAATATCCGGTGGATATGAGCTTCTGATGCCCCTGATCCTGACGTCGGCCATCGCCTACGGGACCACCCGCATCTTCGAGAAGTACTCCATCTACACCAAGCGCATCGCGCAGACGGGCGAGCTCCTCACCCACGATTCCGACCAGGCCGTCCTCACGCTCCTGAAGACGGAATCCCTTGTGGAGACGGATTTTACGCCCGTGCGCATCGACGACAACCTGGGCGCTCTCGTGGAGGCCGTTGCGGTGTCCAAGCGGAATGTTTTCCCGGTCGTGGACGGCAAGAAACGTTTCCAGGGCTATGTGGACCTTTCCGACATCCGCCGGGACATGTTCCGGACGGACTTGTACGAGGTCGCCAAGGTGTACAACTACATGCGCTCCGCGCCGGAATATGTCTATCCGGACGAGCCCATGGACAGCGTCATGCGCAAATTTGGAAAGACCGGCGCCTGGAACCTCCCGGTCGTGGACCGCGACCGCAAGTATATCGGCTTCCTGTCGCGCTCCAAGATCTTCAATGCCTACCGCGAGGAACTCCGGGATTTCTCCCAGGATTGAGTTTTTTCCTGTCGGGCTGGACAAACTGCCTGAAAATCACTATATTTGTAAGAGTTAAACATGTGTAATTCTTACAGATCCATTCCTATGAAGAGATTCCTGGTTTCCCTGTCGCTGCTGGCCCTGACGCTTGGCAGCCCCGTGACGTATGCGCAGGTCGCTGAATCGGCCGACTGGGCCACCCGCATCAAGGCGGAGGGCCTGGGCCGTTCCCAGGTCGAAGAGCTCGCCCAATTTATGACCGACTATGTCGGATCCCGGCTCACCGCCTCCCTCCAGAAGCGCCGTGCCGATTCGCTCATGCTCGTCAAGCTCACGGAAATCGGGCTCTCCAACCCCCGTTCCGCCTATGCGACGGAGTTCACGCGCGGCGGCTGGGACGTCGTCAAGACGTATGCGGCCATGACAGCGCCCTACTACTGCGCCTTCTCGGTGAACCCCCGGGCGTGGTCCGGCAGCACGGACGGCCTCGTCAAGGGCGAATGCGTCGTTTTTGATGTCCAGACTAAGGAAGACCTTGCGAAATACCGCGGCAAGGTGGCCGGCAAGATCTTGCTCATCCCTTCCACCCGGACGGTCGAAATCAATTTCGAGCCGCTGGCGACCCGTTATGACGAGAAGGAGCTGGAGGCGCTGACCAAGGACGACCGGGCGCAGGCGCGCAGCGGCCGGTATGGCGGCCGGGCGACCTACGATTACCGGGCCATGATGGAACTCCGCCAGCTGATGACCGATTTCTACAAGACGGAGAAGCCGCTCTGCATCGTGAACGGAAGCGGAACCTTCAATGTCCCGAGCGGCTCCGGTGTCAGCTACACGGCGGGCGATCCCGAGCCCATTCCCGAACTCAATATGCCGCTCGAGGACCACGGCCGGATGATCCGCCTGATCAACCGGGGCCAGAAGGTCGAGATGGAACTGGAGCTGATCAACCGCTTCACCAACGACACTGAGGTCCATAACCTTTATGCGGAAATCCCCGGCACCGATCCCAAGCTGAAGGACGAGATCGTCCTTATCGGTGCCCACTACGATTCCTGGCACGGCGGCACCGGCGCGGCGGACAACGCTTCCGGCGGCATCGTGATGGTGGAGGCGATGCGCATCCTGAAGGAACTGGGATTCAAGCCCAAACGGACCATCCGTCTCGCCCTCTGGGGAGGCGAGGAGCAGGGCCTCTACGGCTCTCGCGGCTACCTGGACAATTATCTGTACAAGGATGGCAAGAAACTGCCCGGCTTCGACAAGTTCGCCCTCTACCTGAACATGGACAACGGCTCCGGCCGCTTCCGCGGCATCTACCTGGAGCGGAACGACGGCGCCTTCCCGTTCTTCGAGGCTTGGATGAAGCCCATTGAGTCCCTGGGCTTCCAGTACCTCTCGCCCCGGACCACCGGCAGCACGGACCATGTCACCTTCAACCGCCTGGGCCTGCCTTCTTACCAGTTCATCCAGGATGAACTCGAATACGGCCGGACTTACCACACCCTCATGGACACCTACGAGCGCCTCTCCCTGGGCGACCTGCGGCTGAACGCCACCATCGTCGCCTGGCTCGCGGCCTGCGCCGCAGACGATCCCGGCCGGATTCCGAACAATCCCGCGATCGACCTCAACCGGCAGCAGCAGCGGGCTTACTAGCGCGCGGAACCTTTCTTTTCAATACGCATCGCTTGCGTTTTTTGGGTCGGTTTGTTAACTTTGTAGATTGACACTAAAACGTACACGCGATGCGTAGACCTTTTTCTTTCTTGATGGCAGCCCTGCTGCCGCTGCTGGCGCTTTCCTGCCAGCCCGGGAATGTGACGGAACCGCTTCCCGTGATGTCTTTCAACGTCCGCTACGGGACGGCCAAGGACGGTGACCACGTGTGGGAGAACCGCAAGGACGCCGCCTGCGCCATGATCCTGGACCAGCGTCCCGCGGTGTTCGGCGTTCAGGAGGCCCTGGATTTCCAGTTGACGTATTTCGAGGAGCACTGCCCGGGTTACAAGTACGTGGGCGTGGGCCGCGAGGACGGCATCCACGAAGGCGAGCATATGGCCGTGTTCTATGACACCGAGCGCATCGAGCTCCTGGAATGGGGCACCTACTGGCTATCCGAGACGCCGTTCCAGCCTTCCCTGGGCTGGGATGCCGCCTGCCGCCGGACGGCCACCTGGACCCTGCTGAAGGACAAGGTCGCGGGCCGCAACTTCTATTTCGTGAACACGCACCTGGACCATGTGGGCAAGGAAGCCCGCCGCAAGGGGCTCCTGCTCCTGGTGGACCGCATCGCCGCGATGAATCCGGACGGCTATCCGATGGTCCTCACGGGGGATATGAACGTCTATCCGGACGACCCGTGCCTGGGCGAGCTCCGCACCCTGATGGAGGATGCCCGCCAGACGGCCTCGGAGACGGACAACGACTACACCTGGCACGACTGGGGCAAGGTCTCCGGCAATCCGCCCATCGACTACGTCTTCTACGCCGGCTTTGCGGGCTGCGACAAGTTCGCCGTGGTGCGCCAGCCTTACCTGGGCGTGGACTATGTCTCCGACCACTTCCCGGTGACGGCCCTTCTCCGATACGGCCCCGAGCAGGAGGTGGCGAAGCGCGAGCCCGTCCCCGAACAGCCCAAGTATGTTGTCGAGGTGGAAGCGCACCGCGGCGGCATGGGCCTGTATCCCGAGGAGACCCTGCCGGCGATGATCAATGCTGTGAACCTGGGCGTCAACACCCTGGAGATGGACCTTTGCGTGACGAAGGACAAGCAGGTCGTCCTTTCCCATGACAAGTACTTCCATCCCCGCTATTCCTCCCATCCGGACGGGACGCCTGTCGTCAGCGGCGAGCCCAAGACCTGGCTCTGGCAGATGCCGTACAGCGAGGTGACGAAGTGGGATGTGGGCAACCGGTTCAATCCGGCGTGGCCCGAGAAGCGCTGCATGCCGCTCGTGAAGCCCCTGGCCGCCGACGTGATCGCCGCCGTGGAGGCCTACACGAAGGAGAACGGCCACTATGCGATGAACTATGACATCGAGATCAAGAGCGATCCGAGCTATGACGGTTATGTCGAGGGCGAGAACTGGCCCGAGTATCACGAGTTTACGGATCTTTGCATGGCCGTCCTGGAGTCCCTGGACCTCGGGGACCGCCTGATGATCCAGTGCTTCGACGAGCGCGCGCTCAACTACATCAACGAGAAGTATCCCGGCCATACGCTGGCTTACCTGGTGGAGGACTACGAGAAGGATTTCGACGAGTTCATGGGCAAGCTGAACTTTACTCCGCAGTGGTTGAGCGCCCCGCATGCGAATGTGGATGCCGACCTCATCGCCAAGGCCCGCGCCCGCGGGATGAAGGTCAACACCTGGACGGTGGACGACCCGGACGAGATGCGCCGCCTCGTCGACCTCGGCGTGGACGCCATCATCTCCAACTATCCCGACCGCCTGCTGAAGGTGGTGGGGGAATATAAATGATTCGCCTATGAAACCCATCAGCACTCTTGATGCGCCGGCGGCCATCGGGCCGTACAGCCAGGCCGTGGACAGCGGCGCCGGCCTTGTCTTCGTTTCGGGCCAGCTGCCCATCGACCCGGCCACCGGGGCCTTCCCGGAGGGAGGCGTCGCCGAGCAGGCGCGCCAGTCGCTCCTGAACGCGCAGGCCATCCTGCGCGCGGCCGGACTGGAGCTGGCCGATGTCGTGAAGACGACGGTCTTCCTGGCCGATATGGGCGATTTCGCCGCGATGAACGCGGTGTATGCGACCTTCTTCGCCGAGCCGTTCCCGGCCCGGAGCGCCGTGGCCGTGAAAACGCTTCCCAAGGGCGCGCTCGTCGAGATCGAGTGCATCGCCACCCGCAACCGGTAGGGAATGAGCAAAGCCAAATGGATCGGCGGGTTCCTGGGCTGGGTGGCCTGGGGACCCATCGGCGCCTTGATCGGGTATTTGCTCGGCAAGGCGGTGGACACATATATCGACGGGTCGCATCAGCTGCCCGGCGGCGACGGCTGGGAACAGCGGCAGTCGGGGCAGGGGAGTTACCGCCAACAGACCGGCCGGGGCCCGTACACGCAGGGCCAGTCGACCCAGTCCCGCCAGGGCCGCTACACGGCCGACGAGCAGCGGAACAGCTTCTTCGTGAGCCTGCTCGTCCTGTCCTCGGCGGTCATCAAGGCCGATGGTAGGACGCATCCGGCGGAGCTGCGGACCGTCCGGGAATTCATCCGGACGAACTTCGGCGAGCAGGCCGCGGCGCAGGCGGAGCAGATCCTCCAGCGCCTGGACAGGGAGCAGGTGAACATCTACTCGGTGGGCAGTCAGATCGCCGCGAACATGAATTACTCGCAGCGGCTGCAGCTTTTCCAGTACCTGGTGTCCATCGCCACATCCGACGGGGATTTCAGCACGTCCGAGAAGAGCGTCCTGGAGGCCATCGCCTCGGCCATCCGGCTCACGTCCACCGATGCGGCCTCCATCATCGCCATGTACTTCAAGGAGGCCGATTCCGCCTATACGGTGCTGGAAATCTCCCCTTCGGCGACGGATGACGAGGTCCGTTCCGCCTATCGGCGCATGGCCATGAAATACCATCCCGACCGGGTGGCCACCCTCGGTCCCGAAGTCCAGAAGGCGGCCGAAGAGAAGTTCAAGAAGATACAAGAAGCCTACGCGACGATCAAGAAGCAGCGGGGCATCCAATAAATTCGCCGACAACCTGACTATGCGGAAACACATCCTTTTCGGTTTGCTGGCACTGGCCCTCCTCTCCTGCGGCCGGCAGCCGGCCGACCAGGTGAACGTGTTCAACGGAACGGACTTCGCCGGGAATACCTATCCCGGCGCGGTCGTTCCTTTCGGGGCCGTCCAACTGAGTCCGGACACCGATGTGAACACCACCTCCGGCTACCATTACCGGCACGACGTCATCCTGGGTTTCAGCCATACGCATCTATCGGGAACGGGTTGTCCGGACCTGGGCGATTTCCTGGTGACGCCCGGATTGGACGTGGTGGAGCCGCTGCCGTTTTCGCATCAGGACGAGCAGGCCCGCCCGGGTTACTACAAGGTCTCGTTCGCCAAGGGCATCACCGCGGAGCTGACCGCCACGCCCAACGCCGGCCTGCACCGCTACACCTTCAAGGGGGAGGGAACCCGGCTCATCCGGATCGATGCGCGGCACTGTGTCGGCGGCTGGTGCAAGGCCATGGACTGCCGGATCACCCTCGAGGGTTCCGAGATCCTGGGCTACCGCCGGGTGAGCGGCTGGGCGGACGACCGGGACGTGTATCTTTCCGCCGTCTTCTCCGAACCTTTCCTTTTGGCGGATGAACTGGAACCGGGTGTGCTGCAGTTCACCTTTGCCGATGGCTTGAAGGAAGTGACGCTTTTCGCCGGCATTTCCGGCGTGGACGCGAACGGGGCCCGGGCGAACCGGGTAAAGGAAACGGCGGGCGCCCGGTTCGACGGCCTGCGGAAGCGCGCCGCCATCATCTGGGACGATGCGCTGGGCCGCATCCGGGTCAAGGGCGGCCCCGAAGACGTGTTCTACACGAACTTCTACCACACCTTCCTCACGCCCAACCGCATTGACGATTTCGACGGCCGCTACCGCGACCAGGCGGGCCGGAACCGCCAGCTCCCGGACGGCCGCCATTTCTATTCCACGCTCTCGCTGTGGGACACGTTCCGGGCCTGGCATCCGCTGCAGACGCTGCTGGATACGACCTTCGTCAACGACCTGGTCCGCAGTATGCTGGACGACTACGACTGCCGCGGAGAACTGCCGATCTGGCCCCTGGCCAGTGACGAGACCCGCTGTATGATCGGCTACCACAGCGTGCCGGTCATCGCCGACGCCTGGCTCCGGGGCATCCGCGGCTTCGACGGCGAAAAGGCCCTCGCGGCCATGGTGGCCTCCTCCAACAAGGCCAATGTCAACGCCTCCGACCTCTATCGCGAGTACGGCTGGATTCCCGCCGACCGGAAGATCGAATCCGTCTCGCAGACGCTGGAATTCGCCTATGACGACTGGTGCATCGCCCGGATGGCCGAATCCCTGGGCCATACCGATGTCGCTGCGGAATACGACCGCCGCGCGCGCAGCTACCGGGAACTCTTCGATTCTGCGACCGGATTCATGCGCGGCAAGAATGCGGACGGAACCTGGTCCGCGGCCTTCGACCCGCTGTCCGGCTCCCGGGACTACACGGAGGCGACGCCCTGGCATTACCGCTTCTTCGTCCCGCATGATGTCGCGGGTCTGGCCTCGCTGATGGGCGGGCCGGAAGCGCTCCGCGCCGCCCTGGACTCCCTCTTCACCTATCAGCCCGAGGGGCAGGCCATCCTCGATGCCGGCATCGGCGGCCTCATCGGCCAGTATGCCCACGGCAACGAGCCCGGACAGAACTTCCCGTGGCTGTTCTCGTGGGCCGGCGCCCCCTCCAAGACGCAGGAATATGTGCGGATGATTCTCTCGAAAGCCTATTCCACCGCCCCGGACGGCATCTGCGGCAATGAGGACTGCGGCCAGATGTCGGCCTGGTACGTGCTCGCTTCCCTCGGCCTGTATCCCGTCTGCCCCGGCTCCGGCGAGTATATCCTGACGGCGCCGCTTTTCAGCGAGTCCGTCATCCGGCTCGCGAACGGAAAGACCTTGACGATCCGGGCGGACAATCCCAAGCGGCCCTACATCGCGGGGGTGGAGCTGAACGGGAAACCGGTGGACCGGAACTGGCTCACCTATGACGAAATCATGGGCGGCGGTGAACTCTCCTTCAAACTGTCCGCGAAGCCCGTGCCCGAACGGGAAGGCCTGCCCGCGCCTTATTCCCTCACGACGGAACCCTTCGTCTGCCCGCCGGCCATCCAGGGCGATCTGGTCCTGTTCAAGAAAGATGCGGAGGTGGCGCTCTCCTGCCGGACGGCGGGGGCGGTCATTCGCTACACACTTGACGGGACCGAGCCCACGGAAGCCAGCCCGCTGTATGAAGGACCTTTCCGCATCGACGCTTCTTGCACCATCCGCGCCCGCGCTTTCAGGGACGGCCTCCAGCCGTCTCCGGCCGTCAGCCGCACGGCGCACAAGCTTTTCTACCAGCCGACTGCGGACCGGAACGGCCTACGGCCCGGTTGCCGCTACACTTTCCACACGGCGAACTTCAAACGGATCTCCCAGGTGGAGCCCGATCCGGCGGAAGCGACCGGGACGATGCCGGAACCTTCCATCGCCGGTGCCCCCGCCGCGGACCATTTCGCCTATCTCTTCTTCGGCTACATCGACGTGCCGGCGGACGGACTCTGGTCCTTTGCGCTTCTCAACGACGACGGCGGTGCCCTCTGGATCGACGGCGTTTGTGTCGTGGACAACGACGGCATCCACGACCTTGCCGAAGCCGAGGGAACCATCCCGCTGTTGAAGGGTCTGCATCCTTACAAACTGGTATACTTCGACAATGAGGGTGGCCAGGAACTGACCTGGTCCTGGAAAGCGCCGGGGGCGGACCGCTACGTTCCCGTCCCGGCCCATAAACTATATTACAAAGAATGGAGATAAAGAAGTGCTTCCTGCTCGGCGCCCTGCTGGCCCTCTGCACAGGGGGCTGGGCCCAGCATAGGGCCTGGGGAGATACGGAGGACGGCTTTTACCGGAATCCGGTCCTGCTGGCCGATTATTCCGACCCCGATGCCATCCGCGTCGGGGACCGCTATTATATGGTTGCCTCGGATTTCCATTTCATGGGCATGCAGGTGCTGGAATCCACCGACCTGGTGAACTGGCGCCTCGTTTCCCAGATCTACTCCCGGCTGGATCTCCCGGGCTGGGATGCCAATGCGCATTATTCCGGCGGATCCTGGGCCCCCAGCATCCGCTGGCACGACGGGCTCTTCTATGTCTATTTCTGTACCCCCGACGAGGGCCTGTTCATGAGCACCGCTTCCGACCCGGCCGGTCCGTGGGCTCCGCTTCACTGCGTGAAATCCGTCTATCATTGGGAAGACCCCTGCCCGTTCTGGGACGAGGACGGCCAGGCTTATCTGGGACACAGTCTCCATGGGGCCGGTCCGATCATCATCCACAAGATGTCTCCGGACGGCCGGGAACTGCTGGACGATGGCGTGACGGTCTATCGGGGGCCTGTCGCGGAAGGGACCAAGATCCACAAGTGGAATGGCTTGTATTACATGAGCATCCCTGAAGGTGGGGTGGGGGGCGGCTGGCAGACAGTTCTCCGTTCCCAGAGCATCTATGGCCCGTATGAGCGGCGGGTGGTGCTGGAGACGGGGTCCACCCAGGTCAATGGCCCTCACCAGGGCGCTATCGTGGATACCCCTGAAGGAGAATGGTGGTTCCTCCATTTCCAGGAACGGGATCCGCTGGGCCGCGTGGTCCATCTGCAACCGATGCATTGGGAGGACGGCTGGCCTGTGATGGGCGAGGATTATGACGGGAACGGTATCGGAGAGCCCGTTTCGCGTTGGAGGAAACCGGCATCGGCCCGGACCAGGAAACGGGAGCTTCCCGCCTCGTCCGATTCCTTCCGGGGCACTGCCCTGGGCCTCCAATGGCAGTTCAACCACAATCCGCAGGACGACGGTTGGTCTCTGACGCGTCGGAAGGGTCGCCTGGCCCTGGACGGGCTGCCGGCCGCTTCCTTCCTCTGGGCACGGAACACGCTGACTCAGAAACTGATGGGCTATCGGGGCGCCTATACGGTACGTCTGGACCTGACGGACCTGGCCGACGGCCAGAAAGCCGGCCTGGCCTGCATGGGCCGGAACAACTACTGTATCGGCATTCATCAGGCCACCGGCCATCGGGAGCTGTTTGTTGAAAAAGACGGGGTGGTCCTGGATTCCCGGACCCTGAAGGCCGCGAAAGTCTGGTTGCGTCTTTCTTTCGATGCTGAGGCTCCGGAAGCGGGCTTCTCCTTCCAGTATAGCCTGGACGGAAAGCGTTTCGAGCCTTTTGGAGAAGCCTTTGCGGCGCACAACGGTTTCTGGAAAGGCGCCCGTCCTGCTTTGTATAGCTATAATACGGAACAAAGAGGCGGAACGGCCTGGTTCCGGGATTTCGTTTTCACTGAAGAGAAATAACTGACAGGATTCGTGACGATCGGACTGTTTTGCAGTAAAAGCGAAATAAAGGAAAATTCGTAGGAATCGGAGGCTTGTTTGTAGAATTGAATAGAAAACTGATAACCAATCCTTGATATGAAGAGAATGCTGTTTGCGCTGGCCGCCGTCCTGGTGTCCGTCTGCGCCTGCCAGCCCGGTCCCGGGAAAAAGGTTCAAGAAGACCTCGCCGGCCATGTCATCATCATCGGCCTGGACGGCTGGGGTACCTGGAGTTTCGAGAAAGGGGACACCCCGTTCATCCGGGAAAAGATGCAGGAGGGGAGCTACACCCTGTACAAGCGCACGGTGCTTCCGTCCATCAGCGGCGCCAACTGGGCGGCGATGATGAACGGCACCCCGGCGGAATCCTCCGGCATCATCGGCAACGATGCCGCCCCTTATTTCAAGCCGCTGGTCCTCACGGAGCACAATGCCCAACCGACGTTCTTCCACCTGCTCAAGCAGGTCCGACCCGATGCGGAAACCGGCGTCGTGTGCGAGTGGGGCGATTTCCTGAACTATGCCGATACGCTGTGTCTGGACTATTTCCAGCGGATCGAGGACCCGGAAGGTCATCCGGACGCCATCGTGGAAGAGAGCGTGAAGTACATCAAGGACAAGAAGCCCGCGCTGTGCTTCATCCACATCGACGCGCTGGACCATATGGGCCATGCCTACGGCCAGGGTTCCGCCGAATACTATGCCGAACTCCCGCTGGTGGACGACCGCGTCCGCCGCATCGTGGAGGGCGTCAAGGAGGCCGGCATCTATGACGACAGCATCCTCATCATCTCCTCCGACCATGGGCACGAAGGCACCGGCCACGGCGGCCACGCGCTGAACGAGATCGAGACGCCGCTCGTCATCTGGGGCAAGGGAATCAAGAAGAACCACGAGATTACGGAAACCGTGATCCAGTACGACCTGGCCGCCACGGTGGCCGAGGTCTTCCACCTGGAGAAGCCCCAGAGCTGGCGCGGAGTCTGCATCCCTGTCTTCGAGTAATCCTATGAGACGCGCGCTTTCCCTGGCCGGGGCGGTCCTTCTCCTGGCTGCCTGCCAGCCTTCCTTCGGAGTATACGACCTCAGGTGCGAGGGGCTCGTAGAGCCGCTCGGCATTGACAGCGCCAACCCGCATTTCAGTTGGAAGATCCGTTCGGACCAGCCCATGGAACAGTCCGCCTACGAGATCGAGGTGGGCCCGGACCTCTGGCAGTCCGGAAAGGTGGAATCCCCGGACCAGGTGATGGTCCCGTACGAAGGGTTGCCGCTCTATTCCCGGCAGCAGGCCTGGTGGCGCGTCCGCGTGTGGGACGCCGCCGGGAAGGCCTCGGCCTGGAGCCCGAAACAACGCTTCGGAATCGGCGTTCTGGACGGTCTCAAGGGCGATTTCATCGGTGCGGTCCCGGGTGAGGGGCGCCAGCCGGTGTTCCGGAAGGTGTTCAAGGCGGACAAAGGCGGCAAGGCCATCCTGTACGTGACTTCCCTCGGCTATCACGAGGTATGGTTCAATGGGAAGAAGGTCTCGGACGCCGTGCTGCTTCCGGCCGTTTCCCAGTTGGACAAGCGTTCGATCATCGTCACTTACGACCTGGACCTGCGGAGAGGGGAGAACGAGCTTCTGATCCATGCCGGCTCGGGCTGGTATAAGCCCAAGACTTTCGGTGTAGCCTACGACGGCCCGCTGGTGAAGGCGGAGCTGGATGTGGCCGGCGTGCCTATCCTTTGGACCGACGATTCCTGGCAAGGCGCCTGGACCGGCCGGAAAGACCTGGGCACCTGGGAGGCGCACCGCTTCGGCGGGGAATGGATCGAGGCCGGGGTGGACCCCGAATGGGGCCCTGTGGATTACGTCGCCGTGGAAGGGATTGTGTCCACTCCGATGATGTGCAGCCCCATCCGGTTCCAGGAAACGCTGGAGCCGGTCTCCGTCGAAAAACGGGAAGACGGGACCCTGCTGGTGGACTTCGGCCGCATCGTGAACGCGATGCTGGATATGACACTGCCCCAGCTGCCTGCCGGCACGGCTGTCACCGCCACATTCAGCGACTTCCTGCACCCCGACGGCACCCTCGAGTCGGCCACGCAGAGCCGGGATGTCTATGTGGCTTCCAGCGCTGCTGACGACCGGTTCTTCAACCGGTTCAACCATCATCTCATGCGCTACATGGTCCTGGAAGGGCTTCCGGAGCCCCCGAAGGACATCCGGGCCTACAGGATTGGCGACGCCCTGTCCTGGAACAGCAGCTTCGAAAGCTCGGATCCGGACCTCAATGCCATCTACGGCCTGGTGGAGGCGTCCGTGAAGAACCTTACCTTCGCCGGCTATATGGTCGATTGCGCCAGCATCGAACGCCTGGGCTACGGTGGCGACGGCAATGCATCCACGCAAACGCTGCAGTCGATGGCCGATGTCGCTCCGTTGTATCTGAACTGGCTCCAGGCCTGGGCCGATGCCCAGCGCCCGGACGGCGGCCTCCCCCATACCGCGCCCAATCCCTACAAGGCGGGCGGCGGCCCCTACTGGTGCAGTTTCCCGGTCCAGGCAGCCTGGCGCACTTTCATGAATTACGGCGACAAACGTTCCCTGGAGCGCTTCTATCCGGTGATGAAGCATTGGCTGGACTATGTCGACGCCTATTCGGTGGACGGCCTGCTGAAGACCTGGCCCACCCCGGTTTATCGGTGGTGGTACCTCGGCGACTGGGCCGCGCCGGCCGGGGTGGACGTGCAGGATCCGGCTTCGATCGACCTGGTGGCCAACTGCACGCTGTGCCAGGTGTATCTGAAACTGGAGGAAATCGCGCGGGTGCTGGGGCAGGAGGCCGATGCGACGGAATACCGCGCCCGGTACGAAGCCCTCCGCCAGCGGATCCAGGAAGTCCTGTATCACGATGGGATTTATGCTTCCGGCAGCCAGGTGGACCTGGTGTTCCCGCTCCTGACTGGGGTTGTACCCGAGGAATTTCGCGATGAAGTGGTCGAAACGCTGAAAACCCGGACGCAGGAGGTCTACGGCGGCCATCTGGCTACCGGCCTCGTGGGCGTTCCGGTCATCACGGAGTGGGCGACGAAAGCAGGGGAGTGCGACTGGCTGTATGGCCTGCTCAAGCAGCGGGATTATCCCGGATATCTGTATATGGTCGACAACGGCGCCACCGGCGTCTGGGAAGAATGGGACGGCGGCCGGAGCCATCTCCACAACTGCTACAACGGCATCGGCAGCTGGTTCTACGAGGCCCTCGGCGGCATCCAGGCCCTGGAGCCCGGCTACCGTCGCGTCCGCATCGACCCGCAGGCCCCGGAAGGGCTCGACTGGGTGAAGGTGACGCAGGAAACCCCGTACGGTCCCATCACCGTCCATCGGCAGGGAAAGCACCTGCAAGTATCTATCCCTGTGGGCATTACGGCGGAGATTGACGGAAAGACGGTCGGCTCCGGCGAATATGCGCGATAATTTGTTACATTTGTATAATAACTGATTACCCCTATGCAAAGAAGAGATTTTCTCCGTTATTCCGCTGCCGGAGCCGCGGCGGCCGCGGTGGCGGGAACGTCGGACATCGCGAAAGCGGCGGAGCGCATTTCCTCCCTGGGAGAGGAACCGGAGGCGAAACCCCTCCTCGCATCGGCTCCGATGCTGCAGAATTTTGCCGAGACCTCCATCGGCGTGGCCTTCGCCGTGAACGACCTGGCCAACGGGTATGTCCTCATCGGCGAGCGGAAGGACCTCAAGGACGCCCGCAAGGTCCTCTGTGGCGGCTACCGGCTCGCGGACATCGACGACCGGGTGATCCAGGTGCGCATCACGGGCCTGAAGCCCGCCACGAAGTACTATTACCGCATCGGCGCGGACCGCATCCACTATGGGGGCGGCTACGACATGAAAGTGTTGGGCAACGAGGAGGACCCGCGGGTGTACTCCTTCACGACCGCCGGCCAGGGCTTGCAGGGCAAGTTCTGCGTCATCAACGACACGCACGTGCGCTGGCCCGCCATCGGCGCGGAACTGGACAAGATCGCGGAAATCGCGCCGGCCTGCGTCATCTGGAACGGCGACGCCTCCAATACGGAGGAGAAGCTGGAGAACCTGGTCAACATCTACCTGGACCATTCGCTGGACCGGAAGGACTATGCGGCGGAGACGCCCTATCTCTTCTGCCCGGGCAACCACGATTCCCGCGGCCGGGCGAACCGGCACCTGGAGAAGGTCTGGATGTACCGGCAGCCCGAGGAGCGCGACGTGCGCGACTGGGACCTGGGCCGGAACTTCGCCGTCCGGATGGGCGAGATGGCCCTCGTGGGCCTGGACACGGCCGAGGACAAGCTGGACACGAATCCCCGCTTCGCCGGCCTGTTCAAGAGCGCCGAGTACCGCGAGGCGCAGACGGCCTGGCTCCGGGACGCCCTGAAACGCCCCGAAATCGCCTCCGCGCCCTATCTCGTGGCCTTCTGCCACATCCCGCTCTTCGACGACGACCCTTCCCATAACCCCGGTGACGTGGCCCCGGACGATACCGATCCGCGCTACACCACCGACTATGCCTATTGGCAGCGCACCTGCGGCAACATGTGGGGGCCGCTCCTGCATGAAGCGGGCTGCCAGGTCCTGATCGTGGGCCATCTGCACCGCTATCGCTACTATGCGCCGGGCGCGGACCGCTGCTGGGCGCAGCTGGTGGGCGGCGGCCGCGACATGAAGGAAGGCCCGGGCTTCCCGACGGTCATCGAAGGGAAGGTCATGGGCGACCGACTCCGCCTGACCGTCCACAACATCTTCGCCGGTAAGGTGCAGGATGTGTTCGAGTTTTTGCCGCGATAAGCCTATGCGAAAAGTCCTCCTACCCCTTCTCGCCCTGTGCGTGGCCGCCTGCGGCGGCCCTGTCGAACCCGCGGGTCCGCAGGATTCGGGCTTTGTGACGGAATATCTGACGCCGACCCGCATCGTTTGTATGGCTGGGGCTGTGGAGAATGCGGAACACCTCCTGCAACCCTATGTGGGGCAGGTTTCCACCGACGAGCCGGACGTCATCCACGCCGGCCTGCAGGCCTTGACAATCCGGGCCCTGGAAGCGGGCGCCGAGATGGCGGAGTGCCTGGGGAAAGATTACTTGCAGAAGGAATGCACGGCCGTTGCGCAGCAGCTCCGCACTTATGTGCCGGACGCCGTGGGCAACAGCCAGGCGGCGGCGCTGCTGTCCATCGAAGGGCTCATGGACGCGGACGAGGCCTCGGCCATCATCCTCGGGAACGGTCCGGAGAAGTTCACCTCCTTCATGGGCTATTATCTCCTGGAGGCCCTGGCGAAGGGTGGTCATTACGCCGAGGCGATGCGGCTGATTTCCGACTACTGGGGCCGGATGCTGGACCTCGGCGCCACGACCTTCTGGGAGGATTTCAACTACAATGACGCGAAGAATGCCGGCCGGATCGACGAGATCGTTCCGGAAGGGAAGTTCGACATCCACGCAGACGGCGGTGCCTGGTGCTACGTGGGCCTCCGCCACAGTTTCTGCCACGGCTGGGCCTCCGGCCCGACCGCGTGGCTCAGCGAGCACGTGCTGGGCATCGAACCGGTGGAGCCGGGCTTCAAGACGGTCCGCATCGACCCGCACCTGGGCGACCTGGAATGGGCGGAAGGAACCTTCCCGACGCCGTACGGCCTGATCGAGGTCCGGCATCAGAAGAATGCGGACGGAAGTGTTTCGTCCGACGTCAAACTCCCCAAGGGAGTCAGACAGGTGAAGTGATAAACTGATAAACGACTTGATTATGAAGAAATTTCTGCTGATGGTCGCGCTGGCGCTGGGATGCTCGGTCCTGGTATCGGCGCAGGTCTCCGTGAAGGAAGGCCGCTTCCGGAAGGGGGACAATCCCGCCTGGAGTCAGGCCGGATTCAATGACAGCGACTGGCAGGTCCTTTCGCTGGAGAAGGACTGGACGTTGCAGGGAATCCAGAATCCATACGGATACGCCTGGTACCGGATCCATCTGGTGATTCCTTCCTCCTTGAAGCAGGGGAGCACGGACAGGATCGTGCTGGATCTCGGCCCCATCGACGATGCGGACGAGACTTTCCTGAACGGAACCCTGGTGGGAAAGACCGGCTCCAATCCCGGTGACGCGGCGGGCTTCGTCGGCGAGTGGCAGACGCCCCGGCGCTATCTGGTGGAGCCGAAACTGGTCAGATGGGACAAGGACAACGTGATTGCCGTCCGCGTGTACAATGGCGGCGATCCGGGCGGTTTCTACGCCCGTCCCATCTGTCTGGGAAAGCCTGAACTGGCCGATTTCGTCCAGTTGACGATGGTGAAGAAAGAGGATCGGCATCAAGCAGTCATTCATGCCAAGGCCCAGTCCCGCGGCCTCGTCAAGGTCGTCGTCAGGGATGTCCTGGAAGACAAGGTCGTCAGCGAGAAGGAATGGAAAGCCACGGTTTCTCCGCGGGCGGACGTCGCCATCCCCGTGACCATGCAGGGACAGCAGCAGGTGACGGTGACCTATACGGACGACAAGTTCGGGGAGACGCTCACCGCCTCGGCCTCCGCCCCGTACATCCTGACGCCGCCGGCGCCCGCCACCCCGCGGTACAACGGACCGCTGGTGTTCGGCGTCCGCCCCGGCTCGCCGGTCATCTTCCGGCTCGCATTCTCCGGTGAGAAACCGATGAAATATGCCGTGGAGGGACTTCCCGAGGGCGTTTCTCTCGATCCGGACAAGGGCGTGCTCAGCGGCAGCGTCGCCAAGGCGGGGGATTATCCCCTGGTGCTCGTCGCGAAGAACGCGAAGGGCGAAGCGCGCGCGGAATTCACCTTGAAGGTGGGCGCCCGGATCGGCCTCACCCCGCCCATGGGCTGGAACTCCTGGAACTGCTGGGGCCTGAGCGTCTCGCAGGAAAAGGTGATGTCCTCGGCGGCCGCCCTCATCAACCGGGGGCTGGCGGACTACGGCTACGCCTACATCAACATCGACGATGCCTGGGAGGCGGAAGAGCGCGCCCCGGACGGCCGCATCGTCACGAACGAGAAATTCCCGGACATCAAGGGACTCGGGGACTGGCTGCATTCCAACGGCCTGAAGATGGGCATCTATTCCAGCCCGGGCGACCGCACTTGCGGCGGCTATCTGGGCACGCTGGACCACGAACAGCAGGATGCCGAGACATGGAACGAGTGGGGCGTGGACTACCTGAAATACGACTGGTGCGGTTACCGCAAGGTGTTCAATCCCGATCCCGACCATTCGGTGGCCGCCTATGCCCGTCCATACATGAAGATGCAGCAGTACCTGCGCCAGCAGCCCCGCGACATCTTCTACTCCCTGTGCCAGTATGGGATGGCCCAGGTGTGGACCTGGGGCCACGCCGTGGACGCCAACTCCTGGCGCACGACGGGAGACATCACGGACACCTGGGAGTCCCTCTATGACATCGGCTTCAAGCGCCAGGTCGGCCTGCACCCGTACGCCGGTCCCGGCCATTGGAACGATCCGGACATGCTGGTGGTGGGCAAGGTGGGCTGGAGCAACAGCCTCCGCGACAGCCGGCTGACACCGGACGAGCAGTACGCCCACATCTCGCTGTGGTCCCTGCTGGCGGCCAACATGCTCATCGGCTGTGACATCGCGCAGATCGACGATTTCACCTTCAACCTCCTGTGCAACAACGAAGTGAACGCCGTGAACCAGGACATCCTGGGCCATCAGGCGCACATGGACCTGGAGGAGGACGGAGTCCAGACGTGGAGCCGCGACCTGTATGACGGCAGCATCGCCGTCGGCATCTTCAACCTGAACGAGGAGACGCTTCCGGTCGACCTGGCCGGCGCCCTCGCGAAGGTCGGCCTCGAGGAGGTGGCGAAAGTCCGTGACCTGTGGCGCCAGAAGGACATTCCGATGGGCCTGTACCATATCGCCCCGCACGGGGTGCTCTACCTGAAAGTAACTGTGAAATAAACGAATCGATATGAAAGCGAGATTCCTTCTGCTGGCGGCGGTCGCCGCCGCGCTGGCGGCCTGCGGGCCGAAGGTCGGTCCCGAACCCGTCGGGAAGCGCGTCGATGCGCTGGATGCATCGGCCTGGGACGTCTCCCAGTGGATTTCCGTCGTCAACGCCCCTGCGCGCGTACTTTCGGACGAGAACGGGGACCGGGCCGCAGACGGCGCCAGCTGGTTCCTGTCCACGGTGAAAAACGGCAAGAAAGTGACCAGGGCGGTCTGGATGACGGCCGGCCTGGGCGTGTATGACCTGTACGTGAACGGCCGCCTGGTGGGCGAGGAAGTCCTGAAGCCGGGCTTCACGCACTATGCGAAGACCAAGCGCTCCTTCACCTATGACATCACCGACGCGTTCGTTACGAAGGCCGGGAAGGAGAACGTCCTTTCCGCGCAGGTGACCCCGGGCTGGTGGGCGGACAAGATCGTCTCCAACAGCAGTGACTTCAAAGGCAAGAAATGCGCCTTCCGGAGTGTGCTGGAGCTTACTTATGCCGATGGTACCACCGAACGGTTCGGTACGGACACGGAGCACTGGATGGCCGGCATCGCCGGTCCGGTGAAGCATGCCGCCATCTTCGACGGCGAGGAGTATGACGCCCGGGAACTGCCCGGTTTCGCCACGCCCGAGAAGCTTTCCACTCCGGAGGTGAACACGGAGTTCGCCGGGGAGATCCTTCCTTCCGCCGGCGCCGAGGTTTATCAGCGCAAGGACCTGGCCCTCAAGCCGGTCAAGACCTATGTCTGGGAAGGCGTGACCGGGGAGGTCGCTTCCGAGAACAAGGAGGAAGTAGAGTACGGCAAGGTCGTCATCAAGCAGGAGTATGCCGCCGGGGAGCCCGTCACCCTGAAGCCGGGCGAGACCCTGGTCGTGGACTTCGGCCAGAACGCGGCCGCCGTGCCTTCCTTTGTCTTCCAAGGGAAGGAAGGCACCCTGCTGGTCTGCCGGCCCTCCGAGATCCTGAACGACGGCAACGGCGCCGAGCGCCGCGGCATGGACGGGCCGGAAGGCTCCACCCATCGGCGCAATCTCCGCGTCAACGACAACGAAATCTGGCTCACCTATACCTTCGGCCCGGCCGAAGGCCCCGTTTCCTTCATCCCGCGCTGCACTTTCTATGGCTACCGCTTCATCTCGGTGACCGTCACCGACGAGGTCAGGATTCTGTCCATGGAGTCCGTCCCGGTCACTTCCATCGCCCAGAACCTGGAGACCGGCACGATCGTCACGGGCAACGAGGACATCAACAAGCTGATTTCCAACACGCGCTGGGGCCAGCTGTCCAACTATCTCTCCGTCCCGACGGACTGCCCGCAGCGGAACGAGCGGCTGGGCTGGACGGCGGATACGCAGGTGTTCACCGAAACCGGCACCTTCTTCGCCAACACCGACCGCTTCTTCCACAAGTGGATGCGCGACATGCGTGACAGCCAGAGCGAGCTGGGCGGTTTCCCGGGTGTCGCTCCGACGGCGCAGTACGGCAACGAAACCATGCGCCTGGGCTGGGCCGATGCAGGTATCATCGTCCCTTGGACCGTCTGGAAGCAGTTCGCAGACAAGGAGATCGTGGCCGAGAACTGGGCGGCGATGGAGAAATTCATGAAGCATGTCGCCGAGACCAAGTATGACCACAAGGCCCTGTCGGCGGAGAACGGCAACTACCAGTGGGCTGACTGGGTGGGCTACGAACCCCTGGAGAGCTGCAGTGGCCGCGCCTTCGAGAGCCCGGCCACCCGGAAGCAGGCCGAGGAGTACTGGAGCTACCTGAGCGCCTGCTATTGGGCCATCGACGCCGGGATGATGCGCGACATGGCCATCTCGACCGGCCGGGATGCCGCGAAGTACCAGGCGATGGAAGACGAGGCCAAGGACTATCTCCGCACGCGTTTCCTCAAGCCGGACGGCACCTTCAAGCTGCCCATCCTGAACACGATGCAGACCCCGGCCCTGTTCGCCCTGAAGAACGGCCTGGTGGACGGAAAGGCGAAGGAGGCGATGCTCGCGCGGCTCCGCAAGAACTTCGCGGACCACGACAACTGCCTCCAGACCGGCTTCCTGGGTACCTCCATCCTGATGCAGACGCTCACGGACAACGGCCTTGCGGACATCGCCTACGACCTCCTCTTCCAGCGGAAGAATCCGAGCTGGCTGTATTCCGTGGACAACGGCGCCACCACCATCTGGGAGCGCTGGAACAGCTATATGGCCAGCGAAGGCATGGGCCCCAGCGGCATGAACAGCTTCAACCACTACGCCTACGGCTGCGTGTGCCAGTGGATCTGGGAGACGGCCGCCGGCATCGCCGCCGATCCGGCGGAGCCCGGTTTCAAGCACATTGTCATGAAGCCGGTCCCGGACAAGCGCCTGGGGAGCCTGGACGCCTCCTTCCAGTCCGCCGCCGGCCTTATCAAGAGCAGCTGGAAGTACGAGGGCGATACGTGGACCTGGACCTTCACCGTCCCGGAGGGCGCCACCGCCACCGTCACCCTGCCTGGCGAGACGGAATCCAAAGATTATGAGGCAGGGACGTACACGGTTGTAAAATAGGGCAGGAAATCGTATCTTTGCTTGATTAGAACGACTTGATCATGGCAGACCATTGCAGACTTGACCCCCATTCGGAAGCGATCCTGGAAGAATACCGGGCGCAGCGTCCCGTGTTCGAGAAGATGCAGGAGACGATTCCGGCGCGGGTCCGCGCCCTCCTGGACGAGGCAGGCATCATCGTCGCCTCCGTCGAGAGCCGGATCAAGGAGGAGGAGTCCCTCGCGGGAAAACTGGAGTTGAAGGGCGCGAAATACGCTTCGCTTTCCGACATCACCGACATCTTCGGGATGCGGATCATCACCTTCTACACGGACGACGTGGACAAGGTGGCGTCTGCGGTGGACCGCCTCTTCGAGGTGGATTGGGAAAACTCCGTGGACAAGCGGAAGCTCCTCGAGGTGGACAGTTTCGGCTACCTGTCGCTGCATTACATCTGCAAGGATCCTGAGTTTCCTTACCGCTTCGAGGTGCAGATGCGCACCATCCTGCAGCACGCCTGGGCCAACATGAACCACGACACCGGCTACAAGTCCGGCGTCGAGGTGCCGGTGGAGTACCACCGCAACATGAACCGCCTGGCGGGCATGCTGGAACTGGTGGACGAGCAGTTCAGCCGGATCCGCACGGAAATCAACGACTACCGGCGCCAGGTGCAGTCCCTGGTCGCTTCCGGCCGTCTGGAGGAAGTCCCGCTGGACGGCGACAGCTACCGCAGTTTCCTCCAGCTGCGGCCCTTCGATCCGCTGAACAAGCGCATTGCCTCCGTGAACCAGGCGGAGATCCAGGAAGTCACCCTGATGCCGTTCCTGGCCGTGTTCAAGGCCCTCGGCCTCAAGACCCTGGGCGACGTGGCGGGGCTCATCAAGAAATATGGCGACGCCGCGTACCAGATCGCCTGCTATCAGATCGGCCTGACGGACCTGGACATCCTGGCCTCGTCCGTGGGCCCGCAGAACCTCTGTCTCGCGTACCTCCTGAAGAAGGGCGGTGGCCGCGCCGGCATCCGCATGATGCTGGACACGCTCAACGGCCCTTCCGAAAGCAATGACATGATGGCGGAGTACATCCTGGCCCAGGCCGAAGATTTTTCATTCATGCATACCAAGGATTGACGATGGAGAAAAAGATGGATACCACATTGCTGGACCGGGCGATCCGGTTCGCCGTCGCGGCCCATTCCGGGGTGGAACGGCGGGGAAAAGGATTCCCGTACATCGTCCATCCGATGGAGGCGATGGCCATCGCCGCCACGATGACGCCCGACCAGGAGATCCTGGCCGCCGCCGCCCTGCACGATGTCGTGGAGGATACGGACGTGACCCTGGACGATCTCAGGTCCCGGTTCGGGGACCGCGTCGCGCAGCTCGTGGACACGGAAAGTGACCATTTCAAGGATGATCTGGACTGGCGCGCCCGGAAGGAGGATTCCCTCAAAAGGCTCCGGGGTGCCACCCGTGACGAGAAGATCGTCGCCCTCGGCGACAAACTGTCCAATATGCGGGCGATCGCCCGGGACTATACGTCCGAAGGGGAGGTTTTTTGGGAACGTTTCCGGGTCAAGGAGAAATCCGTCCACGGATGGCGTTATCACGCTTTGCTGGACGCGCTCTCCGAGCTGGCCGACACCTATGCCTACCAGGAATTCGATTTCCTGGTGAACCGAATTTTCCCTGCAGACTGAACCGATGGACAAACTGGAAGCAATACGGATCGACCTGGCGGATTACGAGTATGCCGGCGAAGGGGCCAACGGGATGAGTTTCAACCATCGCCGCGACCCCGACGTGATGCTCAAACTGTACCGTCCGGGAATGGTCCAGCAGCCGCTGGACGAGATGTTGATCGCCCGCAAGGTGTTCGAGGCCGGCATTCCGACGCCCCGGCCCGGGGATTATGTGACCGACGGGACGCGCTTCGGCGTCCGTTTCCGCCGGATTCGGGACAAAGTGTCCTATGCGCGCGCCGTCGGGGACCATCCCGAGGATGTCGTCCGCTATGCGGAGGAATTCGCCGAAATGTGCCGCGGTCTGCACGCGACGCACGTGGACACGACCGCCTTCGAGTGCGTGAAAGACCGGTATGCCCGGCAGCTGGCGGGGAATCCTTTCTTCACCCCTGCGGAAAAAGACCGGCTGCTCCGGTTCATCCAGGATGCGCCGGATACCGATACGGCGCTCCACGGCGACCTGCAGTTCGGAAACGCCATCTTCGTGGGCCAGGACCGCTATTTCATCGACCTGGGCGATTTCAGCTACGGATATCCGCTCTTCGACATCGGCATGGTCTATTGTACGGCGTACATCAGCGAACCGGACTTTGTCCGGGAGGCTTTCCATATGGAGCCGGCGACGGCCGTCCGTTTCTGGCAGGCCTTCGCCCCCGTCTATTTCGGGAAGGACCGACCGCTCCGGGACATCGAAGCCGAGGTCAGGCCCTTCGCCGGCCTGAAGACCATCATCGTGGAACGCGACATGGGGCGGCCGATGCCCACGTTCCGGGAGGCCCTGAAACCCATCCTGCAACCTTGACGGCCTATGGCGAAAAAGCAGGGTAACAAATGGGGATATGCCTTCCAGGCCATCGTGACGGTCATCGTCGCGCTGGCCACGCTGGAGGCGACCTTCCTGCTGCAGTACTACTTTTCGCGCAAGTCGATCTACGCGGAGGCCACCCGCCGGGCGGAGGGCCAGCTGGAGGCGACCAACCTCATGATCACCGACGTGCTGGACCAGGTGGAGACCACCGTCCGGAACAATGTCTGGCCGGTGCGCAAGACCCTGGCCATTCCGGACAGCCTCTGGTCCCTGACCCGGCGGATCGTGGATTGCAATCCGTCCGTTTCCGGTACGGCCATCGCCACCATGGAGAACTATTTCCCCGACCGGGGACGGCTTTTCTGCCCGTACGCCTATCGCAACGGAGACCGGATCGACACCCTCCAGCTGGGCAGCGAAAGCTATAACTATCTCGAGAAGGAGTGGTTCCTCAAGACGCTGGAATCGGAGGATGGATACTGGTCCGAGCCGTATTTCGACACGGGCGGCGGCGAAATGCTCATGACCACCTACTCGCTCACCGTGTCGGACATGCAGGGACGGCCGGCGGCCGTCCTGACCGCCGATATCTCCCTGGACTGGTTCACCGACCTCGTGGGCAGCGTCCCGGAATACCCCGGCGCGTTCAGCGCCCTGGTCAGCCGGACGGGCAAGCTCATGGTATGCCCGGCGCCGGCCCTGGTCATGAAGAAGACGGCCCAGGAAGTGGCCGCCGACATGGCCGATTCCACCGCCGTGCGGGACATCGTCCTGGCGATGCTGGCCGGCGAGCGGGGGAGCCGGCAGGTCCTGTACAAAGGAGAGAAGGAGTATGTCTTCTACGCGCCAATCAACCGGGCGAACTGGTCCATGGCCATCGTCATCCCGCACAAGGAGATCTACGGAGACGTCCAGCGCGTAGGACTGCTGGTCATCCTCCTGCAGGTCCTCGGTCTCCTGGTGATGAGCTACATCCTGTACACGGCCATGAAGAACCAGATGCGGTTCCGGGACGTGTCGGAGAAGAAGAACCGCATGGACAGCGAACTGCGGGTCGCCCGGGACATCCAGATGTCCATGATCCCGACTTCCTTCCTGTCGGTCTCCGGGCGGGAGGAACTGGACATTTCCGGCATGGTCGTCCCCGCGAAGGAAGTGGGCGGCGACCTGTATGACTTCTACGACCGGGATGGGAAACTCTATTTCTGCATCGGCGACGTCAGCGGGAAGGGCGTGCCGGCGGCCCTGGTGATGTCCGTCACCCGCAGCCTCTTCCGGTCGGTTTCCGCCCATGAGAAGAGTCCGCAGCGGATTGTGTCCGCGATGAATGAATCCATGGCGGACATGAACGAGAATGATATGTTCGTCACCTGCTTCCTGGGCATCCTGGACCTCTCGACAGGCCATCTGCGGTATTGCAACGCAGGGCATAACGCGCCTGTCCGCGTCGGCTCCGGGAAGGCCGCCTTCCTGGACGTCATCCCGAACCTTCCGTTGGGCGTGATGCCGGGCATGAAGTTCCAGGAGCAGGAAACCGACCTTGCCGGCGGGGAAGGCCTTTTCCTGTACACCGACGGACTCACGGAAGCGGAGAACGCGGACCATGCCCTCTTCGGGGATGCGCGGCTGCTGGAGAATGCCGTCCGCCTGGGCGGCGGGAAGGCCGACGACTTCGTGAAGGCGATGGCGGCCGCGGTCAAGTCCCATATCCGGGGCTGCAATCCCAGTGACGACCTGACGATGCTGTATGTCCGCTTTACGAATCCGTCCCCGGCGGCGGGCGCGGACCGGCATCTCGTCCTCCATAACGACATCGACGAGATTCCGAGGCTCCAGGCCTTCATGCAGTCGATTGCCGAGGAAACCGGCCTGGGGCACGCCCTCGCGATGAGTCTGAACCTGGCGCTCGAGGAGGCCGTCTCGAATGTGATGCTGTATGCCTATCCGCCCGAAACGGATGGCCTGGTGTACGTCTCGGCCCATATCGGGGAAGACCGCCTCGATTTCCGGATTTCCGACAACGGCATCCCGTTCGATCCGACCGTCGCGGCCGATCCGGACGTGGCGGCCGACGTGAAAGACCGCCCGATCGGCGGGTTGGGCATCTTTCTTGTGAAGCACATCATGGACCAAGTGTCCTACTGCCGGGAAAACGGCAAGAATATCCTGTCAATGACAAAAAAACGATAACCATGGAAGTACACATCACTGCATCCGAAGGAACGATGACGGCCCGCCTGGTGGGCCGGCTGGACACGCCCGCCGCGGCGGAGGTCACCCAAGAGATCCAGCCCCTGCTGGACCACGCGTCGGAAACCATCGTGTTGGACTGCTCGGAATTGACCTATATCAGCAGCTCCGGTCTCCGCATCTTCCTGACGATCCGGAAAGCGGCGTCCGCCGCCGGCGGACACGTCGTCATCGAAGGACTCTCGAACGAAATCCGCCAGGTCTTCATGATGACCGGATTCCTCCAGCTTTTCGAAATCAGATAGGCCGATGAAAGACATCTATGTGAGGCATGTCGCCTCCTTGCTGCAAGTGAAAGACTGGCAGGTGGAGAATTGTGCGGAACTCTTTGCGGAGGGCTGTACGATTCCGTTCATCAGCCGGTACCGCAAGGAGCGCACAGGCGGTCTCTCCGACGTGGAAGTGGCCGAAATCAAGCACTGGACCGAGGTGTTCACGGAGATGGAGAAACGGAAAGCCTCCATCCTGAGCACCATCGAGGAGCAGGGAAAGCTGACGCCGGAACTCCGGGACCAGATCGAGAACTGCGTGAGCTCCAGCATCCTGGAGGACCTGTACCTGCCGTTCCGGCCCAAGCGGAAAACCCGCGCCACCGTGGCGGTGGCGAAGGGGCTGGAGCCGCTGGCGGACCTGCTGTGGAGCGGGAAATCCCGCAATCCTGAGGCCGATGCGGCCAAGTTCGTGAAAGGGGAGGTCGCGTCCGTGGACGAAGCCCTCGCCGGCGCCCGTGACATCATCGCGGAACGGTTGTCCGAAACGGCCGTCGTGCGGGAGAACCTCCGCGGCATCTTCCGGACGCGCCGGGTGCAGTCCAAGGCGACGAAGGCCGCCCAGACGGACCCCGCCGCGGCCAAGTACCGCACGTATTTCAACTACTCCAACCCCATCTCCAAGATTCCTTCCTACAGCCTGCTCGCCCTCCTGCGGGCGGAGAATGAGGGTTTCCTGAAAGTCTCCATCGACGCCGATGCCGAGAAGTGCGGCAACAAGATGTACTACGACTATTGCCAGGAGAAAGGCTATCCTTCCCGGGAGTGCGGGCTGGAAATCCGCGCGGCCGTGGACGACGCCTATAAGCGCCTCCTGGAGCCGTCCATCACGAACGAAGTCCTGAAAGAGGCGAAGCTCAAGGCCGATGTGGACTCCATCCGCGTCTTCGGCGAGAACCTGCGGCAGCTCCTGCTCGCGGCCCCGGTGGGGCAGAAGCGGACGATGGCCATCGACCCGGGCTTCCGCACGGGCTGCAAGGTCGTCTGCCTGGACGAGCATGGCACCCTGCTGCACCATACCGTCATCTTCCCGCATCCGCCGGCCGCGAAGAAAGTGCAGGCCATCATGACGGTCGCGGACCTGGTGGAGCAGTACGGGATCGAAGTCATCGCCATCGGCAACGGCACCGCCGGCCGCGAGACGGAGGATTTCATCCGCAAGGTGGGCCTTCCCGAAAGCGTCCGGATCTTCTCCGTCAGCGAGGACGGCGCTTCCGTCTATTCTGCGTCGGAAGTCGCCCGGGAAGAGTTTCCGGACGAGGACGTGACCGTCCGCGGCGCGGTTTCCATCGGCCGACGCCTGATGGACCCGCTGGCCGAGCTGGTGAAAATCGACCCCAAATCCCTGGGCATAGGCCAGTACCAGCACGACGTGGACCAGACGCTCCTGCACGAGCAGCTGGACAATACGGTGGAAAGCTGCGTGAACAGCGTGGGCGTGAACCTGAATACGGCGAGCCCTTACCTGCTCCAGTACGTGTCCGGAATCGGCCCCACGTTGGCCGACAACATCGTGGCATACCGCGCCAAGGCGGGCGGGTACAAGTCCCGCCGGCAGCTCATGGAGGTGCCCCGCCTGGGCGAGAAGGCGTTCCAGCAGTGCGCCGGTTTCCTCCGGATCCAGGGGGCGGAGAACCCGCTGGACGGCAGCGCCGTGCATCCCGAATCCTACCACATCGTGGACCGGATGGCCCGCGACTTGGGCGTGTCCACCCGCGAACTCGTGGGCAATGCGGACCTGTGCCGGAAAATCAAGGCCCAGGACTACGTGGAAGGCGATTTCGGCCTGCCCACTATCAATGACATCCTGAAGGAACTCGCCAAGCCCGGCCGCGACCCGCGCGCCGAGGTCCGGGAGTTCTCCTTCGCAGACGACATCCACGAGATCGACGACCTCAAGGTCGGAATGGAACTGCCGGGCATCGTGACGAACCTCACGGCCTTCGGCGCCTTCGTGGACATCGGCCTGCATGACAACGGCCTCATCCACGCCACCAAGATGGGCGTGCGGGGGATGGCCGACCCTTCCAAGATCCTGAAGCTGCACCAGCACGTGCTGGTGGAGGTCGTCTCCGTGGACCTGGAACGGAACCGCATCGGACTCAGATTGATTGACAAGAAAGCGTAATTTCCATGAAAAGAGTTGTTTTGCTCGTGGCGGCCCTGGCTTCCGCCCTTCTCCTTCAGGCCAAGGACCATGTCGTCGTCTCGCCGGACGGGAATGTCGTCGTGACGGTTTCGGCCGCCGAAACGGTGTCCTATACGGTGGACCGGGCGGGCGTCCGGCTGCTGGACCCTTCCTGCATCTCCATGACGCTGCAGGGCGGGACCGTGTTCGGTGGGAACGACAAGTTCCGCGTCACCCGGCGCAGCGTGGACGTGACCGTGCCCGCTCAGAATTTCAAGCGGGCGTCGGTGCGGGACCACTTCAACGAAATGACGCTGTCCGCCAAGGGGTATGATATCGTTTTCCGCGCCTATGACGACGGCGTCGCCTACCGGTTCGTCGCCAAGGGAAAGAAAGGGGAGACCATCGTGACCGCCGAACAGGCGGAATTCGCCTTCCCGGCCGACTGGAACCTCTATGTCCCGTATGTGGCCCGGGATTTCTCCTCCTTCGAACCGCAGTTCTTCAATTCCTTCGAGAACACCTATGCCCACCATGCGCTGTCGGCCTGGGAGAAAGGGCGTCTGGCCTTCCTTCCGCTCACGGTGGAGGCCGCCGGCGGCATCAAACTCTGCGTGACGGAGTCCGACCTGCTGGACTATCCGGGCATGTACCTGTACAACGGAAACGCTTCCAAGACGCTCACGGGTGTTTTCGCGGCGTATCCTGACGAGGTGGAGCAGGGAGGGCACAACATGCTGCAGGGCCTGGTCCGCTCCCGGAAGGATTACATCGCGAAAGGCCCGGCGGAATGGGCTTTCCCGTGGCGCACCGTCGTCATCGCCACCGAGGACCGCCAGCTGGCGGAGAGCGACATGACCTGGCGCCTGGCCCGTCCGGCGGCGGCCGGGGACTGGTCCTGGGTGAATCCCGGCAAGGTGGCCTGGGACTGGTGGAATGACTGGAACATCTACGGCGTCGATTTCGAGGCGGGCATCAACAACGACACCTATAAGCATTACATCGACTTCGCCTCCGAGCACGGGATCGAGTATGTCATCCTGGACGAAGGCTGGGCGGTGAATCTGCAGGCGGACCTCATGCAGGTGATTCCCGAGATCGACCTGCCCATGCTGTGCCGCTATGCGGAATCGAAACATGTGGGCATCATCCTCTGGGCAGGCTACTGGGCCTTCAACCGGGACATGGAAGGCGTGTGCCGGCACTACGCCGACATGGGCGTCAAGGGCTGGAAGGTGGATTTCATGGACCGGGACGACCAGCCGATGGTCCAGTTCTACGAGAAGGCCGCCGCGACCGCTGCGAAGTATCATATGACCATGGATTTCCATGGCGCCTTCAAGCCGGCCGGCATCCAGCGCACGTATCCGAACGTCGTGAACTTCGAGGGCATCCACGGCCTGGAACAGATGAAATGGAGCGGCCCGGAAGTGGACCAGGTGACCTATGATGTGACCGTCCCGTTCACCCGCCTGGTGGCCGGTCCCGCCGACTACACCCAGGGCGCGATGCGCAACGCCACCCGCGGGAATTACCGTCCGGTCAACACGGAACCGATGTCCCAGGGCACCCGCTGCCACCAGCTGGCGGAATACATCATCTTCGACGCCCCGTTCACGATGCTCTGCGATTCGCCCTCCAATTATCGGAAAGAACCGGAATGCACGGATTTCATCGCTTCCATCCCGACGGTCTGGGACGAGACCGTCGCCCTGGACGGCAAGATCGCCGAGTATGTGGTCATCGCCCGCCGGAGCGGTTCCACCTGGTATGTCGGCGCGCTCGGAAACTGGGATGCGCGCGACCTGGAGGTGGACCTGAGCCCGCTGGGAATCCAGCATGCGGAAGGGGAGGCTTTCGTGGACGGCGCCAACGCCCACCGCGCCGCCCGGGATTACCGGAAGACGGAAGTGTTCGTCAACAAGACATGGAAAGTGCACCTGGCGCCGGGCGGCGGTGCCGTCCTGGTGCTGTAAACTGGCTGGCGCACAGAAAAAAACGAAGGACCGGACGGCCCTTCGTTTTTTTTATTGCTTGCCTTTGATCTTCCGGAACCGGAGCTTGATCACGCCCCAGAAGGCTTCCCCGAAGATGCCGCTGGACATCTTGGACGTTCCCAGCTGGCGGTTCGTGAAGATGATCGGCACCTCGACGATCTTGAATCCCAGCCGGTAGGCCGTGTACTTCATCTCGATCTGGAAGCCGTATCCTTTCATCTGGACGGCATCCAGGTCGATGGTTTCCAGGACCTTCCTTGAATAGCACACGAAACCGGCCGTGGTGTCGAACACCTTCATGTTCAGGACGCCGCGTACGTAGGCCGAGGCGTAGTAGGACATGATGATCCGGCTCATCGGCCAGTCCACGACGCTGACGCCGTGGCAGTAGCGGGAACCCACCGCCAGGTCTGCACCTTGTTCGGTGCAGGCGGCGTGGAGCCGGAGAAGGTCGTCCGGATTGTGCGAGAAATCGGCATCCATCTCGAAGATATAGTCATATCCGTGTTCCAGCGACCACTTGAAGCCGGTCAGGTATGCCGTGCCGAGGCCCTGCTTCCCGCTCCTTTCGAGCAGGTGCAGCCGCTCCGGGAACTCCGTCCGGAGTCCTTTGACGATACCGGCCGTTCCGTCGGGGGAGCCGTCGTCGATGACGAGGATATGGAAATCTCCGGGGAGGGAGAACACCTTCCGCGTGATAGCTTCGATGTTCTCCTTCTCGTTGTAAGTCGGGATGATGACGATCTTGCGGTCCATGGGGCTTTATCGGATGACGATTTCGGAGCGGTCGGGGCCCACGGAGATGATCTTCACGGGGCAGCCCGTCTCCTTCTCGATGAAGGCGATGTAGTTCTTGAACGTTTCCGGGAAGTCCTCGTAGCGGCGCACCTTCGTGAGGTCCTCCTTCCAGCCCGGGAAGTCCGTGTACACGGGCTCGACATCGTCGGGGCACTCGAAGGGGAAGTCCTGGGTGACCTGTCCGTCGATCTTGTAGGCCGTGGCGACGCGGACGGTGTCAAAGCCGTTCATCACGTCGGCCTTCATCATGATCAGCTCGTTGACGCCGTTCACCATGACGGCGTATTTCAGGGCGACCATGTCCAGCCAGCCGCAGCGGCGCGGGCGGCCGGTCGTGGCGCCGTACTCGCGGCCGATACTGCGCAGGCGCTCGCCGGTGGCGTCGAACAGTTCCGTCGGGAACGGGCCGCTGCCCACGCGGGTGCAGTAGGCCTTGAAGATGCCCATCACCTTGCCCACGCGGCTGGGGGCCACGCCGAGGCCGGTGCAGACGCCCGCCGTCATCGTGTTGGAGGAGGTGACGAAGGGATAGGTACCGAAGTCGATGTCGAGCATGGAACCCTGCGCGCCTTCCGCGAGGACGGGGACATCCTGGTCCAGGTAGCGGTTCACGGCGAACTCGCTGTCGATGAAGGTGAAGCGCTTCATGCTCTCCACCGCCTGGAACCACTTGAGCTCGTATTCGGTGATGTCGAAGGGAAACTTGTACTGGGACAGCAGGCCGAAGTGCTTGTATTTCAGGGCCTCGTAGCGCTGGATGAAGGCGGGGGAGAGGATGTCGCCCACGCGGAGGCCATTGCGGCCGGTCTTGTCCATGTAGGTGGGACCGATGCCCTTGAGGGTGGAGCCGATCTTGCCCTTGCCCTTGGCCGACTCGCTCGCGGCGTCCAGCATCCGGTGCGTCGGGAGGATCAGATGCGCCTTCTTGGAAATCAGGAGTTTGCCGGTGATGTCCATGCCCTTGGCCTCGATGGCCTCGATCTCATCCTGCAGGATGACCGGGTCGATGACGACGCCGTTGCCGATGATGTTCACCGAATCCGGGCGGAAGATGCCGGAGGGAACGGTGTGGAGGACGAAGCCGTCTCCGTCGAAGACGAGCGAGTGGCCCGCGTTCGGGCCGCCCTGGAAGCGGGCGATCACCTTGTAGTTCGGGGTCAGCACGTCGACCACCTTTCCCTTGCCCTCGTCGCCCCACTGGAGGCCGAGGACCACGTCTACCTTGCTCATAATATGCCAGTTCGTTTTAAGATATAATCCACGTTCTTGAAATAATAGTCGAGGGTGAAGCAGCCCTCCAGCTCTTCCACGGTCAGGAGGCCCATGACCGCGTCGCTTTCCTTGAGGAGGGTCCGGTAGTCCAGCCCTTCCGTCCAGGCTTTCATGGCGATGGGCTGCACGGTGTCGTACGCCTGCTCGCGGGTGAGACCCTTGCCGATGAGGGCGTTCATCACGCGCTGCGCGAAGATGACGCCCCGGGTACGCCAGATGTTCTGGAGCATCGTCTCGGGATAGACGGTGAGGTTCTCCAGGATGCCCTTGAAGCGGCACAGCATGTAGTCCAGGAGCTCGGTGGCGTCCGGGAGGATGATGCGCTCCGTGGAGGAGTGGGAGATGTCCCGCTCGTGCCAGAGGGCGACATTCTCGCAGGAGGCCGACATATAGCCGCGCATTACGCGGGCGCAGCCGCAGATGTTCTCGCTGGAGATGGGATTCCGCTTGTGAGGCATTGCGCTGGAGCCCTTCTGGCCCTTGCGGAAGGCTTCCTCCGCCTCGCGGACTTCCGTCCGCTGGAGGTTCCGCACCTCGAAGGCCATCTGTTCCAGGGTGGAGGCGATGATGGCGAGGGTGGCGATGTAGAAGGCGTGCCGGTCGCGCTGGAGGACCTGGGTGGAGATGTCCGCCGAGGCGATGCCCAGGCGCTCGCACACATAATCCTGGATGAACGGGGGAATGTTGGCGAAATTGCCGACGGCGCCGCTCATCTTGCCGGCCTCGACGCCCTGGCGGGCGTACTGGAAGCGCTCGATGTTCCGCTTCATCTCCTCGTGCCAAAGGGCCCATTTCAGGCCGAAGGAGGTGATGTCGGCGTGGATGCCGTGCGTGCGGCCGATGCAGGGCGTGTCCTTGAACTCGATGGCGCGGCGCTTCAGCACCTCCTGGAAGGCCTCGAGGTCCTTGAGGAGGATTTCATTGGCCTGCTTGAGGAGGTAGCCGTTGGCGGTGTCCACGACGTCGGTGGAGGTGAGCCCGTAGTGGACCCACTTGCGCTCGGGGCCGAGGCTTTCGCTGACGGCGCGGGTGAAGGCCACCACATCGTGGCGGGTGATCTCTTCGATTTCCTTGATGCGGTCCACGTCGAAGGTGGCCGCCGCGCGGATCTTGTCGACGTCTTCCCTGGGGATGACGCCCAGTTCGCTCCAGGCTTCGCAGGAGAGGATTTCGACTTGGAGGTACGCGCTGAACTTGTTCTGTTCGGTCCAGACGTCCCGCATCACCTTGCGGGAATAACGTTCGATCATAGGCTCTTCAGGAATGTGTCGATGTTCTTTTCGATGCGGGCCGCCGGATCCGCGTCCTCCGCCTTGACGAAGGGGACGCCGGTGATGTGCTCGTACAGTTCGATGTAGCGGTCCGTGATGCCGGCCACGACCTCGGGGGTCATCTCCGGAACCTGCTGCCCGGCCTGGCCCTGGAAGCCGTTCGCCATGAGCCATTCGCGGACGAACTCCTTGGAGAGCTGCTTCTGGTGCTCGCCGCGGGCGAGGCGTTCGGCGTAACCGTCGGCGTAGAAGTAGCGGGAGGAGTCGGGGGTGTGGATCTCGTCCATCAGGATGATCTTCCCGTCGCGTTTGCCGAACTCGTATTTGGTGTCCACGAGGATGAGGCCCTTCTCGGCCGCCATCTCGGTGCCCCGCTGGAAGAGGGCGCGGGTGTAGGCCTCGAGCTGCTCGTAGTCCTCCTTGGACACGATGCCCTGGGCGATGATTTCCTCCTTGGAGATGTCCTCGTCATGGCCTTCGGCAGCCTTGGTCGTAGGGGTGATGATGGGCTCGGGGAACTTCTGGTTCTCCACCATGCCTTCCGGCAGCGGAACGCCGCAGAGGGTGCGCTTGCCGGCCTTGTACTCGCGCCAGGCATGGCCGGTCAGGTAGCCGCGGATGACCATTTCCACCTTGAAGGGCTCGCAGCGCCAGCCGACGGTGACCATCGGGTCGGCCTCGGCGATCTTCCAGTTGGGGAGGATGTCGGCGGTGGCGTCCAGGAAACGGGAGGCGATCTGGTTGAGGACCTGGCCCTTGAAAGGAATGCCTTCCGGAAGGACGACGTCGAAGGCGGAGATGCGGTCGGTGGCGACCATCACGAGATAATCGTCGCCAATGAAATATACGTCACGGACTTTGCCCGTGTATTTGGAGACTTGTTCGGGGAGATGGAAATCAGTACTGACTAACGCTTTCATAAAGTGCTTCGTTTTGAATTCACGAAGATACGGTTTTTTCTTCAATCCCCGAAGAAAAAGTATTATATTTGAGGTATGAAAAGAATCGACTGCTTTGTTTCGCTGGCCTCCCAGGCCGAAATCCTTTCCCGCGAGGAAACCGTTGCCTCCGTCCATCTGCTCGAACAGCCCCTCACCCGGAGCGCCTCCGTCCGCGCGGTGGCGAAGGCCGCATCGGCGGAATTCACTCTCCTTTATACCCGCCAGACGGACCTTTCCCTGGTCCATTATGCCCTGGAGCGGATGCTGCAGGTGGCGGACGACACCGGCGCCGCGATGCTGTATGCGGACCGTTTCATCTCCAAGGGCGGGGAAGTGGTTCCGGCTCCCGTCATCGACTACCAGCAGGGTTCCCTGCGGGACGACTTCGAGTTCGGCGGCCTGCTGCTCCTGCGTACGTCGGCCCTGAAGGGGGCCGCGGTCCGGATGACGGCCGACTATGCGGCGGCCGGTCTCTACGACCTGCGGCTGAAGGTTTCGCAGACCGGGCGGCTCGAGCACATCGGTGAATACCTCTATTATGAGATAGAGTCGGATCTCCGTAAGTCCGGCGAGAAGCAGTTCGATTACGTGGACCCGAAGAACCGGCAGTCCCAGATCGAGATGGAACAGGCGGTGACGGACCACCTCAAGGCCGTCGGCGGCTACCTGGCGCCCTCGTTCAGGGCGGCGGACATCACGGAAGGGGAGTTCGCCTTCGAGGCTTCCGTGGTCATCCCCTGCAAGAACCGCGTGAAAACCATCGGCGACGCCCTCCGGTCGGCCCTTTCCCAGAAAACGGACTTCCCTTACAATGTCATCGTGGTGGACGACAACTCCACGGACGGCACCGTGGACGTGATCAAGTCCTTCCTCGGCGACCCGAAGCTCGTCTATATCGCTCAGGATCCCACCTGGCACGCCATCGGCGGAAACTGGAACGCCGCCATCCACCATCCCGCCTGCGGCCGCTTCGCCCTGCAGCTGGATTCCGATGACCTGTATTATGACGAGAATACCGTCCAGAAGTTCGTGGATGCGTTCCGCGCGCAGGGCTGCGCGATGGTGGTGGGCTGCTATCAGATGACGGACTTCGACCTGAACCCGCTGCCGCCGTTCGTGATCGAGCACCGGGAATGGACGCCGGAGAACGGGCGGAACAACGCACTCCGGATCAACGGCCTCGGCGCTCCGCGCGGCTTCTGGACCCCGCTCCTGCGGCGGCTCAACTTCCCGACCACCAAGTACGGCGAGGACTATGCCGTCGGCCTCCGCATCAGCCGGGAATACCAGATCGGACGCGTGTATGACGTCCTCTACACCTGCCGCCGCTGGGGTGGCAATTCCGACAGCGACCTCTCCATCGAGAAGGTCAATGCGAACAACTTCTACAAGGACCGCATCCGCACTTGGGAGCTCCAGGCGCGCATTGCATTGAACAGCAAGTAATTGGTTATTTTTACAAAAAATATTTTCAAAAAAGTCGAAAAATAATTTGCCAGTTCGAAAAAAAGGTGTACCTTTGCAATCCCGTTCGGAAACGAGCGGGTTTTTAAACGCCCAAAGCCGAAAGGCGGGCGACCAAAAAGTTCATTGAAAAGACTGA
>ONEX01000011.1 GCA_900316955.1 uncultured Bacteroidales bacterium
GATGTCGATGACCTGGTCATAATAAAGCGACATCTTACGTGTCTTACATTGAAACATGTTAACTCTTAGTTGTGAGTCAACTTTTTTCAGTTAAAGACATACAAGCATTTTTGTCTTTTGCTCGTACAGGTCCATGAGTTGGACCTGTACGAGCAGTTTCGTTTACGAAATCTGGTCGAACGCCTGCGAAAGATCGGCGATGAGGTCGTCCACGTGCTCCGTGCCGATGGACAGGCGGATCGTGCTCTGGTAGATGCCCTGATCCGTGAGCTCCGCTTCCGTGAGCTGGGAATGCGTCGTGGTCGCGGGGTGGATGACGAGGGACTTCACGTCCGCCACATTGGCGAGGAGGGAGAAGATTTCCAGCGAGTCGATGAACTTGAAGGCTTCTTCCCGGCCGCCCTTGATCTCGAAGGTGAAGATGGAACCGCCGCCGTTCGGGAAGTACTTCTGGTACGTCGCGTGGTCGGGATGGTCCGGCAGGGACGGGTGGTTGACCTTGGCCACCTGCGGATGCTTGGACAGGAAGTCCACGATTTTCAGCGCGTTGGCCACGTGCCGCTCGACGCGTAGGGAGAGCGTTTCCAGGCCCTGAAGGAAGATGAAGCAGCTCACCGGGGAGAGCGTCGCGCCGGTGTCCCGGAGCAGGATGGCGCGGGCGCGGGTGATGTAGGCGGCGGGGCCGACGGCATCGGCAAAGACGATCCCGTGGTAGCTGTTCTCGGGCTCCGTGAACTGCGGGAACTTGCCGGACGCCTTCCAGTCGAACTTGCCGGAGTCCACGATGACGCCGCCGATGGTGGTGCCGTGGCCGCCGATGAACTTCGTGGCGGAATGGACCACGATGTCCGCACCCAGCTCGATGGGCCGGAGCAGGAACGGAGTCGCGAAAGTGTTGTCCACCACGAGCGGGATCCGGTGCCGATGGGCGATGGCCGCCACTTTCTCGATGTCGATGACGTTGCCGTTGGGGTTGCCGAAGGTCTCGATGAACAGGAGCTTCGTCTCCGGACGGATGGCCTTCTCGAAGTTATTCAGGTCGGCCGGGTCCACGAAGGTGGTCGAGATGCCGTAGGGCACGAGCGTGTGCTGCAGGAGGTCGTAGGTGCCGCCATAGATGGTCTTGGCCGCCACGACGTGGTCGCCCGCGCGGGTGATGTTCAGGATCGCGTAGGTGATGGCGGCGGCGCCGGAGGCCACGGCGAGCGCGCCTACGCCGCCTTCCAGCGCGGCGATGCGCTGCTCCAGGATGTCCTGGGTGGTGTTGGTCAGGCGGCTGTAGATGTTGCCGGGATCCGCCAGGCCGAAGCGGGCGGCCGCGTGGGCGCTGTTATGGAAGACGTAGGAAGAAGTCTGATAAATAGGAACCGCGCGGGCGTCGGATGCGGGATCGGCGTGCTCCTGGCCTACGTGGAGCTGAAGGGTTTCGAAGTGGAGTTTCTGCGTTGCCATAATTCGTGTGTTTTTCTGCTTGCAAAGTTATGGCGCGTGGAGATTTCAAACAAGAAACTTGGAAAAATAGGTGTTTTCCGCTAAATTTGCCACCAGCAACAGGGAAACCGTTCACATAGACTGTGGATAAAGTCCCCCTGGCAGAAGAATCCACTATGGCCGAAACCATCGACAAGACTGACATTCAGATCCTTCGCGTCCTCCAGGAGAACGCCCGCATCACCGTCAAGGACCTCGCCCTCAAGGTCCACCTCTCCCCGACCCCCGTCTTCGAACGCCTCCATCGGCTGGAAAACGAAGGCTACATCCGCAAGTACACGGCCGTTCTGGACGCCGCCAAGCTGGGCCGCGGCTTCCTCGTCTTCTGCAGCGTCCGCCTGCGCCGGATGGGCAAGGACATCGCCAACGACTTCGTGAACCGGGTCAAGGACATCCCCGAAGTGGCCGAATGCTACAACATCTCCGGCGACTTCGACTACCTCCTGAAAATCTACGCCCCCGACATGCAGTACTACAACGACTTCCTCATCAACACCCTCGGCACCATCGACAGCCTCGGCTCCGTCCAGAGTTCCTTCGTGATGAGCGAAATCAAGAACAGCTGCGGCCTGCCGCTGTAGGCGCCGGCCCCTCCCCTTTTTCCTCACCGGCGCCAACAAGAGGCCTGGCCGGCTCCCCAAAACAGGCCATACCTGCGCCAACCCTCGTGAACCCGCACGAGCCCTCGCATCCCTCCGTGAACCCTTATGTACTTGACAGGATGTACATGTCTCGCATGTACACCGGAACTGCCTCCAAGAGCTGTTTCCTGGTACAAGTCTCCTCGGAAATGGCCCTAGAAGGCCGATGGGTAAAAGACTTGAACAGAAATCACACTCTTAAAGCGTATGGACTTGTACAAGCCAGACTTGTACACTGGGGAGAGGCAAAGGCTTGGCTTATTATCCTAAGCCGGGTTTGCCTGCCGGCCCTACAGCGGTTTACCTTGATGAAACCGATCAATTGGAATCTAGTCGCTGCTAAAGGAATGGAGTCTGAAAGAGAAATACCCTTTGCCGTCCAGGTACGCAAGCGCGTCACTAAGCAGGGCCTGCTTCCTGTCCTCATCCAGATCGGAATGGAAAATGATGTCGATGAATGTCTCCAGACCGTGGTCAGAAATCTTCTCGGTTTCCACAAGATACCGGACAGGGTTCTCCTGGTGCAATAACATCTCCAGGTCTATCGGACAGCCGGCCATACCGAACTCTTCCTTGATATCCGTCAGGGAATAATCCGGCTTGTTGCCGTCCAGCAGCCCCAGTCTCCGGGCGATCATCAGCAGCATCTCGCCCAGGCGGTCAATCTCTCTAAGGATATAATCTTCCATCTTATTCGTCTTTCATTTTGAGGCGCTCGATGATGGCATCGCAGGTATTTAGCAGACGCTTGGCGGAGTAATACTCCAGGACCAATGTCCCTACACATAGAAGCGCGGCGAGGAGGCCTCTTCTCCACATCAGTTCGACGCTGATATTCATTGTAGTCATATGGAAGGTCGCCAGAATCACGAAAAGAAAGAAAAGAACGCAGACTCCCGTCACGAGAATGACATACCTTTTCTTGAATTCTCGCAGAGATTCTGTCGTTGACAGGATGTCGCCATTGTAAATATCTTCTTCACGGATTCCCTTATACGCCCAGAATACGCCCAGGATAGCCAGTAAGCCGTAAATGATGATGGAAAGCGGAACCCACCAGTCAAATCCCTGGACATAACATAGGGCGGCCGCGATAATGAATAATGCGATTGACTCCGGAATCGATTTCTTTGAGAAGAACATCCTGCGCACATCCTTTTTCATCGCGTTCTGCATCAACTGCTCGTTGATGATCTGCTGCTTATCGAACCGTTCCTTCAATGCGGCGTAGTCCTGCCGCATCTGCTCCAGTTCCTGATTGATATCGAATTCTTCCTTGTTCATGGCACGAGTGATTAAAGATTGGACTTTTTGAGTTCTTCTTTGATTCGATGCAATTGGAAGGAAACATTCTTCACCGATATGCCCATGATGGCGCCAATCTCCTCGTAGCTCAGGCCTTCGAGCCAGAGGAGAATGATGGCGCGGTCCACCAGGCCCAATTGATTGATGCGGGCATACAGGCGCTTGGTCTGCAGTGCCCGGTCGTCCGTATCCTCAAAGGGGTCGATGTCCACGCTCAGGGGGACGCGCTCTCCCATCGACCTCCTCTTTTTCTTGTTGGCATTGAGGCAGCAGTTGAGTGCGACCCGGTAAATCCAGGTCCGGACATCGGACTCCGCGCGGAAAGAATCGTAACCCTTCCAGAGTCTGATCAGAATCTCCTGGAAGAGGTCGTCGATCTCATCCGTGTCCTTCGAGAACATGTAGCACACCGAGTAGATAGTGCTCTTGTGCTCCCGGACCAATTGGGTGAATACTTGTTCCTTGTTATCCATTTTCAATCGAATCTACACCCGTTAGACAACAAATATCGCGAAAAACTATAAAAAACAGCACACATCCTTCCCTTCATCCCTCTTCGCCAAACAGCCGCACATCAACCCCTATCAGGCGACCTTACATGGCCTATCGGCGTGCGCCAAGGGCCGATATCGGCCTATGCATCGGCACAGCGCACAGAATACGCCCTCCCGTGCGGCTGTTTGGCGGCCTAAGGGCCGATTTAGGCGCGGAAATGGCACGAAAAATGCGTATCTTGCAACGGAAACCTTAACGTTATGGCTATGCGCGAATTCCTTTATGATACCAAGCCCCTCCCCGAGGAGCCTGACGATCTCGTGGTCATCAACCCCACCCGGATCAATGAACCGGACGGCGCAATCCTGGTGTACCGCAAGGAGGGCGTCCTGGTGTTCGACGGGAAGCAGATTCCCATCGGCAAGATTGTCGAGGGGTACGTGTCCAACAGCAACAACAATCCTTATCTGCCGGTCGCGTACCACATCCTGCTGGCGATGGATGACAAGAACATCGTCCATATCCCCGCGGGGCAGGACTTCGAATGGGCCCAGGAGGCCCTGAAGCAGCTGCAGGCGGCGATGGCGCCCAAGGAATAGCCGAGCGGCCTACGGCTGAGCGGCCGGATTGATGGGCACGGTCGGGTCCACGACGAGGGACTCGACGAGCCGGGTCAGGGAATCGAGCCGGGCCTGGATGTGGTCCAGCTGCGCTTCCTTCTCCGCCAGGTCGCGGTCCGTCTTATCATAGATCTCCCGGATCATCGCGTTCATTTCCTCCCCGGTCATCCCGAGGGAGTGTTCCTTGATGACCAGCTGGTTGTCCTTGATCTTGTGGGCCCGGGCCGATGCGTAGAAGGCGGTCTGGGCATCGAAGGAAAGGGGCTCGCCGGTCAGGGAAATCTCCACCTTCCGCCCGTGGTCGTTGTAGATGTGCCAGTCGTAGATGTAGGAGCGGGACACCAGGCGGTTCTCCCGGACGAAGGCTTCCACGTTCCGCTCGAAGTTGTTGTCCTTCACCATGGCGATTGCGGAAATGATGCTCGGGATGACGACGATGGCGATGATGGTGCTCATCAGATGCCGCCGCTTCGTGGCCAGGGCCGGGTCGATGCCCGTCACCGTCTTGAAGCGCAAGTACTTGACCATCACGTAGGTGGCCAGCGTGATGAAGACGGCATTGATGATGAACAGGTACATCGCCCCGAGGAAGAAATGCATGTTCAGGCAGGACAGGCCATAGCCCGCGGTACACAGGGGCGGCATCAGGGCCGTCGCGATGGCGACGCCCGCGATGGCCGTCCCGCGCTCCTTGCGGCTGTTCTCCAGGATGCCGGCCAGGCCGCCGAACAGGGCGATCAGGACGTCATAGATGGTGGGACTCGTGCGGGCCTCCAGCTCCGTGGGATTGATCAGGTCCAGCGGGGACACGAGGAAGAACAGGGTCGACGCCCCCAGCGAGATGAGCACCATCACCAGCACGTTCTTGACCGCCTGCTTGAGCAGGTCCAGGTCGTTGGTCCCGATGGCCAGGCCCATCCCGATAATCGGCCCCATCAGCGGGGAGATGAGCATCGCGCCGATGATCACCGCCGTCGAGTTCACGTTCAGGCCGACGGACGCGATGATGATCGAGAACGCCAGGATCCAGGCGTTGGGGCCCCGGAACCAGATGGCGCTCTTGATGCGCTGCGCCGCATCGTCGGTGTCTATGTGGTCGTAGATGTTCGCGTAATAGCGAATCGTCCGCTTCAGATAGTTCTTATCCCACTTCATAACGTCCGCAAGATAAGGATTTTTCGGGGCACTTGCAAAGGCAGGCGCCCCGGTCCGCTAGAGCACGGTGATGGAATAGAGGAAGCTGTACTTGTCGCCGGGCGCGACGCAATGGATGTAGGTTCGGTCGGAAATGTCGCCGGTGAAGCCCTTCTTGTCGCAGAGGCCGTTCCAGGGCTCCAGGCACACGAACGGGCAGCCCGGCTTGTAGGGCGCCCAGATGCCGTAGGCTTCCGCCAGCGGGCTGTCCACGCGCAGGAACGCTTTTCCTTCCTTGTCACATAGTTCCGTGGCCGCCACCTGCATCTCCTCGATGATCAATGCGTCGTGCGCGAAGGTCTCGTCCGTGACCGGCATTTCCGCCGGCAGGTGGACGGGCTCCTGCCGGGGGACGCGGTTGCCGTCCTCCAGGTCGGAGACGACGACGGGGCACACGGGCCGGCAACAGGCGTCGTAGTAGCGCACATAGCCATGGACGGCATCCTTCGGGTCGTAATCCGGCAGCGTGAAGGCGGGGTGCGCGCCGATCTGGGCGTACAGGTCGCGCTTGTCCAGATTCAGGATGGTCCAGGTGATGTCCACCCGGTTCCCGTCCAGCTTATACTGCGCCTCCAGCGCAAAGCGATACGGGTAGTTCTCCGGCTGGACGTCCTTCATCACCAGGATGCCTTCCCCGGCCTCCTCGAACTCGCAGTCGCGGGCGAAGCCGTGCTGCTTCATCGTAAATACCTGGCCGTCAATGCGGATCTCGTTGTTGAACGGCTTGCCCACGGCCGGGAACAAGATGGGCGCGCGGCGGTTCCAGAACGCCGCATCGCCGCTCCACATATACTCCCGGCCTTTCCGGACCAGGCTCACCAGCTCCGCGCCGTGCGGAGCCACCTCGATGGATATTACGTTGTTGGAAAGTTTCATAGGCTTACCAGTTCTTGCGGTCGAAGGTCCAGTCGGGATGGACCATCTTGCCGTATTCGTCGTTCATGAAGAGGGCGGAGTCGCCGACCTTGCCCTTGAGCTGCCAGTTGAGCCACAGGCGGCACGCGACGGCGTAAGCGCCGGCGTTCTTCTCGTAGTAAGTGCCGTGGTGACCGTCCAGCGTGGAAATCTTCACGACAGGAAGCTCCTTGATGCGCTTCCAGTCGCCGTTGGCGTTCTCGTAAGCCACATCGGCCGTGCCGCCGTTCAGGTAGAGCATCGGCTGGTGAAGGTGCGCGAGAGACTCCTTGGAGGCGCCGCTCATGGACATCTCGCCGATGCCGGAGTTGAAGATCAGGCAGGTCTTGATGCGGGGGTCGTGGGCCACCGCCAGCACCTGGGCGCCGCCGCAGGACTGTCCCATCGCCGCGACCTTGTCCAGGTCGATGCGGTGATAGTAGTCGCTCGTCGCGTCGATGTTCTTGTCCGTGAGCCAGTCCAGGGCCTCCAGCAGCTGGCGCGGATAGGTCCGGAACGGCGCCGGAGCGGGCGCGACCTTCTTGCCCTTGTTCTTCTTCGCGGCGGCCTCCGCGGCCTTCCGCGCCGCTTCCTGTTCCGCGGCCCGGGCCGCCAGCTCCGCCTCCGTGTAAGGAGTCAGGCGCTCGCCGTTGCCCATGACAGCCACTTCCTTCGTCTCCGGGTACCAGCCCCGCACGACGCCCTTCCACTGCGCGTAGAACGCGTCGTCCGGCATGTCCTGATACGGGCCGATGGCGAGGACGATGTAGCCCCAGGAGGCCACCTCGCTGAGCAGGCGGCTCATTTCCAGGTTGTTGTTGGCGCAGGCGCCGTTGGCATACAGGAGCACGGGAATCTTCCCGTTCTCATCGACATATTTCTGGAGGTCCTTCGGACGGTAGATCGTGTGCGTAGGCAGGGAGGCGTCCTCCACAGCCACGGACTTCCAGGGGCCGGTTCCGCCGCCTTCGATCACCTGTTCCTGCTTCGTCTGCGCGAGGCAGACCGCGCCCGCGGCGAACACCGCCGCCGCCAGGGCCATAAGTCGCTTATTCTTCATAGTAGCTCGATTGTTTCTGCTTTGTTGTAAGAATGTTTCTTTTTCTTGTCCATCGGTAACAAAATTACACAATCCACCTTGAGAAAGCAAAGAAATGCCGTACCTTTGTGTGGTAATGAACCCTAAAAAGCAGAAAGACAATGGAAAAAACTTGGAGATGGTTCGGTAAGAAAGACAAGATCACGCTGGCGATGCTGCGGCAGATCGGCGTGGAGGGCATCGTGACCGCCCTGCACGACGTTCCGCTGGGGCAGGTGTGGACGCGGGAGAAGATCCGCGACCTGCGCGAGTATATCGAGAGCTACGGCATGCGCTGGAGCGTCGTGGAGTCGCTCCCTGTCGTGGAAACCATCAAATACGGCGGTCCCGACCGGGACGAGCAGATCGAAGTGTACAAGCAGTCGCTGCGGAACCTCTCCGCCGAGGGCATCCACACCATCTGCTACAACTTCATGCCGGTGCTGGACTGGGCCCGCACGGACCTGTTCCATGCGAACCCGAACGGATCGACGAACCTGTACTTCAACTACGCCGAGTTCGCCTATTTCGACATTTACATCCTCAAGCGCCCCGGCGCCCGGGAGGAGTGGGCGAAGTTCCGGTTCCCGGCGGGCGTAGGCGAAGGGCGGAACGTCCTCGCCGAAGCCGACGCGCTCGCCAAGACCATGACCCCGGAAAAGGACCACAAGCTGGTGGAGACCATCGTCATCAAGACGCAGGGCTTCGTGAGCGGCAATTTCAGCGAGAACGACGAGGCCCCCGTGCAGAAGTTCCGGGAGTTCCTGGACCTGTACAAGGGCATCGACAAGGCCGCTTTAAGGGCCAATATGAAGTACTTCCTGGAGGCCATCATGCCGGTCTGCGAGGAGTGCGGGATGAACATGTGCGTCCATCCGGACGACCCGCCCATCGAAATCCTCGGCCTGCCGCGCATCGTCCGCACGGAGGAGGATATCGAATGGTTCCTGAACGCGGTTCCCAACAAGCATAACGGCCTGACTTTCTGCGCCGGAAGCCTCTCCGCAGGGGCCTACAACGACGTCGTCGGGATGGCGAAGAAGTTCGCCTCCCGCACCCATTTCATCCACCTGCGCTCCTGCCACATCTTCCCGAACGGCGACTTCACCGAGGCCTCGCACCTCGGCGGCCGGGCGGACCTCATCGAGCTCGTCCGCATCTTCGAGCAGGAGAATCCCGCCCTGCCGATGCGCGTGGACCACGGCATGACCTTCACCGACGCGCCCGGCGGCATCATGGACGAGTCCGCGCATGGACACAACGCCGGCTACACCCTGCTCGGCCGGATGTTCGCGATGGGCCAGGTCCAGGGCATCATCGCCACCGTGGACCGCGAACTGGGCCTTCCTTACAAACAACCCGGATTCTTTGATTAAGCTATGAAACTGACTGATATCCTGAGCGGCCGCTACAACGCCGCGGAATGGGAGTCCAAAGGCTACCGGCTCCCGAAATACGACATCGCCGCCGTGAAGGCGAAAACCTTCGCGGAACCCACCTGGGTGCACTTCGGCGGCGGCAACATCTTCCGCGCCTTCCCGGCCGCGATCCTGAACGAGGCCCTGAACACGGGCCAATATGATCGCGGCGTCATCGTGGCGGAAACCTTCGATTTCGAGGTCATCGACAAGGCCTACGCCCCTTACGGGAACCTGTCGCTGTCCGTGAGCCTGCAGTCCACCGGCACCATCGAAAAGACCGTCATCGCGTCCGTCACGGAGGCGCTGAAGGCCGATTACGCCTTCCCCGACTGGCAGCGGCTCGTGGACATCTTCCGGAATCCGTCCCTGCAGATGATTTCCTTCACCATCACGGAGAAGGGCTACACCGTCGCCCCGGCGGACCTGGAGCGCGGCCTGACGCCCGTCCTGGCGATGGGCAAGGTCGCCGCGCTGCTGTACGAGCGCTGGAAGGCCGGCGCCCTGCCGCTGACGGTGCAGTCCATGGACAACTGCTCCCACAACGGCGACAAGGTCAAGGCCGGCGTGCTTGCGTACGCGAACTACTGGGCCGCGAACGGCCTCGTCCCGGCGGAATTCCCCGCCTACCTGGAGGACGAGACCAAGATCACCTTCCCCTGGTCGATGATCGACAAGATCACCCCGCGCCCGCACGAGAAGGTGAAGGCCATGCTCGCGGCCGACGGCTTCGAGGACAACGACTACATCGAAACGGCCAAGCACACCTTCACGGCCCCGTTCGTGAACTCCGAGGAGGTGCAATATCTTGTCATTGAGGACAATTACACCTGCGGCCGGCCGCCGCTGGACCTGGGCGGCGCCCTGTACACGACGCGGGAGACCGTGGACAAGGTGGAGACGATGAAGGTCACCACCTGCCTCAACCCGCTGCACACGGCGATGAGCATCTACGGCTGCATGCTGGGCTACACCCTCATCAGCGCCGAGATGGCCGATCCGGACCTCCGCGCCTTCATCCAGAAGATCGGCTACATCGAGGCGATGCCGGTGGTGACGGACCCGGGCGTGCTGAACCCGTACGAGTTCATCGGCACGGTCATCAACCGCCGCCTGCCGAACCCGTTCATGCCGGACGCGCCGCAGCGGATCGCCATGGACACGAGCCAGAAACTGCCCATCCGCTTCGGCGAAACCCTCAAGAAGTACATCGCCCGCGGGCTGGACATGGACAATCTGGTGCTGATTCCGCTCACGCTGGCGGGCTACGCACGCTACTTAAAGGGCATCCGCGACGATGGGACGCCGTTCGAGCCGTCCCCGGACCCGCTGCTGGCGGAACTGCAGGCGATCGTGGCGCCGCTGGAAATCGGCAAGCCGGACCAGGACTGGTCCTGCCTCAAGCAGCTGTTCAGCCGGAAGGATGTCTTTGCGGTGGATCTGTATGAGGCCGGCCTCGGCGAGCGCGTCGAGGGCATGGTCCGCGAACTGTACGCCGGGCTCGGCGCCGTTCGCGAGACGCTGCACAAGTATGTGGTAGCGAGGTAATTACGCTTATTTAGACAAGGTTTTTGCATAGTGGCACTGGAGGACTTCTCCGGTGCCATTGTGCCAATTGTGCATGCCGTTCCCGAGGCAGTCGCGCCAGGCCTTGCAGTCCTTGCATCGGCCCGTCCGGGCCCAGTCGCGCTTGCGGAAAGCCTCGAAGCGGTTCTCCCAAATCTCGTAGAAATTGTCTGTATAGATGCTCCCCTGGGAGAAGCGGTCCCGGTCGATGTTGGGGCACGCGCAGATGCGGCCGTCGATGAGGACGGACGCGATGTTGATGCCGGCGCGGCAGAAATACCGGATGTCGCGGACCTTCTCCTCGTATCGGCCCAGGTAGCCTTCGCAGCTGAAGGTCACCTTCATCGGCCCGCCTTCCCGGCGCTTGGCCTGGATGAACTCCATCAGGGAAACGAACTGGGAATCAGCAAGTTTCATCTCAGGATCGGCGGCGGCCCGGCCGATGGGGATGATCGTGAACAGCCGCCACTGCTTCACGCCCAGGCCTTTGAGGATTTCGTAGATTTCCGGGAGTTCCGAGAGATTCCGCCGGTTCACGCAGGTGACGACATCGGCGTTCAGGCGCGGCTCCGCGGCGATGATGCCGATGGCGCGGAGGGCCCGCTGATAGCTCCCAGGAACCCCGCGCATCCAGTCGTGGGAGGCCTCCAGGCCGTCCAGGCTCACGGTGACGGCGCCCATCCCGGCGGCCATCAGCTTCCCGTGCATCGCCTCGTCGTAGCACCAGCCGTTGGTGACCATGCCCCAGCCGAAGCCCCGGCGGCGGATCTCCCGCCCGGCCTCGGCGATGTCCGGCCGCAGCAGCGGCTCCCCGCCGGTCAGGACTACGGAAAAGTCCCGCGGCCGGTGGTCCGCCGGAATCGTGTCCAAGGCCTGCAGGAAGTCTTCCAGGGGCATGTCCTTCTCCCGGCTCTGCACGGAGCAGTCGCTCCCGCAATGGCGGCAGCGGAGCATGCAGCGGGTCGTGCATTCCCAGAAGAGGTAATTCAGTTCGTGGACCTTCGTCTCATTGGCGCGGAACAGGCGGAACAGCAGCGGATTCATGGCGCGGGTATGGTCTTTCGGCAAATTTACGCTATTTTTGTGCAAGATTCGTCCCCCGGGGGATTTATCTTATAAACGCGACAACCATGAAATTCTTGCATAATCTTTTGAAGGGAGCGTCCCTGACCGGGGCCCTGTTCGTCTTCCAGGCCTGCTACGGCATGCCCCAGACGCCGCTGATGGCGGAGGGCGGCGAGGCGCCGATGACCTTCTCCCTGGTGTCCCATGCAACGGGCGAACCCCTGGAGGGCATCCGGATCAAGGGCGGTACTTGGAAACAGGACCTGGACCGGGAGGACGTGCTGGGTATCACGGACGCCAACGGCCGCTGTCGCGTGGGGATTCCCTATTACCGGAATCAGGAAGGTCCTTTCCTCCGGTTCGAAGACCCGCAGGGAGCGTTCGTCGTCAAGGACACCACCCTGGCGGACCTCCGCGACCGGGAAATCGTCATCAAACTGGATTCTGTCCAATGAAAGCGCGCCTGACTGCCCTCGTGGCCCTGTTGCTGCTGGGCGCCTCCGCCTATGCGCAGGAGGAGGATCCGCCCTTCTTCAAGCAGTTTTCCATGGAAATCGCCGCGGGCGTGCTGCCGCCCATCCACACCATCATCGAGGTCAACGGCACCAAATACGACAAGTCGTTCGCCCGCGATGGGAAAGAGCCCGACATGGATGGTGCCTGGATGCCTGCGCTGAGCCTATCCGCCGTCTGGAAAACGACCCGGCGCTGGGAAATGGTCCTGACGAGCGGCGTCTCCTGGTGCCACCACAAGGTCATCCAATACGGAACCTTCGGCATTGACCCGCAGGGAAATCCCCGGTACGACCTGAAGGATCCCCATCCGGACGGCTGGACAAACTCCGCGCCCTCCGGCACCCTCTTTTTCCAGGCGCGTTGCTTCTGGAACCCCACGCAGAAAGTCAAGCTCTACTCCGCCTTCGGCGGCGGCGTCGTCCTAAGCGGGTCGCGCAATTATTTCGCGGACAGCCGCGTGGCCTTGCTGCCGGCCATCACCCCCATCGCCGTCCGTTTCGGCACCGGCCCCCTCAAATTCTTCATCGAAAACACCTACACTCCCGCCGCCACCGGCTTCGACCTCGGCCTCGGCTGGACTTTCTGACCGGATTCCGCAGCAAGCCCGGAACGACGGAAGGGACGCGCCTCCAACCATTTCACAAACTACCCTTTTATCCCGCACCATTCCTCCCCCTGTCCGCCAGAGTATCCCTGTACAAGTCTCGCTTGAACATCAGGACGGCACTCAGACGGAGTTTCCATGTACAAGTCTCCCGGGCGAAAGCCCCAGAAGGCAAGATTGGCGGAGACTTGAACACAAAAGTCGCCTTTGACGCACCTGAACTTGTACAAGCGAGACTTGTACCTGGCGTTGCGCACCGAGTGAGAGAGAAATGAAATTCCCAGCAGCGAGGAGGTGCCGCAAATTCACACTCCTGTTTTATACAATTCAGGAGCACATGAATCTGCCCGTCATTGCATCTATTCGATCCTCATGTGCTTTTGCCCCCTTTTAAAAACAGGGAAAAGCACACCGATGCACCCTGGAGGCCCTCCAGAGCCGTTGAGCGTGCGCTTGATTTTGACGTGGGAAGTTCGTCGGACGGTAGAAGGGTGAAAACAGGGAAACTTGGGAAGGTCGCATCAGGCGGCGGAGGGGTGACGGCGGAATTCGGGTTTCGGCGAACGCGAGCCGCGAGGGAAGGCGCGGTCCCGCCAGGGATGACGGCGTCTGTCTGAGCGCTAGTTAGGCCGGCTCGCCGGACTAACTGAGCGAGTTCGCCGTCAAGCGCCTTCCCGACACCGTGCGAGCCCGCTGAAACCCGCATGGAGCCGGCGCCCCTCCGCCGCCGACAGACCTTCCCCAACATTTGTCCAGTAATGTCATACTATGCAGATTCCCTCTCCAAGTGCAGGTAACGTCCCGGTTTTTGAGACGTCTGGTGCCGAGGTACCGGTAGCAAAATCGCCTTTGTACGCACTTAACTGCTCCATACCCCACTCCGCGAGGGGGCATATGTTGCGTTTCAGCTCGCCAGAGGCCGTTTTTGCAACCGACGATTCGGTGACCAAGATCTTGGGTAGCGACAGGGGCGGAAGATTCACCTCCAGTGCACCAGGGGCCGATTTCGGCCTATGGCGCACCGCAATCGATGACAGTACGCATAAAACGCCACTTCACGTGCGACTGTCTGGCGAAATCCAGGCCAAGTCGAATAGTGGCCTGCCGACGCAGACTCGAAACAAAGCGGGTCATTTCGAAATAACCTCCTTTGGCAACTGCAGGTGGGTGCACAGACCTCCGATGCTTGGCCAAGACCGGGGCCGGGCGTGCCTGTAGGTCCACACCAGGGGCCGATGGGAACGAAAAAGCTGGGGGGGGGCGTGCCAGTAGGTACAGCGAACGGACCTACTGGCACAGGTAGGGAGATCCCGGGTCAAGCCCGGAATGAGGGGGGGGTAAGCCCCGGAATGACGGGCCTTAGAATTTCACCTCAACGGGTTTTCCATCGTACTGGACCGCCACACCTGCGGCATCCGGGTCGTAGGGCCACGGGGTGGCCGGGTCGACCACGACGACGCGGAAGGTGCGGGTCTGGAGCATACCGGAGAAGGAGCCCTTGCGCTCGCCGATGGTGAGGGTGCGGGCGGCTTCGTTCCAGGTGATGGGGATGTTTGCGAAGAAGCCCTTCTCGTAGTTGTAGTTCACGTTCTCGTCCTCGTAGAGGTTGAAGCAGGCGTCCTTGCCGGCATAGACGGCGAGGAGGATGTCGTCCGCGGGCTTCTCGTCGGACCACTGCATGGCAGGGCCGAAGGGGATGATGGAGCCGGCGCGCACGTAGAGCGGCATGCGAGAGTAAGGGGCATCGACCGTTTTTCGTCCGTTATCGCCCAAATAAGCCCCGGAATAGAAGTCATACCAGCCGCCGGCCGGGAAATAGACGCTGCGGCTGCGGGCCTGGTACTCGTACACCGGGCACGGCATGAGGGCCGGGCCGAAGAGCCACTGGTCGGACAGGTCGCGGACCTCCGGATCGCCCGGGAAGTCCATCGGCAGGCCGCGCATGATCGTGTAGTCGTCGAAATGGACGGCGCCCGCGAGGGAATAGATGTACGGCATCAGGCGATAGCGCAGGCGCATGTACCAGAGGATGGACTCGTAGGCTTCGGAGCCCTCGTCGGCGATGTTCCAGAGTTCGCGCGCCGGCGCCTGTCCATGGGTACGGAACAGCGGGACGAAGGTGCCGAACTGGTGCCAGCGGGTCTGGAGCTCCTGCCATTCGGGCCGGTTCGCCGGATTGTAGAACTTGCTCATCACCGAGAAACCGCCGATGTCCATGCCCCACATCGGCAGACCGGCCATCGAGTAGCCGAGGCCTGCGGCCATCTGCATCCGCATATCCTCCCAGGACGTGCCGATGTCACCGCTCCAGGAGGCCGTGGAATAGCGCTGGAGGCCGGCGAAACCGTTGCGGGTGAGCAGGAACACGCGCGTGTCGGGATTGACCGAACGCTGACCGTTGTAGATGGCGTCGGCGTTCACGAGGGAATAGGCCGTGAAGTATTCCGTGGACGGGCCGAGGGCCGTCGGGGTGAGGAGCCATTTGAAATAGTCCCAAGGGAGGCAGTCGCGGAGGTTGGGCTCCGAAGCATCCATCCACCAGGCGTCGATCTTCTTGCCGTACTTGGAATAGAGCGTCTCGTCCATCTGGCGCCAGAACATCTTGCGGCCGCCTTCGGCGTAGGCGTCATAGAAGGACTGCTGGTGGTTGAGCCAGTCCACGAGGCCGGTGTCCTCGGCGTGCGTGTAGACGAAGCCTGCGTCCTTGAGCTCCTTGTAGTGGTCCGTGTTCGTGTAGAACTTGGGCCAGACGCTGATCATGAAGCGGCCGTGCATCGCGTGGACGTCGTCCAGCATCTTTTCCGGATCCGGATAGCGGGCCGCGTCGAACTCGTGGCTCCCCCACTGGTCCGGCAGCCAGTACTGCCAGTCCTGGACGATGTTGTCGACAGGAATCTCCCGCTTGCGGAACTCCGCGAGCGTGCTTACCAGCTCGTCCTGGGTGGTATAGCGCTCCCGGCTCTGCCAGAAGCCGAAGGACCACTTCGGATACAGGGAGGCCTTGCCGGTGAGGGTGCGGTAGCCGCGGATAACCTCGTCATAATCGGCACCCGCCATGAAGTAGAAGTCCAGCTCGGGCTCGAACTCCGACCAGAAGCTCAGGCGGGCCTGGTCCTCCGCGCTCTGGGGCACGGCGACCTTCAGGCTGAAGTAGGAAACGCCGCCGTCGGGCTCCCAGGTCACCTTGACGGGCTTCCTTTCGCCCGCCTTGAAATGGACCTTGTAGCGGAAGCTGTTGGGGTTCCAGGCCGGACGCCAGCGGCGGGACATCATTTCCTCGCCGCCGATTTCCGTGGCCTGGAAGCCGGCGTAGTACTGGGAGAAATAGTAATCGCCCTCCACCGGCGCCTCGATTTCGCCTTCGAAGGTCACGATGGCGCCCTGGAGCGGCAGCTTGGGCAGGTTGCCGATCAGCCGCTCGTTGTCGTACTCCAGCGCTTCCTCGCGCTGAACGAGCGTCTGGCGGCGGGTGACATAGGTTCCCGTCAATGCGCCTTCGACGCCGTCCTTGTCATAGAGCTTGAACACCTGGCCCAGCTGCTGAAAGGGGTTGGGATTGCCCCAACGGCTCCAGGAATAAGCGTCGAAAAGCAGGCCATAGCCCTTGGAGGAGACCACGAACGGAATGCTGATCTTGGTATTGTACTGGTAGAGTTCCTCGTTGAGGCCCTTGTGGTCGAACTCGCCCGTCTGCTGCTGGCCGAGGCCGTAGAAGGCCTCGTCGGCGGGGGAGTCGAAGACCACCTGCGTGGAGAAGGCCTTCTTGCCTTCCACCTCGATGGGTGCGAAAGCCATCTTGCCGCCCTCGCCGGAGGCCAGGAGCGTCTTGCCGGCGGCGTCCGTGAACGTCAGCTTCCCGGTGGCCGGGTCCACGGTGGCGGTCACGGCCGATGTGGCCACCTTCACGAGGCCGCCTTCCGCCGTCACGGTGAAGGGCGTCTTTTCCTTCACGGGAAGCACGACGAGGCTCTTCCGGTCGTTGAACTTCTTGTCCGGGGTCGCGGACACGCGGATGATCTTCTCGCCCAGCACCTGGAGCCGGACCTGTTTCGCCGGTTCGACAAGCTCACCGGCCGGTTCCTGAGCCTGTCGAAGGACCGGCGCCTGGAGCTTCACGGTCACGGTATTGTCCTTCACGGAATACTCTTTCGGGCCACAGGAGAGGGAAACGAGCGCGACAGCCGTCGCAAGGAGGAGAATCTTCGGAAAATGCATAGGTCAATGGGATAATCATTCAAAAATACGGATTTTCGGGCAGAAATCAAACGGACGGAGACCGCCTTTCGGGAAAAATGACTATCTTCGTAAGAATCAACAACAAGCAGATACCGATGAAAAAGATCCTCATCGCCGCCGTGGCCCTCGTGATCGCGTTCGCCCCGGCTTCCCTGGCCCAGCGTCCCGGTCCCCGTCCGGGCGCCAAACCCGACACCGAGAAGAAAGACAAGGAAGAAGCCGAGAAACCGGCGCCCGAGCTGAAGGTCACCGCCGGCCTGTTCGGCGTGGCCCAGCACGAGAAGGACTGGTACTTCGACATTCCGGACAGCCTCCTCGGCCGCCGGATCCTCGCCGTCACCCGCTTCGTGAAGCATACCCCCGGCGCCTCCGAATATGGCGGAGAAATGGTCGCCAACCGCATGATCTACTGGGAGAAAGCCGTGAACGGCAATCTCCTCCTGCGCATCGACCCGAACGTCATCCATTCCGAGGACGGCGACGACATCGACCTCGCCGTGAAGGCCAGCTCGGAGAACCCGATCGTGGCCTCGCTGAAGCCCGAGAAGACGGCTTCCGCCGGCTGCACCCGCGTGAAGGTGACGTCCCTGTTCGAAGGGGACAACATGCCATTCTCGCTCACCCCGGCCACCAAGCGCTCCTACAACCTGGGCGGCCTCAAGGGCGACGCCTCCTTCATCCAGAGCATCCGCACCTACCCCATCAACACCGAGGTGACGACCACCAAGACCTTCTCCTATAACGCGCCCACGCCCACCGCGAACGGCCCCGCCGCCCGGGCCAATACGCTGGCCGCCGGCACCCAGGCCGGCGTCGTGACGCTCGTGCTCAACACCTCGATGATCCTCCTGCCCGAAAAGCCCATGCAGCCGCGCTGGTTCGACGCCCGCGTCGGTTACTTTGCCGACGGCTACACGGAGTTCACCGACGAGCAGCAGGCCGTGGAACGCATCCGCTTCATCACCCGCTGGCGCCTTGAAGCCCGTCCGGAGGACGTGGAGAAGCAGAAGCGGGGCGAGCTCGTGGAACCGATCAAGCCCATCGTCTACTACATCGACCCGGCCACCCCGAAGCAGTGGCGCCCGTACCTGATCGCCGGCGTGAACGACTGGCAGAAGGCCTTCGAGCAGGCCGGCTGGAAGAACGCCATCCACGCCGAGGAATGGCCCGAGGACAATCCCGACATGAGCATGGAGGACGCCCGGTTCTCCGTGATCCGCTACCTCGCCTCCTCCACGGCGAACGCCTATGGACCCAATGTCCATGACCCGCGCTCCGGCGAAATCCTCGAAAGCCACATCGGCTGGTACCACAACGTGATGACGCTCGTGCACGACTGGTACCAGGTGCAGGCCGGCGCCGTGGACCCGCGCGCCCGCAAGATGAAATATGACGACGAGCTGATGGGCGACCTCATCCGCTTCGTCTCCTCCCACGAGGTGGGCCACACCCTGGGCCTGCGCCACAACATGGGCTCCAGCAGCTTCACCCCGGTGGAGAATCTCCGCGACAAGGAGTGGGTGGAAAAGCACGGCCACACCGTGTCCATTATGGACTACGCCCGCTTCAACTACGTGGCGCAGCCGGAGGACGGCATCGGCAAGGACGGCCTGTACCCGCGCATCAACACCTATGACAAGTGGGCCATCGAATACGGCTACAAGCCCACGCCCTTCAAGACCGCGAAGGAGGACCACCTGTACTGGAACAAGGTCATCATCGACCGCCTCAACGCCCAGCCCGAACTCTGGTTCGGCGGCGAAGGCTCCGACTCCGACCCGCGCGCCCAGCGCGAGGACCTCAGCGACGACGCCGTCGCGGCCAGCAACTACGGCATCATGAACCTCAAGCGCATCATCGGCCAGCTGCCGGAGTGGAATGCGGAGGAGGCCGACCAGTTCGACAACGTCTCCCGGATGTATAAGGCTCTCCTGGGCCAGTACAACCGCTACGTGGGCCACGTGGCGGCCAACATCGGCGGCCGCTTCGTCACGAACCACAGCATCGAGCAGCCGGATGCCGTCAAGTACGCCCCCGTCCCGAAGGACCGCCAGAAGCGGGCCCTGAACTGGCTGAATGACAATCTGTTCAAGAAACCCACCTGGCTCGTGGACGTCCCCTACATCTTCGAGATTACCGACCGCCCGGACACCCAGATCTCCCCGTACGCGAAGACCGCCATCTCCGGCCTGCTGAACGTCCAGAAGCTCGAGCGCATGGGCCAGTTCGCGGAGTACGGTCCCGGCAACTACGCCCCCGAGGAATTCCTGGACGACTTCACCGGCATGATCTTCGAGGAGCTCTACAAGGGCCGCGCGACCGACAGCTGGCGCCGTTTCCTCCAGCGCACCTACGTCTCTTCCGCCCTGGAAGTGATCGCCAGCCGCCTCGCGGAAGGCACCGACGCCCGCACCCTCCTCATCGGCAAGGTCACCGAAATCCAGAAGAAGGCCGCCAAGGCGAAGTCCTCCGACGCCGCCACCCAGGCCCACTGGACCGAACTCTCCCAGATGATCGAGAAGGCGCTGAAATAGCGTCCCGCCCATCTCCCTGGCCCTCAGCCATTTACAGAAAACTCCCTGGTGCGAATGTACCAGGGAGTTTTTCGTAAAACCTTGGCGATCAGCCAGTTGTCCGAGACGCTATTTCGGCAGGATGAAATTGATGGTGTACGTGTAGGTGACGCGGACGGGCTTGCCGTCCTTGATGCCGGGCTTCCACTTGGGGGAACTGCGGATCACGCGCAGGGCTTCATTGTCCAGGGACGGATAGACGCCTTGCAGGATCTGAACCTCCTGGACGCCGCCGTTCGTGCCGACCGTGAACTGGAGTTTGACGGCCCCTTCGACATGGGCGTCTTTCGCATCCTTCGGGTACTTCAAGTTCTTGTTGACCCATTCCGTGAAAGAGACACTCAGGTCGCTATGCCCCCGGAAAGTCGGCTTGAAATCCGGTTCGTTCTTCTTTTCCATCAGTTCCGCGTGGCGGGGGCCGTCGGCCTTGCGGAGCAGGTGTCCGCCGACCATCTCGATGGTCGTGCCGTTGTAGACGGTGCGGCGGCCGATGATGGTCAGGGTGTCGCCCGGGGCGATGCCCATCTGGGCAAACGACTGTTTCGAGCCCGGGCGGCCGTCCACCAGGCCGTAAATGTAGGCATCGCCCGTTGCGTCCCGGAGATAGAACACGCCGCGCGTATCATCTTTGCGCATCTTGTTGGCCGTCCCGTGCAGGATCACCAGCGTGGTGTCGCCGCGGGACATCTTGTTGAACTCGTCCGCCGTCTTGCGGACGCCCTGCGCCGCGGCGGAAAGACCGGCGGTCAGGGCCATAATAGTTAAAACTACGCGTTTCATTTCTTTCTGGCCGGGAGGAAAAGACCGGCGACGGAGAGGAGGAGCAGGAGGATCAAGGTGATGGAGGATGCGCGGGAAACGTTCGCGCCGATGCGGTAGGAGTCGGGCTCGAAGCGCATCACGAGGTCGTGCTCGCCCGCCGGGAGGGCCGCCGCGCGGAGCGTCCAGTCCGCGCGCAGGACCTCGACGGGAGCGCCGTCCACCGTCGCTTTCCAGCCGTCAGGATAGTAGATTTCGCTGAACACGGCGAGGCGGTCCGCCGCCGCGGAATAATGATACCGGAGCTCGTTCGGGGCGTAGGAGGTCAGGGTGATGACATCGGCGGAATCGGCCGGTGCGGCGGTCACCGCGGGCATGTCCCGGCCGATGACGGCCTGATGCCGCAGGTCGACGCCGCCCAGGAAGGCGATCTCCTCGTCCGGCGTCGCGGCCGGGACGACCTCGTCCACGAACCAGGCGTTGCCGAGGGTGTTCGCATTCACCACCGGCGGGTAGTCTCCGCCGATGATGACGTATCTCGTATTCAGCGCATTAAGTACCGGCGTATCCGGCATGCCATTCTCCACGTCGTCGATGGTTTCCGCCGTCTGCAGGACGCCGTAGATCTTGTTGATCTCGCCCGTCAGATAGTGGTCGATGAGGTCCTGGTAGCGCTGGAGCTTGGCTGGGGAATAGCCGCCGACGCTCTTGTGGTGGTAGGACGGCACGGCCGAATTGAACACGTTGACCGAGAGGTCCAGGACGCGGTAGGAGGGGTCCGGATCGGCCTTGATGAGCTTGTCCACCGTCCGTTCGGCGAAGGGCTTCTTGAAGTCCTTCGGGGTAGTGAAATGGTCCGCGTTCAGGTAGCGCTTGCCCGTCGCGAAGAGGTTCACGAGCACCAGCGCGCAGATGGCGAGGCTGGCGATGACCTTGCGGACGGGGTTCTTCTTCTCCGACAGGCCGGCCCACAGCAGGAAGCCCCAGGTGGCGGCGATGAGGAAGAAGGACATCAGGGCGTCCTGGCGCAGTAGGGCGATGCGGTCCGCCTGGAAGGCCTCCACGAGGACGTCCTGCTGGCCCGCGTCGGCGGCCGACGAGAAGTCGCCCGCGAGCGTCGGGATCAGGAAGAACAGGAGGCAGAGGCCGCCCGTGAGGGCGAAGGCGATGCCGCTCTTGCGGAGGAACGAATTCCGGTCATAGCCGTCCTTGACGATGCGATCCAGGGTGAGGAAGCCCAGCACGGGCAGCGTCACCTGCAGGACGACGAGCGCCATGGACACCGTCCGGAACTTGTTGTACAGCGGCAAGACATTGAAACAGAGTTTCGTAAAGGCCATGAAGTGGCTGCCCACCGCCATCAGGACGGCGATGACCGTGCCCGCGATGAGCCACCATTTCTCCTTCCCCTTGTACAGGAACAGGCCCAGGACGAACAGGAACACGGTGATCGCGCCCATGTACATGGGCCCGGCCGTGAAAGGCTGCGGCCCCCAGTACAGGGGCAGGCCCTTCGCGATCTCGCGCGTGTTCGTCTGGCCGGCGCGCTTGAGCAGCTTGATCGTCTCGGACTTCGCCGGATCGACGGCCTGCGCAGACGAGCCGCCGTTGAAGTTCGGGATCATCAGGTTGGGCAGTTCCTCCCAGCCGTAGGACCACGCCGTGGCATAGTCCAGGTCCAGGCCGCCGCCCTTGACCGCCCCGTCCTGCGTGAGGTCGGAGCCTCCGCGCATGGTGTTCGGGGTGTATTTCGCGAGCGGAAGCAACTTGTTCACGTTCGTGGCGATCCCCACGCCGCCCACGACCAGCAGCAGGGCCGATGCGATGAAGAACCGGCCGATGCGGTCTTTCCGCTTGACGAGGATGTCGATGAACTCCACCAGGGCGAAGAGCAGCACCAGGATCGCGAGGTAGTAGGTGATCTGCTGGTGGTTCGCCTTGATCTGCAGGCTCAGCGCCAGGCTGAACAGGACGGCGCCCAGGAGCACTTTCGCGAGCCAGCGGCTCTTGCTCTCGATGCTCCGGTAGGTATAGACGAGCGCGGCCAGCACCCACGGGAAGAAGGCGATCGCCTGCATCTTCGTGTTGTGGCCCACCTGGATGATCTGGAAGTTGTACGAGCAGAAGGCGACGGCGATGGCGCCGCCGATCGCCAGCGGCCAGCTGATGCCGAGCGACAGCATCAGCAGGAACGCGCCCAGCAGGGCGATGAACAGGTACGTCGCGGGCCGCTTGCCTGTCAGCAGCAGGTTGTAGATGCCTTGCGTGGCGTCCCCGCCGTTCTGCGTGGAGATCGCCGTCGTGGGCATGCCGCCGAACATCGAGTCCGTCCAGTAGGTGGGGTCGTCCGGGTGTGCGGTGTTCCATTCCGACATCTCGTGGGACATGCCCATGTAGCCGGATATGTCGCTCTGGTTCACGATCTTCCCGTCCAGCACCTGCGGCACGAAGGCGTAGCTGAGCACGAGGAAAAAGAGGACGGCGCCGAGGGCGATGCCTAGGTTCTTCAAGAGTTTCTTCTGGTCCATGTCTTACTTGTTTTCGGTGGAGACGCGCTCCAGCAGGGCGGCGAGCTCACGGGTGAGGTTGCGGCGGGAGAAGCGGAGGATGTCGCCCGAAACGGACGGCACGCCGCCGGCCTTGTGCTGTTCCCAGGCCTGGTCGATGAAAGCGCGCATCGCGTCCAGGTTGTCCCAGCCGGCGGTGACGCCGGCGCCGGTGTCGGCGAGGACGCGGGCCATGGCCCCGTCCTCCTGGCCGATGCCGAGCACGGGGCGCCGCGCGGCGAGGTACTCGAACAGCTTGCCCGGCAGGATGGGCCGGTATTCCGGATCGTTGCGGAGCGGCAGGATGAGGACCGAGGCGGCGAGCTGCTCGCGGACCGCCGTCAGGTGGTCGCAGTAGCCGAGGTCCACGACGTTGTCGCGGAGCCCCGCCTCCTCGATGGCGGCATACACCTCGCGGTCCACCTTGCCCACCAGCCGGAGCCGCAGCGCCTTCTTGAACTCCGGATCGGCCCAGGCCTTGACGCCTAGCGCCTTCCAGAGATTCAGCGGGTTGCCGTCGGCGGCGAACAGGCCGGTGTGGACGACATTGAAGCAGCCGTCCGGCTCGACCGGCTGGTCGAAATCGCCGCCGTCGTAGCCGTTCGTGATCATCGCCACGGGCGTTTTCGTCTGCGCCTGGAATTCTTCCTGCACGAGCGGCGTGACGGCCAGCACGGTGGAACATTCGTCCAGCACGGACTGTTCCATCGCCCGGAGCCGGCGCCAGGTGCGGCGGGTCATCGGCAGGTGCTTGAGGTAGTACATCCGGCTCCACGGGTCGCGGAAATCGGGAATCCACGGAATCCCGAGCTCCTTGTGCAGCCGCTGGCCGATCAGGTGCATCGAATGCGGCGGCCCGGTCGTGACGATCGCGTCGACCGGATGCTCCGCCAGGTACTTTTTCAGGAAACGGACGCTCGGCCGCACCCAGCCCACGCGCGGATCCGGAACGAACAGGTTTCCGCGGATCCACAGCGACAGGCGCTGCTTGAAGGTCTTCTTCCCGGACGAGATTTCCGTGACCTCGCCCTTGGACGCCCCGGCCGTGAGCGTCTTCATATCCGTCGACGCGCCCTTGCCCATCAGCTTGCGGTAGATGTTGTACGGCTCGGTGATGGGACGGCGGATGATTTCCGCCTCGCGCGGGATTTCCGCCTCCAGGGTATGGTCGATGGCCGTATATTCCGGATTCTCAGGCGTATAGATGACCGGCTGCCATCCTTCCAGGGGCAGATACTTCGCAAACTTCACCCAACGCTGGACCCCCGATCCGCCGGAAGGCGGCCAGTAGTAAGTGATGACGAGGACGCGTTTCATAAGACTACAAAGTTAACTAAAATTATCGTATCTTTGTATGTTCCGAAAAAGCAGACAGTATGGCGAAGATGGCGGAAGACACCCCCCTGATCAGGCAGTTCTTCGAGGTCAAGGCACAGCACCCCGAGGCGCTGCTGCTGTACCGCGTGGGGGACTTCTACGAGACCTACTCGGACGACGCCGTCACGGCGTCCCGGGTGCTGGGCCTCGTGCAGACGAAGAAATCCAACGGCGACAAGGGGCCCATCCCCATGGCCGGCTTCCCGCACCACGCCATCGAGAACTACCTGACGAAACTGGTCCGCGCCGGCTTCAAGGTGGCCATCTGCGACCAGCTGGAGGACCCGAAGTTCGCGAAGAAGCTCGTCAAGCGCGGGGTGACGGAAATCGTCACGCCGGGCATCTCCTTCGGCGAGAACATGCTGGAAATCAAGGAGAACAACTACCTGTGCGGCCTCGCCTTCGAGCGCGACCAGTGCGGCGCCGCCTTCCTGGACGTGTCCACGGGCCAGTTCCAGGTGGCACAGGGCTCGCTGGATTACATCGGCACGCTGATGGGCTCGCTCTCCCCCAAGGAGCTGGTCGTTCCCCGGAGCTACGAGAAAGGTGTCAAGGACCGCTTCGGCGACTATTATACGACATCCCTGGACGAATGGGCCTTCGTGTATGACGCGGCGGTGGAGAAGCTCAAGCGGCAGCTCCGCGTGGACAGCCTCAAGGGCTTCGCGGTGGACACGATGCCGCTCGGGCTGTGCGCCGCCGGCGCCTTGATGGTCTATCTCGAGCAGACGCAACACGTGGGCCTTCGGAACATCTCCACCCTCGGCCGCATCGACGAGGCCAAGTTCGTGTGGATGGACCCGTTCACCCTCCGCAACCTGGAGGTCTTCCAGGCCGCGTCGGGCCGCGAGGGCGTGTCGCTGGTGGACACCATCGACAAGTGCTCCTCGCCCATGGGCGCCCGTCTGCTCCGGAACTGGCTGGCGATGCCCATCCTGGACCGGAAGGAGCTGGACCACCGCTACGACATCGTGCAGTTCTTCGTGGACAATCCCGACACCCTGGCGCAAGTGCAGGAGGAGCTGGGCAAGCTCGGCGACCTGGACCGCATCCTGGGGCGCGTCGCGAACGGCAAGGCCCTCCCGCGCGAAGTCCTGCAGCTCAGCCGCGGCCTCGCCCAGCTGGGCCCGCTGCGCGAGAACTGCGCCGGCAAGGGCTGCGACGCCCTGGACAAGCTGATGAAGGGGCTCGTGGGCTGCGAGAAGATCTACAAGGAGATTGTCAACACCCTGGACCCGGAACCGGCCGCCCAGATCGGCAAGGGCCCGGTCATCGCCGAAGGCGTGAACGAAGACCTGGACGAGCTGCGGGGCCTGTCCGGCAGCGGCAAGGACTACCTCCTGCAGATGCAGCAGCGGGAGGCCGAACGCACCGGCATCCCCTCGCTCCGGATCGCCTACAACAACGTTTTCGGCTACTATATCGAAGTCCGCAACACCTTCAAGGACAAGGTTCCCCCGGAGTGGATCCGCAAGCAGACCCTGGTCAATGCGGAGCGCTACATCACCGAGGAACTCAAGGAATACGAGGAGAAGATCGTCACGGCGGAAAGCCGCATCTACGAGATCGAGACGCAGCTTTACGCCACCCTCATCGCCCATGTCCAGGACTGCATCGCCGCCATCCAGAAGAACAGCCGCATCCTGGCGAAGTTGGACGTGCTCGCGGGCTTCGCGGAGCAGGCGGAGAACCGGCACTACTGCCGGCCCGTGATGGACGATTCCCTGTCGCTGGACATCAAGGCGGGCCGCCATCCGGTCATCGAAACGCTGATGCCCGCCGGCGAGGAATATGTCCCGAACGACGTATTCCTGGACTCCAAGACCCAGCAGATCATCATCCTGACCGGTCCGAATATGGCCGGTAAGTCGGCCCTCCTGCGGCAGACGGCGCTCATCGTCCTGCTCGCGCAGACGGGCTCTTTCGTGCCGGCGGCCTCGGCCCGAATCGGTTATTTCGACAAGATCTTCACCCGCGTGGGCGCGACGGACAACATCTCCCGCGGCGAGTCCACCTTCATGGTGGAAATGCTGGAAACGGCGATGATCCTGCACAACCTCAGCGCCCGCTCGCTGGTCCTGCTGGACGAGATCGGCCGCGGCACATCGACCTACGACGGCATGTCCATCGCCCGCGGCATCGTGGAGTACATCCACGAGTACGGCAAGGGCGCGAAAACCCTGTTCGCCACCCATTATCACGAGCTGAACGACCTGGAAGGCGTTTTCCCGCGCGTGAAGAACTTCCACGTGACGGTGAAGGAGGTGGGGAAGGAGGTCATCTTCCTCCGCAAGATCAAGGAAGGCGGCACGGCCCACAGCTTCGGTATTCACGTCGCCCGGATGGCCGGGATGCCGGCACCGGTGCTGGAAAGCGCCGAGCGGACGCTCAAGGCCCTGGAAAACTCCCAGGCCCTCGAACGCATCGGCGCCCTCACGCCCGTCAAACCGCACAACACCAAGGAAGGCCGCGTGGAAAAGGACGGCTCCATCCAGCTCTCCATGTTCCAGCTGGACGACCCGCTCCTGGAATCTTTGAGGGACCGGCTCAAGTCGCTGGACCTCAACAACATGACCCCGCTCCAGGCGTTCGACGCGCTGCGGGGGATGAAGGACGAGCTGGGGGTGTAGCTCTTAGAGAATCAGATTCGTCAGAAATACCACGACGATGCCCACGGGGGCGACGTACCGGATCAGGAACCAGATGACGTCGAAGATCCGGACATTCGCCTTGAGCGTGCCGTCGTTGGTGAATTCCGCATAGACATCGGGCCGGGACATCTTCCAGCCCACGAACAGCGTGAAGAGCAGGCCGCCGGCCGGCAGGAGCCAGTTGGAGCAGAGCTTGTCCAGGAAGTCGAAGATGCTGTTGCCCAGGAGTTTAACCTCGGCCAGCGGGCCGAAGGACAGGCTGCACAGCACGCCCACGGCCCAGGCGAAGACCGTGATGATGAGGACCGCCGTCGGCCGCCGCATGCCCTTTTCCTCCGTCAGATAGGCCACGCCCACCTCCATCATCGAGATAGCCGAGGTGAGGGCCGCCACGAGGATGGTCACGAAGAAAATGATGGCGATGACGGCGCTCAGCCAGGGAACGTCGGCGCCCATCCGGTTGAAGATGTAAGGCAGGGTGTCGAACACGAGGCCGGGACCCGCGCCGGGGGCGATGCCCGCGGCGAACACGGCCGGCATCACTGCGAAGCCCGCGATGATGGCGAACAGCAGGTCCGAAACTGCCGTGCCGATGCCCGAAGCCAGGATGTTCTCCTCTTTCCGCATGTACGACGCATAGGTCAGGATGGTGCCCACACCCAGCGACAGCGAGAAGAAAGCCTGCCCCATGGCGGCCGCGACCGCGCGCGCATCGACCTTGGAGAAATCGGGCTTGACGAGGTAGGCGACGCCTTCGGAGGCGCCCGGCAGCGTCACGGAGTAGATGGCGAGGGCGACGATGAGCACGAACAGGACCGGCATCGTGACCTTCGTGAAGCCTTCGATGCCCTTCTTGACGCCCGCCAGGACGATGCCCGCGACCAGGAGCATGAAGATGGTATGGACCGCGATGGGGCCGCCCGTCGAGGAGATGAACGCGCCGAAGAAGCCCTGGACCTGCTCCGGAGGCGTGTTCGTGAAGTCCAGGCACACCGCTTTGAACAGGTATTCCACGGACCAGCCGCCCACGACGCTGTAGTAGCTCAGGATGATGATGGGCGCAAAGACCGTCAGCAGGCCCAGCCACTTCCAGCGGGAGCCGGGCGCGAGCTTTTCCATGGCCCCGAAGGTGCCCTGGCGGCTGCGGCGGCCGATGATGGTTTCCGCGAAGAAGATGGGGAGGACCAGGATGAAGCTCGCCAGCGCGTACAGGATGATGAACGCCGCGCCGCCGTGTTCTCCCACCATGTAGGGGAAGCGCCAGATGTTACCGAGGCCCACGGCGCTGCCGGCCATGGCCATCACCACCGCGAAGCGGCTGCCGAAGTTTTCCCGGGGGGTCATAGCAGGTTGGACAGGATGAGGACGGCGACGCCCACGGGCGCGACGTACCGGATCAGGAAGTAGAAGAAGTTGAACAGACGGACGTTGCGGCGCTTGGTTCCGCCGTTGGTAAGCTCATCGAAGACATCGGCCTTGGGCATCTTCCAGCCCACGAACAGCACGACCAGCAGGCCGCCGACCGTGAGGAGGACGTTGGAAGCGAGGGTGTCGAACAGGTCGAAAAAGCCCATCCCGAACACCTTCACGTCCGCAAGCGGACCGAAGGACAGGCTGCACAGGCCGCCGAGGACGCCGGTGACGACGAACAGGAACAAGCAGGCCCATCCGCGCTTGAAGCCCCGCTCCTCCGTCAGATACGCCACGCCCACCTCGATCAGGGAAATGGACGAGGTGAGGGCCGCGAACAGGATGGTCAGGAAGAACAGGATGGCGGCGACGGAGCTGATCCAGGGCATCTGCAGGCCCATCTGGGCGAAGATGTACGGCAGCGTGTCGAAGATCAGGCCGGGGCCGCTGCCCGGCTCGATACCGGCGGCGAACACGGCCGGCATGATCGCGACGCCCGCCAGGATGGCGAACAGCAGGTCGGAAACGGCCGTTCCCGCGCCGGACACCATCAAGTTCTCCTGCTTGCTCACGTAGGAGGAATAGGTGATGATGATGCCCATACCCAGCGACAGGGAATAGAACGACTGCCCCAGCGCGTCCAGGCAAGTGCCGAGGGTCAATTTCGAGAAATCGGGCTTGAACAGGTAGGCAAGGCCTTTCTGCGCGCCCGGGAGGGTGAGGGAGTACACCGCGATGATCACCACCAGCGCGAACAGGACGGGCAGGCAGATCTTGCTGAACTTCTCGATGCCGGACTTCACGCCGAGGGCGACGATCGCGACGGTGACGGCCAGGAAGGCCAGATGGAAGCCCAGCGGGGCCCAGGTCCGGGAGATGAAGCGCTCGAACGAGCCGCTCATCGCCTCGGGCGAGGTGTGGATGAAATCCAGCCGGAGCGCCTGGACCAGGTACTCCAGGGACCAGCCGCCCACCACGCTGTAGTAGGAGACGATCCACAGGGGGGTGAACACCATCAGGAAACCCAGGTACGGCCACGCCGTGCCCTTGCCCAGTTCGATGAACGCGCCGCGGCAATTCGCGCCGGTGCGCCGACCCACGACCGACTCCGCGAAGAAAATGGGCAGGGAGATGACCAGCGTGGCGATGAAATAGACGATGACGAAGGCCGCGCCGCCGTCCTGGCCCACCAGGTACGGGAAACGCCAGATGTTGCCGAGGCCGATGGCACTGCCGGCAAAGGCCATGATGACAGCCATCCGGCTGCCGAAATTCTCACGTTCTTTCATGTGTCAAGTTCGTTCTTTTCCGGTTTAGCGGCGGCGGTACACCACGAATTCGTAGGTGATGCCGGTGGCGGGGTCCACCTGCATGTCGCTGCGGCTCTCCTCCCGCCAGATCTCCGGATCGATGACGGGGAAAAAGGCATCGGCGTCCTCCGGGGCGTCGTGCACATGGGTAATATGCATGGTATCGACCACTCCCATCGCCTCGGCGTAGGTGTACGCCCCGCCGATGACGAAGGCCGTTCCGTCATGGCCGACCTGATCGGCCATCTCGGCGGCGGCGAAGGCCGCGTCCAGGCTGTCGACGACCGTCACGCCTTCCGGGGCGTCCGGCCAGGGGAAGAGGGAGATGACGATGTTATGGCGCCTGGGGAGCGGGCGGCCGATGGACTGGAAAGTCATCCAGCCCATGATGACGGCGTTCCCGGTGGTCTGCTGCCGGAAGTATTTCATATCGCCCGGGAGGTTCCACAGCAGGGCGTTCTTGCGGCCGATGGCGTAGTTGTCGGCGACGGCGACGATGAGGCTCTTTTCCATGGCTAGACGGCGACGGGGGCTTTGATGGCCGGCCACGGGTCGTAGCCTTCCAGGGTGAAATCTTCGTACTTGAAGTCAAAGAGGGACTTGACGTCCGGGTTCAGCCGCATCCGGGGGAGCGGACGCGGCTCGCGGGAGAGCTGCGTGGCCACCTGCTCGAAGTGGTTCCGGTAGATGTGCGTGTCACCCGTGGTGTGCACGAACTCGCCGGGCTGCAGGCCGCACACCTGCGCGATCATCATCGTGAGGAGCGCGTAGGAGGCGATATTGAACGGGACGCCCAGGAAGACGTCGGCGCTGCGCTGGTACAGCTGGCAGGAGAGCTTGCCGTCCGCCACGTAGAACTGGAACAGACAGTGGCAGGGGGGCAGGGCCATCTTGTCCACCTCCGCCGGGTTCCAGGCGGTCACCAGCATGCGCCGGGAGTCCGGATTCCGCTGAATCGTGTCGATGACCATGGAAAGTTGGTCGATGGCCCGTCCATCCGGAGCGGGCCAGGAGCGCCACTGGTGGCCATAGACCGGGCCCAGATTGCCGTCGGCATCGGCCCATTCGTCCCAGATCGTGACGCCGTGGTCCTGGAGATACTTCACGTTCGTGTCCCCGGCGATGAACCACAGGAGCTCGTAGATGATGGACTTCAGATGCACCTTCTTGGTGGTCAGGAGCGGGAACCCTTCCGACAGGTCGAACCGCATCTGGTAGCCGAACACGCTCTGCGTGCCGGTCCCGGTCCGGTCCTCCTTCATCACGCCGTGGGCGCGGATATGTCGCAGCAGATCCAGGTATTGTTTCATAGGTTGCAAATATACGGATAATTCCTAAAAATCCTTATATTTGTAAGGCACGAAACGGCCCTGTCATTTCGAGCGAAGTCGAGAAATCTAAAGCAAAAAGATATGGAAATCACCAAGGAACTGTGGGCGACCGCCCCGGACGGAAAGGAAATCTTCCGCTATACCCTCAAGAACGCCTCCGGCGCCTATGTACAGCTGGCCAGCATCGGCGCGGCGATCGTCTCGGTCGTCGTTCCGGACAAGGACGGCAAGCTGGACGACGTCGTGCTCGGCTACAAGAACCCGCTGGACTACATCGGCGACGGCCCCTGCTGCGGCAAGGTGCCCGGCCGCTTCGCGAACCGCATCAAGGACGGCAAGTTCACGCTGGACGGCAAGGAGTACAACCTCCCCATCAACAACGGCCCGAACCACCTGCACGGCGGCCCGAACGGCTTCGCGAACCAGATCTGGGACAGCCGCATCGAGGGAGACGCCGTGGAGTTCATGTACTTCTCCGAGGACGGCGAGGCCGGCTATCCCGGCAACCTGAAGGCCGTCGCGCACTATGAGTGGAGCGAGGACAACGAGCTCAAGCTCATCCTGACGGCGGAAACGGACGCCCCGACGGTCGTGAACCTCACGAGCCACGTCTATTTCAACCTGGACGGCGAAGCCTCCGGCACGGTCCTGGACCACAAGCTGGAGCTGAACGCTTCCCAGTACCTTCCCACGGACCCGACGCAGATTCCGCTCGGCGAGCCCGCGGACGTCGCCGGCACCCCGATGGACTTCGTCGAGGCAAAGCCCGTCGGCCAGGACATCCACGCGGATTTCGAGGCGCTCAAGATCGGCAAGGGCTACGACCACTGCTGGCTCATCGACGGCGCCATGCCCGGCCAGCTGTCCACGTGCGCGGAGCTCTGGGGCGCGAAATCCGGCCGCAAGGTGGAGATCCTGACCACCCAGCCTGCGGTGCAGGTGTACACCGGAAACTGGCTCAAGGGCAGCCCGAAGGGAAAGTACGGCCGCGAGTTCGAGGACTACGACGCCATCGCCATCGAGTGCCAGCACACGCCCGACGCGCCCAACCAACCCGGCTTCCCCACGACGGTCCTCCGTCCCGGAGAAGTCCTCGAGGAAGCGATCATCTGGGTGTTTACCGCCTAAAGTGAAGCCAACGCCGTGAGCACCCGCTCCGGCGTTGCGTCTTTCAGGAGAACGGTCTTCTCCGCATCCAGCAGATAGATGGATGGAATCCCGCGGACATTGTAGATGAGGTCCGTGCGGATGCTGTAGTTGTGGTCGTACCCGTTGATCCAGGTGGCGGGATATTCGGGGATGTGGGCCCGCCAGTCATCGATTTCCTGGTCGATGTACACATCCACGACCTGCAGCCGCCCGGAGGCGATGAGCGCCGAGACTTCCGGGGTCGATTCCATGTCCTCCATGATTTCCTGGCAGGCCTGGCAGCCGGGATTGCCGAAAATGAGCACGGTGTACTCCGCCTTCACGCCGTAGAGCGTCCGCACCCGGCCGCGGGTGTCGGTGAAGGAGAAGTCCGCCGCCGGCGTACCCACGCGGTTCAGGCTGCACATCCGGGCGTCCCATTCATAGCCCATCCGGTAGCCGTTGTCGATGAGGTCCGACTTGCCCAGCCGGTCCACGAAATAGAAATACAGGTCCTCGTTGCGGACCGGGGAGTTTGGATCGTAGAGGTAATGCCGCGTCAGGCGGCCCAGCTCCTCGAACACGTTGGAATCCGGATACTTCCGCTCGAAGGCGTCGACCCGGTCATAGAGGCGGCCGACCGACCGGGCGCCCGCGTCCGCCGGCAGTTCGCCGAGCAGCGACGCGAACAGGCCCATCTGCGACTCCACCACCTGCTTCGGCACGCCATTGACCGTCGCGGAGTCGCAGGCGTACACATCCGTGGTGTCCGTGAAGCGGTCCCAGAAGTGGCCGGCCGCGAAGGCGGCGCGCTCCTGCCGGTCCGTGTACATGGACGGGACCTCCACCGCCGGGAACTCCCGCCGGGCCGAAGCGTCCGCGGCGGTTTTCCCGCCCCGGGGCCCGCAGGCGCAGAGGATTGCGAACGAGAACAATATCAAATACTTGCGCATTCTCTTCAAAGATGGTCACACAAAGTTACGAAAAAATGGTTAGTTTTGTAGTATGAAGCTTTTCCGGACACTTCTCCTCGCCGCGGGCCTGCTGGCCGGGACCACCGCCTCGGCCCAGTTCTTCCAGGCCGGGTCGGACCCATTCAGCCGCTGGTCCGAGATGGGCACGGAGCATTACCGCATCATTTATCCCCGGGGCCTGGATTCCCTGGCGCGGGCCTACGTCATAGACCTGGAAAAATGGCAGCCGACGGTGGGCGCGAGCGCCGGCCTGGCGCCCGGCAGCCTGCAATGGGGCCGGACGCCGGTGATCCTGCACCCCTGGCACCCGTATTCCAACGGCTCCGTGGCCTGGGCCCCGAAGCGGATGGACCTGTACACCCATCCCGAGGCCTACGGCCCGTACCCCCAGTCCTGGATGACGCAGCTCACGGTCCATGAGTCCCGCCACGTGGCGCAGATGCAGCTGTCCTACCGGCGGCCCTTCAAGTGGGTCAATTACCTGGTGGGCGAGATGTGGACCGGCGCCGTGAGCGCTTTCTATACCCCGCCCGTGTTCCTGGAAGGCGACGCCGTCGTCGCGGAAACCGCCCTCACGGCGGCCGGCCGCGGGCGCAACACCGACTTCCTGAACTACTACCACCTCGCCTTCGACAACGGGGACTGGCGGGACTGGTACAAGTGGACCTACGGCTCGTTCAAGAAAGCCGGACCCGATTATTACACAGTCGGTTACATGACCGTCGCCGGCATGCGGTATTTCTATGACCAGCCTTCGTTCACGGCCGATTATTTCGATTACGTCACGAAGCGCCCCTTCCCGGTCGCCAGGCTCCAGAACTATGTCAAGCGCGTCTCCGGGCAGCCCTTCAAGAAGACTTTCCAAGGCATCATGGAGGGCTTCCACGAAATCTGGGAACAGGAAGAGGATGCCCGCGCGCCATTTATGGAGATGGTGCAAGTCACGAAGAAACACGCGTACGCCACCGATTATTCGAACGGCTCCTGGGTCGATAATGAATACCTCGCGATCAAGGAGGGAAAAGACCTGGCGCCCCGGCTGGTCCGGATCAATGTGGACGGCTCCGAAGACGACCTCGGCGCCTTCGCCTCCAACACCAGTTCCCTCAACCCCGGCGTGCACCGCCTGTTCTGGAGCGAGACCGTTCCCGGCAAGCGCTGGACCCTGGACGGAAAGTCCATCATCCGGTCGCTGGAGCACAGCGGGAAACGGCGGAATCTCACGACCGAAGGCCGGCTGTACAATCCGCAGCCGGGCCCTGGCGGCATCGCCACGGTCGAATACCCCGTCGAGGGCGGCAGCAACCTCGTGATCATCAGCGAGTTCGACGGGAAACTGCGCACGCGCATCCCGGCCCCGCCGGGCGTCGAGCTGGCGGACCCGGCCTGGGTGGACAGCACCATCTACTGCCTGGCCGTGAACGACGAGGGGTACAGCATCTGGCGAAGGGACGAGTCTCAGTGGACCTGCGTCCTGGAGCCCACGCTCCAGGAAATCGAGAACCTGGAGGGGGAGAACCAGGTGCTGGACTTCGTGAGTGACCGCAACGGCGTAAAGGAGCTGTACCGGTACGACCCGGCCACGGGGCGCGCCTGGCAGCTGACGAACTCGCGCTACGGCGGCACGGACTACTTCTGGCACGACGGCGAGCTCTGGTTCAATTCCATCACGCCGGAGGGCAGCGCCATCTTCAAGGCCACGCCGCCGGAGCCGGTGGAAGTGGACATCCGGAAGGTCCACAAGTACCGCGTGGCGGAGAAGCTGGCGGAGCAGGAAAGGGCGCTGCTCGGGGAGATTCCGGGTCAAGCCCGGAATGAGGAAAAGGATGCCCGGAATGAGGCAAAGGGTGCCCGGAATGAGGCAAAGGATGCTCGGAATGAGGTTTCCGTAAGCGACCCCAAGCCATACCACAAGGTGCCGCATCTGGTGAAGTTCCATTCGTGGGCGCCGTTGTATTTCGACTATGACGCCATTTCGTCCATGAGCGGCGACTTCTCGTATGACACGGCGTCGCCAGGCCTCATCGGCCTGTTCCAGAATGATCTGGGGACCGCGTGGGGCACCGTGGGGTATTCCGCGCATCCGGATGCGGACAAGCCCTCCGAATGGCGGCATTCCGGGCACGTCCAGTTCACCTACACGGGCCTGTATCCCGTCCTGGAGGCCGGGTTCGACCTCTACGACAAAGGTACCGGCCAATATGGTTTCCAACGCCGCCTGTACGCGGACAAAGTCGGCTATGCCGCCACCCGCAAGGACGTCGACGGCCCCTACTGGAACGCCCATCTCACCGCCTACATCCCGTTCCGCCACAGCCGGAGCGGCCTCCAGCGCGGATGGGTGCCGCAGGTGAGCTGGAGCATCTCCAACAACCTGTTCGACAACGGGACGACGGAGCTGAAAATGACGGAGGACCTCGTCCACGACGGCGCGCACCCCGCCCTCGTCGGCTACGAGCCCGGGACCAACCGGCCGATGCAGTCTCTCCGCGGTTCCGTCCGCGGCTACATCATGCTCCCGACCGCGGACAGCCAGGTCTATCCCCGCTGGGGCTTCGGCGCCGAAGCGGGCGCCAGCCTCCGCCCCGGCCTCTCGAAGATCTACACCCCGCTCGCCTACGCCTATCTGTACGGCTATCTGCCCGGGTTCACCCGGACCCAGGGCCTCCGGCTCACCGCCCTCGCCCAGGTCCAGCTGCCCACGGGCGCGCCGTTCGGCGAGAACACCGTCCAGATCATGCCGCGCGGGTTCACCTCGGCCGAGGCCCGCACGGTCGCCCGCGCTTCCGACGGCCAGCTCCGCCTGACGGCCGAGTACGCGGTCCCGATCTACGTGGGCGACATCTCCTGGTTCTCCCCCGTGGCCTACATCAGCCATTTCCTCCTGATTCCGCACGTGGACTGGACCGGATTCGAGGTCGCGGCGGACGGGAAGGGGAAGAAGACCGCGTACACGTCCCTCATGAGCGCCGGCGCGGATTTCACCGTGGAACTGGGCAACCTGGCCTGGGTCCCCTACCCCTGCTCGATCGGCGTTTCCGCCTCCTGGCTCGGCGGCCCGTACTTCAAAACCCTGGCAAAATCGGCCGAGGAAGGCCGCAAGCCCTACTACGTAGGACTTGTCTTCAGCTTCGACATCTGAGTTTTTCGGGAAATTATTCCTATATTTGTGGGCTATGAAGAAATGTGCGCTTCTCATCGCCCTCCTGGCCGTATCGTGCCAGATGGTGCACCGGGTGACGGACTCGGCCGCCGAGCTGTTCGGCGACGCCGTGGTCGCGCGCGTCGGCGACCACCGGCTGATGCGGTCGAAACTGGCGGAATACATCCCCGCCGGCGTGTCGTCCGAGGACAGCCTGGGGCTCGCGCAGCAGTACATCAAGGCCTGGGCGGAGGAGCTCCTGTTCCTGGACATGGCGGAATCCCGCCTCTCCAAGGAAGAACAAGACGTGTCCAAGGAACTGGAGGAATACCGCCGCACGCTGCTGAAGTACCGCTATGAGGAGCGTTACATCAACGAAAGGCTGGACACCCTCATCTCCGACGAGGACGTCCGCAACTACTACCAGGAGCACACGGACAAGTTCCTCGTGGACCGTCCCCTCCTGAAAACGCGCTACATGGTCATCCCGGCGGACTCCCGCAGCCTCAAGAAGATCAAGGAGCTGATGAGTTCGGACGACGCGATGGACGCCATCGCCGCCGACAGCCTGGCCTTCACGGCCGCCCTGCGGTACGTGGACAGCTCGGACAGCTGGATGGACGCCATCCTGCTGGCCCGGGAGCTGGGCACGGACGAGGTGTCCATGATGAAGGCCCTGAAGGGCCGGTCCATCGAGATGAAGGGCGACGACGGCAATCTCCGGGTGGCCTGGGTGGTGGACATCGTGCAGAAAGGGAGCCCCGCGCCGCTGGATTACTGCGCGGAACGCATCAAAGATATCCTCTTAAGCGCCCGGAAACACGAATTGGTGTCCGGTTTGGAACAAGACTTGCTGAAGGATGCGCTTGGCAAAGGAAAGTTTGTCATCTATTGAAATTGGTAATTTGTTGATATGAAGTTCAGATTTATCGTCTTCGCAGCGGCCCTGTTCCTGACGACGGGCCTTTCCGCCCAGAAGTACCCGGGCGGGCTCGTGGACAAGACCGTCGCCGTCGTCGGCAACGAAGTGATCCTGGTCTCGGACATCGAGAGCGAGGTGCAGCAGATGCAGGCCCAGGGCCGGTCCTCCGACCGGGACATGCGCTGCAACATCCTGGAACGGATGATGGAGAACAAGATTTTCCTGATGCAGGCCCGCATCGACTCCCTCACCGTCAATTACGACATGGTGGACGGCGAGCTCAACAACCGCGTGGACCAGTACCGCACCTACCTGGGCGGCGACGAAGAGCTGGAGAAATACTTCGGCAAGCCCCTCTACAAGCTGCGCCAGGAATGGCGGCAGCTCTTCGAGGACCAGAGCCTGATCCAGTCGGAGCAGGCCGAGATCGCGAACCGCATCCCGGAGGTGACCCCCTACGACGTCCAGCAGTTCCTGGACACCGTGTCGGTGGAGGACCTGCCCATGGTCCCGATCAAGTACCAGCTGAGCCAGATCTGCGTCTATCCCGACCGCGAGGCGGCCGCGATGGCCGTCAAGGAGCGCCTCCTGTCCCTGCGTGAGCGCGTGATCAACGGCGAGAAGTTCGCCACCCTCGCCCGCATCTACTCCGAGGATCCCGGCAGCGCCCGCCGCGGCGGCGAGCTGGGCATGGCTTCCAAGTCCATCTTCTGGCCGGCCTTCTCCGATGCGGCGATGGCCCTGCGCCCGGGCGTGATCTCCCAGATCGTGGAGACCCCGGACGGCTACCACATCATCGAAGTCATCGAGAAGAAGGGCGACATGTTCAACGCCCGGCACATCCTCCTCAAGCCGCAGTACACGTCCGAGGACCGCGAGAAGGCCTTCTCCCGCCTGGACAGCCTCCGCACCAAGATCCTGGACGGCGAGATCAAGTTCAACCTCGCCGCGCGCTTCTTCTCCGAGGACCCGGCCACCCGCACCAACGGCGGCCAGATGGCGGACCCGGCCACCGGCTCCTCCTACTTCGAGATCGACCAGCTCAAGCCGGCCGACTATGCGGCCATCCAGGAGCTGAAGGAGGGCGAGATCTCCGAGCCCGTGGAGTCCACCGACAACGAGGGCTACCAGCAGGGCCGCAACGGCAACACCGTGTACAAGATCATCCGCGTGGACAAGATCGTCCCGGCCCATCCCGCCTCGTTCACGAACGACTATACCGAGCTGCAGGGCCGCGTGCGGGCGCAGCGGCAGATGCAGGCCATCGACGAGTTCCTCGAGAAGAAGATCAAGGAGACCTACATCGTGATCGACCCGATGTACAAGGAGTGCTCCTTCGGCCGGGAAATCTGGAGCGAAAAGTTCTGACAGGCTCGTGCGGCGGACGCTCGCATATCTCTTCCTGACGGCGCTGTCCCTCCTGGGGGCGGCGGCCGTTCCTGTCCTGGCCCAGGACAAGAAAGACTCGCTGGTGACCCTGGTAAGCGCGAAGTCGGCCCAGCTCATCGAGCGGAACGGCGAGAGCTTCCGCAAGGTCACGGGCCCGGCGCGTTTCCTGCATAACAACACGTACCTCCTGTGCGACTCGGCCCTGTGGAACGTGACGACGAACATCATTGACGCCGTCGGCCACGTCCAGATCATCCAGGACCGCACCCGCCTGAGCTCCGGCTCCCTGCAGTACGTGGTGGACGACGACCTCGCGAAGTTCCGCGGCGGCCTCGTCCAGCTGGAGGACAAGGACAAGAACACCCTGCGCACCCGCTACCTGGACTACAACACCAAGGACTCCGTCGCCATCTTCCAGAACGGCGCGTCCATGCGCGACAAGGACGGCCAGGTGATCGAGAGCCTGTACGGCTCCTACGACTCGAAGGCCAGCCTGTTCGTCTTCAACGACCAGGTGAACATGTACATGGACACCACCTTCGTGAAGACGTCCCGCCTGGAATACCGCAGCGACATCAATACCGCGTACTTCGGCTACGGAACCGACATGTGGCAGGACGACAACATGCTGTCCGCCAACGACGGCTGGTACGACCGCGACCGGGAGCTGTTCTTCTTCCGGCGGAACGTACACCTGCTCACGAAGGACCAGGAAACCTGGTCCGACACGCTGTACTATCACCGGAAGGTGAACAACGTGGAGATGATGGGGCAGGTGGAGCTGATGGACACGACACGGAATGTCTTCGCCCTGGCAGGCCGCATGGAATACATGGACTCCCTGTCCCGCGTGAAGATGACCGTCACCCCGGCGGTGATGAGCATCGACGAGGACGAGAAGACCGCCAAGCGGGACACCGTCTGGTTCGGCGCCGATACGATCCTGTACCGCGGCATCAAACGGCATCTGGTGGACTCCCTGTGGAAAGTCGAGGCCGACAAGCGGCTCAAGGACCTCGCGGGGGACCCGGTGACCGAATACCGCCGGAAGGCCGCGGAAGCAGCCGCCAAGGCGGCTGCGGAGGCCGAGAAGGACAACCCGAACGCCGCGGGCCGCGACCGCGGGCCGGGCGGAGGGCCCGGCGGCAAGGGCAAGGCGGGAAAGCCCGCCGGGAAGCCGCCGGTAACGCCCGGCGAGTCCGGCGGGGCGCCGGCGGACACCACCGCCCCCGCCAAGAAACCCTCGCCGGCCGATTCGGTGGCCGCCACGCCGCCGCCCGTGGACACGAGCCGGCTCTCGTTCATCTGGGCGACCAGCCGGGTGAAACTGTTCCGCGACGACATGCAGATGTCGTGCGACTCCCTGGTCTATTACGACCTGGATTCCCTGGTCCGGCTGTACCGCGATCCGCTCGTGTTCAGCGACGGGAACCGCCAGTATGCGGCCGACAGCATCTACCTCGTCATCAAGGACCGCCGGGCGGACCGGGCGCGGCTGATGTCCAACGCCTTCATCACCACCCAGGAAGACACCATCTGCTATGACCAGATCAAGGGCGCCGAGATGATGGCCTACTTCGACACCACCCGCACGCTCCGGCGTTTCGACGCCCTGGGCGGCGCCACGGCGCTGTTCTTCCTGACGGAGAACAACGCGCTCGCGACGGTGAACAAGGTCGAGTCCAAGATGCTGTACGCCCTCTTCGACCAGGGTAACCTGGACAAGATCTACTATTTCGACAACGCGAAGAACGACGCCTACCCCGTGGTCCAGCTGCCGGCGGAGGAGCGCTACATGAAGGGTTTCCGGTGGGAGCCGGGGCGCCGGCCGAAGGGTGGCTTCGACATCACGCCGCTGGTCCCCCGCAAGAGCCAGCGCACCTCTTACCTGGCGCGCCCGCATGCCCAGTTCAAGGAGACGGAGGTCTATTTCCCCGGCCATATCAAGCAGATCTACAAGGATATCGCCTACCGCGACTCGATGGAGGTCGTCAAGGCGCGGCAACCCAAGGAGAAGCCCGCCGCCCCGACGGCGCCCCAGGATACGACCGTGACTCTCGTCGATACGACCGCCACGCCGCCGGCCCTTTCCGCGGCGGACGAAGCCTTGCGCAACGAGCTGGATTCGATGGCCGAAACGCCCCCCGCGCGGGATTCGCTCGGTACGGCGACGAGGCAGAAGCCTCCTGTGACAACGCCCCAACGGGATACGGTAGCGACGAAGCCGGCGCTAGAGAACGACGTCGAGCAGGAGCAGCCGTCCCCCGAGACCGTGCTGGATCCGCAGACCCGGAAGAAGGAGGCGGAAAAGGCCCGGAAGGCCGAAGAAAAAGCTGCCCGGAAGGCCGAGAAGGCCCGGATCGCCGCCGAAAAGCGGGCGAAGAAAGAGGCTAAGTGGGCCGAGCAGGACCAGAAATACCAGGAGAAACAGGAAGCCAAGAAGCAGCGGAAACTCGAGAAGGAGCGCAAGAAGAAGATGCGCATCCTGAAGAACCTGGAAAAGAAAGCGCAGAAGGAGCGCCTGATCTTCGAGCGCTACCTGGAGCAGGAGCGCGAGCGCGCCGAGAAGAAGGCGGCCCGTGAAGCGGAAAAAGCATCCCGCGAGGCGGAGAAAGCCGCCCGGAAGGCGGAGCGACAGGAGGACGGAGCGGAAGAGGACGTCCAGGATTCGTCGTCAAAAAAAGGCCTTTCGTCTAAAACCCGGTAAGGCTTTTTGTACCTTGGACAAAAATCTCTATCTTTGTCCGGAACAGAACAAACCAATACCACACCGATATGAAAAAGATCTTCATGATTTGCGCCGTGCTGCTGGTGGCAGCGACGACGTTCGCCCAGGCCCCGCGCTACGGCATCAAGTCCGGTTCCTACAAGACCGAAATGGACATGATGGGACAGACCATCACCAACACCACCTACTTTGACGACTTCGGCGCCAAGGAGGCCACCTCGATGAGCATGATGGGCATGGAAATGACCCAGATCAACAAGGACGGCAAGATGTACCTCGTGAACAAGGGCGAGAAGTCCGTCCAGGAGATGCCTCAGCAGCAGCAGAGCATCAACTACCTGAACCTCACCGACGAGGTCATCGCCAAGAACAAAATCAAGGAAACCGGCAAGGAGACCGTCTCCGGCAAGGAGTGCACCGTGTACACCCTCGAAATGAACCAGATGGGCCAGACCGCCAAGGCGACGGTCTGCGTCTGGAACGGCTTCACGATGAAGACCACCATCGACGCGGGCGGCTTCGCCATTTCCACGAAGATCGTTGAAATCAAGGAAGGCCCGGTGGACGCCGCGCAGTTCGAGGTTCCGAAGTTCTAGCGGAAATATTGTCCCAGCCAGGCCGCGTCCACGCGCGCGAAACCGGGTTCGGGACGGACATCCGGATGGCGCCCGAGGATTCCTCGGGCGTCTTCGTATACATGGAAGCCCACGTTCACGACCTTCATTTCCCCGTCCAGGGGGAAGGAGAACACGAGGTCGTTGTCGGGCCCGTCCATCTTGAAGAACTTGAGCGGCGCGTCCTGGATCTCGGGGCGCTTCTGCTGGTCCGCCATCTCCAGGCGGGTGACGTACTTGCACATCTCCACCAGGACGTCGTCCAGGCCGCAGGCGTGGATGTTGACCTTTTCCACCAGGTCGCCCACCTCCCGCACGAGGCGGAGGGTGTAGCCGTCCAGCTGCCTGACGGCGTCGGCCACGGCCTGCGGCGGCTCGGCGTCGCCAGGCAGCAGCCAGACCATCAGCTTCTCCGACGGGTCATGGTACAGCGTCTGGTATTTCAAGAGGTTCCGGGCCCCGCAATGGGGGCATTCCCACACGAAGAGCGAGCCGTCCCGGACCCGGGCCTTGAGGTCCGGGTCCGCGGCGACGTTGATGCTCGGGTATGTCGCGACGGCGTGGCTTTCGCCGCAGCGGCTGCAAGTTGCGTTCATCAGAGTTTGGTATTGAAAACGGCCCCGACGTAGAAGGGCTTGAGGCCGGGAATCTGTTCCTGCAGGAACGGGAAGGCCGGGCCGCCGCTATAGGCGAGCCGGGCGCCGATGCTGAAGTTGCCGGAAATGAGGACGATACGCTGGAGGTTCACCGCGATGTCCGCGCCGGCGCTCCAGAGCTCCTCGCCGGCCATCCGGTAGCCGCTTGCCGGCTGGAGGAAGGTCAGGTCCGCGAAGGGAACCACCTCGAAGTTCCTGAAATAGAAGATGTTGCCGATGGCGAAGTCCATCGGGAAGATGGGCATGGCATAGTCCAAGGACACCTTGACCGCCAAAGGGGAGGCCGTGAGGAGAAGCGCCTCCACGGCCGCGTTCTTGGCCAGTCCGCGCGGGGCCGGCGGGCAGGGATCCGCAAACCAGGTGGAGAACGTGTCCATGGTATAGTGCCGCACGGCGGCGGACACCTTCAGGCCATGCCGCGGGTGGAAGCCCGGAAGATAGGCGTACACCTTCCCGTACTCCGACCAGTTGAGGTCGGTGCTGGTCGCGCCCACCTCGAAGCCGAAGCCCTTGGAGGACATCATCTGCGAGCGGGCGGCGGGACGGAGGAAGCTGCCGCGCAGGACGGCCGCCGTCCGGTACGCCGTGGACCGGGAAGTCCAGTTCAGCTTAAAGGACTTATCTTCGGAATAGCCCCCTTCCGCGGCCGGATCGGCCTTGACGGGATAGAAGGGGCCGTACAGGTTGTCGTTGCTGAGCGAAATCGCCAGCGCCGGCTCGATCCTGCGCTCCCAACCGCCGGAAGAGAAGTCAAGCGGCAGGGCAACGGAAGCCATTCCGCCCACATACATCTTCTTGTAGGAAGAAGAACGGATGAACAGGGAATCTTTCGCCGTGTCCAGATACGGGATCTGCAGGGCGGCGTCGCGGTCGCCCACGTCCAGGGCGAAGTCGAAGACCGGATACAGGCCGCTGTACGACATCCGGACATGGAAACCGGCGCCCGGGGTCTTTTCCGCGGGATCCACCTTCTGATGGAAAGACAGGCCCACGGAGCCGTTCACGGTGCCGAGACGGTTCGTGAAGAAGCCCGTCGCGCCCAGGGCGGCCGTCTGGAAGAAGTAATCCCGGAAAGAGACGTCCGCGCGGCTGAGATCGACATAGACCGGCGCCCAGGAATGGAAGTGGAATGCGTCCGAAATCTTGTGGAAAGGCTTCGCAGGGGTCAGTTCGACGGTCGATGCCGGCAGGGAAGCCGAAAGCTGCGCCTCCTGGGCGGAAAGAGTCTCGGCGACAGGGTCGCGGTAGATGTCCTTGAAATCGACCACCTTAGGGGCGGTCTCGACCCGGGAAAGGAGCCGGCCTTCCGGCTGGAGGACCGAGGCATAGAGGCGTCCGCCGGCAAAGAAGGGGGACCCCAGGCCGTATTTCGTGACGGAGAGCTGTTTCAAGGTCCCTTCGGAGAAGGTGTAGGCCTCGCTCGTGCCCGTCCGGTCGCTGACCATGAGGATGGTGTTCCCGTCCACAGCGGACAGGTCCTTGACCGTCACCGGCTGCGGCGCCAGCAAGGTTTCGGGACGGCCTCCGTCCATGGGCACCCGATACAGGCCCGTACCGTCGTCCGTGATGGCCGCGAAGACGAGGCCGGCGCCCTGGAAGACCACTTCCGTCGGCTGGAAACCGTCCGGAGTCTTCCATCGACGGAGGACATTGCCGCTGCGGGCGTCCAGGACGACGATGGCGGCGGATCCGTCGACGGGATACTCCACGGCCGCGACGGAAAGCCCGTCCGGCGAAACCGCGGGGCTCAGATAGCGGCCCTTGCGCACCAGGGAACCCTGGTGGCCCGTCTGCACGTCATAATAGCGGATCCGGGCGTCCTGCTTCAGTGTCCAGCGGACATCCGGCACCGCCTCGGACCAGAAGACCCTTTGCAGGGCCCCCGACCAGGCGAGTTTCCCCTCGCCGCCGAAAGCCGACAAGGTCGTTTCCTTGCCGTCGGGATTCACCCGGACCAGGACGGCAGGAAGGTCCATGCCCGCCTTTTCCGCGTACACGGCGCCATCGCCGGGCACGGAGCCGGCATAGACCGTATAGGACCGGGGCAGGCGCACCTGCGGCTCCGTCCCGGAGAACGGACCGCGGCGGCTGTCGTCCTGGGCCCAAAGATTCCGGTAAGTACCCATCATCTCGCTCCAGGCGACCGGCAGTTTCTTGCCGGAGGACTGCTTGGAGGCCGAATTCATCGCGGAGAAGGCGCCGCCCAGGGTGGAGGCCACCTTCAGGAATTTCGTCGTATAATACGGGTCTTCGTACAGATACCGGTAGCCGGCGACGGTCAGGTAGCCCAGCCGGTAGATGTCCGGCGTGTACTTCTTGATGGACCCGTAGCGCCACTGGTACCAGCTGCGGAGGTCGCCGGTGTCGAAGTACATCCGCATCTCGCTCAGGAAGTCGCCGCTGCGGCCGCGGCCGGCCTTCGTCAGGGCCGTTTCGGCCACCACGGCGTCACCCTCCAGCAGCGAGGAGTTCGGCACCATGCCGATAATCATTTCCGCCAGTTCGCCGAAGGGATAATGGAAGCCGGTCCAGAAGCCGGTCCGGAGGAACTGCTTCTGCGCGACGTGCCGGCCCTCGTGGATGGCGAGGAGCTTCGCCCAGGGAATCGGGGTCATCCCGGACACGTCCGGCAGGGTGAAGATGTCCATCCGCCGGGGCGCCCAAGCCACCAGGCCGTTGGAAATACCTGCGTAGGGATGCAGGATGACGGGCATCGGCCGGAGGAATTTCTCGTTCGGGCGGAAGCCGGAAGAAACCGAAAGCGGGACGCTGTACTGTTGCAGCAGCGTCCCGTAAACGGTGGCCAGCGAGTCGAGCCCGCGGGGATAGACCAGCTGATAGTCTCCGGTCCGGAACGTGGACCAGCGAAGGCGCCCCGGGTCATTGCCCGTGGCGGAGAACAGCTGGATCTGCGCGTGGACGCAAAGGGGCAGAATGGCGGCCACGAGGGCCGCCATGACGTGACGTTTCATCGACTTAGAGCTTGCGGGCGCCGTCGGAGATGACGACCGGATAGACCTTCGGGGCGTGGCCGAACTTCTCGGTGAACTGCTTCACGGCCTCCTCGATGAAGGCGTCGTACAGCTCGTCCTTCACGAGGTTGATGGTGCAGCCGCCGAAGCCGCCGCCCATCACGCGGGAACCGGTGACATCCATCTTGCGGGCCAGCTTGTTCAAGAAGTCGAGCTCCTCGCAGGACACCTCGTACAGGCGGCTCATGCCGAAGTGCGTCTGGTACATCATCTCGCCCACGGTCTCGTAGTCGCCGCGCTCCAGGGCGTCGCAGACGTCCAGGACGCGCTGGACCTCGCCGATCACGTACTCCGCGCGGAGGAAGTCCTCCTCAGGGATCTCGGAACGGACCTCGTCCAGCCACACGCGCTTGGCGTCGGAGAGGAATTCCACCTCGGGATGGTTCTTGCGGATGGCGGCCGCGGCGTTCTCGCAGGACGCGCGGCGCTTGTTGTACGCGCTGGAGGCGAGCTCATGCTTCACGCAGGAATCCACGAGAACCAGGCGATAGCCTTCCGGCTTGAAGGGGAAGTACTTGTATTCCAGGGTCTTGCAGTTCAGGCGGATGAGGGAGCCGGCCTTGCCGAAGATGGAGGCGAACTGGTCCATGATGCCGCACTTGACGCCGCAGTAGTTGTGCTCGGTGCTCTGGCCGATCTTCGCGAGGTCGAACTTGTCGATGCCGTTGCCGAAGATGTCGTTCAGGGCGAAGGCGAAGGTGCTCTCGAGGGCCGCGCTGGAGCTCAGGCCGGCGCCCAGGGGCACGTCGCCCGCGAATACGGTGTCGAAGCCCTCGACCTTGCCGCCGCGCTTGACCGTCTCGCGGCACACGCCGAAGATGTAGCGGGCCCACTGCTGGCCGGGCGCATCCTCCTCCTGGAGCCCGAATTCCACGAATTCGTCGAAGTCGATGGAATAGGCCCGCACTTTCTGGGTGCCGTTGACCTTGATCTCGGCCATGATGCCGCAGTCGATGGCGCCGGGGAACACGTAACCGCCGTTGTAGTCGGTGTGCTCGCCGATGAGGTTGATACGGCCGGCGGAGGCGTACAGGTCGCCGGCTTCGCCGAAGAGGGTCTGGAACTTTTCCTGGATTTTTGCTTTCATATCGGTTGTCTTTTTAGTGTCGATTCACAAAGATACGCAATTTTTACCGGCTACGGATGCCCCAGACGGAGAAATCATAGCGGGATTCGGTGTCATCCTCGACCTCGTCGGGGAGGGCGGGGTAGAAGTCGAGGCCCGTGCGCTTCTCGAGCTCATCCACCGTCAGGGCGCAGTCGTTCAGCCAGTACCTTTCGGCGTCGTTGCCCATCACGAAAGCGATGGACTGGTACCGCTTGCCGTCATAGACCAGCACCACCTTGTAGAAGGCGTCCGGCACGACCACATGGTCCTGGCCGATGGTGCCGTAGATGTTGTCGCCCACGATGGGCCCGGACACCACCCAGACCTTGCCGTACTTGCGGGCCCAGGCGCGCACCTGCTTCTCCAGGTACTGCCAGTCCTTGTTGTTCAGCTCCTCCCGCTGCGGGCAGATGTTCATGAAATAGAACGTCTCCGACATCGCCTCGTCGTCCCACATGAAATCTCCCGCCGGGGCCATGTGCCCGCGCGTCCAGCCGCTGCCGTTGTAATCCTCCCGCATCGCCTGCTTCCCCCGGTAGTTCATATCCATCGAGAAGCCCTTGTCCTCCCGCGTCGCGTCGCCGCGGGTTTCCTCGTCCGTGAGTTCGTAGGCGACCCAGTCGGGAATCAAAGTCTCTGGATTATAGGAGCTTACGTAGCCCTTGTAGGTCATGATCCGGTCGCCTTCGCGGCTAGCCGGCAGCTCCAGCTGGTCGTCCGGCAGTTCCACCAGGGGCGTGGCGGCCCCGCCGCCGAGCAGGCCCGTGCGCTGCGCGATCAGCCACGCGGCAAAGATCACGACCAGCAGCAGGGCGGAAAGGATGGATTTATCGCTTTTTTTCATCTTCGCAACATTTGTGCGAAGTTACGAATAATTTGCGGGATTCCGCACCCCCTCCTAAAGGGTGGAAATGCATGCTCCGAGCCTGATTTTCAGGCCTTTGGGTTGGTTTTGCATGGACATTTCCTTATCTTTGGCGCAAACTGTACGGCTATGAGACAAGTTTACGAGAAACCCGAAACAGAAATGATCGTCGTGGAGGAAGCGAATTTCTTCTGCACGACACCGGTTCCCACCAATGGATTGCCGGAAATGGAAGGCGAAGAATGGTAAAGGAGGACCGATCATGAAGAACCATCATTTGACCATCCTGGCGCTGCTTCTCGCCTGCGGCACCGCCTGTCAGCAGAAAGAGATCCTTCCGGAAGAGGCCCCCGTTCCCGAACCGGAGAAAAAGGTTGTCATCACCGCCTCCTTCGCCCAGGCGGACACCCGGATTGCCTATACCGAAGATCCCGAAACCCACAAGCTCCACCAGGATTGGGAGGTTGGCGACGTGCTCTTCGGCTTCGACGACAGTTCCAACCCGTTGACCCTGGAAGTGGCCGCCGTCGACGAAGAAACCGGCGTCGCCACCCTGGACGTGGCCGCCGGATCCCTTCCGGAATCCGGCGCCGTCCACATGCTCTATACCGGGGACCGACACGGCTGGAATCTCGCGTTCGATGGAAACGGCATTCCTTCCGCCGTCCTCATTAACAACCAGGTCGCCGCGACCTCCACCACCGTCCCTGCCATCGCAACGGCCGATGCGACCGTCTCGGGAAACGACCTCCATCTGGTGTTCGAAAACCAGACCGCCGTGCTGGGCATCAAGGGTTTCCACGGGCTGCCGGCGGGCAGCACCGTAGTCTCGTTCTATGTCGAGGGCGTCAATAATTTCGCGACCATCTCGCTGGTGAACGGAAAGCTGACGCTTTCTCCCTCCGCGTTTGCTCTTTTTGATGATTTCGTCCTCAATTACATCTCTGTCAATAAAGACGAAGGGTGGACCGCCGATGACACCGGCGCCGTGGACGACGTCTTCTATGTCGCCGTCTTCCCCAATTCGCAGGCTTCGCCGATCTCTCTCCAGGCCCACGATTCCCAGGAAAACATCTATACGAATTCCCTGGGAGAAAAAGCCATCGTAGCCGGCAAGTATTATTACATGAATAACAAGGAGCTGCGTACGCGTGTCGCCCAGGTCGGAAACAACGAGTCGGGTTGGGCGGATGCCTACTCGATCGAAGATGCGTTCGCGCTCGCCAGCTCCATCGCGGGAACGAGCTATATCTATCTTTCCGCCGACTGCGCCGCCTCGGCGGACCTTTCCCTCACGGCCTCGGCAACCCGGTCTGCCGCAGATCCGGTGGTTCAGGTCATCCTCGACCTTGACGGCAGCACCCTGGACATGAATGGCCATTCCATCTGCGTGGAGAGCGCTGGGGCGTCCCTGTCCATCACCAATTCATGGGGCACCGGCGTTTTACTGCAGGAGGCCGACGTCCCCGTATTGAAGGTTTCCGACGGGTCGCTGAAGGTTCTGTATGAGGAGGAAGAAGAGGGGTACAACCCCGTCATCAAATGCACGAGCCACACCACCGGCTATTCCCCCATCGTGGTGACCGGCGGAAACTTGCGCCTGGAAGGCGGCTACTATTTCTTCAATACGACGGCGCGGCTCATCAACAGCGCCAGCGCCGATTATGCCTACGTCGCCAAGGAATGCCGCTTCAACAAGAATCCGGGATTCACGGCCAGCAGCTGCACGCTGGACCGCGACCACATGATCGGAAAGGCGAAGCCGGTCACGGTGGACGGAATCACGTACAACTACCGCTATGTGGACAACCACGCCGCCTACGACACCAACGACGGGAAATTCAAGCACTTTACCATCAATGCCGACGGAGAGGTCGCATACCTGTCCAAATTCAATCTCAAGGCGGACGGGACTTTCCTGTCCCAAGCCTGGGACTATGCTTCCGACGCCTCCTGCTTGATGGACCGCACGCAGTACGATGCCGCCGCGGAAAACGGATATCCATCCCTGAGCAAGGACGAATGGACTTATCTGCTCAAGACGCGGTCGGCATCGACCATCAGTGGGGTTCCGAACGCCCGCTTCGTGAAGTGTACCTTCCAGGAGAAGCGGGGCCTTCTGATTTTCCCGGATGAATTCGAGTGGCCGGCCAATGCGGGCGCTGCGCCCGCTGAATCGGCCATCAACAATGGCTCGGCGAATTACGACGCGGTGGTGTATCGCGTCTATGCGAATACGCTGATCGCCCGCGGCTGCGTCTTCCTCCAGGCCGACGGATATGTCACGGGAGGCGTGCTGAAGAACGCCAACGTCGCCGGGAATTATTGGACCTCTTCCACCAGGAACGCCAGTGATTCCTATGTCCTGGATTTCGGATCATACCGCTCTTCCCAGGCCACCAGCTATGACCTGAAGACGGATTATATTCCGAATGACGACTGCGTTTCGCTCCGGCCGGCGTTCAAATAGTCCTTTTTTAGAAGACCATGTTCATGGCGGCCTGCTGCGCGCGGGCGCTGTGGGAGGCGTTCATCTTGCCGAAGTTCCACTTGACGCCGAACAGGACGTAGCGGCCCATCACGAGGCGGTAGGTGTCCTCCTCGTAGTTGGCGGTGACCGTGTGCGTGAGGTTCCGGGTCTGGTTCAGGATATCGTGGACGGTGACGCTCAGGTTGAAGGCGCCGATGCTCTTGGCGATCTCGGCGTTCCATTGCCATTCCGGCTGGCCGTAGCCCTCCGCATAGCCCGTGTAGAACACGTAGGACAGGTCGGTTTCGAAGTCGAATTCGTGCTTGGTCGTGTAGGAGCCCCTGGCCGTCAGGTAGGTGTCCAGCGTGTTCAGGTTGGCCCGGGGGTCCAGCGAGTAGCGGGCAATACGCCCCGAGAGGCGGGGGCCGACGCTGAAGGAGCCGCCTTCGTAGTTGTACCGGAGCGTGATGCCGCCGGTCGGGCTGAAGGAGCGCGTCCGGCTCTCGCCGAAGCCGCTTTGACCGCCGTAGAACCGGTCCCCTTCCGCATTTCCCCAGAAACCGGACATGAAGTCCGAATAGTCGAAGGTGTCCCTGTCCAGCCCGGGCAGCGTTTTCCGGGCCTGGTAACTGACCGAGGACGACAGGCCCACCGCCCCGCTCAGGCTCAGGGACCAGATCTTCTTCGCGTCCAGCGGCGTGGTGTAATTGACGGTCAGACTGCCGGACAGGCTGGGTTTCCGGGCATTGACCGGGAGGGAATACAGGATGCCGTCCCCGTCATACCAGAGCGCGGAGGTGATCCGGTGCGCATATACCTCGCCGAACGCATACATCATCAGCGTAGAGAACTTTTCCCGGTTGTTCCGCGTCCAGTTCGCGGACAGGAAGGTTTCGGAATAGGGCCTCAGGTAGACGTTCCCCAGACTCAGGCGGGAGGGGTTGCCGATGTTCAGCACGGGGCGCATCTGGGAAGCGCCGGGGGTGAGGGTGTAGCCGGAGGCGGACAGCGTGAAGCGGTCGTTCCCCTGGCTGTGCTGGAACCGGAACTCCGGTGTCAGGAACCAGTTCCATTCATCCTTCCCGGTCATGTCCTCGATGCCGTAGCTCTTGGAGAACACTTCGTTGAGCCGGCCGCTCAGGTTGCCGCCCACCGTGATCCAGGTGCTTTCCCCGAACTTGTACTGGGCCGTCAGGCTGTATTCCTGGTTTAGGATGAACCTTCGGCTCTCGGAGGAATAATAGTCGTTCCGGCCCGCTCCGTCAAAGGCGTCCCGGATGTTGCGGCTGCGGCCCCCACTGAATTCCGCCGCCGTAGAAAGGGTCCATTTCTCCCCGAACGGTTCCGAATACCGGATTCCGCCGCCCAGGTAGGTGGTGCGGCCGTCGGACCGGTAGGTCATCGTCCGGGTGTCCCGGCCGCCCTCCGTCGTCAGGACGGATGATTCCGCGCTTTCCCCGTCATCGCCGTTGTAGGAGTAGTCGACGTTCAGGCGCAGGGTCCGGTTCTTCTTGCCCCCCAGTTCCCGGAAAGTCACGTCGGACCTGATGGAGGCATCCCTGCTGGCCGTCTGGCTCCGGGAGGCATTCTCGGACCGGTTCAGGAAACGTCCTTCCCGGCCGGTTTCCGTTGTTCCGGTGCTGAGACCATTGCTCCAGTTGTACTGGAAGGAGGGCCGGAGATGGAACCAGACCTTCCCCTTCTCTTTCTCGAGCTCCGCATTGGCGCTCACGCTGTTCGCGAACTGCTTTCCGCGCTGTTCCGACAGGGATGTCAGGTTTCCGTCGTCCTGGAAAGTCGTCCGCGTGGTGCGCGTGCCGGAATCCGAGTCCGAATATTTGTAGTTGGAACTCAAGGCGGTATCGACGTCCTTGATGCGGGACGTGTTGGCGTTCACGCCCAGCTGGGCGGCCGAAGAGAGGCCCTGGTCCAGGGAGGAAAACTCTTCGCCTTCGTCGTCCATGAACACCACTATGACATTGGAGTCATTGATGTTCTGCCCATTGGCGATGAAGGTCACCTGGTCTTTCTCGGAGTAGGCCGACACCAGGGCGTTGCCGTTGTACAGCAGCCCGCGGTCGTCCCGGAGCGGGTCGTCGTCCTTTTTCGCATCGACCGTCGCGCCCCCCTTGAGGCCCACGTTGCCGAACCAGCCCTTCTCGTATTCCTTTTTCAAAGCGACGTCCAGCACCTTTTCCCGCTGGCCGTCCTGGATCCCGGAGGCGCGCGTCTCCTCGCTTTCGCGGTCAATGACGCGGATCTTGTCCACCACGGCCGCCGGCAGGTTGTTCAGGGCCGTACTCTGGTCGTTGAAGAAGAAGGTGCGCCCGCCCACCGTGAGCTTGTCGATCTGCTCGCCGTTGAACTTGACCTTGCCATCCTCGGTGATCTCCATCCCGGGCATCCGCTTGAGCAGGTCCTTCAGCATCGCATTGGCCCCGACCCGGAAGGAGGAGGCGTTGAACTCCACCGTGTCCTTCTTCACGACGATGGGATTGCCTACGTCGGTGACCGTGGCCGCCTGCAGGAACTGCTGGTCCACCTGCAGCCGGATGGTGCCCATATCCACTTCCTCGTTGCGGAAGTACTTTTCCTTCACGAAGGGCTTGTATCCCATCATCTCCACGTGGAAGACATAGCTGCCGAACGGCACCTCGTCCAGCTTGGCCTCGCCCTTGGCGTCGGTCAGGGTGAAATTGGTGATGGTGGTGTCCTTGGACGGAACCACATAGACCGACGCGAACGCCACGGGCTCGTTGGTGAGCGAATCCAGCACGGTGGCCTTGATGTCACTCATCCGGCCCCGGAACACATCGTCATTGATGATGAACACCTGCGCCCGCGCGCCGAGGCACACGGAAAGGCACAGGAACAGCGTGGAGATAACCTTCTTCATAGCGGCGGATTTCGCTGCAATTATCGAGCCCTAAGGCTCTTGCATAAACTTTTCGGCCTGGAGATACTTCAAGTTGTCGGCGGCGAACTCATAGCCCCGGGAGCCGGGGCGGGCGACTTTCAGGTACTTCTCGTACCACTCGACGGCCGCCTTGTACTCTTTCTTCTGCTGGTAGCAGTAGGCGATGGTGGAAAGCGCCGATATGAGTTTGGGGTTGTAGCGGTAGGCTTCCTTGTAATGGGCGATGGCCAGGTCCCAGGAATCCTCCCGGCCGTAATAGCCCAGGGCATATTGCTGGTGGATGCGGGACATCGTGACCGGGTCCGGCGCCAGCATCTCCAGGGCCTTGTCCAGCCAGGGCTTGACCTCCTGTTTGAACGGGCGCATCGCCTCCTTTTTCACGGCGGCGATGGAATAGGCCAGATTCACGTCGCTGGAGTCGATCTGCCAGGCTTTCTGGAGTTCCTGCTCCGCCCGATAGATGACGTTCGTATGCCAATAACTCTGTCCCAGGTAGTAGTGGATGGGATACGCGTCATTGCCGATGTCCTCCTGTCGCTGGAATACCTTGCTTGCAGCCTCGTAGTCGCCCTTGCGGTAGAGGGCGAGGCCTTTCAGTGGTGCAATCGTCACATTATCCGGATCTTCCGCCAGGAAGGCTTCGCTTTGGGCGACCGCCCCGTCATAGTCCTCCCTGTCGATGAGAAGGCCCACGGCCTTGGAAAGGACCTTTTCGTTCATCGGCTTCAGGGCCAGGGACCGGCGGTAGTACCAGAGGGCAGAATCGGCCTGCTCCAGCTGCCGGAAGGAGTCCCCCACGAAGCTCAGGACCGCCGGGATGGAATCCCGCTGCAGGACCGCCCGTCCCGCCTGGATGCTCTGGGAATAGGCCTTCAGCCGGGAATAGGCCTGCATCAGGCGAATGTGGTAGAGGATGTTGTCCGGAGACTTGGACGAGAGCAGGAAATAGGTTCCCGCGGCATCCCCGTAGGCCCCGCTCTGGAAATGGCAGTCGGCCAGTTCCGCGAGCACACCCTCGTCCATCGCACCCGGCTGCACCAGGGCCGACAGTTTCTCAATCGCATCGTCCGTCCGGTAGATGCTCTTGAGATACCGGGCCTCCGCCAGCACGGAGTCGCGGTGCGTGGTCTGCGCCTGCAGGGAAGCGGCGCAGACCAGCAGGGCGGCGGTCAGCAGGCAGCGTTTCATTGTTTCATGGAAGTAATAATAACGACGCCGTTACGGCCTTTCTCACCATATCTCTCAACGGCTTTTTCGTCTTTCAGAATCTGGATAGATTCAAGGGTTGCCGGATTGATTTCTTTCAATTGTGCTTTCGTGATTTCTTTTCCGTCCAAGATGAACAACGCGGACTCGGAGTCGGGACCTACTAAGAAGACTCCCTCCCCCTGCGGCAAGCCTTCGATGGTATAGATGCCGTCGGTGATGTTGACTACGTCAACGGTTTGATCCTTTTTAGAGGTGTTGGGGCCAGATTCGCCTCCCTTCAATTTAAAGATGACCGGAAAGTTGTAAGTGACCATTACCGGTTTGCCATTGACGTAGCCGGGCGTCCAATCCGGGGAGGCGGAAACGACGCGGAGCGCCTCGGCATCCAGGTCGGGGTTCACACCGCGAAGGACTTGGGCATCACGGACTGAGCCGTCGGGATAGACGGTGAATTGCAGTAGTATACGCCCCTGGGCGCCAGCATCTTTGGCCGCCTGCGGGTACTTGAGGTTTTCATTGACCCACTTGGAGAAGTTGGTGCTGGCGTCGCCGCCGTTGAAGGTCGGCTTGACTTCGACTAGACTGTAGGGGAGACCCTTCGTCGTGTCGGGGGAAGCGGCGGGGGCAGTTTCGGAGAGGACCGTCTCGGGCAGGTCGGCGGAGACGACCTTGGCGCGGACAGGATTGCACAGGAACATCGTCCCGGCGAGGAAGGGGAGGATGGCGAGCCAGGAGAGGCGTTTCCATCCGGAGGAGGGGGATTGGAGCATCATGTCGATTCGGTTTTTGAGTTTGGCGTGCTGGAAGCCGTTCGCCAGGGAGAAGCGCTTTTCCCCGACGGCTTTCCGCACGAGCAACAGTTGATATTGGGTAGCATCGATGCCATGGTTGAGAACGGCGTCATCGGCCTCGTACTCGTGCAGGAGCTTGAGTTCGCTGAGGGTGATCCAGACGAGGGGATTGAACCAATGGACCAGGGTGACGGCCGTAAAGAGGAGGATATCCTGGGTGTGTTTCTCTTGTATATGAGCCTTCTCATGCTGCAGGATGACCGGATTTTGTTCCGCGTCCTTCCGGCTCATGACGATGGTCCGACCCCAGCTGAAGGAGGGAATATCGGCCTCGGTCAATACGAGCCGAGTGCCGTCCTCCAGACGCGTTGCGGCGCCTTTCCGGATGGTCCGATACATCCGGACCATCGCGACGGCGGTCCAGGCCAGCACGGCGAGGAAGCCGAGGATGTAGAGGAGTTCCAGGTAGGGGACGGGGGAGGCGGCGGACGGGCCGGCCGTCAGGGCGGGCTCGGAAGCCGCCTCGGTCAGCGGCCCGGCCATGAGGAACGGAACTTCCACCGTCCGGAGCCGCAGCATCGGCAGCAGGAAGCACGTCACAGTGCCCGCCAGCAGCAGGATGCGGTTCAGACGAAAGAAGGTCGTCCTGCGCATCACCAGCAGGAAGAATGCGTAGAACAAGGCCAAGTATAGGCTGCTCCGGCCGATATAAAGGAGAAACGGGGTCATTTCCGGGCGCTTTCGATCCGCGCGATCAGGTCCTTCAGTTCCTGGAGGTCCATCCGGTCCTCCTCCACGAACTGCGAGACCAGGCTCGCGTAGGAATTGTTATAATACTGGGCCACCATCTCGCCCACGGTCTCCCCGCGGTACTGCTTCTCGGTGACCTTCACGTGATAGCGGAACGTGTTCGCCATCGGCTCACGCTCCAGGAAACCCTTCTCTTCCAGGAACTTCACGAGGGTGGCCACGGTGTTGTAATGGGGCCGCGGCTCCGGCAGCAACGCCACCAGGTCGCGGATGAAGAGGTCGCCATGCTCCCAGAAAAGGGTCATCAGCTGCTCCTCCTTGGCTGTCAATTTCTGTCTCATGGTGCAAAAATAGACAAAAAAATCTAAACTCCTAATTTTTTTAGGAGTATTCCGTGTTTTTTTCGGAGTTTCTTCGGAAACCGCGTCCCCACCTCACCCCTTATCTTCCCGCATACCCGCTCATTCTTACGCCCCACCTCCCTCCTTTCCCGTACCTTCCTATCCTTCCCTTTTTTGGGGGGTCTTTTCCACCTTGTTTCTTTTCCCTTTTTTCCACTCATCACTTTACTCTGCTCCCCTTGCCCCGCGCCGGTGTACAAGTCTCGTATGTACACCGCTCTGCTCCTCCTGTTGCGTTTCTATGTACAAGTCTCAGCGATAAGGGGCAATTTCGCCCCTTTTATGTACAAGTCTCAGCGATAAGGGGCAATTTCGCCCCTTTTCCGAAAGACTTGTACATAATATCACCACGGCAGGGACGTTCCATTGCACAAGCCAGACTTGTACATAGGGGCCAACCGTCGGAGGCCACCCACCTGGCCCCTCCTACTGCCGATTAACCGTCCCTTTGCCCTGCTCCCTCTTACCCCGCGCCGGTGTACAAGTCTCGTATGTACACCGCTCTGCTCCTCCTGTTGCGTTTCTATGTACAAGTCTCAGCGATAAGGGGCAATTTCGCCCCTTTTGTACATAATATCAACACGGCAGGGACGTTCCATTGCACAAGCCAGACTTGTACATAGGGGCCGACCACCAGAAACCACCCCGCAAACCAACACCCCCGCGGACACCCCCCACCAACCAATAAACACCAACGGAGTCCTAACCCCCGAGAATCACAGGACGAGGCATCGACGAATCTGTGCTTCGCCGGCCAGGCGGCGGCGAAAGAGATCGCTGGCGATGTTGTTCTTTTCGCGGGAGGACAGCTGGTAGACCGACTGCGCCCGATACTGGGGAACATATTGATTGTCAATCAGCTCACAGAGTTGCAAGTCATTGAATCCCAGCGGGGTGCCGCGGTTCTTCTCGTTGCGGAGCATTTCGGCGATTGTCTTTTCGCGGGAAGCCGCGCGCTGGAGAACCAGGTCCTCGAAACTCTCTAGGGTGATGGGCGGGCGGCCATCGTTATCGGCCTCCTGCTCCTGACTCCAGTCTTCACCGCTCAGGCGGGTGATCAGGTAGTTGAACGCTTTCGGCGTGGCATACAGATTCTCGACCACATCCGTCTCAATGACTGACTCCCGCAGAAACACCCCCTCCACTCCCATCTTCCACTGAGGGCTGAATCTCGCCCGACGAGGCAAGGCCGCCTTGATCTGGGCGGGGGTCAACAGCAAATCCGGCACATACAACTTTCCAAGCTCCTTCCTGAAATAGGCATTGGCCGAACAGAAAGGCCACTCGAACGGAGTCGATGTGATTCCGTGATGGACGGTGTTCCTGACGGTATAGGAGATGGCTGTCAACTTATGCTGCAAGCCCTCGAGTTCCATTTCAAAGTAACCCGGTTCGCCCAATGGCCCCTTCCGGCCATACTTCTCGTTGAAATAGCAGGTATAAGCCTGGCGCTTGATACGGATCAGGAGGTCTGGACATTCCGTTTCATAGCAACCGTGATGATGGTTGGGAATGTCGCTCTCGGCCAGACAGCGGCTGTCCGTCTTCTTCAACGCCGAACATAAACAATTGAAGGAACGATTCATATCTTCTACGTTCCGATACATGACTTCCTGGTGGGAAGTATAACAAAGGTGATAGGTCTTTAGCATGGTGATTCTCTTATTGGCTTTCTTACTGGCATTGTACAAGTCTCGCTTGTACACGGTTTTTATTGTGGATTGCTGTTTTTGTGTCCAAGTCTCGCCGGAAAGACCAGAAAACTCGGTATTTCGCAAAGACTTGTACACGGAACCCGGCCCTCTTGGCCGTTTCGGGGTACAAGCCAGACTTGTACATGGGAGAGGGAAGACGGCTCCCTATCAAGGGGGCAATGGAACCTCCAGCAGGACGGGCAGATGGTCGGAGACGCCGCCGGTGTGGCGGGGGCCGGTGTAGGTGCGGAGGGGTTTCTCGCCGGAATGGACGGTGTCGCGCGTGAGCAGGAAAGGGATCCGGAGGATCCGCATTCGAGAGAGCGGGGTTAAGGCCGGGGACACATAGATATGGTCGATGAGGTCCCATTTTCCGTCGAACTTGATGGTGCCGAGGCCGCGGCGGAAAAGGTCCATGTGCATGGGCCGCAACACCGGCTCCAGCAGCCAGAAGACGGGATTGTCGGGGGTGTCGTTGAAGTCGCCCCCGGCGACGATCCGGTCGATGCCGATGGCGGCGAGCGAATCCGCCAGGAACCGGAGCCGCTCGACGGCGATCCGCCGCCTTGGCTCCGACTCCGCCGCCCCGCCATACTTGGACGGATGGTGGTTCACCAGCACAGCGAAGGCGCCGTCATTCCCGGACCCCCCTCTTCCGTCATTCCCGGCTTGACCGGGAATCTCCTGGAAGGTGGCGATAGATGCCCGATCGGGGTCGGGCATGACGGAAGAAGGAGGGGCGGGCATGACGGGAGTACCGGCTTGTTGAAACACGCACAGCAGGATGTCCCGCGTGGCCATGACCGTGTCGGCGGAAAAGAGGTGGCAGGGTTTGGAGTCGAGGAGTTCCAGGCGAGAGGAGCGATAGAGGAGGGCGACGTCGATGCCGCGACGGTCGGGGGAGTCGTAATGGACATACTTGTAGTCCAGCTTGCGGAGCGCAGTCTTCTGGAGCACCTGTCGCAGGACAAAGGCATTCTCCACCTCTTCCAGACCGATGATATCCGGCAGCCGTCCTGTCTCCGCCTCCACCCAGAACAGCGCTTTCGCAAAGGCGTTCGCCTTCGCCTGGAACCGCTTCCAGGTCCAGTGCCGCTCCCCTGCCGCCGAAAACTCCACGTCCGACACCGTCGTGGAATCATTCCGCCAGTCGAAAAAGTTCTCCACGTTCCAAAACATCACCTGGAGCGAATCCGCACCCGGGGCAACGAAAAGCCACAATAATAACAGCGTTCTCATGCGCCCAAGTTAGGGCGCGGCGACGGAACGCAGGGAAAGAAACGTAAAAATGTGGCGAAATGTTTTTTGTTGTTTCACTCAAACAACAAAAACGCCCCCCGAGCGAAGCGCAAGGGGATCGTGAATATAAGGTTTAGGTTGGGTACTTACACGTTAAACAGGAAGTGCATGATGTCGCCGTCCTGGACGACGTAATCCTTGCCTTCGATGCCCATCTTGCCGGCGGCGCGGACGGCGGCTTCGGTCTTGTAGTGGACGAAGTCGTCGTACTTGATGACCTCGGCGCGGATGAAGCCGCGCTCGAAGTCGGTGTGGATGACACCGGCGGCCTTGGGGGCCTTGTCGCCCACGCGGATGGTCCAGGCGCGGCACTCGTCGGCACCGGCCGTGAAGAAGGTCTGGAGGCCCAGGAGGCGGTAGGCGCCCTGGATGAGGCGGACGACGCCAGACTCGGACAGGCCCATCTCCTCGAGGAACATCTGCCGGTCCTCGTACTCCTCGATCTCGGCGATCTCGGACTCGGTCTTGGCGGCAATCACGAGGATTTCCGCATGCTCGTCGGCGACGGCGGCGCGGACGGCATCGACATAGGCGTTGCCCGTGGCGGCGGAAGCCTCGTCCACGTTGCAGACGTACATGACAGGCTTGTTCGTCAGCAGGTACAGCTCGCGCGCCATCTGCTCTTCCTCAGCGTTCTCGGGAACGACCACGCGGCAGGATTTGCCCTGCAGGAGCACCTCGCGGTAGCGCTGGAGCAGCGACAGCAGCTTCTTCGCGTCCTTGTCACCGCCCGTGGTGGCCTGCTTCTCGACCTTCTTGATGCGGTTTTCCACCGTCTCCAGGTCCTTGATCTGCAGTTCCATGTCCACGACTTCCTTGTCGCGGACCGGGTCCACGGAACCGTCGACATGGACGATGTTGCCATCGTCGAAGCAGCGGAGGACGTGCAGGATGGCGTCGGTCTCGCGGATGTTGGCGAGGAACTGGTTGCCGAGGCCCTCCCCCTTGGAGGCGCCCTTCACCAGGCCGGCGATGTCCACGATCTCCACCGTGGCGGGAATCGTGCGCTTGGGCTGGCAGATCTCGGTCAGGACTTCCAGGCGCTTGTCCGGCACGTTGGTGGAGCCCACGTTGGGCTCGATGGTGCAGAACGGGAAATTGGCGCTCTGGGCCTTGCCCGAGCTCACGCAGTTAAACAAAGTGGACTTCCCGACATTGGGAAGTCCAACTATTCCACATTTCAAAGCCATAGACTAGAAGAATCGGGCGCGGTTGTCCTTGACGTCGGCATCGTCCATCATCGCAGGAAGGATCATCTGCGCGGCGTAGTTCAGGATCTGCGCGTTGGCATTCTTGGCGTCGCTCTCGGTGTAGAAGGAACCGGTCTCGCGGCCGTTCACCTTGAACACATACACACCGTAGGAACCGGCGACCGGGCCGCTGATCTGGCCTTCCGGAGCGGCGGCGATGGCACCGACGAACTTCGGATCCAGGCTGCGGGCGCCCATCGACGCGAAGGCGACGTCGTTCTGCGTGGACACGGAGGTGCCCAGCTTCTCGGCGATGGCCTCGAGGTCGGTCAGGCCGGCGATCTGCTCGGCCACCTCACCCTGGCGCTTCTCGGCGTACTTCTCGGAGTAGAGCTGGTTCTTGATCTGCTCGGCGACCTCATTGACCGGGGCGATACCCTCCTTGTGGGCGCCGGTGACGGCCACCACGAAGAAGTAGTTGTTGTCCACGGTGATGATGTTGGACACCTTGCCGGGCTTGTTGTCGAAGGCCCAGCGGGTGACCTCCTTGGCATGGCCGATGGAGCCGTAGGTATCGGTGGCCTCGTTGATGGTCATGCTGTGGGAGTAGGTGCCGATGGAGTCGCAAGCGGCGCGATAGTTCGCATACTTGCCGCCGGCGAGGGTGGCGACGCGGTTGGCGTCGTTGTAGTACTTGTTGAAGGTCTCCTTGCTGGAGAGAATCTCCTTCTCGAACAGGGCCACCTGCTTGAACAGGGCCGGAGCGCCGGCCTCGGTCACTTCCACGATGTGGGTGGCCATGTTGGACTGGAGGATGAACGGCTGGCCCACCTTCGCGTCGAAGATGGCGTTGAAGCCGGTCGGGAGGTAGGACACGGTGGCCGGGGAGATCTCGCCGATCTTGCCGAACTCGCCGTCAGCCTGGGAACCGCGGTCCAGGGAGAACTCGGTCGCGAGGGCGGTGAAGTCCGCGCCCTTCTTGAGCTCGTTCAGGAGGCTGTCGGCCAGGTGCTGGCCGTCCTCGTTGGACTGGAACATCATGTGGCGGATCGTCACGGTCTCGGGCATGGTCGCCGTCGCCATGATACGGCCGGCATACAGGGTGTTGTTCGCGCTGATCACCGGGGAAGTTCCCTCGTTGTTCTCGGAAACGAAGGTGTCGATGTCCGCATTGACGCTGCGCAGGTCACCGGCCTTGTACCACTGGTCGCTCCACTGGGTGTCGGAGTTGCGCTGCAGGAAGGCGCGCACGTTGTCCGTAGTGGTGAAGTCCTCATAGAGCTTCACGAACTCGTCGTTCGCGGCGGTGATGTCCTCGGCGGACGGGACCACCTGGAACACGACATACTCGATGTCGCGGGTAGCCTTCTGCTCGAAGAACTTCTTGTGGTTGTCATAGAAGTCCTTGATTTCCTTGTCGCTCACCACAACGGTGCTGTCGGTGGCGAAGGAGAAAGGAACCATGACGAAGTCCACGTCGGCGGTGGTGTTGTTGTCGGCGATGGCCTTGTTCACCTGCAGGGCGTTCTCCACGTTGGAGTTCATGAACAGCGCGTTGTACTTGTTGTAGTACTGGTTCGTGACGATCTGCTCCTGGAGGTAGGCCCAGATGGCCTTGGCGTTCTCGTCACCGTCCTCCACATTCTGGAGGAAGGCCACCAGGCGCTCGTTGGAGAAAGCGCCGTTCTCGTCCACGAACAGGGAGGCGATGACCGGAGAGACGTTCTCACCGTTGGTCAGGTCCATGATCTCGTCCTTGCCCACGTTGATACCGGCGGCATTGCAGTTCTTGATGAACAGGTTCTCTTCCACGAGGTGCTTCCAGACCGCGTCGCGGATCTGCTGCTGCTGCTGCTCGCTGGAGGAAGTGTTGCCGGAAAGCATCTCGCTGATGCGGGACATCCGGTCGACCTCCGCCTGGAAATCGGTATAACTGACGGACTTGCCACCGATCTTGCCCACGTCATACTTGGAGGAGACGGACTGGACCGTCTGGATGATCTGGCTCGGATCGATGATGAAGAGTAAGAGCGGGAGGGCGACCAGGATGGAAAGGACGATGCCCCAACCGCGGAGTTTCTCTAAAACTGCCATTTTATCGTTACTTTTTTAAAATTTTCGTCAATTTTCAGTCAAGGGCGCAAATTTAGGAATTTTCTTTCAAATTATCACTATTTTTTCGCATTACCGGGCGTTTCAGCCCTTTTTTGGGCGGAAAAGGACCGATGAAATTGACGGAATCCAGCACAACTTTGGTGGAATCCTGCTCGACGACGCCGTAACTGTTGAACGGACGCTGGATGATGGCGTTACGGGCCATGTCGTCGGACCGCATCCCGAATCCCTGCATGAAACCGGCCGGGGAGTACATCTTGATGTAGCAGTCGGTCCAGATTTCCTTGGCCTTCTGGTCCCAGTAGATGGTGTCCGTTTCCATGGTCTCCTGGTTCACGATGTTCCGGATGACCACGCTGCCGAACGCCGACCACTTGTCCTCCCCCTCCTTCTTCCGGGTGTCGTGGCGGGCTTTCTGCGACTTGATGGTGGTTTCCAGCGAGCCGTCCTCCGCATAGCCATAGACGGAAAGGCCGTTCGGGAACAGTTCGTAGGAGAGGCTGTCATGGTCATAGACTTCCATCACGGGCGCCTCCACGCGCATCTTCAGCTTTCCGTTCTCCGTCTGGACGAAGAACATGCTGTCCACGACCTGGAGCGGGGTCTGGGTCAGGTCCAGTTTCTCCGCCTCGGACAGGTTTCCCTTGCATGAAAATACGACGAAAGCAACCGCCAGCGCGGTTGCCATCGTCGTAAGTATGCGGTGCAGTCTCACTGAATCTTATCTGGTACGGACCGTGGTAGTGGTGGTCATGCCACCGCAGGAGACCGTGTAGATCTGGCCCTTGCCCAGGTCATACATGAAGATTTCGCTGGCCTCCGGATAGTAGATGCTCACCTTGCCGATGGCGGCGCGGGCGTCTTCCGCGAGGGTGTCGTCAGCGGCCTGGGCCTTCTGGTAGTAGTCGGTGGCGGCCCAGTAGCGGGCGTACTTGTCCACATCGCTGCCGCAGCTGGCGGAAGCCCAGAGGTTGCCCATGATCATGTAAGCCTTGCCGGCATAGCCGTTGTCCAGGCGGACCGCCTTGCCGGCGGCGTCGAAGGCGCGGCCGCGCATGTTGTTCGCATAGCAGAAGCGGGCGAGCTCGTACAGGTACTGGGCGTCGGTGGCCTCGTCGGACTCTTCATAGTCGATGGCCTCTTCCAGGTAACGGCAGGCGTCGGCCACGTTGCCGCGGGCGGCGTTCAGCTTGTACAGGCCGAAGGCGCTGCGGTAGGACGGATCGCCCTTGTGCATCTGGGTGACGGCCTTGAAGTAGAGGTCGTTGTTGGCGCAGTCCTCGGCGCTGTTCATCAGCTTCACGATGTTCGTGACGACGGCCATGTTGGTCGGATCGGCCTCGAAGCGCGGGGTGAAGATGGCGATGAGGTTGTCGCAGGAAGCGACCTTGCTGTCGGCGAAGACGCTCTCGATGGTGGCCTTGGTCTTGAGGTTGTCCTCCGCCTCGGCGTCGCTCTTGGCGGTGGCGCCGCCGATGGCCTCGGTGACGGTGTCATACATGTTGATGACGTCATCGGCCTGGAGCTTGCCGTCGCGGTAGAGGTTGATCGCCGCCTGGAGGTTGTTCACCAGGAGGCCGCCCTTGGTCGCGCTGCCCAGTTCCTTGATGATGGCCGTGAGGTTGTCATACAGATACTGGGAATCGTCGGAGCGGAAGTTGATCATGTACTGGCCCTTGTTGTTCAGGATGGTCGCCTTCTGCTCCACGCCCTTCGCGGTGCGCGGATAGAACTCGAGGCGCTGGTCCTGGAGGGTGAGGAGGCTGTCCACCTGCGCGCTGAACAGAGCCGGATTCTTGCGGTTCTTGTTGATCTCGCGGTTCAGGAGGGTGGAACCGTGGACGAACAGGTTCTGGGACGCGGTGGCCGGGCAGATGGAATAGGCTTTCCGCCAGTTCGGGAGGGCGGAATCGTAGTTCTTCTGCTTGTAGTACTCCTGATAGTAGGAGAGGTACTTGATGCACTCAGCGCTGTCCGCACCATACTTTCCCTGGGCAGACGCGTTCTGGCCCATGAAGGCTGCCATGACGGCCAGGAAGATGAAGGTCAATCTTTTCATATCGCGTTAGAATTTTGTATTTCCAAATTTCCTTTTACTGGTATTGCGGTTTCCGGAACCAGATGTCGAAGATGTTGAATCCGACATGGAATCCGAGGTAATCTTCCTTGACGAAACTCGTCCCGAAACCCCTTTGACCAAGGTCAATCGCAAAAGTGATGCCATTGTAGCCCTGGAACACGGGAAGGGTCACGCCGAGGGTGATCCCGGCCGACAGGATGTTCTTCCCGTCCACCTGGTAGTAGGACTGGTCCATATAGGCGCCCACGCGGTAAGTGCAGCGCCGCAGGAAATAACGGATGTCGTTCCGGTTCGGGGTGATCTCGAAGCCCGCCTTGACGGACTGCGCCACGCCGGACGAGAAGGTATGGACCCCGTTGTTGCGGAATCCGCGCACCTGGTCGAAGTTGCTGCCGGTCCAGTTGCCGCGGAGGTAATCCACCTCGACGGACCATTTGTCACCCTGGGTGTAGCCCAGGCCGAGGCCGATTTCGTCACCCAGCCAGATGTTGTCCTTCTTCAGTTCGTGGTCGCCGAGGTCCAGTTCCGCCACGTTGCTGTATTCGACGGCGTAGCCGGTCACGCGGGCCTTGAGGCGGTAGGTCGCGCCCACGGTGAACTTGCCGGTACCGACAGGCTGCTCGTACTGGAGGCCGAACTTGGCGGTATGGGCCCGCACTTCCAGGGTGTCGCCCAGGGTCTGGCTCCGGTAGCTGGCGTCGGTGAACTGGCTCATGGAATACTTCGAGATCGTGCCGAAGTACAGGTTGTACTGGGCGCCGACGGAAAGGCGGTTCCAGAGCGTCGCCGAAGCGCCGACGAAGAACTGGTTCAGCCCGCCGTCGCCATAGGCGCCGTAAGCGCGGTTGCCGGTATAGCCGATGCTCTGGGCGCCGGACGTGATCTTGTCCACATAGGACATCGAGAAGCCCGTGTCGCTGAAGGGCTGGATGCCCGCCATGAGCGCCGTGTGACGCCACATCGGGAACGAAATCACGAAGTCGTTGATGTTGAAGAGGGTCTTCGAACTCTTGAGATCACCTTCGGAGAAGATGGAATACTTGCCGGAAAGGCCGAAATCCGCCATGAAGGACAGGGAGTCGCGGGCGGTGGTCGAAGCCGGATTCATCGTGTTCACGAACCGCTTGTTGCGCGTGGCGATACCCACGCCGCCCATGGAGGCGTTGTAGGCGGTTCCGGCAGCATGGAGGTCTCCGATACCATATACGGAATAGGGAGAATAGCCGTTGTACGTGCCGTTCTGGGCAGAGAGCGGCAGCGCGGCCAGCAAAAGGGCCACGACGGCGATCCAGATCCTATCGGTCATTCTTCTTGACATATTCGTCAGCCATTAAAGCCAACCCCATCAATACGAGGTTACAAATTACAAAGATGGAACTTTTCATCCGTTTTGCAAAATAATTCGCATCGCCGCCGGTAAACACGACGACATTCTCCGGATGCAGCGCCAGGTATCCCTCTATTTCAAATTGTATGCCCGAGACGACGCCGCTTTCGATGGAAGTCTGTTCCGACTGGCCCACCAGGGGGCAGTTTTCGGGGGTGTTCACCAGCGGAAGGGCGCGGGAATACCGGTTGAGCGCCTTGAACCGCGTGCGGCAGCCGAGGGAGATGTTTCCGCCCGTATAGAGGCCGTCCTTGTCCAGGTAATCGACCGTCAGGGTGGTGCCGAAGTCCACGAGGGTGCAGCCCATGCCGCGGAACAGGTACCGCGCCGCGAGGACGGAGGCCGCCCGGTCATAGGACAGATAGACAGGAAGTCCGTGACTCAGAAGCGGTTCCTTGTGTTCCTTATCCAGCAGGAGCAGGTGGCCGCATTCGCCGGAGAGGGTCTTGCATTCCTCCTCGGTCAGGACATAGACGGAGGAAACGACCAGCACGGCCGGCTTCTCCCGGCGGGTGAGCGAGAGGGTGAAGTCCATCCATTTCTCGCCCTGGTACCGGAAGGTCTTTCCGAGGGTCATCCCGTCGGACCAGGCCGCTTTCAAAGCGGTGTTTCCTATTTCCACCAAAAGATTGGCCATAGACTGCAAAAATAGTGATTTTCGGCGGTTATTGCAACCGTTGGAGCACCTTGAGGGCGGTTTCCAGGGAGTTGACGCCCCGGGAGACGGTCCGCAGTTTGCCCTTGTCCTGGTTCACCTTGAACAGGGCCGGATTGTCATTGACCTTGCCGATCACCCGCTCGAACTGCTTGGACTGGTAGTAGCCGGACATCGGGTTGGACACGAAGAACATGATCTGCATCCCGTTCTTGACGATGATTTTCTCGAAACCGGAACGGGCGCCGAGGTTGCGGATCTTCACCACCGTCAGCAGGTTCTTCACCTGCGGCGGCATCGGCCCGAAACGGTCCTCCAGCTGGCGGCCCAGGCGGTCGATCTCGCGGTCGTCCTTGAGGCTGTCCAGCTGCTTGTAGAGCCGGATCTTCTCGGCGGTGATGTCGATGTAGTCGTCCGGGATGAGCGCCGGCTGGTCGGTTTCCACGGTGCAGTCCTCGACGAAGGTTTCGCGGGACTGTTTGGTGGTGATGCCCGTTTCCACACCCAGTTCCCCCATCGCCTCGGACAGGATCTGCTGGTAGGTTTCGAAGCCCATGTCGGAGATGAAGCCGCTCTGTTCCGCGCCCAGCAGGTTGCCGGCGCCGCGGATGTCCAGGTCCTGCATCGCGATGTTGAAGCCGCTTCCCAGGTCGGAGAACTCCTCGATGGCCTTCAGGCGGCGCCGCGCGTCGTCCGTGATGGAAATCAGCGGCGGAACCACCAGGTAGCAGAAAGCCTTGCGGTTGGACCGGCCGACACGGCCCCGTAGCTGGTGCAGGTCGGAAAGGCCGATGTTCTGCGCCTGGTTGATGATGATCGTATTGGCGTTCGGAATGTCCAGGCCGTTCTCGATGATGGTCGTGCACAGGAGCATGTCGTAGTCGCCCCGCATGAAATCCAGCATCTTGTTCTCCAGTTCCTTCGCTTCCATCTGCCCGTGCGCGATGCAGATCTTCATGTCGGGAACGAGCCGGTGCAGGATGTCGTGGATGGCCGGGAGTTCTTCCACCTTGTTGTGCAGGAAGAAGATCTGGCCGCCCCGGTTGAGTTCGTAGCTGATGATGCTCTTGATTTCCTGCTCGTCGAACAGGATGATTTCTGTCTGGATGGGAATCCGGTTCGGCGGCGGGGTGCTGATGATGCTGAGGTCGCGGGCGCCCAGGAGCGAGAACTGGAGGGTTCTCGGAATCGGGGTGGCTGTCAACGTCAGGGTATCGACCGACGCCTTCAGATGGCGGAGTCTTTCCTTCGCCGCCACGCCGAACTTCTGCTCCTCGTCGATGACCAGCAGACCCAGGTCCTTGAAATCGAAGCCGGCGCCCAGCACCTTATGGGTGCCAATCAGGATGTCGATCTTCCCTTCTTTCAGCCTGTTCTTGATGTCGGTGATCTCTTTCGCCGTCCGCAGGCGGCTCACGTAATCGACCGTGCAGGGGAGTCCCTTGAGGCGGGACTTGAAGGTTTCGAAGTGCTGGAGGGCGAGGATGGTCGTCGGCACCAGCACGGCCACCTGCTTGGAGTCGCAGACGGCCTTGAAGGCGGCGCGGATGGCCACTTCCGTCTTGCCGAAGCCCACGTCGCCGCAGACGAGGCGGTCCATCGGGCAGTTGTCCTCCATATCCTCCTTGACCGCCTTCGTCGCCCGCTCCTGGTCGGGCGTATCCTCGTACATGAAGGAGGATTCGAGCTCTTCCTGGAGGTAGGTGTCGGCCGAGAAGGAGAAGCCCTTCGAGGCCCGGCGCTTCGCGTAGAGCTGGATGAGTTCCTTGGCGATGTCCTTCACGCGGGACTTGGCCGATGTCTTCATCGTGGCCCAGGTCTTCGAGCCCAGCTTGTTGATCCGTGGCATCTCCCCTTCCTTGGACCGGAACCGGGAAATCTTGTGCAGGGAATGGACCGATACGAAGACGACGTCATTGTCCCGGTACATCAGTTTCACGACCTCATGGACCCGGCCCTTGTCGTCAGTCATTTTCACGAGACCGCCGAAAATGCCCACGCCATGGTCGATATGGACGATGTAGTCGCCCAGGTTGAAGGAACTCAGGTCGTTGAGCGTCAGCTGCTCCGACTTTTCCACCGTCCTTCTCAGACGGACGCGGTGGAAACGGTCGAAGATTTCGTGGTCGGAATAGCAGCAGATGTGGTCCTCGTTGTCGATGAACCCCGCATGGATGTTCTTCCCTTTGACAAACTCCGGTAGCAGCGCATGTTCATCCTGCAGCATGATCGAGCGGAGGCGCTCCAGCTGGGATTCTTTCTCGCCGTAGATATAGACCTTATAATTGTTTTCCAGCCGAGTGCGAATGTCGGAGAGCAGGAGTTCGAAGTTCTTGTTGAACACTGGCTGCGGCGTAATGGAGAAAGCGACGTTGTCCACGCCCTGCCGCTGCAGCGGAATATCCAGATACACGTGCCGGAAAGAGGTCAGTTCCGGGAAGAACGGCCGGTCCTTGTACATGTCGGACGAGTCCAGCCAGACCACCGCATCCTCCTTCAGGAGAGTAAGGAGGCTGACGCCGCCCTCTCCCTGCCCGCCGGCGACGATGTCCGGATAGATGTCGGCCTTGTCCACCTTGTCGATGGACAGCTGCGTATTGCAGTCGAAGGTATGGATCTTTTCGATCTCGTTCCCGAAGAAAGTGAGCCGGTAGGGATGGTCCAGGGAATAGGAGAAGATGTCGATGACCGCGCCGCGGATGGCATACTGCCCCGGGGCCGATACGAAGTCCACGCGCTCGAATCCCAGCTGGACCAGCTTGTCCCGCAAGGATTCGTAAGAGATTTCCTGGCCCACTTGGACCGTCAGGAGCGCGCCGGTGATCTTTTTCTGCTCGGGGACCGGCTCGTCCAGGGCCGTCGGGTAGGTGACGACAAACAAGGGACCCTTGCCCGGATCCATCATCTTGCCGATGGCGGCCGTCCGTTGGACGCCGAGGGAGGACTTGTAATTGCTCCGTTCCACGGCGCCTCCGCTGTCCGGGAGAAAGAAAACGCAGTCGCCTTCCACCAGATTATAGAGGTCCGCGCTGCAATATTCGGCCGCTTCCCGGTTGGGAAGGACCACGAGGTGGGTTCCTTTTTCCGCAATCTGGGAGAGGACGAACCATCGGGCAGACAGAAACAGTCCGCTGCAGAATGTCTCCCGATTGGAATCCATCCTGCGGCGGAGCAACGCTGTCGATTCTTTACTTATCAACATTCGGCTCCAAAAGGCTGTTGAAAAGCTGTTGATAACCCTGTTGATGGAAATGTGGATAACTCGGGCGGTATTTTTCCCTTGACTTTTCCACAGGTTTCCCACGCGGAAAGCCCGGGGTTTTCAACAGTTTTCAAAGCACTCAATCAAATGATATCCAATTGTTTCCGTATAGTTATCAACAAATTGACAGGAACAAAAATATCATTCAATTTAAATGTAAAAATAACTATATTTGTAGCTGAAACAGACCCGACCGCCCATGAGCGAATTCGACCCGCGCAGCACAACCGACCGCAAAGATAATGAATTGGACGGAATTATCCGCCCCCAGCAGCTGGATGATTTCACCGGCCAGAAGGAAATCGTCTCGAACCTGGAAATCTACATAAAAGCCGCTAAAATGCGCGGGGAAGCCCTGGACCACACGCTGTTCCACGGCCCTCCGGGCCTGGGCAAGACCACCCTCGCGCACATCATCGCGAACGAGATGGGGGTCAACATGAAGGTGACGAGCGGCCCCGTCCTGGACAAGCCCGGCGACCTGGCCGGCCTCCTGACTTCCCTGGAAAAGGGAGACGTCCTTTTCATCGACGAGATCCATCGGCTCTCCCCCGAAGTGGAAGAGTATCTGTACTCCGCGATGGAGGACTATGTCATCGACATCATGATCGACAAGGGGCCCGGCGCGCGGAGCGTCCGCATCTCCCTGAATCCTTTCACGCTGATCGGCGCGACGACGCGCAGCGGCCTCCTGACCGCGCCGCTCCGGGACCGGTTCGGCATCAACTGCGCGCTGGAATACTATGATACCGAGGACCTTCGGAAGATCGTCATCCGCAGCGCTACCATCCTGAACATCGAGATCGACAACGACGCGGCGCTGGAGATCGCGCTCCGCAGCCGCGGCACGGCGCGCATCGCCAACGCGCTGCTCAAGCGCGTCCGCGACTTCGCGCAGGTGCTCGGCGACGGCCGCATCGACGTGGACATCGCCCGCTTCGCCCTGAACAAGCTCAAGATCGACAAGCGCGGACTCGATTCCATCGACCACAAGATCCTCCGCACCCTCATCACCACCTTCAAGGGCGGTCCGGTGGGCGTGGGCACGCTCGCGACCTCCATCTCCGAGGATGCCGGCACCCTGGAGGAGGTCTACGAACCCTTCCTGATCAAGGAAGGCTTCCTCATCCGCACCCAGCGCGGCCGCGTCGCCACCGACCTCGCCTACCAGCACCTGGGCATGGAATCCAGCCTCCCCCAGCGGAAATACAACCCCGACGACAACGGAACCCTCTTTTGATATGAAAAAAATACTGTTTACCCTTTTTCTGGCGCTGGCGGCGGCCGTGCCGGCGCTCCCGTGCACGTCGGTGATCATCAGCGGGAAGGTCAGGGCCGACGGAAGGCCGGTGATGATGAAGCACCGGGATACGAGCCACAAGACGAACGACATCCGGTGGTTCCAGGGCGAGAAGTACGCGTTCATCGGCCTGGTCAATACGGACGTGCCGCTGGACAAGGAGATCTGGGCCGGGACGAACAGCGCCGGGTTCAGCATCATGAATACGGCGACGTACGACCTCAAGGAGGACGATGTGCCGTCCGAGCAGATGGACCGGGAAGGGTTCCTGATGTACCGCGCGCTGGAAATCTGCGCGACGGTGGAGGATTTCGAGCATTTCATCGACACGCTGTCCAAGCCGATGGGGGTGGAAGCCAATTTCGGGGTGATCGACGCCCAGGGCGGCGCGGTCTATTACGAGATGGACAACTGGAAGATTCGCGCAAAGTACGATGTGAACGAGGAACCGACTGGTTATCGGGTGGTTACGAACTTCACCTGGCAGGGCCGGGAGGCGGACCGCAAGGGCGTGGACCGCTATGAGAAGGCCTGCAGCCTGCTCGCCGAAACCTGCATTCCCATCTCTGAATGGGACCACGACTTCCTGATCAACAAGATCTCCCGCAGCGGCGCGCCGATCCTCCGCAAGATCACCACCGCCTCCGTCGTTTTCGAGAACGGCGTCATGTGGGCCTCCCTGGGACAGCCGGACAAGAACCCCTACAAGGCATATAAAATAAGTGATTTTCCTAAATAGTCCTAACTATTTTTGTGAAAGTCCTGAAATTTGCGTAAAATTGCAAGTTCTCTTGAAAAATCTATTATCATTTTAAACTTATATGGCTGACTCTAAACTTATCTCCAAGATTCCGGAAGGGCCGCTCGCCGAGAAATGGTCGAAGCGCAAGGCCGAAATCCGGATCGTCTCTCCGAACAACAAGCGGAAACTCGAGGTGATCGTCGTCGGTACGGGCCTCGGCGGAGCATCCGCAGCCGCCTCCCTGGGCGAGCTCGGATACAACGTCAAGATTTTCTGCATCTCCGACTCTCCGCGCCGCGCGCACTCCATCGCCGCACAGGGCGGTATCAACGCCGCGAAGAACTACCAGAACGACAATGACTCCATCTACCGGCTGTTCTACGACACCATCAAGGGCGGTGACTACCGTTCCCGGGAGGCGAACGTGTATCGCCTGGCGGAGGTAAGTGCGGCCATCATCGACCAGTGCGTCGCGCAGGGCGTTCCTTTCGCCCGTGAATACGGCGGATATCTGGCGAACCGCTCCTTCGGCGGTGTCCAGGTGAGCCGTACCTTCTACGCCCGCGGACAAACCGGTCAGCAGCTGCTTCTCGGCGCTTATGCGGCCCTGAACAAGGAAATCGCCGCCGGCTCCGTGAAGAGCTATCCGCGCCACGAGATGCTGGACCTCGTCATCATCAACGGCGAGGCGAAGGGTATCATCGCCCGCAACCTCGTGACCGGTGAGATCGAGCGCTTCGGCGCCCACGCCGTGGTCCTCGCTACCGGTGGTTACGGAAATGCCTATTTCCTGTCCACGAACGCGATGAACTCCAACGGCTCCGCCGCGATGCAGGCCTACCGCAAGGGCGCTTTCTTCGCAAACCCCTGCTTCGCGCAGATCCACCCGACCTGTATTCCTGTCCACGGCGACCAGCAGTGCAAGCTCACCCTGATGTCCGAGTCCCTGCGTAATGACGGCCGCATCTGGGTGCCGAACAATATGGAGGATGTCATCAAGCTCCGCAAGCACGAAATCAAGCCTTCCCAGATTCCTGAGGAGCGCCGTGACTACTACCTGGAGCGCCGCTATCCGGCCTTCGGTAACCTGGTTCCGCGTGACGTCGCTTCCCGCGCCGCGAAGGAGCGCTGCGACGCCGGCTACGGCGTGAACGAGACCGGCCTCGCCGTGTTCCTCGATTTCGCAGACGCCATCAAGCGCCTGGGTCACCAGCGCGTGGAAGAGCGTTACGGCAACCTCTTCCAGATGTATGAGAAGATCACCTCCTCTTCCCCTTGGGAGGAGCCGATGATGATTTATCCAGCCATCCACTACACCATGGGCGGTCTCTGGGTCGATTATGACCTCCAGACCACCATCCCGGGTCTGTACGCCATCGGCGAGGCGAACTTCTCCGACCACGGCGGCAACCGTCTCGGCGCTTCCGCCCTCATGCAGGGCCTGGCCGACGGTTACTTCATCCTCCCGTACACCATCGGCGACTACCTGTCCCACAAGTTCGCGGAGCCCAAGACCGACACCAACGCGCCTGAATTCGCCGTGGCCGAAAAGGCCGTCCGCGAGCGCATCGAGAAGATCTTCGCCGTGAAGGGTACCGAGACCGTGGACAGCATCCACAAGAAGCTCGGCCACATCATGTGGGAGTATGTGGGCATGGCCCGCAACGAGGCCGGCCTGAAGAAGGCCATCGAGGAAATCGGCGAACTCCGGAAGGAATTCTGGAAGACGGTCCGCGTTCCCGGCACGAACGAGGAATTCAACCAGGAGCTTGAAAAAGCCCTCCGGCTGGTGGACTTCTTCGACATTGGCGAGCTGATGGCCCGCGATGCCCTGAACCGCAAGGAATCCTGTGGCGGCCACTTCCGCGAGGAAATGCAGACGGAAGAGGGTGAGACCAAGCGCGACGACGAGAACTTCATGTATGTGGGCGCCTGGGAATACAAGGGCGAAGGAGTCGCTCCGGAACTCCACAAGGAGCCGCTCAAGTATGAGAACATCAAGATTGCGACCCGTAACTATAAAGACTAACGACGATTATGGAATATAACGTGAAAGTGTGGCGTCAGAAGAACGCCAAAGCCAAGGGTCACTTCGAGACCTATCATGTCACCGACGTGGAAGAGGATGCCTCCTTCCTGGAGATGCTGGACATCCTGAATGACCAGCTCATCCGCAAGGGGGTGGAGCCCATCGCCTTCGACCACGACTGCCGCGAGGGCATCTGCGGCGCCTGCTCCCTGTATGTGGACGGCCGCGCCCACGGTCCGGACGACCAGGTGACCACCTGCCAGCTCTTCATGCGTCATTTCAAGCCGGGCGCCACCATCACCGTGGAACCTTGGCGGAGCGCCGCCTTCCCGGTGATCAAGGACCTCGTCGTGGACCGTCAGGCCTTCGACAAGATCCTCCAGGCCGGCGGTTTCGTCTCCGTCCGCACCGGCGCCGCGCAGGATGCGAACACCATCCTGATCCCGCACGATGACGCGGAACTGTCCATGGATGCCGCCGCCTGCGTCGGTTGCGGCGCCTGCGTCGCCACCTGCAAGAACGGCTCTGCGATGCTGTTCGTGGCCGCGCGCGTCAGCTCCCTCGCCCTGCTCCCGCAGGGCAAGCCGGAAGCCGCCCGCCGCGCCCGCGCGATGGTCGCCAAGATGGACGAACTCGGCTTCGGCAACTGCACGAACACCCGCGCCTGCGAGATGGAGTGCCCGAAGCATGTCACCATCGACCATATCGCGAGACTGAACCGCGAGTATCTCAAGGCCCGCTTCAGCGAGTAGGCTTTGTCATTCTAAGCGAAGCAAAAGAATCTCCCATCGCAGGAATCCATCCGGTTCCTGCGATGTTTTTATAAACTTAAAGTTAATAACCTTTTGTTAATAACTTTTTGTTAATTGTTTTTTTCATTCTATCTTTGCTGAAAAGACGGAAAACAATGAAAAATCCTTTTGTTATAGAGCCTTATGTTTCCAGCCGCTTTTTCTGTGATCGGGAAAAAGAAACAGCTCGTATCATCGATTGTTTGGAAAACGGACGGAATATTACGCTGATTTCTCCGAGAAGACTGGGAAAAACTGGGTTGATATACCGTGTTTTTGATGAAATGAAGGAGAATAAACTGCCTTTTGAGACCGTTTATGCCGATATGAGTTCCAGTCAGAATCTGGAAGATTTCATCAAAATTCTTTCGGAATCCGTGGCAAAGGTCCTTCATAGAAAGAACAGAATCAAGGATATATTCAAGGCCATCGGAGGAATCCGGCCTTTGATCAGCTATGATGAATTGACGGGACAGCCCCAGCTGTCTTTCACTTATCGGACGGAAGAGGATAAAAAAATGACGCTGAGTTCGTTGTTCTCATATATGGAAGACTGTGGAAAAGAGGTTGTGGTCGCCATTGATGAATTTCAGCAGATCAGGGAATATCCGGATGTTCAGATGGAGGCTATGCTCAGAACCTGCATCCAGCCGCTGCACCATGTCAGATTCATTTTCTGCGGCAGCAAAAAACACGTGATGTCGGATATGTTTACGAATGCGAAAAGGCCTTTTTATGAAAGTACGACGAATGTTCCGCTCGGTAAATTGGATGAAACGACCTATGCCGGATTCATTACCGGACTTTTCAATGAATACGGAAAGTCGATAGAACCTGACCTGGTTGAAAACATCATTCATTGGACGAAAGACCATACCTATTATACCCAGTCGCTTTGTAATGAGGTATTCAACATTTCCGGAAAGCAAGTGACCGCCGATCATGTCCGGAAGGCGAAACTGACCATCTTGCAGTCCAATACCGACCGTTTCCTGGAAATCAAGCGAATGACGACTCCGTCCCAGTGGAAACTTCTGAAAGCCGTTGCAAAGGAAGGAGAAGTACAGAAACCCACCTCGGCCGCTTTCCTGTCCAAGTACGGACTTGCTTCCGGTCCGGCCGTCCTGAAGAGTTTGAAATCTTTGGTCGAGAAAGAACTGATTCTGGAAACCGTGACTTTGGAGGGAAGTGTTTACAGTGTTTATAACGTATTCTTTTCCAGATATTTGGAATATCTATAAAAAAGTCGGCCGCAAGCGGCCTCCTCAGAATGACAAAGAAATCAGGCGACCCGAAAGGGCCGCCTGATTCGTTATAAGAAGTCTATCGACTACTCGTCACCTGCAAAGCCGGTGTAACGATAGCCATGGATGTAGAAGGAATCCCAGCCGTATTTGGGACCGTCTTCATCATCAGAGAAACTGATATAGAACTCGATAGCATCCGCCGGCATTCCGCTCGGGGTCTGGGCGCCACCCTTGACAATTTTGCCACCGGTCACGTTAATCACGCAGCCGTCTCCATAGAGGTTGTCCGCATTCTGGCTAGAGAAAGTCAATGTAGCCGGATCGGCAGTCACTTTTACCTTGAATTTCCAGAAAGGATCGTCGCGGTTGTCGGTGAGAAGCATTTCCGTGGCGATGTTCGCGGAAGTATTGGACGTGAACATATGGATATTACCATAGTCATACACGTCTTCGTAAACCACTTGACCACCCTTCGCGGCGTCAACTATTACATACCAGTCTCCAGCCATGTCGACGGTGGCTGTCATCTCGACCGGGTCTTTCTTGCAGGAAGCAAGCAGGCAGACGGAAAGAACACCTAAAATATAGAATACTTTTTTCATAACTGTTTCGTTTTTAAGGTTCGAAAGGAGTCAGGGCTACATTGATTCCGTCAAAGTTGTATTTGAACTCACCCGTTTCAGGATTGTAACCGCCCGTGATGTTCGAGTAATTGAAACTACTCATAAAGTACCATTCAGATTTTTTCAGGATATTGAAGGTTCCATCCTCATTGAGGGAGAACTGAACCGTCGCATGAAAATTATAAGTAGGCTCGTAACCCGGATACACACCGGCAAAATAGAAACCGCCAAGGAGGTCCTCAATTTCGTAAACACCGTCCGAAACTGGACTGATGACGATGGGGATGTTCTTGTAATTGCGGGATCCACTGTTATTCCAGCAGTTACTTATATACACATTGGCAACACCGCCCGGATTCAGAACATATACGTCACGGTTCAGGGTCCAGGAATAACCATCACTATTCGAAGCGCTGTAGCTCACGGAATAAATGCCGGGAATTTTCGGATTTACATTCGAATTGACGGTTACGTGAGAAGTGTAGTCATCGCCTTCGAGCGTAGCCGTATAACCGGGTTCTTTGTAGTCACCACCTAACTGGATGACATAAGGATTGTCTCCCAACAGCGTGATGATAGGATAGTTGACGATTTGGGTATGACCTTTCGAAGTCTTTTCACAGCCCGAAGCCAACACCAGAAGTGCCGCAGAAAGGAGGAATATCAAATGCTTTTTCATAATCTTACCAATTTATTTAGCCCAGAAAACCTTGTCGGTCAGCGGCTTCTCCGCCGGACAATTGGAATTGTAGAGAACCGAGGAATTGGCATACGGGAAGCGCTGGACGAGTTTGTTGGCTCCCACTTCGCTGTTTACCTGGTAAGGAGTGTAGAGGTCACCGGGTTCGAGTACGGAGGGATCCATGTTATCGGAACCGAAGCTGTACACATCTTCCGCCTTCTTGCCACCGAAAGTAGGATAGCCGAGACGGCGCATTTCGCACCAGGCCTCGAAGTTGTTTATACCGCTGAGGGCGATCCACTTCTGGATGCCGAGGGTCTTGTCGGTACCGTCGAACGGGCAAGCCTCGATGACGTCGCTGGCTCCGCTGATGTCGGCGGACTCAAAAGAGGCCTCGATGGCCGCTTCGTAATAAGCCTTGGCCTTCGCCGTGTCCTTGTCAACCTTCGAATAATACTCGGAGAGCAGGAAGTAAATCTCAGAAAGCGAAATCAGATAAACAGGGTCGTCGTAGTTCACTTTCGGACGGCAGAACATAGCTTCCTTGTATTTGTTGGAAACGCTCATGTTGTAGCCGGAGATGCTGCCCCAGTACTGTTTGTTGCTATTCGCGCTGAAGAAGGCAGAGAGACGGGGATCACCGAAAGCTTCCATGGCCCGGTACAGGGCGACGTTCAAGGCAACGTTTTTCTGGGTGGATCCGAAGTAGGAAGCAAACTCTTCCTGATAGAAAGGATTGGCCTTACCGGAAGCGTTCTCGACGAAGCAGGTATAAGCGACGTCAGCAGTCGGGAACTTGTCTTCGGCGACAAGAGCCTTCAACTGCGCATCGACATTGACGACAGCGCGCTCACGCATAAGGAGCTTGAGTTTGAGGGCGTTTGCAAACCGGATCCAAGGACCGGCACCTTCGCCTGGATACAGCATGTTCGTGGCAACGGGCATGCTTTCGCTCGTAACCTTGGCAAGAGCTTCGTCCAGTTCGGCGATAAGGCCGGCATAGATGTCCTTTCCATCGTCAAACTTCGGATTCAGGTTCTCCAGACCCAGCTGAGCCTCGGTGTAAGGGGTCTCACCATAAGCGTCGACCAGAACCTGATAGGAGAACACGCGAATGACCGTGGCGGCCAGGTAAGATCCCCAGATTTCCTGTTCGACAGCCTTGTTCCGGACGAATGTGGCGTTGCCGATGGCGGCGCGGTTCAGATCCGAATAAGCGCCGTTCGTACTGGTCGTGGCAACCTTGAACTGGCTGTAGGTGACATAATTGCTCGTTCCGAAGAAGTGAGCGTATTGCTCGGAGAAGTAACCGCCGAGGATACGGAGCACGTCTCCATACCGGTCGGCAAGCGCCATTTCGGCCGCAGGAAGGGCCATGTCCATGGTCGCCTGGCTCTCTTCAGGAGCGTTCGGGGAGTGGTTGATATCCAGATAATCCTTGCAGGAAGTGAGGAAAAGGACGGCAACCGTTGCAATGATGGTAAATATCTTTTTCATGTTCGGATCCTCCTTTAGAATTTGATGTTGAGGTTGAAACCGTAGATGCGGCAGGTCGGGTTGACGTAGGTCTCACCGAACAGACCGCCGACGTCGGTACCTTCGTTGGTGGTTTCAGGATCGACGTAGTAGTTGTTCTTCGCGGTCCAGGTAAACGCATTGTTCACAAAGGCGGACAGAGAGACGCCCGTGAACGGGCCGATCCACTTCTTAGGCAGCGAATAGGTCAGGGAGATGTTGCGGATCTTCACGAAGTCACGGTCGATAAAGTAGAACAGACGACCTTCTGTTCCGCCGAATTCGTCGAAATAGTTCTGATAGGAACTGTCGCTGAGGTAGATCGGAGTGGTGTTCTCAACGAAGGTGTTGTCTTCGATCATCTGTACGGAGTTCGGAATCACGAACGGACGACGCTCGTTGTAAGTGGTGACGAAACCGTTACCGGTGAACTCCATGATATTCTTCGAACGGGAGAACATTTTGCCACCCTTGCGGATATCGAGCGCAGCGCTGAACGAGAAGTTCTTGTAGGTGACGCTGGTGGTGATACCACCGGTCCAGTCGTAGTTGGCGTTGTATCCGGTCGGAGTCAGCGCATCAGACATCACAATCTGACCATTCTCATCCACGATGAGCTTGCCGACATTCTTTCCGGTGGGATCGTAGTCGGGGTTCGGAATCGGCTTTCCCGTGGTCTCGTCCGTACCCAGGTACTGCTGGTCGGAGACATATCTCGGAACATAGGTCCAGTAGGTACCGAACGGCTGGCCCACCTCGGCGTACATGTACACCTGGTCCTTAACGGCAGAAGTGGAGAAACCGTCCAGCTGGAGTTTGCCGCCGATTTCCTCAGGCAAGGATTCAACCTTGCTCCAGTTCTTGGCCCAGTTCACGGAGATATCCCACTTGAAGTCGCGGGTCTGCACCGGGATGAAGTCGAAGAGCAGCTCGACACCCTTATTGCGGACGTCACCGGCGTTGGCGACCATCGAGGAGTAACCCGTGGCGGGTTCCATCGAGATGGAGAAGATCTGGTCGGAGGTGAGCCGGTTGTAGAAGGCGGCGTCCACTCCGATGCGGCCGTTGAAGAACTGCAGATTTGCACCCATCTCAAACTCGGTGGTCATTTCCGGTTTCAGGGTCTGGCTGGCCAGGGAATAACCGCGGCGGAAAGCGTTGACTGAATTGATAGGGAAGCGCAAGATGTCAGAACCATAGGTTCCGGCGAAACCGGCCTGGGTGAAGGTAGGATACGTGTTGTAAACACCGGCATCATTACCGGTCTTACCATAGGCGAGACGGATCTTACCAAAAGAGAGAACATCGTTCTTCGGGAGCCAGTTGGTGAAGATCGCGCTCAGGGTCGCACCCGGATAGAAATAGTTGTTGTTGTCCAGCGGGAGGGTGGAGGACCAGTCGTTACGGGCGGTAAGTTCGAGGAAGAGCGTTTCGTCCCAGCCGAGGGTGACGTCACCGAACAGGCCGATGAGGCGGCGCTTGGACTGGCTGTCGCTGAGGGTGGTCTTCGTGGCACCGTTGGAGAGGTTCCAGAAGCCGGTGTTGATGGTCAGGATGTCGGCCTGACCGGTCATCGAGGTGTTATAGCGCTCGTTGATGTTGAGACCGGCCACCGCATCGACACTGAACCGCTCGTCCACAAACTTGTCGCTGTAGGAGGCCATGAAGTCGTGGTTGATTTCGTACTGGCGGTAGTACTGCGCATAGACGGAACCATCCTCGTTCATGTTCTTCGGGGCATAACCCATATTGTCCCAGATCTTGGAGTCATCCAGTGCAATCTGCGGGGCGCCGGACTTGTAGTCATAGTCGCGGTGATAGAAGCTGTAACGATAGGTCAGGGTGACGGGTTTTACAGGCTTCACATCCAGTTGAATCTTGCCGAAGATGTTTTTCTGGGCCGTATTGTCGTAACGGTTCTCGATAGCCCAGTACGGGCTGGTGATGCCGTAAGGAGTCAGGTAGGCTTCCGGGGAGTTGAACGCGGCCGGGAGGTCCTTCAGGTCAACCATGGAAATGTCACGCGGGAACTCGTACAGACCGTCGATCACGGAAGTACCCTGGAACATGCCCACAGACTGAGTCTGGGAAGTGGCGAAGTTGATCTGGGAGGAGAGCTTGAGCCAATCGACCGGCGTGTAGCTGTTGCGCATCGCGATGGTGTTGCGGCGGTAGTGGTCCTTGTTGCTCGGGATGATACCGTCATCGTCAGCCAGGGAGTAGGAGAGATAGTAGGTCATGCTCTGATCCTTGGAGGCACCGCTCATGGAGATGGAATGCTTCTGGTTCATGCCAATCTCGAAGAAGTCCCTGATGTTGTTGGGAACGGCTTCGTATTTGTGAATCAGCTGCTGGCCGTTCCAGATAGGACCGTAGAGTTGCATGGAACCGTCGAAATGCGGACCCCAGGAACCGTTTTCGATAAACGTCTGGGTACCGTTCCAACCCTGACCGAAATCGTTCTGGAAGATCGGGAGGAGGGAAACCTGGCGGGCCTCGAGGCCACCGCTGTATTCGATGGTGAAGTTGCGGTCCGAACCACGCTTACCCTGACGGGTGGTGATGACGATGACACCATTTGCTGCACGGGAACCATAGAGAGCGGTAGCGGCCGCGCCCTTCAGGACGGTCAGGCTCTCGATATCCTCGCTGGCGAGGGTGCCCATGCCACCGACCACGATGCCGTCGATGACATACAGAGGCTGGTTGTTACCGTTGATGGAGCTGTAACCACGGATGACCACGTTCACGGAAGCGCCCGGGTCGGTCGTGGTCGTCGAAACCTGCATACCGGCCACCTTACCGGAAAGGGCGGTGGTGACGTTGGTGGCATGCTGGCCGGCCAGCTCTTCATTCTTCACGGTCGTTGCGGCATAACCGAGGGTCTTTTCGGACCTTGTAATGCCCATGGCCGTCACGACGACTTCGTCGAGCGTCATGGCATCTTCCTCCATGGTGATGTCCATCTTGTTTCCCGTGACGGGGGCCTTGACGGACTTCATACCGAAGAGGTAGAAGGAGAGGGTCTGTCCTGGTCTTGCGCTGATGGTGAAGACACCATCGGATCCCGTGACAACGCCCAGCGTCGTGCCATCGACAACAACAGAGACGCCGGCCACCGGTTCACCTTTCGTATCGGTGATGGTACCGGTAACCTGCTGTCCCTGTGCGTAAGCTGCCGTAATGACAGCCAGAAGGCACGCCATGAACAGTTTTACTTTTTTCATAAGCATGAAAAGTTTAGTTAAACATAAATATTGATAGTTTTTTCATTTGCAGTGGAAACACGCATAAACGGACGTTTTTCGGGTATGGTTTTCCCTGATGTTAGACTTAAACTTTGAAACCTCATGAATTACGCCTACATCCGCGTCAGTACGCAGATTCAATCGTACGACGGACAGCACTACGAAATCGAAAAGTGGTGCAAGAGACGAAATATCGGCATCGACCGATGGGTACAGGAAAAGGTCTCCGGCAGCAAGGACTGGAGTGAAAGGACCCTCGGAATCCTGATCAAACGGATGAGACAGGGAGATTTGCTGGTGTGCGCGGAACTATCCCGCTTAGGTAGGAATATGATGATGGTGATGTCCATTCTGAATGTATGTTCCAGGAAGGGAATACACGTCTATTCAATCAAGGACCATTTTGAACTGTCAGATGACCTGCAGTCAAAAATCGTGGCCTTCGCTTTTTCGCTGGCGGCAGAAATTGAACGGAATCTCATTTCACAGCGGACCCGTGAGGCGTTGGCTGCCAAGAAAGCGGCCGGTGTCCGGCTGGGAAGGCCGGAGGGATCGTCATCCAAGCGAAAGAGGTTTGAAGAAAGACTTCCCGAAATCCTTCGGATGCGCGAGCAGGGAATCTGTATGGAATCCATCGCCAGGATGATGGATATTCACAAAAATACGCTTTACCGGTATATGAAAGGAATCCGCTTGTAAATAAGAGAGGGGATACGGAAGCAGCGAAACAGAATCTTCAGGATTGGCCAGGCAAGTCGTTCAAAAGGCGAAACGAGGTGTCTGGAGGGTACGATTTCCCGCTTTTTATGCGAATAAAACGAAAAAAATGCAAAAAAATAGAGGGCTTATAAATCAAAACAATTTTTTATTCAATTTATTTAATTAATTACGATTTGTAAGATATTGTTTGTATTTTGGTTTTAGATTATTTCCAGCAATGAGGTAAAACACTATTTTATAATCCATTATAGGCCACCGGGATGATTTTGATTTGTAGTTTTTATTTTCAAACTTTGCAGTTGGATTAGTAGTGAAAAACGTCCGTTTTTGATTGTATTCGATACAAAGAACGTGATTTAATTATATTTATGTTTAACTAACCTTATCAAGCTTATGAAAAAAATGAAACTTTTTTTCATGACTGCTGCGATTCTGCTTGCGTCGGTGTCAACCTTCGCGCAGAATATCTCCATCAGCGGTACGGTGACCGACCTCACGGGAGCCGCCCTTGAAGGAGCAGCGGTGATCGTTGACGGTACCAGCAATGGCGTCATTACCGGTGCAGATGGCCGATACTCCATCAACGCTCCGTCGAACGCCGTCCTGTCCGTCACGTACATCGGCTTCGTCGGCCAGAAGATTCCTGTGGAAGGACGTCGTATCATCAACGTCGTCATGGAAGAGGACACCAATCTGCTGGACGAAACCATCGTCGTCGCTTTCGGTACGACCACGAAGGAGGCCTTCACCGGCTCCGCGGCCGTGATGAAAGCCGATGAACTGCAGAAGCGCGCGACGACCAATGTTACCAACGCCCTGGTCGGCCAGGTGGCCGGTCTCCAGATGAAAGGTGCCTCCGGCGCCCCGGGTGCCGGCAGCGGTAGCATCAACATCCGCGGTATCTCCTCCCTGTCCGCTTCGACCGATCCGCTCGTCATCGTCGACGGCGCTCCGTATCCGGCCAGCCTGACCAACATCCCGCAGAGTGACATCGAGAGCGTCACCGTCCTGAAGGATGCGGCCTCCGCCGCCCTGTACGGTGCCCGTGGCGCCGCCGGCGTCATCCTCGTGACCACCAAGCGCAGCCGTTCCCGCGACGCGCAGGTCAATGTCGATATGCGCGTGGGTGTGAACAGCCGCGGCGTCCAGGACTACGACGTCATCACCGAGCCCGGCCAGTTCTACGAGGCTTACTATGCCGCGCTGAACAATTATTTCCTCTCGACCGGCTCCACGCCCGCGAACGCTTTCGCAAGCGCGAACCGTAACATGATGAACCAGCTCGGTTACAATGTCTATACGTTCCCGGAGGGCCAGTACCTCGTCGGCAGCAACGGCAAGCTGAACCCGAACGCCACCCTCGGCCGTTCGTACAAGTTCAACGGTGAGACCTACTATCTGCAGCCGGACAACTGGACCAAGCTCGCTTACAAGAACGCCGTCCGTCAGGACTACAATGTTTCCGTCAACGGCGGTACCGACCGCGGTCACTTCTATGCCTCCCTCGGTTATCTCAATGAGGATGGTATCATCGAGTACTCCGGTTACCAGCGTCTCTCCGCCCGCATCCGGGCCGACTACCAGGTGAAGAAGTGGGTCAGAATCGGCGCGAATGTCGGTTTCACCCAGTCCAACCAGCAGTCCAACCCGAACATGAGCACCGACTGGGGTTCGACCAACCTGATGTACTACACGACCTACATCGCCCCGATCTATCCGGTGTATGTCCGCGTCATGGATGCGAACGGCAACCCGATCATCCGTACCGACGAGTTCGGTCACGAGCAGTATGACTACGGTGTGGCCGCCACCAACTACGGCATGGGCCGTGGCTTCATGCAGACCGGTAACCCCTTTGGTTCCAACCGCTACAACAAGGTGTACAACGAGGGCCGCAACATGACCGGCACCTTCACCGCCGACTTCGACATCACGAGCTTCCTCAAGGCGACCGTCCAGTCGACCATCAACTGGGGACAGACCCTGTCCACCAGCTATGACAACCCGTACTACGGCCCGAAGGTCGGTGTCAACGGCGAACTCTACAAGGGTTCCTCCAACAACCTGCGTTTCAACCAGCTCCAGACCCTCACCTACTACGACACGTTCGGCAATCACAATGTCAACGTGCTGGTCGGTCACGAGTACTACAAGACGCAGGGCAAGAGCATGGGCATCACCGCACAGGGTGGTTTCTCCCCGGAAATCCTCGAGGTCAACGCCTTTGCGAACGTCCTTTATTCCGGCACTTCTTCCAGTGCGTCCAACTACAACGTCGAAGGTTACTTCATCAGCGCCCAGTATGACTATGACAAGAAATACTACGCTTCCGCTTCCTTCCGTCGGGACGCTTCCTCCACGTTTGACGTGAACCACCGCTGGGGTAACTTCTGGTCCGTGGGCGCCGCGTGGATCATGAACAAGGAGTCCTTCCTTTCCGGCGCCACCTGGATCGACCAGCTCAAGCTCAAGGCTTCCATCGGTCAGCAGGGTAACGATAGCATCCGCTCCTACGCCTACATCGACACCTACACCCTGAACAAGGCCAGCGACACCACGATGTCCCCGGAATTCCGCACCATCGGTAATGAAAAGATCACGTGGGAGACCACGACCAACTCCAACATCGGTGTCGAGTACAGCTTCCTGAAGGGCCGGATCACCGGTAGCCTGGATGCGTACTTCAAGAAGACCGCCGACCTCCTCTTCTGGATTTCCATCCCTGAGTCCGGCGGTACCCGCGGTTACTACGGCAACGTCGGTGACATCGGCAACCGTGGTATCGAGTTCACCTACAACTTCACCCCGGTCCGCACCAACAATTTCGAGTGGAACATCGGCGGCAACATCTCCACCAACTATGCGTGGATCCTCGCCCTGCCTGAGTCCAAGCTCGCCGGTAACGAAGGTTACTATGAGAGCAACTACTGGTGGACCCCGGGCGGCGTGATGCGCGACTACATGACCTACGAGTATGCCGGCTTCGACGAGGAGACGGGTCAGGCCCTCTACTGGTACGACGAGGATCTGAGCCCCGCCGGCGGCAAGGAAGGTGTTACCGACAACATCACCAACAAGCCCGGTAAGAATCACTCCGGCAAGACCAACACCCTCGGCCAGGCTTCCCGCTATACCCACGGTTCCCTGCTTCCGAAGTTCTTCGGCGGTCTGAATACATCGTTCCGCCTCGGCAACTTCGACTTCAGCGCTACCTTCGACTATCAGGTCGGCGGTAAGATCACCGACAGCGTGTACTCCAAGCTGATGACTCCGCCTGCGTCCGGTTCCGATGCCGGTTACAATTACCATAAGGACATTTTCAAGTCCTGGACGAAGGAGAATCCCAACACCGACATCCCTCGTTGGCAGTATGGTGACCAGTATACGATGGCCGGCGACCGTTCCCTGACCGACGCCAGCTATTTCAACTTCCAGTCCGTGGCGCTCGGTTACAACGTCCCGGTCGCCCGCCTGGGCATCGACAAGGTTGTCAGCCGCATCCGCGTGTATGTCGTCGGTGAGAACCTCGGCTACATCTCCGCTCGCAAGGGCTTCGATCCGCGTGCCTCTTTCTCCGGCACCTCCAGCACCAATGTCTATTCTCCCGTCCGCAATGTCTCGGGTGGTATTCAGGTTACTTTCTAATTTGAGGAGGATTTGATTATGAAAAATATACTGAAACTCTCCCTGGTCTCCCTCGCTTCCCTGACGCTGGCCGCCGGCTGCATTCAGGAGACTTTCCCGCAGACCAGTTATGTCACGACGACCCAGGCGCAGGTTCCGGGCGCCATCGACCGTTTCGTCGATGCCATCACCGCCACGCTCTGCGGCTTCCCCAACTACGGCGGCGGCACCGATGCCAATGACTTCGGCTACCCGCGTTTCTACATCGCTTGGGATTCGATGGGCCAGGACATTGTCCAGCCCAACCTGACCAATGGTTGGTTCAACAGCTGGTACACGATCCGCAGTCTCGGTGGAACCACCGGGAACTCCCAGTATGCCTGGACGATCCTCTATGGACACATCAAGGCCTGCAACGCCGTTCTCGCTTCCGTGGGTGCTGAACCGGAAGACAACGCCCTGAAGCCGGGCGCCGGTATCGCCTACTTCTATCGTGCTTACTTCTACTTGGACCTCGCCCAGATGTTCGCCAACAAGCCCTGCTATGTCGACGGCGAAGCCGAGACCGTTCCGTGGGTGGATGAGACCACCACGGTCGAACAGCTCCGTGAGAATCCCCGCCTGAAGAACAAGGATATGTTCGATCACATCATCTCCGACCTCGACCACGCGGAAGAGTACCTTGCTTTCTATCACCGTGCGGACAAGTACACCCCCGACGTGTCTTGCGCTTATGGCCTGAAGGCCCGCGCCTACCTGCTGATGGGTGACTGGGCCAAGGCGAAAGAGTATGCCAAGAAGGCCCAGGCCGGTTACACCCTGATGGACGAGGCCGCTTATACCAGCTGGGAGACGGGCTTCAACACCCCGAACAGCTCCTGGATGCTCGGTATGACTTTCAAGTCCGACAACCCTTGCATCCAGGCCAACGAAGCTGACTCCAGTTGGGGTTCCTGGATGTGCATGGAAATCAACCCCGCCACTTCCGGTTGCGGTTATGCCGCCAACTACGGCCGTCCGATCCACATCGACCGTCACCTCTATGAGACCGTTCCGGCTTCCGACTTCCGCAAGAAGTGCTTTGCCGATTTCGCCATCGACGGCATGGGCGAAGAGGAGGCTATTGCCGCCCTTTCCGCCTACACCAAGCATCCGGACTGGATCTACGAGACCAACGCGGGCAACGGCAACCCGAACGGTGGTACGAACTTCAAGTTCCGTACGGCCGGCGGTGAAGCCGGACGCAACAACCAGTACATCGGTTTCGTCGTGGCTGTCCCGATGATGCGTGTCGAGGAAATGTACCTGATCGAGGCGGAGGCCGCCGGCCGGATGAACGAGGCCGAAGGCATCGCCCTTCTGACCGCCTTCGCGAAGACCCGTGACGCGGAATATGTCTATGGTACGCACAACGAGGCTTACTACAACAAGACCACCAGCGCGTTCATCAACGAGATCTGGTGGCAGCGGAGAATCGAATTCTGGGGCGAGGGCTTGGCCACCAAGGACATCAAGCGTCTCCAGAAGGGTGTCATCCGCAGCTATCCGGGTACCAACCACTACGAGACGAACCGCTACAACAAGGAAACGACCCCCGACTGGATGAACTTCTGCATCGTTCAGACCGAGACCAACTACAACACGGCCTGCACCAACAATCCGGAGCCGGATTATCCGCTGAAGGATTCTGAAGAGGTTACGACATTCTAATTCAATGCAAAGAATATGAAAAGATTAGCATACATTTCCCTGGCGTTCTTCGCCACGGCGGCTCTTTTCTCCTGCACAGAAAAGTCCACGTATGAGCCCGGTCCCCAGGCAAGCGGTGCGCAGTACTATTTCTCTTCGGACCAGGCGACGTCGGTCAACATCAGCCATACGACGCAGTCCGTCAGCATTGACGTCTTCCGTCTCGAGACCGGATCGGCCTCCACGGCGACCGTCTCCGTTGTCGACGAGTCCGGCCTCATCTCCAGCGCCTCTTCTGTGACCGCGAACTTCGCGGCCGGCAGCAACAAGGCTACGCTCACCTTCCCGATCACGCCTTCGGATTGGGAGTTCGCCAAGAACTACCCCGTCAACTTCACGATCTTCGACGAGAGCACTCCTTACGGAAAGTCCGAGCTGACGGTTACCTACAAGTATCCGACCCCGCTCAAGTCCCTCGGCAAAGCCCAGCTCACCGAGAACTACTTCACCGGTCAGACGTTCACGCCCCAGGTGTACCAGAGCGAGATCGACCCGAACGAGTACCATATCCAGAAATTCATGGGAGCCAAGTCCGAGGACCTGATCATCCACGTGACCAAGGCTGGTGACAAGTTCGGCAACGTCTCCTTCACCCAGGCCGGCCTGGTCTACTTCGACGATGCGTGGTCGGGAATTACCTATGCGGACGTCAATTCGGGCGGTAAACCCGAACAGCATATCGATGTCTGCCACCCCGCCGGTTTCAGGACGTATTCGACTGACGAGTCCAAATGGGCGGGCAGCAAGGTGGTCCTGTTCCAGGACAATGGCATTCCGGCTGTCGTCGAAATCGCTCCGTACTATTATATCTCCGGACTGGGTGGTTGGGACCAGACGCAGACTCCTGCGAACATTGTCATCATTTTCCCGGGTTATGAGCCCAAGGACTATGCCGTGGAGGCCACCTATGCGGGTCTCTTCACGGAGAGTGACGGTACCGTCTACGGAGAGGCGTCTGTGACCCTCGGTGTCGATCTCGAAGGCGGTGTCGCCGTCATCGTGCCCGGCGCCGACGAGGATGCCATTGCCGCCGGTGTCGAGAAGCTCGCTTCCGACGAAGCCGTCGCTTTCAGCGGTTCGACAGTCCGGGTTCCGCTTCCCAAGGATGTACAGACCGGTTTCTACACGATCGTCGTCGGTGGCGTTGCCGAAGATGTGGTCCAGGCGGTCGACGCCGTGCCCTTCTATTATCAGGGCGGTCCCCTCGATTGGGATTGGCTGCTCGGCGACTGGGGCGCTTACGACTACAACCTGTCCGAGCGGGTCGTGGAAGGCGATCCCTATGGGATGACCATCGCCAAGGTGGATGACACCCACATTAAGATCGGCAACCTCTGGGGCACCGAAGCCGAGTTTGACGCTGTCGTCGATTTCGACGCCATGACCATCACGATTCCGGGCAACCAGTTTGCGTATCACGATTCCGGTGTCGACGGAGACTGCAATTTCGTGGCCGTCGATCCGGAGAACGAGTTTGACACTTTCGAGGACCTGACGACCCCGGTGATCGTCAAGATGACGCCCGGCGGCCTCGTCATTGACAACTACGATTTCCTCATCACGAGTGGCAAATACAAGGGTTATACCTATGACGGTGGTATCCGTACGACCATGTTCAAGCCGCTCCCCTAACAGGTGATGCTTACGAATTCAGGGCGACCCTTGCGGGCCGCCCTGTTTTTTATTCCACTTCGAAGGTAAACGTCTGATACACGGGCTTTCCGTCCTCCGTGAATCCTTCCGCGACGACCTTGAAGCGGCCGGCATAGCCGGGGGCGGTGAACTCGATGCGGTAGTCGGAAGCCGCGTCCACCTGCAGGAGGGGATGCCAGTAGAGGAGCTGCCGCAGGTCCTGCCCTTCCCCTTTCGGGACGGCCCCGCCGTAGGCCACGGGATAGGCGACCCCCTGGAAGTCCAGCACGCGCACATTGGCCGGGAAATGGAGGGCGGTCACGTAGTTTTTCTTGGTGATTACGTTCACGAGCCCGAGGAAGGGCGTCTTGCCGCAGAGAATGGCTTCGTCATAGATGTCGATGTCCTCGATGAGCATCGCGTCGAAGTCCAGCAGGGGGCTCAGGTCGCTCAGGACGACACCGTCCATCATCACGATGATGTTGGCGGTCAGGTCGAAATTCTGGCCGAGGGCGTCCGAGTAGGTGAGCAGGAGGGTGGGGTTCCCCTTTTCGTTCCGCAGGCGGAGTTCCGGGATGATTTCGACAAGGATTTCACGGAAAGAGGGAAAGCGCGTATAGTCGTCCAGGTGGTATCGCTTGGGTGTGACGGAAGCGAGCAGGAGGTCCTCCCGATGCGCCATGAAAGTCGTGAGGGTGTCGATGCGGAGCGCCTTTTCGGCCCGCAAAGCGGCTTTCCGGGCGGTGAGATCGGACCGTTGCGACGGGCTCAGGCGGAGTTTCGGCAGGGGGCTCAGTTCCGGGTACAGGAACGGACTTTCGAAGTCGATGTATCCTTCGTGCCGGTCCAGCTGGGTGACCTCGCAGACAATCTCCCGGTCGCCATAGATGTTGGACGTGAAGAAGCGGATGCGGTCGTCCTCCTCGGACCGGCCGAAATACAGGTCGCTGGGGGAGCCAGCCACCGACAGGGTGGCGAAGGAGACGTCATCCTCCCCCTTCCGGACCGTCCCCCGGAGGCGGGCGGTGACGACTTCGCCGTCGCGCTCCACGGAGACCGGCCTTTTCAGGCTGGCCGAGGCGGGAAGGGTGCCGAGGAAGCGGCCCGGGGTCTGGGGATTGTCGGCGGGAAGAAGGTCGTCCTCGTGGAATACGGAGAGGCTGATGGAGGCGGTTTCTCCACCGTTGTGCAGGTTCAGGACCGCCGGGGTACCTTTGGGAACGCGGATGCGCGTGGAAATATCCAGGGCGCCTTCGGCCGGAAGGGGAGTGCGCCGGAGTTCTTCATAGCGCTCTTCCGGGACGATTTCCACCCCGTCCGCCACCCGGGCCCGGGAAGTGCTGTTGAAGATGGTCAGGAGGCGGGAGCCGGCCAGCCAGGGGGTTCCCTCCTCGGCCGCATTGACCGCCGTGTAGGCGATGAGCCGATAGGTGCCGGTGGGCGCCGTCACCGGAATCCGGAACGACCCGGCGCCCCGGCCGCCCAACAGGCCTATTTTGGCCGTACAGGCCGTTCCGTCCTGCGAGACGAGTTCCACATAGGAAACGGCGCTTTCGTCCGAAAAACGGCCCTTTCCGTCCAGACAGGACAGGGAACACCAGACCGCGTCGCCCGCGAGATAGACCTCCCGGTCGGTGGAGACGTAGATGCGTTCCACAGGCGCCGCCTGGGCGAGCATCCCGGCGAGCGCCAGGAGCAAGGTCGATATCTTTTTCATTGGCTTTGGTCCCAATAGTCAGGTTTCTGTTTCGTTCCGCCGGCGGCGACGCAGTCGTAACAGCGCCGCGAGCCCCAGCCGTATTCCCCTTCCTCGGCCGGATCCCGGTCCCAGTTGTCGTTCAAGAACAGCGGCCGGTAGCCTTGGTAGTAGGCGGTCGAGTAATTCGCTTCTGTCGGGAAGGCGATTCCCGCCCGGCTGGGTGCGTGGTCCTGGTAATAGCGATTATCCAGGAACGCCCGTTTCCAGACGGTCCTGCCGATGGTCACGTAGCCGAGGACCATCCGCTCGGGATCGCTTTCGCAACGGAGGTTACCGGCGATTTCCCCGGGCGTGGGCGTGAAGAGGTTGTCTCCCCCATCCGTGTTTTCCTCCAGGTTCTTCAGGAACCGGTAGCTGGCTTCGTCGAGGGTCTTTGCCTTGACCCGGATGCAATACATCCGGTGATTGCGGTTGTCGGTCCGCGGAAAGCGCGTCAGCGGCCAGGCCGAGACGCCCTTTTTGGCCATTCTGGTATAATCCACCGGATAGACGGCGTGGTTGTCCGCCGACATCCAGCACCAATAGAACCAAGATTCCTCGAATCCCGCCGGCGTCCCGGGCTGGATGGACCAGGAATTCGTGTCGACAATATACGAGGGAAAATACTCCGCATGGAACTCCCAGGTCTCGTCGAAGGAGAGTTGCAGATAGCCGGTTCCGGCGTCCCCGCCTTCCACGGTGACGGCCACGGTGACCTGGGTGTCGTTCTTCTTGCACACGAAATCGATCTTCCGGATGACGGGGGCCGGGGCGATTTCGCTCCATTCGCTGGCATACGTCGCCCCCAGCACTTCGATGCACAGGCGGTATTTCCGGTCCGCCGGCGCGTCCTCCGTATGGATGATGAACGAGGGAGATGGATTGTAAAGGTCGCCATACCCGGGGCCGACGACGTCGGAATGGGCGGCCGATCCGGACAGGTCCAGGGTTCCCGGATATTGGGAGCCTGCATTATCTTCCACCCAAACTTTCGCTTTCCCCAGGTCCGGGCTATAGGGCGTTTTTTCGGACGTCCACAGCGGCCTGAGCGACCCGAGGCGGACGGTGGATACGTCGCCGATGGAGATGTTGCCGTCCACGGTCAGGACTCCTTCCGGCGCCTCTTCCAGTTCCGGCGTATAAGGATAGATGCAGGCCGCCGCGCACAGGGTAACAGCGAGCAAGGTCAGAATCTTTCTCATCAGAACAGGAGGTTGAGGTTCACGTACGGGATCTGGGTGGCGAAGACGGAGAGCATATAGCCTTTCGTCTCTCCGGCGGGAGTCGTCTTGAAGAAGACGGAATAAGGGTTTTTCCGGCCGGTGACGTTGTACACGCCGATGGTGATGACCGTGTGGGCGATCGCCTTCAGGTAGTGGCCGGGGTCGATGTTGAACGCCACGTCGGTGCGGAAATAATCCGGGATCCGGAAGGCGTTGCGCGTGGAATAGGCCATCCGGTAGGTGCCGCCGAAGTAGTACATGCCGTAGGGGACCGTGACCGGACGGCCGGTGGAGTAGTCCACATTGACCGAGAAACTGTACCGGTGCGTAAGGGCGAAGTTGGACACGAGCTTGAGCTCGTGCGGCTTGTCATAGGGGGCGTTGTACCACTCGCCGTGGGCGATGGCCTCGTAGCCCCGGTCCCCCATCTCCTGCTGGCGCGCCCGGGAATAGCTGTAAGACACCCAGCCCGTGATCTTGCCGGTGGTCTTCCGGGCCATCAGTTCCACGCCGTAGGCGCGGCCCCGGACCGGCACGAGGTCGTCGGCGAGGTTCGGGTTCATCGTCAGCGTCGCTCCCGGCAGGTAGTCCAGGGCCCGGTAGGTGTTCTTGTAATAGGCCTCCAGGGTGAAGTCGATGCCGGTGTTCAGTTCGGTCCAATAGGCGCCGGCCGCGGCCTGCCAGCCCCAGGTGGGCTTGATGCGGTCGTCGCTGAGTTTCCAGGTGTCCATCGGCGAGACGGCCGAGGTGTTGGAAATCAGGTGGATGTTCTGGGAAAGCGAGTTGACGCCGGCCTTGAACGAGAGGTTCTCCGCCGGGGAATACTTGAGCGCGAGCCGGAGGTCGGGCATCCCGTAGAGCGCATGTCCCTTTTCGGCGTTGAAGCCGGAAAGACGGACGCCCCCTTCCAACGAGAACTCGTCCGTCGGCTTCCAGGTGTCGGAAATGTAGAGCGCCGGCTCGAACGCGATTTCCCGGTCCAGCGAGCGCGCGGCGACTTGTGAATCGTTCCCGAACGGGGTCATCGCGCCGGGATCCAGCGCGTAGCCGGTCAGGTGGACGCCCCAGGTGAGTTCGTGCGCATCGGTCAGCCTCCGGGTCCGGTCCGCCCGCAGGAAGGCCTGCCGGATCCGGGTGTCCAGGTCATAGGCTCCGGCCCCCCATTCGTGGGCCGAAATCCGGTTCTGGTATTGGTCATAGCCCCCGCTCACTTGCAGGCGGCCCTCGGCGGTCCGGTGTTTCCAGACCAGGGAGGCGTTGAGGTTGCCGTAATTGAACGTCGTGTCGCCGCCGAAGGAGAAGCGGTCGGTCGCGTAGTAGGCGTAGGCCTGCAGGGTGTTGTTTTCGTCGAACCGGTGGGTAATCCCGAGGTTGGCGTCCGTGAAGCCCGCCGAGCCGCCGGCGTAGGCGCTCTCCTTCGGAAGCCGCTTCAGCAGCCAGTCGGAATAGGTGGTCCGCGCCCCGGCGATGACGGAGGTCTTTCCCTTGACCAGCGGTCCTTCCATGTGCAAGCGGCTGGTCAGCAGGCCGATACCCGCCGATCCCTGCCATTTCTCCGGGTTTCCGTCCTTGCTTTGCACGTCCAGGACCGAGGACACGCGTCCGCCGTAGGACGCCGGGATGGAGCTCTTGTAGAGTTCGATGTTGTTGACAATGTCCGGGTTGAAGGCGGAGAAGATGCCGAACAGGTGGGAAGGGTTGTAGATGGTGCTTCCGTTGAACAGGATGAGGTTCTGGTCGGCGCTGCCGCCGCGGACGTTGAAGCCGCCGGAGGCCTCGCCCACGCTCTTGACGCCCGGGAGGGTGAGGACCGCCTTGATGACGTCCCCTTCCCCGAAGGCCGACGGGATCTTGTTCAAGGTCTTCACGCTCACCTTTTCCACGCCCATCTCGGTGTTCCGGTGCTGGGCCATGCTCTCGGCCGACACGACGGCCTCCTTGAGCATCGTCACCTTGTCGGTCATCATCACGTTCAGGGTGCCGTCGGAGTGGACGATGATCCGAAGGTCCAGCTCTTCCTTGCCGTCGGCGCTGAAGTGCAGGACATTTTCCCCGGCCGGCAGCGAGATCCGGTACTGACCGTTCCGGTCGCTCCGGGTGTAGGATCGGGTGATGTCGTCGTAGATGACCACCCCGTACATCGGCTCCCCGGTCTCGGCTTCCGTCACGGCGCCGCGGACCCGGTTTGTCGAGCTCCCTTTGTTCTGGCTCGGGACACCTATGGTGTAAACCTTGTTCCGGTAGGTCGCGAGAAGGGGAGAGTCCGCATATTGGACGGTGACGGTATCCTTTTGTATTTCAGTAAAATAGCCATCGGGAAGCCCCACCCCGGACCCCGGGAGGTTCGCCGCCGCCACCTGCCCTGCGGGAGCCTTGTCCGAATGGGGGTGCCAGGAGACGCGGTCCACACCGAGAACCGGGTTTCCGGCCGGCGTTTTCAGCCGCCGGAGCAGGTTCCTCTTGCCGATTCTCTTCAGTTTCCCCTGCTCCAGGGCGTAGAAGGTTTCCTGGAAGCGGAAATAGCTGTTGACCGTATAGTCGTAATCGGGGTCGTCGTAGCCGATGGCGTATCCCGAGCCGTTGGTGTCGTTGCGCAGGGTTTTCGTCACGCGGCGCAGGAGCGGCGTCTGCCCGTCCCGGACCACCTCGAAAAATCCTTCCGGCGCCTCGGGCCAGCCCAGGTAACGGAGGTTGACGAAGGGTTTGTTGCCCATCGTGAACCAGGCCACCTGGTCGGTGACCAGGACGACGCCGACCACCCCGTCCACCGGTCGGACCTGGAGTTCCCCGCGGGCGGCATCCACGTTGAGGGAAATGTCCCGGTACAACCGTCCGTTATACCAGACGTCGCCCTGCTGGAACTCTTTCCGGTCCCAGTAGTAGGTTCCGTTGTGCCGGTAGGGGTAGGCGGCGGGTAGCTTTCCGCGAAAGATAGTCGCCAAGTCGCTTTCCGGGTCCTCCTGGGCAAAGGCGGACGCGGCCAGGGAGAGCAGCGCCAGCGCGACGAGAATAGTTCGTTTTACCATAAAAAGTTATTGAAAGGATACCGCCCTGCGTGGATTTCCGCCACCATCTTGTACAGGTCGTTCCTCAGCTTGTCAATGCCTATCTTCTGCGTCGCGGAGATGAAGATGCAAGGGGTCTTCTCCTGGGCGATCCAGCTGTTCTTGAGTTCGTCCAGGGTGCGGTTCTTTGCCTCCTTGGGGGTGAGGGAGAACTCGTCGTAGGGCTCGTAGGAGTACGCATCGACCTTGTTGAACACCACGAATACGGGCTTGTTAGCCGCGCCGATGTCCCGGAGGGTCTGCTCCACGACCTGCATCTGTTCCTCGAAATCGGGATGGGAGATGTCCACGACGTGGACGAGGATATCGGCCTCCCGGACCTCGTCCAGGGTGCTCTTGAAGGCTTCCACCAGCTGCGTGGGCAGTTTCCGGATGAAGCCGACGGTATCCGACAGCAGGAACGGGCAGTTCTCGATGACCACCTTCCGGACGGTCGTGTCCAGGGTCGCAAAGAGCTTGTTCTCCGCGAACACATCGGACTTCGCCAGGATGTTCATCAGGGTGCTCTTACCGACGTTCGTGTAGCCGACGAGCGCGAGGCGCACCAGGGAGCCGCGGTTGCTGCGCTGGGTGGCCATCTGCCGGTCCACCTTCTTCAGGTCCTCCTTGAGCTTCGAAATCCGCTGCTTGACGATACGGCGGTCCACCTCGATCTGGGTTTCACCCATACCGCCGCGGGTGCCCATGCCACCGCGCTGCCGCTCCAGGTGGGTCCACATACCGGCGAGACGGGGCAACATGTATTGATAATGAGCCAGTTCCACCTGCATCTTCGCGTAAGACGTCTTGGCCCGCTGGGCAAAAATCTCGAGGATCAGGCTCGTACGGTCGATGACGTCGGAGCACTCGATGATCTTCTCGATATTGCGCTGCTGGGTGCCGGTGAGCTCGTCGTCGAAGATGACGTACTGGATTTCGTTCTCTTCGCAATAGGCCTTGATTTCCTGGAGCTTGCCCGTGCCGATGTACGTGGCCTTGTCGGGCCGGTCCATCCGCTGCATATACATCTTGTCGCCGATGGCGCCGGCAGTCTCGGCCAGGAACTGGAGCTCGTCCAGATATTCCTGCACCTTGCGCTCCCCTCCCTTTTCCAGGACAACGCCTACGAAAACTGCTTTTTCTGTCTTGAATTGACTCATTCTTTCTTCTAATACACGAACATTGACATATCTTGCAAAGATATTTATTTTATTTGTAGATTTGCACAAAATTCCCGCTATGGTCTCTTACTTTACAGAAGATACGAAGTTCGCGTTCAAGGAGAAACGGCTCACAAACCGCTGGCTCAAGCTTGTTGCCGAGAGCGAAATCCGCCGCCTGGGCGACATCTCGATCATTTTCTGTTCGGACAACTACATCCTGGACGTGAACATGAAGTATCTCCAGCACGATTACTTCACAGATATCATCACTTTCGACTACTGCGAAGGCGACCGCCTGAACGGCGACCTCTTCATCAGTGTCGATTCCGTCCGGGAGAATGCGCAGTTCTACGGGACTGAGTTCGAGAACGAGCTCAACCGGGTGATTGTCCATGGCGTCCTCCACCTGATCGGCTATGACGACCATACCGAGGAAGACATCGCCGTGATGCGTTCCAAGGAGAACTACTATCTTTCCCTCCGGGAGCTCGTATGACCTCCTGCTTCGACATCATCGTCGTCGGCGGCGGTCACGCCGGCTGCGAAGCCGCGATGGCCGCGGCTACGCTCGGCTCGTCCGTCCTCCTGGTCTCCCCCGACCTGAACGGCTTCGCGAAGATGTCGTGCAACCCGGCCGTGGGCGGAATCGCCAAAGGACAGATCGTCCGGGAGATCGACGCGCTCGGCGGATGGACCGGCGTGGTCACGGATGCGGCGACGCTCCAGTTCCGGATGCTCAACCGCTCCAAGGGCCCGGCGATGTGGAGTCCGCGCGCGCAGTGCGACAAACTCGCTTTTTCGCTGAAATGGCGTGAGGTCTTGTTAAGTTGCTCTAACTTAAGCATTTACGCGGATTTTGTCGAAAATCTTCTCTTTGAGAATGGCGTTTTGGCGGGCGTCCGTACGATTACCGGGGCAATTTTCAAATCTCAGGCGGTTATTTTGACCGCCGGGACCTTCCTGAACGGGAAGATGTTCATCGGCCCGCACTCTTTCGAAGGCGGCCGCATTGGCGAGCTCTCGGCGTATCACGTCTCCGACCAGCTCGCCGCCCTCGGCATTCCGACCGCCCGGATGAAGACAGGCACTCCCCCGCGGATCGATGTCCGCTCGGTGGATCTTACGAAACTTCCTGTCCAGGTCGGCGACCCCGACCCCGCCCGTTTCTCTTTCCTGGACATTCCCTCGGCGATTCAAGGCGGTGCCCCGCAAATGGACTGCTATATCCTCCATACGAACGAGGCCGTCCATGACATCCTCCGCTCCGGCTTCGACCGCTCTCCCCTGTTCACGGGTCTGATTCACGGTCGCGGCCCGCGCTATTGTCCGAGCATCGAGGATAAGCTCCGTACCTTCGCCGACAAGGATTCCCACCAGCTATTCCTGGAGCCGGAAGGTCGGAATAATGACGAGTATTACCTGCAAGGATTCTCATCCTCGCTGCCGCTGGACGTGCAGCTGGATGCCTTGCATGCCATTCCTGGGCTGCAGAAATGCGTGGTCTTCAAGCCGGCCTACGCGGTGGAATACGACTACTTTGATCCGCAGTATCTTCATTATTCGCTCGAGTCCCGTGTGGTTGACCGGCTTTTCCTTGCTGGCCAGGTCAATGGTACGACGGGTTACGAGGAGGCAGCTGCGCAAGGTTTGATGGCGGGTATCAATGCCCATCGGAAACTGAAAGGGGAAGAACCTTTCATCCTTCGCCGGGACCAGGCCTATATTGGCGTGCTGATCGACGACCTTATTAATAAGGGAGTGGATGAGCCTTACCGGATGTTTACCTCCCGGGCAGAATATCGCATTCTGTTGCGTCAGGACAATGCGGACTTCCGTTTGACTGAGCTTTCGCACGAGATCGGTTTGGCCTCTGAGGAGCGCTACGCGGCCGTTTGTCGCAAGAAAGAGCAGGTCGCCGAGCTTCAGGAATACTGTGAATCCAAGAAGGTTCGCGCCGATGTCGTGAATGACTATCTTGAATCAGTGGGCTCCGCTCCCCTATCCGATTCTCGCAAGTTGGCTGAGCTTGTGGCTCGCCCTGAACTCTCTTTGGCCGACCTGATGAAAATTGTTCCACATGGAACATTTTCTCCAGAAGTCGTGGAATCAGTCGAGATTGGGATCAAGTATGCGGGTTACATTGAGCGCGAAAAACAGCAGGCCGAAAAGAACAATCGGCTGGAATACATCAAGATTCCCGCCGATTTCGACTTTGACAAAGTCCAGAGTCTTTCCATCGAATGCCGCCAGAAACTGAAGCGCTACCGCCCCGCCACCATCGCCCAAGCCTCCCGCATTTCTGGCATCTCCCCCGCTGACATCTCCGTCCTTCTGGTTTACTTCGGCCGCTAATCTTGTTCCACGTGGAACAAACCTCGTCATGCCCGACCTGATCGGGCATCTCTTTTAAGCTTACAGCTTCTTGAGGGCGGCTTTGATGAGGTCTTCGACGCGAGGGTTGGGGTTGTCCTTGAGGAGGGAGGGCATGACTTTGGAGATGGCCGCCTTGCTGAAGCCGAGCATCACCAGGGCCGTGGTGGCCTCGTCGACAATGGCGTTGTTGTCGGACTTGAAGATAGCGGTGTTGTCGGTGCCGGCGCCCTTGACGATCTTGTCCTTGAGTTCCAAAACCAGGCGCTGGGCGCTCTTGAGGCCGATTCCCTTGACACTTTTGATCCGGGCGATGTTCTCGGAAAGGATGGCCTGGCGGATTTCGTCGGAGGTCAGGGAGGACAACATCATGCGGGCGGAGGCGACGCCGATGCCGGAGACGCCGATCAGGAGACGGAAGAGTTCCCGCTCGTCCTTGGTGGCGAAGCCGAAGAAGAGTTCTTCGTCCTCGCGGATATAGTGGTGGATATAGGCGACGGCCTGGGTTTGGAGCTGCAGGGCTTCGTAGGTCTGCAGGGAGATGAGGATGCTGTAGCCGATGCCGCCGCATTCGAGGATGAGCTCGGCGGGCGTCAGCTCAATGATTTGTCCTTTAATATAATCAATCATAACGCAAAAATATGTAAATTTGCAGACTTATCAAAGAAGTATGACGGTACATGAAATCAGAAGCCAGTTCCCCGCCCTGGCGCAGCAGGTGTACGGAAAGCCGCTTGTCTATCTGGACAATGCGGCGACCGCGCAGCGGCCCTTGGCCGTGCTCGAGAAGGAGCGCACGCTGGCATCGACGCTGAACGCGAACATCCATCGTGCCGTGCATAAGCTGGCGGCCGATGCGACGGAGGAGTACGAGCGGACGCGGGAGATCGTGGCCGATTTCCTGAATGCCGAAAGCCCGAAGGAGATCGTGTTCACCTCGGGCACGACGATGTCCATCAACCTCGTCGCGTCCTGCTTCGGGGAGGCGTTCGTCGGGGAAGGAGACGAAATCATCGTGTCCGTCGCCGAGCACCATTCGAACATCGTTCCCTGGCAGCTCCTCTGCCAGCGGAAAAAGGCGGTGCTCAAAGTCCTTGAGATTGACGAATTCGGCGGCCTGATGGTCGAGTCCCTCCAAAAATTGATTTCTCAGCGCACCAAAATTATAGCCATCTCTCACATTTCCAATGTGTTAGGGCTTGTAAATCCGGTGCAGGAAATCATCCGGATTGCGCATCATAACGGGATTCCGGTCCTTGTGGACGGCGCGCAGGGGAGCATTCACGCAAAAGTCGACGTCCGGGAGCTGGACTGCGACTTCTACGCGTTCTCCGGACACAAGGTGTATGGCGCGACCGGCACCGGCGTGCTGTACGGAAAGAAAAAGTGGCTCGAGGCGATGCCGCCTTACATGGGCGGGGGAGAGATGATCGAGACGGTCCGGTTCTCCGGAACCACCTATGCGCCGGTCCCCGGCAAGTTCGAGGCGGGCACCCAGAATTTCAATGCCGTCCCGACCTTGCAGGAGGCGCTCCGGCTCGCCCGGCAGTTCCAGGAGGACCCCGAGGTTGCGCAGCGCGAATGGGCCATCACCCATTATCTGCTGGAAGCCTTGACGGCCGATCTCCGCATCCATCTGTACGGTGTTCCTCGTGGAACGCAGGTGAAAGTGCCGCTCTTTTCCTTCACGGTCGAGGGCGCGCACCACGAGGACCTGGCGCTGATCCTGGACAAGATGGGCATCGCCGCCCGTTCCGGCCAGATGTGCGCCGAGCCGCTGATGGACCACTTCGGCGTCACCGGCATGCTCCGCGTCTCCTTCGCCCCGTACAACACGATGGAGGAGGCGGAATACTTCGTGAAGTGTTTGAATAAAGCGATTTCGATGTTGATATGACATTAGAAGAGAAAAAACAGGCGGTCATCGAGGAGTTCTCGATGTACGACGAGTGGCTGGACAAGTACGAGTACCTGATCGAGCTCGGAAAGGCCCTGGAGGCCTATCCGGAGGAGCAGAAGACGGAGGAAAAGCTCATCAAGGGCTGCCAGTCGCGCGTGTGGCTGGACTATGAACTGAAGGACGGGAAGCTGTATTTCCGGGCCGACAGCGACGCCATCATCACCAAGGGCATCATCTCGCTGCTGATCAGCGTCTATTCTGGCCGCACCCCGGCGGAGATCGCCGCAGACGATTTCGGCTTCATCGACCGGATCGGCCTCAAGGAAAACCTGTCCCCGACCCGCGCCAACGGGCTTGTGTCGATGATCGACACGATCAAGAAAGCGGCAAACGAAATGGCCGCCCAGGAAAAGATGGCCGATCAGGTCGGCCATGACGATAAAAATGTCCTCACCGCGGAGGACGTGGCGGCGCTGCAGCCGCTGTATGCCGATGTGATCCTGGCCCTGAAGCAGGTGTACGACCCGGAGATCCCGGTCAACATCTACGACCTTGGACTCATCTACGAGCTGAACATCGACAAGGACCGCAAGGTGTCCATCGTGATGACCTTCACGGCCCCGAACTGCCCGATGGCGGACGAGGTGATGCACGAGGTGGAGGACAGCGTGAAGCGGGTGCCCGGCGTGACGGGCTGCTCGATCGAGCTGACCTTCGAGCCGGTCTGGGACCGCAGCATGCTGTCCGAGGAGGCCCGCGTGGACCTGGGCCTCGACTACGAAGAGGACGATTACGGGAAGCTGAGCTAGCCGATGGCGTTCGTGAGCGTATATCTGGGCCTCGGCTCCAACCAGGGGAACCGCCTGCAGAATCTGACGCAGGCGCTGGACCTGCTGGACGCCGCGTTCGGATGCCACTACACGGCGCTGTCCCGGATCATCGAGACCAAAGCGTGGGGGTTCAAGGGCGATAAGTTCCTGAATGCCTGCGTGTTATACCGGATTTTCAAGAAGGGGACACCCGAGGAGCACGGCCACGAAATCCTGGCTGTCTGCAAGGACATCGAGCGCAAGCTCGGCCGGGACGACGCCCCCGAATACGATGCCGACGGCCGCCGCGTGTACCACAACCGCGCGATCGACATCGACATCCTTTTTTACGGCAAGGAGCGCATCGACTGCGAGGACCTGCAGGTCCCGCATCCGCTCATCGCGGAGCGCGATTTCGTGAAGATCCCCCTCGCCGAAATCGCGAAACCCTCGCTGAAAGCGACGTTTCCCGAATATTTTATGTAATTTTGCAGGCTTAGATGGCCGATCAGGTCGGCCATGACGAAAGAGAACGTCATTCCCGGCTTGACCGGGAATCTGGAAAGAAAACAAATGTTTTAGTGATATGACACAGGATGAACTTTTCAAAGTGCTGGTAGCCCACTGCAAGGAGTACGGCTTCGTTTTCCCCTCCAGCGAGATTTATGACGGCCTCGCCGCCGTGTATGATTACGGCCAGATGGGCGTCCAGCTCAAGAACAACATCAAGAACTATTGGTGGGAAGCGATGACCCGCCTGCACGAGAACATCGTGGGCATCGACTCCGCCATCTTCATGCATCCCCGCATCTGGGAGGCTTCCGGCCACGTGGGCGCCTTCAACGACCCGCTCATCGACAACAAGGACTCCAAGAAGCGCTATCGCGCCGACGTCCTGATCGAGGATTTCCTCGGCAAGATCGAAGAGAAGATCAACAAGGAGGTCGCCAAGGGCCGCAAGCGCTTCGGCGATTCCTTCGACGAGGCCCAGTTCCGCGCGACGAACCCCAACGTCCTGCGCGAGCAGGCCAAGTGGGATGAGGTCCACAACCGGTACGTGGCCGCCGAGAAGGCCAACGACCTCGCCGAGTATCGGCAGATCATCATCGACAACAACATCGTCTGCCCCATCAGCGGCACCTGCAACTGGACGGATGTCCGCCAGTTCAACCTGATGTTCCAGACGTCCATGGGCTCCACCGCCGACGGCGCGAACATCATCTACCTGCGTCCGGAGACCGCCCAGGGCATTTTCGTCAACTACCTGAACGTCCAGAAGACCGGCCGCATGAAGATTCCGTTCGGCATCGCGCAGATCGGCAAGGCCTTCCGCAACGAGATCGTCGCCAGGCAGTTCATCTTCCGCATGCGCGAGTTCGAACAGATGGAGATGCAGTTCTTCATCAAGCCCGGCACGGAGCTCGACTGGTTCGCCAAGTGGAAGGAGGCCCGCATGAAGTGGCACGTGAACCTCGGCATGGGCGCGGAGAACTACCGCTTCCACGACCACGAGAAGCTGGCCCACTACGCCAACGCCGCTACCGACATCGAGTTCAACTTCCCGTTCGGCTTCAAGGAGCTCGAGGGCATCCACAGCCGCACGGACTTCGACCTCGGGAACCACCAGAAGTTCTCCGGCAAGAAGATCGAATACTTCGATCCGGAGGAGAACGTGTCCTACACCCCGTACGTCATCGAGACGTCCATCGGCGTGGACCGCATGTGCCTCGCCGTCATGGCCCATTCCTACACCGTCGAGAAGCTCGAGAACGGCGAGGAGCGCGTCGTGATGAAGATTCCCGCCCCGCTCGCCCCGATCAAGGTGGCCGTGATGCCGCTCGTGAAGAAGGACGGCCTGCCCGAGGTGGCCCAGAAGGTGGTCGACGAGCTCAAGTACGACTTCTCCTACCAGTACGACGAGAAGGATTCCATCGGCAAGCGCTATCGTCGCCAGGATGCCATCGGCACCCCGTTCTGCGTGACCGTGGACCACGACACCCTCGTCGATGGCTGCGTCACCGTCCGCGACCGCGACACGATGACCCAGGAGCGCGTGAAGATCGAAGATCTCCGCGCGATGATCGATAAGAAAGTCTCCCTGACGAATCTCCTGCGGAATCTGTAAGTTTCCGAAAACCTCGAAATACGCTCCCGCTCAGCGCATTCCTCATAAATGGGGATTGCAAAGGGCGGGAGTTTTGTGTATCTTTGCGTTTGCATGAGGCGAATTCTGTCCATATGGGTCTTGTTGTTTGTCGGCGTCACTTTGTCCGCGGCCGGTTTTCGCGTTCGCGGGCGCGTGACGGACGCGCAGGGGGAACCGCTCCCTGGCGCCGTCGTGCACCTGGACGAGAACTACCTGTGGGCCGTCACGGACGCCCAGGGCGGTTTCGTCCTGGCTTCCGTCGAGGCCGGCACCTACCGGATGGAAACCGAATGCCTGGGTTTCGCGACGGACGTGCGGACGCTCCGCGTGAGCAAGGCGGTCGATGACCTGGTCATCGTCCTGCAGGAGCAGACATTGGCCTTGAACGAGGTCGTAGTAACGGCCGAACAGTCCAAGGAGAACCTGAATACCACCCGCCGGATCGAACGGACGGCCCTGGAGCATCTCCAGGTGTCCGGCCTTTCCAACATCGCGGCCCTGATGCCCGGCGGCAAGACCGTCAATCCGGACCTGACGGCCGCGACGGAGCTGACCGTCCGCGGGGGCGGGTCCGCCGCCGGCAACGCCGCCTTCGGCACGGCGGTGGAGGTGAACGGCGTCCGCCTGGGCGACAACGCCGCGTTCGGCGGCCTCGCCGGCGTGGACACGCGCAGCCTCCAGGTGGAGAACATCGAGTCCGTGGAGGTCGTTTCCGGCGTCCCTTCGGCGGAATACGGCGACCTCGGCAGCGGCATGGTGCGGGTGACCACCCGCAAGGGCCGCACGCCCGTCCAGGCCACGTTTTCGGTCAATCCCCGCACCTACGACGTCTCGGTTTCCAAGGGCGTCGCCGTGGGGGAGGGCGTCCTGAACGTGAGCGGCCAATGGACCCGCGCCACGCAGAAGCTTACCTCGCCCTATACCTCCTACACCCGCCGCGGCCTCACGATGGAATACAGCCGGACCTTTGCCCGCGTGCTGCGGCTGGAGGCCGGCGTGACGGGCAATCTCGGCGGCATGGACAGCAAGGACGACCCCGACGCCTTCTCCGAGGAGTTCGCGAAGGCCCATGACAACCTCCTGACCCCGCACGCGAAGCTTACCTGGATGCTCAACCGCTCCTGGATCACGAACCTGAGCCTGGAAGGGTCGGTCTATTACCACGACAACCGGACGCACGAACACCTGTACAACTCCTACGGCTCTTCGCAGCCGGCGGTCCATGCGGAGGAGCAGGGCTATTTCCTGGCCACGGCCCTCCCGCCCACCTTCTATGCGGACCGCATCACCGACTCCCGCGAACTCGACTACGCCGCGTCGCTCAAGTATGACTGGCTGCACCATTTCGGCGCCGTGAAAAGCGTGCTGAAGGCCGGTGTGCAATGGAAGGCGGACGGCAACGTGGGCGCCGGCGAGTACTACGAGAACCCGGACCTGGCGGCGAACGGTTACCGCCCGCGGCCGTACACGGACTACCCGTACATGCACAATCTCGCCGTCTATGTGGAGGAGAAACTCTCCTGGAAGGGCCTCGAAGGAAGCTTCGGCCTGCGGGGAGAAAGGACCTTCATCGAGGGGACGCAGTACAAGAATCTCCAGACGCTGTCACCCCGCCTGAACCTCCGCTGGCACGTGACGGACCAGCTGTCGGTCCGCGGCGGCTGGGGCGTCACCCGGAAGCTTCCGGGCTTCTACATCCTGTTCCCCCGGCAGGAGTACCGCGACATCCAGACCTTCGGCTTCTCGCACGGCTCCGGCGCCTCGTATATCTACTACACCATCCCCTACACGATGGCCTACAATCCGGACCTGCGCTGGCAGTCCAACCGGAATGCGGAGGTGGGCGTGGACTATGAGCGCGGCGGCTGGAAGTTCTCCCTCGCCGGCTTCCGAAACGTGACGAAGGACCCGTACGAGCTCGTGAACCGATACGTCCCGTTCTCGTACAACGCTCTGCAGGTCCCGACCGGCTTTGTGATGCCTTCCAACCCCGAAATGGTCGTTGACCACCAAACCGGTGACGTTTACCTCCGAGATAACCGGGACGAATACTTCATGCCGATGGACCTTCGCGTGGCCGACAGGACCTTCGTCGGCAACCGGATGCAGCGCGGCGGGGCGGATATCGTCCGCGCCGGCCTCGAGTTCACGGCGGACTTCCCGGAGATCGCCGTCCTGCGGACGCACCTCCGCCTGGACGCCGCCTATACGCACACCGAGACCCTGGACGAGAACGAAGCGGCCTACTACCAGGCGGGCTGGTCGCATACCGAACTGCCCGGCCGCTCCTACCAGTACGCGGGCATCTACGCCGGCGGAACGTCCCTCGCCAACGGCCGCAAGACCGACTGGCTGGACGCGAACCTGACGGCCATCACCCACATCCCGGAAGTCCGGCTCATCGTCACCTGCCGCGTGGAAGCCACGCTTCTGCGCAACGCGCGGAACGTCTCCACCCACGCGTTCACCGTCTCCGGAAACAGCCTTGCGCCCACCGGCGGCGACATCTACGCCGGCAACAGCTACACGGCCGTCTATCCGGTCGCTTACATCGACCTGGACGGCGCGCGGCACGCCTGGACGGACGCATCGGCCGGTGACCCGGCCCTCCAGCGGCTCATCCTCCGCTCCGGGAACATCTACACGTTCGCCAGGGACGGCTATGACCCGTACCTGAGCGCGAACCTGAGCCTCACGAAGGAAATCGGCGACCACGTGTCCCTGTCCTTCTTCGCCAACAATTTCACGAACGCCCGTCCGTACCGGAAGAGCTGGGCCACCGGCGTCAGCGCGATCTTCACGCCGGCCTTCTACTACGGACTTACCTGCCGGATCAAGCTATGAAACGGTTCTTTCTCATAGGATTGGCCTTGCTCGTGGCGGCCTGCGTCGAGGACTACAAGAGTCCCTGGCCGGACGCCTTGCAGCTGCTGTCGGTGAATGCCGTCTATCCGGCCGGCTATGCGCACGCGGTGCACGAGGGCGCGGTCATCCGCATCGAAGAGATCTCCTCCGGCACCGTCTATGTCGCCAGGACGGACCGCCGCGGCCTGGCGGAAATCTCGGTCCCCCCGGGCATCTACCGCATCACCTGCAGCGACCGCGCCGGGAAGGACCTGTTCAACGGCGCGGCGGACAAGGTGGTGGTCACGGAACGGCGCATCGTGGACCTCCAGCTGTCGCATTCCACGGCCGGCGGCCTCGTGGTCAAGGAAATCTACTGCGGCGGCTGCAGCAAGGCCCCGCAGGAAGGCACCTACCAGAGCGACCAGTACTTCATCATCCACAACAACGACTTCGAGACGGCGTACCTGGACAGCCTCTGTTTCGGCACCCTGTCGCCGTACAACAGCACTTCGGTCAACAACTGGACGGAGCGCGACCCGGTGACGGGGGAGACCGTCTTCCCGGATTTCGCGCCGGTCGTGACCGTGGTCTGGCAGCTGCCCGGAAGCGGGAAGGACTTCCCGCTGGCCCCGGGCGCCGATGCCGTCGTGGCCCTCCGCGGCGCCATCGACCATACCCTCCAGTACCCCCTGTCCGTGAACCTGAACCGGCCGGACCTGTTCGCCTGCTACAATCCCACCTATTTCCCGAACCCGACCTACCATCCGGCGCCGGGGGACCAGGTGAAGCCCGAACGCTATGCGCAGGTGGTCATCAAGACCGGCCAGTCCAACGCCAACACCTTCTCCATCTCCTCGCCCACGGTCGTCCTGTTCCGGACGCCGATGCCGGCCGGGGAATACGTCCTGCAGCCCGATGTGGTCCGGGTCACGCCCGGCAACAGCGCGGACCGCGTGGTCGTGGTCCCGTACGAGTGGATCGTGGACGCGGTGGAGGTGTTCGACGGCCGGTCCTCCAGCAACGGGAAGCGGGTCGCCCCGGCCGCCGATGCGGGATTCGTCCTCCAGAGCGATATCTTCAAGGGGCACACCCTCCGCCGGAAGGTGGACGAGAAGGTCTCGGCGGAGAACGGGTACGAAGTCCTCGTGGACACGAACAATTCAAGCAATGACTTCTATGAGAGCGAGATACAGAGCCTGCATCCTTAGCCTGCTGCTGGTGCCGCTGGCCCTTCAGGGCCAGGACATCGGCCTGCTGCGGCTGGACCCGGTGACGGGCAGCCGGGGCAAGGCCGGCATGTACGGCGGCTACGAGGCGGGCGGCTACCATCCCGCTTTCGCCCCGGCCTCGCTCTGGAAAGCCGGCGCCTCGGCGCAGGGTACCCGTCACGGGGAAACCACCTCCTTCACGGGCTCCTTCTCCTTCGAGCAGGTCGACGGGAAAGAGCAGCTCACGTCGATGTTCCTGGAACCGGGTTACTTCCCGGTCGATGTGCTCGAATTCACCCCCGGCGACAAGACGCGCCAGACCTACAAGCTCGGCGGCGGCTTCGCCACCACGTTCGCGGAGGAGTTCGCTTTCGGTGTCAAGGCCGATTATACCGCCGCCAACTACGCCAAGCGCAAGGATATCCGCCATACGACCTACGGGATGGACCTGGAGGTGGAGCCCACCTTCGCTGTCATCGGGGACAATGGCATCGGGCTCTCCGCCGCCTACATCTTCCGCAAGCGGACGGAAACGATTGACGCCGAGCAGGTAGGCGCCGCGACGGACCAGTCCTATTTCGCGTTCCTGGACAAAGGGATGCGGTATGGCACCTACCAGGTGTGGGACGGCGACGGCATCCACCTGGACGAGGCCGGCGTGGGGGTGTTTCCCGTGAAGGAATTCTCCCACGGATTCGCCTACGCCATGGAAGCGCCCTTGTTCTCGACCGGAATGAGCGTGCTGTGGAAGCACGGCTCCGTGGGCGAGAAGGGATACGACTGGTTCCGGTATCCGGGCTTTTCCTGGAAGGTCTTCCTGGAAGGTCGATTCCAGGGCGGACATTCCCTCCGGGTGGACTTGGACCTGCAGAACGACCAGCTGGAGGAATCCGTGCTGGACAAGGTCAGCGCGGGCGGCATCACGACGCCGGCCGTATATGCCTGGAACGCCGTTTCCGACCGGGCCTGGGCGAGCGTGGACCTGACCTATGCCGTCCGGTTCCGAAACGGGCCTCTCAAGCGCCTGCAGGCCGTCTTGCACGGCGGTCTGTGGGAGGAGAAATCCTACCTGATGTATCCTTACGAGGACCAGACGCAGCGCTACAACGGTATGGCCACCCTCGTCGCGGCCTTCGGCTTCGGCCCCGTGGACCTGAACCTGCGGGTGAACGGCGGCGCCGGCGCCTGGAAGGACCGGGGCCTGACCGGCGGCACGGACGCGGTCGACTCCGTCCCCTTCCGCCTGACCCCCGACTGGCTGCGGAAGATGGAGTATTTCTCCACGACGAAGGCCGGCGCGGGGTTGACTATGACCTATCACCTGCGGTCCGTCCAGGGCCTTTCCCTCCAGGCGGAGGGAACCTGGCTCCACGGCTTCGGCATCGACCTCCTCCCGGGGGCCGACCGCTGGAGCTCGACGATGCGGATCGGTTATGACTTTTGACAGATAACGCTTTATAAGCCATGAAAAGACTTCTCAGATTCGTAGGAATCTTGCTCTTCCTGCTTCCCCCGGCCCTCGCAAAGGGCCAGGACACGGGTCAGCTCCGCATGAAAAAAGACTTGCCCCCCGAGAATGACATCGCCCTCTGGGGCGGGGTGGAGGAAGGACGCTTCAAGCCGACGCAGGCCGCCGTGTTCCAATGGTCGGCCGGCGCGGATGCGAGCGTCGCCCGCCACGGGATCCATACCTCCTGGACGGGAGCCATCTCCCTGGGGCAGACCATGGGCAAACACGCCGGTTCGTCCTCCTTGTTCCTGGAACCGGAGTACTTCCCGCTGGACCTGGTGGACCAGGCGGCAGGGATGACCTCCCGGCAGACCGGCCGGGTGGAGATCGGCCTGCTGAGCGACCTCTCGGACCTGTGGGCGGCCGGTTTCAAGGCTTCCGTCCAGGCAGCCAACGAGACGAAGAAGGTGGCGCTCCGCCCGACGACCTTCGGCCTGGATGCGCAGTTCGAGCCCACGCTCACTTTCGTGGTGGACGACGATGCCTGCTTTGTCTCGTCTTACCTCGTCCGCCTTCGGACGGAGCGTGTGAAGATGGGCCAGCCCGGAGAAGGCGTTACGCCGGTCTTCCTGGACGAGGGCATGCGCTACGGCCTGTACGAGCCCGGTCTGGACCTTTTCCCCGTCATGGAACTCACCCACGGTTTCTACGAGCGGTATCTCAGTCCCGGCGTTTCGGGCGGGTTCGGGATTACCTGGAAGCGCGGTCGGGCGGGAGGCTCGGATTACAGCCGGTTCAAATTTCCCGGCAGCACCCTGAAAGGCTTCTTCGAGGCGGAACGCGAGGGCTTTGAGATCGATCAGATTTACCGTGTGGCCTATCAGCGCGACCGGGACCAACTGCGGGAAGCCAACGAAGGCGGTTATACCACGCGGTCGAACCGCGTGACGCGGAATGCGACGTTCGGTTTCGCGCTCCGTCCCCACGAGGGCGTCCTGAAGCGCGTCGGCATCGACCTGGACGGGAACCTGTGGGACCACCGCGGTTTCGTCTCCACCCAGGACAAGACGCGGATGCTCGGCGGCATGGCGACGGCCTATGCCTCCCTGGCCTTCGGGCGGGTCGACCTGGACGTCCGCGTCTCGGGCGGCGGCGGAAGATGGATGGACAGCGGTCATACGTACGGACCGAACGACGAGTCCGTCCGGCTGGCGGAAGACTGGGCGCGGAACATGGATTACCGTATGCTTCCCCGCGTGGGAGGCGGCGGAACCGTCACCTACCGGGCCGCCTTCCTGGAGGGACTTTCCATCCAGCTTTGCGGCGACCTGACGCACGCCTTCAAGATGGTCCATCTGGGCGGTAAGAACCGGGAAACCGCGACCCTCCGGGTCGGCTATCATTTTTGACAATCTTAACAAGTAGATACCATGAAGAATGCTTTCTGGATGGCCGCCGCGGCCCTGCTGGCCCTGGCCGCCTGCAACAAGAATTCGAAGCCGGACACCCCGCCGGTCGATTTTTCCCAGTACAAGCTCCGCGTGGAGCCCGTGATCACCCGCGTGACCGAGACGAATTTCGAGAGCGGCGACGCGATCGGCCTGTCCGTCGCCAAGCCGTCCGGCGACTATGCCGCCAACGTGAAGCTGGCCTACGACGGAACCGCCTTCTCCGGCGACCTCAACTGGTATGAGGAAGGCGAGGTGACGAGCACCCTCAAGGCCTATTATCCGTACAAGGAAGGCGATGGGCTTCCCACGTCGTTCACGGTCCAGCACGACCAGTCCAAGGGAACGGCCGCTTCCGACTTCGTTTCGGCCGTCAAGGAGAACGTCCTTCCGAGCGCCAATGCGGTCCCGGTGGTGTTCAAGCACCGGCTGAGCCGCCTGGTCACCACGGTGAAGAACAATACCGGCGCCGACATCGAAAGTATCGTGTTCGAGGAGTTCGTCCCTCAGGCCCACATCGCCGCGGACCTGACGGCGACCGTCGTCGACGGCGCGAAATGGCAGCCGCTGACGCCTTTCTTCAAGGATGACAAGTACTATCTCATCGTCCCCGCCCAGACCGTGAAGCCGGTCGTGAAGGTGACCGCGGGCGGCAAGACGCTGACGCAGCAGCTCACTGAGGTCTCCCTGGAGCCCGGCAAGCAGTACAGCCTGTCGATGGTCGTGAACAAGGAGGAGATCAAGGTCGTCCTCGCGGGCGAGATCGAGAACTGGAACGACGGCGGCGAAATCGGCGGTGGCGGCACTTCCTTCACGGAGAACCTCGAGGAAGGCTATTTCACCTATGACGGCGTCAAGTACAACGTGGTCAAGATGAAGGACGGCAAGTGGTGGATGGCCCAGAACCTGGCCTATCTGCCGGAAGGCTGCACCCCGGCCACCGACCTCACGGCCGTCACCGCGGGCATCTTCGCGCCGATCCAGGTCAATGCGGGCCAGACCGCGGCCGAATTCACCACGGACCCGGCGGTCGTGACCAGGAACGGCTACCTGTACCAGGCCGAGGTCGCCCTGGGCCTGAAGGTCGGCGACCTCATGTCCGTCGCGGACGCGCAGAAACTGGAAGCCGCGCAGGGCATCTGCCCGAAGGGCTGGCACATTCCGACGCTGCAGGACATCAAGGGCCTGGTCGGCAAGTGCGCCGGCGAGACGACGAATGCCGACGCTCCGTATTATAGCAACGGGGATGGTTTGATCAAGCTGCTGAACGCGGACGGCTTCAACATGGAGGCGGTGGGTGCCGTTTCCATCCAGGACAATACCAAGACCAGCGGCTCCTTCATGGGCTTTTTGTCCGCCTATAAGGACCGCCTCTCCTCCGGAATGTTCTGCGGTTCCACCTATGCCGGCGTCACCTACAACACCAGCGGCGACGAAGCCTCCGGCGTGAAGAACCTCCAGTTCTACGGCCTGATGCCGATGACCAACAAGGCTTCCGAGGACCTGTACACCTGCAACGGCACCAAGGTCAGCTACCGCATCGCCGCCCCGGTCCGTTGCGTGAGAAACGTCAACTGATGAAACGATTCATGCTCCTGGCCGCCCTGGCGCTCCTGCCGGTGGCGTCCTTTGCCGATGAAGGGATGTGGATGATCCACGCCCTGAACCAGGCGCTGGAAAAGAAGATGCAGGAGCGGGGGCTGCAGCTCTCCGCCGGAGAGATCTACAACGCAGACGCGCCCGGGACCACGGTCGCCGACGCCGTCGTGTCGCTCGGCTTCTACTGCACCGCCAGCGTGATTTCCGACGAGGGGCTCCTCATCACCAACCACCACTGCGCCTACAGCGACCTGTTCGACCTGTCCACCCCGGAGAAAAACTACCTGGAGGACGGCTACTGGGCGTTTTATCGCCAGGACGAGATTCCGCTCCAGGGGAAGGAAGTGTACTTCCTGAAGCGGGTGCTGGACGTGACGGACGAGGTGGCGGCCGTGTCGGATTCGCTGACCGCCCGGGGCGAGCGCTTCGGCTCGCGGAAGCTCACCTCCATCCTGGAGCGCCGCTACGCGGCCCGGACCGGCCTGGAGGCCTCGCTGAACTCGATGTGGGCGGGGGAGAAATACTACCTGGCCCTCTACACCACCTACAAGGACATCCGCCTGGTAGGCGCCCCGCCGGTGTCCATCGCGGCCTTCGGCGGCGACGAGGACAACTGGGAATGGCCGCAGCACAAGGGCGATTTCGCCCTGTACCGGATCTATGACCACGGCGAGCCGCTCCATTCCCCCTGGCACCTGCGCATCTCGCGGGCCGGCTATCGGGAAGGGGACTATGCGATGGTCATCGGCTATCCCGGCCGCACGGACCGCTACAGCAGCTCCTACAAGGTCGATTACCTCACGCGGGTGGAGCGCCCGGTGACGAACCGGCTTCGCGGCAACCAGATGGAGATCGTCCGGAAATGGATGGACGCCGATCCCGCCATCCGCGCCAAATACTCCGACTGGTTCTTCTCCCTGTCCAACGTGCAGGAGATGCAGGAAGGGGAAGTGCAGTGCGTGAAGCGCTTCGGCGTGGTGGACGAGAAGCGGGCCCAGGAGAAGGATCTGCCGCAGGACATCCTGAAGGGCCTGGCCGACGAGTACGCCGCCATCGAGGACATCGAACGCGAGAAGGCGTACTACCGCGAGACCATCGTCCGCGGCATGCGCATCACGCCCACGATGCTCCGGATGTCCAACGCCAAGACGCCCGAGGCCCGCGACGAGATCTACCGCCGGGACATCGGCGCCCTGGATCCGCGCGTGGAGAAAGACCTCATCGCCTATTCGCTGGAAGAGTATTTCGGCCATCTGCCGGCCGAGGTCGTCGGCCATCGGCAGGATTCCCTGCGGAAGGCCTTCGGCGGCGACTGGAAGGCGATGGCGGAGCACCTGTGGGACCATCCGCTGGAGCTCATGGACTTCATCACGGAGGTCAAGATCACGGCCTTCAACGAGCGGGAGAAGCACACGGGCGACCTGACGGACCTGCAGCACCGCTATACCCGGGCCCTGTATCACGACCGCGAGGCGAAGGGCCTGGTCCAGTATCCGGATGCGAACTCCACGATGCGCCTGACCTACGGCGTCGTGTCTTCTCTGGAGCCTTGGGACGCGGTCTATACCTCCTGGTACTCTTCCCCGCGCGGCCTTCGCGAGAAATACGACCCGGCGCAGTACGATTACGCCCTTCCGGCGGACTTCGTCGCGGCGCTGGACCGCTATGACGGCCCCGTCAATTTCCTCACGGACAACGACATCACGGGCGGCAACTCCGGCTCCCCGGTGCTGAACGCCCGGGGCGAGGTCATCGGCCTTGCCTTCGACGGGAACAAGGAATCCCTCGCCTCCGACGTCTCTTTCACGCCGGACTACAACAAGTGCGTGTGCGTGGACATCCGGTATGTCCTGTGGATCCTGGAGGATTACGTGGGGCTGGAGCGGATCGCCAAGGAAATCGAGTAGATTCCGGGTCAAGCCCGGAATGACAGCTATTCGCTGCGCCGCGCGAGCGACACGGCGACGGGCTTGCCGTCCAGCCAGGCCGTGATTTCCGCGTCCGGGAAGCCGAGGGCGCGGACGGGATTGAGTTGCAGGAGGGCCTCGTTGAAGGAGCGGAACACGCCCACGGAGTAGGTGTAGCGCAGGGCATTCGTCAGGCGCTCATACACCGGGTCCAGGCCCTTGATCTCGTCCAGCGTCGCGTGGCGGGGCGACGTGAACAACTGAATCTGATACACGATGCCTTCCGGCAGGGAGGTGTCCTGGGCGAAGCGGCCGACGGGCCCCACCTGGAAGGTGGCGGGGGCGGCCGGCGGCGCCGGGGCCACCTTGAGGCTGAGCTTCGCGCCGGGCGCGTTCTTCGAGAAAGTGTAGCTGCGGCGGGCGCCCACGAATTCGCGGTCGGCCCGGTCGGAATCCGTCACCGCCCCGCGCTGGAGGAAGGACTGTTCGATGGTCCGGACGGCGCGGGTGGTCTCTTCGAGGCGGCGGCGGAGCGGCGCGAGGGCCGCCTCGCGGTCGGCGATGGCCGACGTCAGGGCCGTGCGGTCCTCCACTCCCGTCGTGAGCCGCAGCCGCAGGGTGTCCAGCTGCCGCTCGTGCCGATAGATGGAGTCGCGCAGGACGCGGACCTCGGCGGTCATCTGCATGTAGCGGCGGGTGTCGTCGTTGCCCGGGGCGTCATCGGCGACGGCGGAGCCGTGGTCCTGGCGCGTAGGGTCGTCCAGCGGGTACAGGGCGGCCGTCCGGGCGAGCGCCACGGGGTCGCGCATGGGCATCCGGGCGATCACCGGCTGTTTTTCCGTCACATAGATATAGACACTGTCCGGGGCGCAGTCCCGGTTGGAGGCGAAGAGCGTGTAGCGCCCGTCCGGGGAGTCCACGAGCAGGAAATCGTCGCCCGGGGAAGAATAGGGGAAGCCCAGGTTCACGGGTTCGCCCCAGGCGCCCGTCTCCTCGTTCCAGGTGGACCGGTACAGGTCGTAGCCGCCCATCCCGTGGAGGCCGTCCGAGGAGAAGGTCAGGACCTTCCCGTCTTCCGACAGCATCGGGAACACCTCGTTGCCCGGGGACAGCAGGGATTCGCCCATCAGGGCGGGATGGGACCAGACTGAGCCGTCGGACGAGGACATGTACAGGTTGCGGGAGCCGGTGGCATCCGGCGCGGAGAAGCAGAGGGACTGGCCGCCGCGCGGGGCGTAGGTCGGGATGCCGTCGTCGGACGGGTCCAGCGCGTGCGGCGGCAGGCGCCAGGTCTGGTTCTTCAGGGGATAGAACAGGAAGAAATCCTTGCGGGAGAAGCGCTCGCGGGCGATGACCACCGGATCGGCGCAGAAATCCGTCATGTTCAGGGCGTTCTGGGACCGGTCCATGCGGTCGCGGAGCAGCCGGACGGTGTCCGCATCGGCCGTCAGGGCCGCTGCGCGGGCGTACAGGTCCATCGCTTCCTCGAACCGGTACTGGCGGTGCAGGCGGTCGCCCTCCGTGAGGAGAGAATCCGTCTGCGCCCGGAGGCCGAAAGCCGCCGAGAGAAGTACCAGCAGGATGGAAAAACCCCTTCTAAACACCACAGATTGTTCGTTTTGCGAGCACAAAATTAAGAAATAGTTGCGAGAATCTTCTTATATCAGAAAAAATTCGTATTTTTGTGCCCTTATTTTGCCGAAGTCTGCTTGGTTCGGCCCGAGCGGGCACGGCCTAATGGGAAAAAAACTAATATTATAATAAGTACTACAATGCAAAGCAAAGGCTTAATCAGACTGTTCGCCATCCTGCTTGCCTTGGCCAGCCTCTGGCAGCTCTCCTTCACCGCGGTCACCCGCATCCAGGAGAAGAAAGCTGCCAAAGTCGCCGCCGAAAGAGCCCAGCAGTTCGTTGACGCGAACAACGTCGCCGCCGAAGTCCGCGAGTTCGTCCTGGACTCGGTGGCCAACATCCGGAACCGTGCCTACATCGACTCCATCAGCGCTGAGAAGGTTTATCTCGGATACACCTACCAGTCCGCCAAGGAGAAGGAGATCAACCTCGGCCTCGACCTCAAGGGCGGCATGAACGTCATGCTGCAGGTCCAGCTCCAGGATCTCGTGAAGGCCCTCGCCGGCAACAGCACCGATCCCGACTTCCAGAAAGCGCTCGATCTGGCGAAGAAGAACAACGTGAACTCCAGCCAGGATTTCATCGGCCTGTTCGAAAGCGCCTGGGCCGAGACCGCGAACGGCCGCCGGCTCGCCGAGATCTTCGGCACCTACGAGCTCCGCGACAAGGTGAAGCCGGAATCCACCGACAAGGAAGTCATCGAGGTCATCCGCAACGAAGCGAAGAGCGCCATCGACAACTCCTTCAACGTGCTCCGCAACCGTATCGACCGTTTCGGCGTCACCCAGCCGAACATCCAGCGCATCGAGAACAGCGGCAAGATCCTCATCGAGCTCCCGGGCGTCAAGGATCCTGAGCGTGTCCGCAAGCTCCTGCAGGGTACCGCCTCCCTCGAGTTCTGGCCCACCTTCACCGCCAACGAGGTGAACCTCTATGCCGTCGACTCCCGCGTCGCGGAGATCCTCGCGAACCTCGGCGACAGCACCGCCGTCGCCAACCCGCTCCTCTCCGTCCTGCAGCCCAGCGGCATGAACAACGCCTGCATCGGCTTCGCCAACGGTGTCGATACCGTGATGGTGAACCGGTACCTCGCCATGGCGGAGGATGTCCTCCCGCAGGGCTTCCGCGGTCTCTGGACCGTGAAGCCGAGCGAGTATGTCCAGGGCGCGAACATCTACGAGCTCGTCGCCATCAAGGCTACCTCCCGTGACGGCAAGGCCCCGCTCGACGGCGGTGTCGTGACCGACGCCAGCGTCGAATTCGACGGCGGCCGCAACGGCGGCAGCGGCGCTCCGCACGTGTCCATGACGATGAACGCCGAAGGCGCTTCCGCCTGGGCCCACCTCACCAAGGACAACATCGGCAAGCAGATCGCCATCGTCCTCGACGGCCTCGTGTATTCCTACCCGAACGTCCTGAACGAGATCACCGGCGGCAGCTCCCAGATCACCGGCAACTTCGACATGCAGGAGGCTGAGGACCTTGCGAACGTCCTCAAGTCCGGTAAGCTCCCGGCTCCGGCCACCATCATCCAGGAGCAGGTCGTGGGCCCGTCCCTCGGTTCCGCTTCCATCCGCGCCGGTCTCATCTCCTTCCTGATCGCCTTCGTCCTCGTGCTCCTGTACATGGTGTTCTTCTACCAGGGTGCGGGTCTCATCGCCGACGTCGCGCTGCTGTGCAACGTTCTCCTGCTCTTCGGCACCCTCGTCTCCTTCGGCGCCGTCCTTACCCTCCCGGGTATCGCCGGTCTCATCCTGACCCTGGGTATGGCCGTGGATGCGAACGTGATCATCTATGAGCGTATCAAGGAAGAGCTGGCCGCGGGCAAGGGCTTCTCCAAGGCCGTCATCGACGGTTACAAGAATGCCTACTCCGCCATCATCGACGGCCAGGTGACCACCCTCCTCACCGGTATCATCCTCTACGTCTTCGGTTCCGGTCCGGTCCAGGGCTTCGCCACGACGCTCATCATCGGTATCATCACTTCCGTGCTGACCTCCATCTTCATCACCCGCCTGATCTTCGACGACCGCATCGCCAAGGGCAAGACCGTGAGCCTGTCCAACAAGCTTACCCGGAACTTCCTGAAGAATACGCACGTCGACTTCATCGGCCTGAAGAAGTACTCCTACATCATCTCCGGCGCCCTGATCCTCATCAGCATCGCCAGCATCGCGTTCAAGGGCTTCAGCTACGGTGTCGACTTCACCGGTGGCCGCACCTACATCGTCCGCTTCGACCAGAGCGTCAAGGCCGAGGATGTCCGTTCCGCCGTGGAGAACACCTTCCAGGCCGCCGCTGCCGCCGCCGGCGAGGACCAGTACTCCGTCGAGGTCAAGCAGTTCGGTGGCGACGCCCAGATGAAGATCACCACCCAGTACAAGAACAAGTCCGAGGACACCGCCGTCGACGCCGAGATCGAGAGCCTGCTCTTCGACGCCCTCAAGGGCTTCTATGCCGAGCAGACTTCCCTCGACCAGTTCACCTCCACGCTGGAGAACCCGAACGGTATCGTCTCCTCCGACAAGGTGGGTCCGACCATCGCCCGCGACATCACCCGCAGCGCGTTCATCGCCGTGTTCCTCGCCCTCCTCATGATCTTCGCCTACATCGCCTGGCGGTTCAAGGGCTGGACCTGGGGTCTCGGCGGCGTGGTCTCCCTCGCCCACACGGCCCTCATCGTGATCGGCTTCTTCTCCCTGTTCAACGGAATCCTGCCGTTCAACCTGGATGTGGACCAGACGTTCATCGCGGCCATCCTGACCATCATCGGTTACGCCATCAACGATAACGTGGTTATCTTTGACCGTATCCGTGAGCAGAAGGGCCTGCACCCGAACGCCGACTTCCGCGAGACTGTCAATACGGCTCTGAACGCCACCCTCACCCGTACCGTGAACACTTCCGTGTCCACCCTCCTCCCGATGCTCGCCATCGCGATCTTCGGCGGTGAGTCCATCCGCGGTCTGGCCGTGGCCCTCTGCCTCGGTATCCTCATCGGTACCTACGCCTCCATCCTGATCGGTACCCCGATCATGTACGACGCCACCATGAAGGGTGCCTCCAAGAAGGCCGCCGAACCCAAGAAGAAATAAATCCTTCTCGGTTTGAACCAAAGGACCGGCTCCCTCGAGCCGGTCCTTTTTTCTGTCTTAGGCGATTAGGAGAGATGTAAGGGGAGGGTGGCGCGACGGCTCCATGCGTCTTTCAGCGGCTACGCCCAGGTCGGGAAGGCGCTTGACGGCGAACTCGCTCAGTTAGTCCCGCAAGCGGGCCTAACTAGCGCTCAAACAGACGCCGTCATCCCTCACGGGACCGCTGCCTTCCCTCCCGCTCGCTGGCGCTGAAAGCCGAATTCCGCCGTCGCGCCACCCTCCCCTCTGAACACCACCGTCCTGCTCTCGGAGTAGGGCTGGTTGAGTAAAAAGCGTTATGTCGTACGCAAAAGGGGGCCAAACAAAAAGGGGGGCGTCGTTTCTTTCAGATTGATCAATGAAAAAAATGTATTCTCTCTCGGCTCTTCAAGGAGAAAGAGGTTACCAAATTCTGTTCTTTGAGGGCGAAGTCGTTTTGTGGGCAATGTTGTATAATTATCGCGGTTTTCGTATTTTAGCAATATGTTAGAGGGACAAATCAGGAGTATTCCTGAATCATTGTATATCGTCAAGGGAAAGCTGTATTCAAATGTTGTGGCTGTCCGCGGGACGACGTATTATGGAAATCCGGTCTTATGTGTAACGTTTAGGGGGCGGTCTGGAAACTATTGCCGGAATTATAATCAAGAGGACGTGAAGCATTTGCCGTTCAAGAAGTCCATAGACGGCAACTTCCGCTTTAAGGATCAGAATGGAAAGTTTTGTCTAGCGGTTCGTCTTCACCTGTATGTGCCGGATGTCGTTTGTGCGGAATCCAAATCCGGTTTCCTTTCTTTTGGCTACTTGAAGGATATGGAGATAGAGGAGTCGCTTCTAGACAAGCGTCCGGTTCCGGTATACGAGTACCTCAAATCCCTCTCGGTTCTTAGTTCGATGACCGGAGAGGATGGCAAGACGGCCTCACTTAGGGACAAGTATGACAACAATCGGTTCGTTTTCCGAAAGGCGTTGTTGTATGATTACTGCGAGCCTGGCGGTTTTAAAAACCTGCAGGCGGAATGCCCCTCGTTAGTATTTCCGTTCGGCTTTAATGCGAGTCAGTATAACGCAGTTAGGAATGCTTTTCAAAATCGATTGTCTGTCATTGAAGGGCCTCCTGGAACGGGGAAGACACAAACAATTCTAAACCTTCTGGTTAACCTCATTATACGGGGAAAAACATGCCTCGTTGTGTCGAATAATAATTCGGCCGTTGAGAATGTGGTCGAGAAACTGTCGAAACCCGAATACGGTTTTGGGTTTCTCGTTGCTGTGCTGGGTAAATCTGCAAATCGTCATGACTTTCTGGAAAGCCAGACTGGGTTTTTGCCGGAGTTGTCTTCTTGGAAAGTGACGGAGGCAGAGTTCCACAGGATGAAGGAGAACCTCCATTATGTTTCGGCAAAACTACCGACATATTTCGAATCCCTTGAAAGGTTGGCCATCCTAAAAGAACGCGTGGCTGATCTGGGACATCAGTTGTCTATGACGGGAGAGGATTTGCCGGTCAAGCGCCCGAAGTCTCCAGGAATTACGAGGCTCTCGTCTAAATCGATATACTCCCTCCTTGTCAGGATGGATGCCGAAAGGGAGCGAAATGGGGCATTGGGGCTGATAACGAAGTTTTTGTGCCTTCTTAATGGATTTGGCAAGAATCCGGACAGGGATGTAATGGAGCGTCTTGCCAGAAGGCTTGATTACTATGAAGCGGAAACAGAGTGCTATCGTCTACAAAGGGAGACGGACGCTTTTAAGCCTTCGTATGATTCGTTTACGAAGGATTCCCTGGCATTTTTCAAGGGCGTCCTTTATAAACGTTATAATGGTGGCGGGAGGAGGGTTTTTTCGTCGGAAGACCTTTTATTCAAGAACGCACAGGGCTTTCTCAAGGAGTATCCGGTCGTTACCAGTACGACATTCTCGGCCACTGCCTGCATAGATCAGGCAGTTCCGTTTGATTACCTGATTATGGACGAGGCTTCCCAGGTAGATATTGTTTCCGGCGCCCTTGCATTGAACACGGCGCTTTCAGCCGTGATCGTTGGCGACAGAAGACAATTGCCGAATGTCGTGACCGAGGAGGACGCCGCGTTCGCCAGGAACGCCCATCAGCGTAGCGGCCTTCCGGGCGCATATAGTTATGTTGAGAATAGCTTTTTGGACTCAGTCCTTTCCTTGTTTCCGTCAACACCGACGGTTCTTTTGAGGGAGCATTACCGTTGTGCCCCCGACATAATCGGGTTCTGTAACCGTCAGTTCTATGGAGGCGAGTTGCTTGTCATGACCGAAAGAAATGTCGGAGCGCCTTCGGTTTCGGTGGTTAGATCGGTTGTCGGCAACCACGCTTTCGGTTTTGAGAATCGTCGTCAGGGGGAAGAGGTTGTGGAGGCTGTTAGAGAAATCCATAAAGACTGCCAAGACATCGGCATTATCACTCCTTATAAGGATCAAGTGGTACTTATCCACCGATTGCTGGTTGACGCAGGATTCAATGATGTTCAAGTGGCGACGGTCCACAAGTTCCAAGGACGGGAAAATGATGCCATCATTCTTTCGACGGTATCGAATTCGGTGAATGATTTCATCGATGATCCACATCTTGTCAACGTCGCAGTTTCCAGGGCGAAAAAGCGATTTGTGTTAATCATTACAGGGAACGATCTCGGTGAAGGAAATCTAAAGGATCTTGTTGGCTATATTACCTATTGCGGTGGCGCTGTTCGCGAGAGCGGAATTCGGTCCATTTTTGATCGTCTCTATTCGCAGTATGCTGAAGAAAGAAAAGCATATGCGGCATCTCATCAACATCGAATGATCTCGCAGTATGCAACAGAGAACTATATGAATGACCTTCTTTCCGAGATGATCTCAGAAGACCCGTGGAATCGTCTCGGCGTCTTGTTTCAGTATCCTTTGACGCTGCTAGTTGCCGCAGGTGCGAAACTGACTGACGAGGAGGCCATTTATGCCGGTAATAGTTGGACGAAGGTGGATTTCCTTTTGTATGATAAGGTCACTCGTCTGCCTGTGCTAGCTATTGAGGTTGATGGTATGTCGTTTCACCAAGAGGGAAGTGAACAACACAGGAGGGACCTTTTGAAGAATACTATTCTAGAGAAATCGGGAGTCAAGCTTTTGCGATTATCTACGAGAGGTAGCCGAGAGCGAGAACAGATAAAAAACGCATTGGCTTCGTGTGGATATTAGTTCCTTAGCATCACCACCGCTACATGTCTGTTCCGCGTTGTCTAATCTTGGTAAACCGATTCCCGTTGCGTACAAAAACCATTGGAACCGTACGCAAAGAAAGACCTAAGGTTTAGGGTCGCGAACATCATCGCATCAAAACGTACGCGAATAGTAACCATATAGGATGGTCGGATTGTGATTGTAGGAGGAAGGGAGTACCCTCCCGAAGGCGTGTCCACCCTCGGACACGGGTAGGGGGAGGGGCCCGTTGGATACAAGTTCCCGCCTGGCGGGGACGCAGGAGACAATGGGAGGGGCCGGAGCGCAGAGCGGGGTCCCCGCGCGCGGGGTGCTCAAGCGGAGTCCTTCGGGAGGGTACTCCCTTCCTCCCCCTTTCCTTTGTCCAATTACTTGTTCCGGCGGATGAGGAGGGTGAGGCCGAGGAAGGTGAGGGCGGCGTTGAGGAGGAGGAGTTCGTAGCTGAACTTGTAGCCGCCGAACCAGCGTTCGGAGTTGAGCTGGAGGACGAGGCAGATGGCCGGGGCGAGGATCGCCACGAGGGGCACGTACTTGTCCTTGACCTGCTTTTTCGTGAGGATGCCGAAGGCGAAGAGGCCCAGGATGGGGCCGTAGGTGTAGCTGGCGAGCTTGTAGACGGCGTCGATGGCGCTGGTGCTGTTGAGGGCGTTGAAGACGACGATGGTCACGGCCATGAGGGCGGCCATCGCGAGGTGGACGCGCTTGCGGACCTGGACCTCGTCGGCCTTGCCCAGGATGTCCACGGTGAAGGAGGTCGTGAGGGAGGTGAGGGCCGAGCCGCCCGCGCCGTAGGCGCTGATCATGAGGCCGACGACGAAGAAGACGCCCACTACGGCCGGCAGGAGGCCGCCGGTGGCGACGGCGGGGAAGAGGCTGTCGCCGGTTTCGGGGATGCCGTGCGCGGCTGCGAACTGGTACAGGAGCGACCCGAGGCACAGGAAGCCGGCGATGACGACCGTCTGGAGGAGGCTGCTCACGACGAGGTTCTTCTGCGAGTCCCGGTAGTTCTTGCAGGCCAGCGTCCGCTGCATCATGTCCTGGTCCAGGCCGGTCATGGCGATGACCGTGAAGAGGCCGCCCAGGAGCTGTTTCCAGAAGTATTGCGGGTGGTTCACGTCGTCGAAGAAGAACACCCGCTCGTGGATCCGGATGCCGCCGAGGTCCCGGCCGATGAAGAAGATCGCGAGGGCGACCGCCACGATCATGCAGGCCGTCCGGACGACGTCCACGCCGATGACGGATTTCACGCCGTGGCGGAAGGTGAGCGCCAGGCAGACGGCCACGTTGCAGACCACGTTCAGCCAGAAGGGGAGGCCCAGAGGGGTGAATACGAGCAGCTGCAGGGTCAGGCAGACGAGGAACAGCCGGACCGATGCGCCCAGCATCTTGGAGAGGAAGAAGAACCAGGCGCCCGTCTTGTAGGAGGCCAGGCCGAACCGGTTCTCCAGGTACTGGTAGATGGAGACGACGTTCAACTTGAAATACAGCGGCGTGAGCACGAAGGCGATCACGAGGTAGCCCAGGAAGAAGCCCAGGCACATCTGCAGGTAGCCGAAACCGCTCGTTCCCACCATGCCCGGGACGGAGACGAACGTCACGCCGGACATGCAGGAGCCGATCATCGCGAAGGCGACGACGGCCCAGTGCGTCTTGCGGCCGCCGTTGTAGAACGAGGCGTCGGGACTCTCTTTCGGCTTCATTTCAGGTTCTCCTTATGGGCGCGGCCCACCGGCAGGGGCGTGTCCACGCCGACGAGTTTCACGGAGGTGGCCTTCTTGCTCTCGATGCGGTGCACCGGGACGATGTAGGACCGGTGGATGCGGACGAATTTCCCTTCCGGAAGCAGCTCCAGCAGGGCTTTCATCGTGATCTGGGAGACGACGTCCTCCTGGTGGTCCAGGTGCAGGCAGGCGTAGTTGTTCCGCGCTTCGATGTACTGGATGGCTGCGAGCGGGACCGTGACGTCCTTGTAGTCCGCCTTCACCGTCACCGTCTCGCCGGCGACGGCGTGGGCGGCCAGGACTTCCACGGCGGACTGCACGGCCTGCGCCGCCGTCCGCTCGTCCTTCGCCTGCTCCAGGCGCTTGGTCTTCAGGGCGAGGAAGCCGGTGGCAAGGCCCGCGCCCATCGCACAGATATAGAGGGTCCAGACCGCCTGCTGGTACATGTACAGCCGCGGCGGCCGGTCCGCAATCATCTCGCGGGGGAAGGACACCTGCTTCAGGCTCATCAGATAGGTGAGCACCGTGGCGATGAACACGACCGCCAGCGCGGTCCACCACTTGCCCGAGGCGGCCAGCGCCGGAATCGCGTGCCGGCCCAGATACCAGCACAGATAGGTCCACATCAGATAGACGATCACGTCCGACGCCCGCCAGAGGATCCATTCCTCGACCGGGAACACCGACACGAGACAGGGAATCAGGAGCAGGCAGACCCCGAGGTCTACCCAGGTCTCCATCTTCGTCCGGAAAATCTTGCCTTTCGCTTTCATGGTAGCACAAAGGTACGGATTTTCGGGGAATCCGTCGTTAAAACGCGAAAAAATGTCGTTTACCCGTTTATCGCCTGCACGATTTCGGCGACCCGGCCCGCGTCCGTCACCTTTTTCCCGGCGAGGGTTACCGAGGCGGAGGCGTGGATTTCGGCGCAGCCGGTCTCGGCGAGGATGCGCGCGGCGTTGCCGGGCGTGACGCCGCCCCCGGGAAGGATCCCGATCCTTCCGCGGGCGCGCCGCCGCAGCTCCCGCAGCATCGCCGCCCCCGCCTCGGACGTCGCCGCCTGGCCGGACGTCAGGATGCGGTCGCACCCCAGGCCGATAATCTGCTCGAGTGCCTCGAACGGCCGGCGGCACCGGTCGAAGGCCCGGTGGAAAGTGAGGCTTACCCGATGTCCCGGGCCCGGGAAGAAATGGCTGTCGTTCGCCGCGTGGCAGAGGTCGGAGCGCAGCAGTTCGGAAGCCAGATTAAACGACTCCACAAGCGAAACCAGCCGTTCCATCAGCGGCAGGTCCACGTCTCCATCCGGGGTCAATGCGCCGATGACAATCCCGTCCGCGCCGGCCTCCAGGGCCTCTTCGACCTGCGCGGCCATCGCATCGGCCTCCGCCGGCGAATAGACGAAATCGCCCGCCCGCGGGCGGACGAGTACGTGGACGGTCAGGGCGGGGTAGCGGGCCTTGGCATCCCGGATCCAGGCCGTGGGCGGCGTAAGTCCGTCGGCCTCGAGGTCCGCGCAGAGTTCGATGCGCCGCGCTCCTCCGAGCACGGCGGCATCGACACTTTCCGGATTGCCGCAGCAGACTTCCAGGAGGGCCATCCCTTACCGCTTCAGATGGCGCTTGATGAGCTCCCGCTTGGTTTCGGGCCCATAGGCGTATTCCCCCACGTCGATGCTGTCCAGGAGGTACAGGTCGCTGCCCTTGAAGAGGGTGGATTCGGCGACGGCGCGGATGTCGCGCGCCTTGTCCATCGACTCTTTCGGGATGATCAGGTGGCAGGGGAAGATATAGGCGACGGGGTTGATGGCGACGGCGTGCGCGACGGAACGGACGCCCTGCGGGTTGCCGCAGAGGGCGGCGAACTCGGAGTAGCTGTACAGGCGGGGCTCCAGTTCGAAGAGCGTCTTCCACACGCCGAGCTGGAACTTGGTGCCGAACAGGCGGAAATCCTCCCATGTGAGCGTTCCCGCCATCGCGATCAGTTCGTCCGTCGAGACTTTCTGGGTCGTGATGACATCGACGCTAGTCGGGGGAAGCTGGGCCACTTTCGCCGCAATCTCGGCGAAATGCCGGTAATCGGCGGCGATGGACGCGATCTTGCCGTCGATTTCCGTGATAATCCATTCGGTAACCATACGCGCGGGCAGTTACTTGCGCTTGAAGATCAGCTGGCCGAGGCCCCAGCAGCAGGCGGCGACGACCATGCCGTTGATGGAGGCGAAGCCCCAGTGCACGAGGTTCGCGACCACGGCGCCGGCGATCACGCCGATGACCGCGCTCCAGTCCACGACGGGTTCCTTGACCTCCTTCCCGCGGTTGCAGAAATAGTGGAGGATGAGGATGATGCCCACCGGCGGCAGGGTGCAGTTCAGCACGTTCAGCCAGTCGCAGAAGTTCCAGTACAGCCACACGGCAGCGACGGTGCCGATGATGCCCGAGATGATGACCCAGGTCTTCTTCGACAGGCCGAAGATGTTCGACAGGCCGAGGCCCGCGGTGTACAGGGCGTTGTCGTTGGTGGTCCAGATGTTCAGGCCCAGGACGAGGACGGCGAGGTAGAACAGGTTGAGGTTCAGCATGACCTCGAAGATGTCGTTGCCGCCCACATAGATGCTGGACACGGCGCCGAAGAGGAACATCAGCGAGTTGCCGATGAAGAAGGCCACGACGGTGATCCACAGGCCCACCTTGCCGCTCTTGGCAAAGCGGGTGAAGTTCGGTGTGGCCGTGCCGCCCGAGACGAAACTACCGACGACGAGGCCTGCGCCCGCGATGATGCCGAGGTCCTTCGAGCCCTTCGCGAACTGCTCGATCAGGCCGGCGTCACCGTGACGGACAGCCATGATCATCGCGACGGTGCCCAGGATGGCGACGGCCGGGACGGCGATGTAGCTGATGATCGTCAGGCTCTTGATGCCGAAATAGGCGCTGGCGGTCATCAGGATGCCGGCGATGGCGACGAGCAGATATCCCTGCCAGGGCATCGAATCGGGCGTCACCTCCAGGCCCATGAGCTCCTTCGCCACGGGGATGGCGAACATCGCGAGGCCCACGCCGAACCAGCCGGTCTGCGTGAAGCTGATCATCGCGCTGGGGAGCCAGCTGCCCTTGGTGCCGAAGCTCCGGCGGGCGAGCATGTCCAGCGACAGGCCGCTTTCCGCGCCGATCCAGCCCAGGGTGCCCGTGTAGGCCGCGAGGATGATGCCGCCCAGGATGAGGGCCCAGACGAAGCCCCACCAGTCCAGGCCGGCGGCCAGCTGCTGGCCCACCCACATGCTGGCGGAGAAGAAGGTGAATCCGAGCATCACCATGAACATGCTCAGGTTGCTCTTGCGTCCGGCCGCATCGACCGGCGACGTCGTGTAGTCGACATCGGTGATCTTCTTGTTACTCATATTGCTTCAGGATTGCGTTGATGGCGTTGACGCGCTGGAGGGCGATGGCTTCCAGCGAGAGGGCGGCGGCGTTCTCCAGGAGCGCCATTTCCTCGTTCCAAAGGTCCAGGAGGCCGGTTTCCGGGAGCTCCGTGAAATGATTGACTTCCAGCCACTCCTCGTAGGAGAGCGGGTGGTCGTAGCCCAGTTTTTCCGCGACGAAGGCGACCGGGTCGATCTGCGCGGCCCGGCCCCAGATGCCTTCCCAGTACTCCAGCGCCTCGTGGAAATGGACCGGGATCTCATACCGGCGCGCGCCGCCGTCGTAGATGATGCACTTCTCGAGCAGGGAATAGGGGTGGCCCAGCACGAAGCGGCGGAATTCCGGCGAGACGCAGCCGCCCTTCCAGCCGAAGTCGATGTCCGGCACGTTGATGCCCGAGGCGCCCGGGTTCTCATAGACCGTGAACACGCCCTCGTAGAAGAAGCATTCGAAGCCCTCGAACGCCGGGAAGACGGCGCGGATGTCCTCGGCCATCTTCTCCATCAGGGTGATGGCGCGGGTGCCGCCGATGGTGAAGAAGATGATCTTGCGGATGCTGCCGCCGCGGCGGCGGAAGCGGTCCACCACCTGCGACAGGCACAGCCGGAGGGTGTCGCCCGTCGCGATGATGTCGCCGATGACCAGGACGCGGTCCTTGGCGACGCGGATCTTCTCGTACTTGATGTCCAGCCCGGTGATGATGTGGTTCTCGATGATGCGCTCGCAGGAGACGAAGTGGATGTCCCGCACGCGGATGCCGTTGCGGGCGCACGCCTCCTCCACCGGGTAGTTCAGGCCGCCACGGAGGATGGTCAGGATATCGACGTCGCCGCCCGCGCCGGGGAACAGGAGGCGGAGGGCGGCGACGGTGGCGGGCAGCATGGCCTGGTAGGAGTCGAAGCCGACGACTTCCGGGAAAGCCATCAGCTGCCGGGTCCCCGCCCCGCTCAGGATGTAGTACCGGTTGGTGAACTGCGGGCCGTGCAACTCGTACAGGCTCGTTTCATAGTGCAGGCCGACGAACCGGAGGCTTGCACCCTGCAGACAGTCGGCCGCCATTACCGGACGTAGGGTTTCAGTTCCTTCCAGGGGACGGAGACGGAGATCACGCCCACGGAGAAGGGCGCGATGTCGTAGGGCAAGTAGTACCAGGTGACGCCGTCTTTCGTGACCTCATAAACCCCGTTCGGGCCCACAGTATTGGGATCGGAGACGGCCGCAAGGGCCTCCTCGTCGCCTTCCAGGGCCTCCGGGAGGTGCGCCCGGATCAGCGCGGCGACCGGCTCGCGGTAGCCGTCGGCGAAGAAGGCCTCTTCCGGGACGATGTCGCCGGTTTTCCGGTCGAACACCAGGGGAGTCATCGTGCTGTAGCCGTGGACGCCGCCGCGGTCGCTGTAGATCTCCACCATGTAGGACAGGAACTGCTTGTAGCGGCCGGAGAAATACCCGTTCACATGGTCCTCCCAGGTCCGTGCACCGGAGATTCCGTCCTTGCCTTCATTCTCGTTGAAATACTCGTCCTTGAGGTTGTCCTCGTAGCGGAGGGCGGTCTCCTCCACGGAGCCCGGGAGCTCCTCCAGGTCGAAGGCGGTGGTCAGGATGCCCCTTTCGATCTTGGCCAGGACCTCCTCCTGGGCGCCCTTCACGGGATACTCGATGGAGATGGTCTGGAGCAGGGAGTCCGTCTGTCCTTCGCCGAGGGGAATCGCCTGCTCGTCGGAGTAGGTGGTGGTCCTCAGGTTGCAGCCGGCCACGAGAAGGAGGGCCGCCGCGCAGGGTAAGAAGCGTTTCATATCGTCAGTCGTTGTTCATTTCACCGATATCGACGGGCCGCGGGGTCTTGTCCCCCATCAGCCAGCGGGAGTAGTGGTCCGCCATCTTCCAGAAGAACCACTCGTTCATGTCGCCGAAGCCGTGGCGCTGGCCCGGCATGATCACGTACTCGAAGCGCTTGTTCGCCCGGATCAGGGCGTTCGCCACGCGGATGGAGTTCGCCGGGTTCACGTTGTTGTCCGTGTCGCCGTGGACCAGCATCAGGTGGCCCTTCAGGCGCGCGGCGATCTGAGGGTTCGTCTCGATCTTGTACACGAAGGTGGTGTCGCTCTTCTCGATCTTCTCGGCGATGCCGTGGTGCTGCTCGCTCCACCAGCGGTTGTAGATGCGGTTGTCGTGGTTGCCGGCGCAGGAGACGGCTACCTTGAAGAAGTCGTTGTACTGGAGGAGGGCCGCCGTGGACATGAAGCCGCCGCCGGAATGGCCGTGGATGCCCACGCGGTCCAGGTCGATGTACTTGTGCCGCATCCCGAGCTGCTGGATGGCGTACTTCTGGTCCTCGAGGCCGTAGTCGCGCAGGTTGCCGTAGCCGTAGTTGTGGTACCACTTGGAGCGGTTCGGGTGGCCGCCGCGGTTGCCCACGGTGATGACGATCATCCCGATCTGGGCGAGCCGGTCGATGCGGGTCATGCCGCTGGACCAGGAGACGTTGTTCGCCTCCACCTGCGGGCCGGGATACACGTAGTCCGCGAGGGCATAGACCTTCGTGGAGTCGAAGTCGAAGGGCTTGTAGATGGCGCCGTGGAGGTCCGTGATCCCGTCGGCCGCCTTCACCACGAAGCGCTCCGGGAACTTGTAGCCCGCCGCGAGGAGCTGGCTGAAGTCGGCCTCTTCCAGTTCGGTGCGCTTGCCGAGGGCCGAGATGAGGGCCGACGCCGGCTTGCAGTCCACGCGGGAGTAATTGGCGATGAAGTACTTGGCATCGTCCGGGGCCACGGCCTTCACATCCATGTCGTCCATGTCCAGCTGCTGCATCGCGCCGCCCGCGAGCGGGACGCGGAAGGTGTGCATCTGGTAGGGGTTCTCCGTCTTGTTCACGCCGCAGGCCGACACGAGGACGTACCCGTCGCCCACCGCCAGGACGTCTTCCACGTGGAAGGCGCCCTCGGTGAGGTTGCGCTTGAGCGTGCCGTCAGGCCCGTAGAGGTAGAGGTTCGCCCAGCCGTTGCGCTCGGACCACCAGACGAAGCTGCCGTCAGGCAGGAAACGCGGGCTGCGGGACTCCACGTAGGTGTTCATCCGCTCGGTGACGACGGTCTTCGTGCTGTCGGCGCCCACGTCCACGCGGCACAGGTCCAGCCGCTTGAGGTCGCGGCTCAGACGCGTGACCCAGAAGTGCTTCTCATCGCCCATCCATTTGCTGCCGCGGAACTCCTTGTAGGCGTCCTTCTGCGTCCGCGGGGCGTCCAGGATGTTGAAGTCCTGATCCTTGAAGGCGATGATCTTCACGGCCTGCCTGTTCCCCTCGGTGTCCATCACATACAGGTACGGGACGGGGCCCGGCTCGCCCGGCATCTGGTACTTGTAGGTTTCCAGCGTGGGGCGCGGCTCGGTGACGGAGTTGATCACCCAGAGGGGCTTGATCTTGGACATGTCCCAGCGGACGATGGCGAACTTCTTCCCGTCCGGCGACCAGGAGATGGCCGCGGATCCCCGTTTCGTGGAGTCCTTCTGCGTGTCGCCGGTGTAGCTGTTCCCGTTCCAGGAGAAGTCGGCCGTGCCGTCCTTCGTCAGGGCGATTTCCACGATCGTGCTGTCCTTCTCGTCCTTCGCCGCCTTGCGGAGCGAGGTGGAGTCCATCAGGTACAGGTTGTGGTTCTTCACGTACACGCCTTTCGTGCCGTCGGGGGAGACGTTGGCCCAGGTGGGATACTTCCGCGGGTGCTCGTCGGTGTCCCAGGTGAGCTTCTTCGTGGCGATGTCATAGTAGAACCGGTACTTGACGTACTCGGTCTTGCCTTTCTTCTTCGCCGACGTGTCCTTCTTCTCGGTCTTGGACGTGATGTCGAACTGGAAGTACTTGTCTTCCTTGAGCGTCAGCGACAGCGGGAGGTGCTGGGCGTCGTACGGGTCGCGCGTGATCTCGGTGATCTGCATGGCCAACTTGTCCATGTCGAAGATCTCGGACTTCTTGCCCGTGGCCGGGTCCACGAGGTAGTACTTCGTGCCCTGGGCGGTCTTCCAGCTGTACCAGAAGCGGTCGCTTTCCGCGAACCAGTTCGGGGTGATCCGGGTGGAGTACACCAGCTGGCCCACGCGCTTCTGGGAGAAGCGGGAGGCGAGTTCATAATTGGCCTTCGTGACCTTCTTGGGGGCCTGGGGCTTCCGGGGCTGCTGGGCGGCCGCGGAAAGGGTCAATGCGAGGGCGAGGATGGTGAGTATTTTCTTCATGGCAGGATGATTTTCGAGGAGTCGATGCCCTTGGCGGACACGGAAACGGTGATTTCACCGGGCCCCGTCCGCCGGACGATGGCGGAGCAGAGGCCGTGGAAGGCCTGGATCTCCGGGCTGTGGAAGGGCGTGTGGCAGGTGGGGTCGCCGGCATCGGTCGCGACCAGCGCGCCCGGGCCCTTCACCTTGAATTCGAGCAGGTTGTCCGCATCCGGGACCACGACGCCGGCCTTGTCCTGGATGCTGGCGGTGACGAAGGTCAGGTCGTCGCCGGCGAAATCGACCGAGAGGGCCGTCTGCGCGGCCTTTCCGGCCGTGACGGTCTCGGCTTCCGCCCACGGCGCGCCGTCCTTGTAGGCGACCACCTTCAAGGAGCCCGGCTGATAGACGACCTCGTCCCAGACGATGCGGTAGCCTTCCTTGGCCTTCCGGCCCATGGACTTGCCGTTCACGAAGAGTTCCGCCTCGTCGCCGGAGGTGTACACATGGACCGGGGTCACTTCCCCTTCACGGCCGGGCCAGGTCCAGTGCGGAAGGAGATGGACCATCGGCAGTTCCGGGCGCCAGCGGGCCTGGTACAGCCAGTAGCGGTCCTTCGGGAAGCCGGCCAGGTCGATGATGCCGAAGTACGAGCTCCGGGAGGGGAGGGGGACGTCGGCGATGGTCTGGCCCCAGCCCGCGACCATCTTCTTGAAGGCCTCGCGCTCTTCCTCGGTGTGGAAGTTCGTCAGTACGGACGGGTCCATGTTGAAGGGCGTGGGCTCGCCCAGGTAGTCGTAGCCGGTCCAGACGAACTCGCCGGCGCACTCGGGCACGACGTCCTCGAACTGCCACTCATAGTCGGGCTTGGAGGCCCATCCGGGGGCGTACAAGTCGTAGGAACTCACCTGGAAAGGCGCGTCCATCGACCATCCCTTGCCCTTTTCCTGCTCCACCGGGAAGCGGTAATACCCGCGCGTGGAGATGCAGGAGGCCGTTTCCGAGCCGAACACCGGCTGGCCGGGGTGGTCCTTCACGAACTGCGCGTATTGATGCGGCTTGTAGTTGAAGCCATAGACGTCGATGGTGCCCGCATAACCCTGGCTGGCGGCCCAGGGGTTGTCGTTGCCGGCGGAGGAGGGCCGTGTCGGGTCCTCGCGGTGGCAGATGTCCGTGAGCATCCGCGGGATCCACCACTTGGTGCTGTCGCCTTGCTCGCCGCATTCGTTGCCGATGGACCAGAGGACCACGGAGGGATGGTTCCGGTCGCGGTGGATCAGGGCCACGAGGTCCTTTTCCGCCCACTCGTCGAAGAGCTCCGCATAGCCATGCGGCTTCTTGGGCACCGTCCAGGTGTCCGTGAGCTCGTCCATCACCAGGAAGCCCATCCGGTCGCACAGGTCCAGGAATTCCGGCGCCGGAGGATTGTGGGAGGTGCGGATGGCGTTGCAGCCCATCTCCTTGAGCATTTCGAGGCGGCGGACCCAGGCGTCGTCGTTCCATACGGCGCCGAGCGCGCCCGCGTCGTGGTGCAGGCACACGCCCTTCAGGAAGGTCTTGTCGCCGTTGAGGTAGAAGCCGTCGGCCTTCCATTCCGCCTGGCGGACGCCGAAAGGCGTCTCATAGGTGTCCAGCACCTCGTCGGGGGTTTCCACGGTGGTGCGGGCGACGTACATCGTCGGGCTGTCCGGGGTCCAGAGGCGGGCGCCCGGGAGGTCGAAGGTCTGCAGGACGGTCTTCCCGTCCTCGACCCGTTCGATGCTGCGGGTTTCGGCGAGGATGCGGTCGATGACCATTTCCTCCCCGTCGCGCTTGATGCGGTCCTGGCGGATGATCCGCGTCCGGACCATGCCCACCGTCTCCTCGCCCGCGTGCTTGAGGGTGACGCGGAGGGTGACCGTGGCGTCGGCCTGGTTCAGGATGCGGTTCACCGGGCCGATTTCGGTCGTGACGTACGTGCCCCAGTGGGCGACGGAGGTCTTGTTCGTCTTCGTGAGCCAGACATTGCGGTAGATGCCGCCGCCGGGATACCAGCGGGATGATTCCTCGGGATTGTCGATATGGATGGCGATCTCGTTCTTGCCGACCTTGAGGGCCGGGTTCAGGCGGACGGCGAAGGAGGCGTAGCCGTACGGCCAGCCGCCCAGGTCGATGCCGTTCACCTCCACGGTCGCGTGCGACATGGCGCCGTCGATTTCCAGGTCGATATCCTTTTCGAGCAGCTCATTCATACCCACGTTCAGCGTCTTTTGGTAGACGGCCTTTCCCCACCAGGCCAGCTTTCCGCTTTCGCCGGGATATTCCTGCCGGAACGGCCCGTCCACGCCCCAGTCGTGGGGCAGGTCCACCACCCGGCTTTCCCCGTCCTTGACGAAGGTCCAGCCTTCGTTGAAGGACGGGCGGCCTTTCGGCTGCGCCGCGGCCGTAACGGCCGCCAGCGCCACAGCGAAACAAACGATCAGTCTTCTCATACGCTCGTTCAAGTCTATTATGCGAATATAGCAATTCTTTGACACATCGGCAACCGCCCGGAAAGGAAAAATATGTATCTTTGCGGCATTAAATGCTTGACAAAATGAGAATTGCAAAGTTTTTCCTTCTGGCCTCCCTTTTGGTAGCGGCCGCCGCGTGCGCGCCGAAGCAGCAGGAGGCCGCCTGCCCTTCCGCCCTTGACGTCATTTTCTCCCGCAAGAGCGTCCGCTCCTATACCGACCAGCCTGTCTCCGACGAGCAGGTGGAGACGATGCTCCGCGCCGCGATGGCCGCCCCGACGGGCATGAACGTCCAGCCCTGGCGCTTCGTCGTCATCCGCGACCAGGCCGTGAAGGACAAGCTCGCCGGCCCCCGCGGCGGCATGATCGCCCAGGCCCCCGTCGTCTTCGTCATCTGCGGCGAGACCACCCTGATGCGCAAGCCTTTCGGCCAGCCCGATGCGGAGGCTGTGGAAGTGCCGAACGGCAACTGGACGCAGGACTGTTCCGCCGCGACGGAGAACCTGCTCCTCGCCGCCGAAGCCCTGGGCCTCGGCGCGGTCTGGACCGCCGCCCATCCCTATGAGGACCGGGTGAACCCCATCCGCGAAGCCCTGGGCCTTCCGGAGAACGTCACCCCGCTCTGCGTCGTCCCCTGCGGCTACCCCGCCGGTGACGACCAGCCCAAGGACAAGTGGAAGCCCGAGAACATCCACTACGACAAGTGGTAGGGGATTGTCATTCCGAGCCCCGCTCTTGTCATTCCGAGCGTAGCGAAGGAATCTCCCCCTCCGCCTCATTCGTCGTTCGTCCCGCCGTTCCGGCGGACCTCCCCGCCCTGCGGCCCGTTTTCGAGGCCGCCAAGGGCATCATGCGCGCCGACGGCAACCTCTCCCAGTGGTCCGCCCCCGGCTTTCCCGACGACTCCCTCCTCCTCCGCGACATCGCCCGCGGAGGAGGTTTTGTCATCGAAAACAGATGGCCGGTCGGAGCCGGCCATGACGAAGGAAACACCGTCATGCCCGGCCGTGTCGCAACCGCCGAACCCCATCATGATTCCACCGTCATGCCCGGCTTGACCGGGCATCTCGCCGCCCCGCGTATCGTCGCGTACTTCGCCCTCCTCCCGTCCCCCGAACCCACCTACGACGTCATCGACGGCGCGTGGCTCACCGACGAGCCGTACGGCGTCATCCACCGGATGGCGAGCTACCCGGAAGTGCATGGAATCTTTTCAACGATCATCGATTACGCCGCATCGCGCTATGCGCACCTGCGCATCGACACGCACCGCGACAACCGCATCATGCAGCACCTCATCGAGAAGCACGGCTTCACCTACTGCGGCATCATCTGGCTCGAAGACGGCACCGAGCGCCTCGCCTACGAGCGCTAAGGGTTAGGGTTTCAACCTCCTCCCTCGTTTGTACAAGTCTCGTTTGTACAACCAAACGACCATAGAAAGGGTTTTTTGTGTACAAGTCTCCTGCAAAGAGGCCCAAATTCCCCATTTTTCAAAAGACTTGAACATGAAATACGGTCTGGAGGGCAATTCTCGTGTACAAGCGAGACTTGTACACGGACAGGACACGTTCACGGACAGGACATGTACACGGACAAGACTTGTACAAGGGAAGGGGTGCTTTTGGGATTACAGGTCCTTTGACAACCTCACGTGCAGCACGACCTGCTGGTGCGGTTGCAGTGTGAAGGTGAAACCTACGAGCGAGGTGCCGGGATTGGCGACGTCGGTCTCGTGCAAATACTGCATCCCATCGACAGCCAACGCCTCCGGGTCGTAGGTCGTGGGCCAGCGGTGTGGGGTGAGGACGGGCGTGTCCGCCTCGCCGGATTTCGGGGCGTTCGGGAAGAACCGCGAGAGGTAGGGGGCCAGGAATTCGGCCGTCAGTTCGCGTCGATGCGGACCGCTTTGCAGCAGGATGGCGGATTCGGCGGGCTCGTGCGGCAGGGAGGCATCGGCCTCGGACGCCATTGCCCAGCGGATGACGCAAGTGGAATCCCCGGCTTGGAGGTGCTCCACGATGTGGAGGTCCCGGCCGTCGAAGAGCACTTCCCGGAGGTAGTAGGCGAGGTCGTCGTCATACATCGGCCGCAGGTACAGCTCCGCGCCGGCAGGATCCGCGGCGGACGGCGTGTCCGGCCTCCGCGTGCCGAGGAAGTCTATGACCTGGTTCACCTTGGGGACTTTCCCATTGACAGTCAGGATATTATGGGAGAACGGGCCGATGCGGAAGACGGTCCAGCGCTCGCTGTCCTGGAGCATGTCCCAGAGGTCCACGCCCTTCGATTCCAGCGAGTTGTAGTCCTGCATCCCGAGGTCCGTCGCCCAGGTGACGCCGTCGGATTCGAAGTAGAAGGAGCCCTGGTCCAGGTGCGAATGGCTGGACATCGCGAGGCCGCCCTTGACGCCCAGGTAGTCGTCATCCTTGGACTCCCAGCCGCTCCGGTACACGAAGACGGGCGTCGTGCCGCCGCACTGGTAATAGCGCCCGGCCGGCGGGTCGATGTGCGCGGGCGCGTCGCCGCCCAGCGCGATGAGGAACATCGGGAACAGGCGGTCTTCGCACAGCCTGCGGTATCCGGAAGCCTCCATATATCGCAGCTCCGGATAAAGGAAGGAGGCGTCGCCCGTGTGCCGGAAGATCCAGGCCTGCATGTACTGCCCGTCCGCCCGGCGGTAGGAATCTGAGAAGCTGTAGGAATGGTCGGCCGGGGTCCGGGTGAAGCGGATGAAGTCGGCCGAGGCGACGAGGGCGGCGAGCCCGGCCTCCGCTTCCGGAGAACGGACGTACCCGTCCTTGAAGGCGCGGTCCAGGGCCGCTTCCAGCATGATCTGGAACGATGCGCCGTAGCCCCAGTAATTGTAACCTTCGGGATAGCCCCCGCCCGCATAGGCCTTATAGGCCAATTTGTTGGATTCCAGGGATTTCTCCAGCATGGACTGACAGAATTCCGGATCCTCCTCCCACACGGCGAGGGCGCCGTACACCATGCCGGCGTTGCACACGGAGTTCCAGTTGTTCTCGTTGCGGTAGAACCAGGCGTCGGCCTTGTTCCCGGCGGGTTTGAGGCCTTTGTCGATGATCGCCCGGGCGACGGTCTCCCGTTCGGCCGGCGTCATCCGGTCGTACAGCCAGTCGTAGCCGATGGCGAGGGCCATCGTCATCTCGCCCACGTCCAGGAAATGCGACGGGTTCCAGTCCGGGAACGCGCTGGCGGCCAGCATCTCGTCGATGGCCCGCCGCGCATACGCCTCCCCGCCATGGACCCGGTACGTGTATCCGAGCCAGAATGTGCGTTTCAGGACGGTCCGGGAGGTGTGCAGGAGCCGGCGGCCGATCATGGTCCGTTCCACGGGCGGCTGCTTCAGCGTCTTCCGGCTGAACGAGACGATCACGCTGTCGGCCGCCTTGAACAGGCCTTCCGTCACCCCCTTCGGCTCTTCCCCCGCCCGCATCAGCAGCCGCGGGTGCGCCCCGGGCTCCTGCGCCCGGACGAGGGTCATCATCCCGAGCAACACCCAGGACAGTACGAGTATCCGTCTCACTTATCTGCTTGGTTATCAGGTGGTTATTAAAAGTTCCCTGGTGCAAATGTACCAGGGAGTTTTGCGTAAACGATTGATGTTTAATCAGTTGGCCGAGACGGGGTACAGCGTCAGCGCCTCGAGGAAATAGTAGTCGGCGTAGGTGAGGGGGACATCGACCTCGGATTTGTTGGGGAGATGGCCCACGCTGTGCTTGAGGAGGAAGCCGCCGTTGGTGCGGGGTTCGGCGAGGTATTCCGGCGAGGCGAGGGTGCGAAGGATCCGCTCCGCCGCCCGGAGCCCCTTGCCGTCATCCTTGGCGCCGCGGTACTCCCGGAGTTTCAGCAGGCCACCGGCGATGATCGCCCCGGCCGAGGCGTCCCGGTAGTCCGTCTGCGAGAAGTCCCAGAACGGGACGCCGTCCTCGGGAAGGCGGGGCAGCAGCCAGTCTTCCAGCTTCGCGGCGACGCCGTAGAAGGTGTCCGCCAGGTCCATGTGGCCGGCCTCCTTCTCCTTCAGCGCCATCATCGCGTACCCGTACAGGGCCCATGCCTGGCCGCGCGCCCAGGCCGATTCGTCGGCGAACCCCTGGACCGTCTGCTTGCCGAGGACCGTGCCGTCATCGGCATAATTGACCAGGTGGTAGCACGTTCCGTCCTCGCGGAAATGGTTCTTCATCGTGGTGAGGGCGTGTTTCTCCGCCACTTCGCGGTCGCCGTAGTCCATCAGCAGCTCCAGGTTCATCATGTTGTCGATGATGACGGGGAAGTTCCACTTGCCGTGGTCCCAGCTGCGGATGACCCCGGCCGTTGGCAGGAACCGGGACGCGAGGGCGGCGGCGCCGCGGGTGAGGACGGAGTCGGGGGAGATTCCTTCACCCCCGAGGAATTCCGGATCGCAGTCCTGCGCCATCTTGCCGAAGGAGGACATCAGCTGGAAGCCGATGTCATGGTCGGTCTTGTGGTTCAGGAGTTCGGCGAGGGGCAGGGTGTGCTTCACGGCCAGGTCGCGGAACGCTTCGTCGCCCGTCTGCTCGTACACCATCCAGAGTACGCCCGGGTAGAACCCGCTGCACCACCAGTCGATGTCCGACGTGACCAGTTTCCCGTCCCGGAAGTTCCGGGGGCAGAGAGAGGGCCGGTCGGGGCCGGCCATGACGGTAAGGAGGCTGTCCATATAAACGGCCTGCGCCTGCGCATCCGCGAACACGCGCTCGCGTACCTGCGCCATCGTTTCTTCCTTGGGGGCGCGCGCTCCGCACGCGACGGCCGCGAGGGCGGCCAGCAAAAGCAATCTTCTCATACCCCAAATATACGAAATAATCGGTAAAATCCGCACATTACATCGGGATGTAGCCTGTTGAAAACTTTGTTAATTAAATTTTTTTACGTATCTTTGCACCCCCAAAATAGCGGGAAGGAGACTCCCGAAGCATTGGGACAAAACCTAATTTATTTATTTACAAACATTTATGCCTACTATTCAACAGTTGGTCCGCAAAGGACGCGAGCAGCTCGAAGTGAAGAGCAAGTCTCGTGCGCTGGATGCTTGCCCTCAGAAGCGTGGCGTGTGCCTTCGTGTTTACACGACGACTCCTAAAAAGCCGAACTCCGCGATGCGTAAAGTCGCGCGTGTCCGTCTTTCCAACGCGAAAGAGGTCAACGCCTACATCCCGGGCGAAGGCCACAACCTCCAGGAACACAGCATCGTGCTGGTTCGCGGCGGTCGTGTGAAAGACCTTCCGGGTGTCCGCTACCACATCCTTAGAGGAGCTTTGGATACGGCTGGCGTGGATGGACGGACCCAGTCCCGTTCCCTCTACGGTGCCAAGCGCCCGAAGAAATCTAAGAAGTAGTCACCTAATCACCTATCACCTTTAATTCTTTTTCAAAATGAGAAAAGCGAAGCCTAAAAAGAGGATTCTACTTCCTGATCCTAAGTTTCACGACGTGGAGGTTACCCGTTTCGTGAACAATCTTATGCTGCAGGGGAAGAAGAGTATCGCGTATTCGATCTTTTATGATGCCATCGACATGGTGGGCGAGAAGATGAAAGATTCTGACAAGGCTCCTCTCGATATTTGGAAGAAAGCGCTCGAGAACGTGACCCCTCAGATCGAGGTCAAGTCCCGTCGTATCGGCGGCGCGAACTTCCAGGTGCCGACCGAGTTGCGTCCGGAACGGAAAGTCTCCGTGGCCATGAAGAACATGATCTCGTTCGCCCGCAAGCGTTCCGGTCACTCGATGGCAGAAAAGCTGTGCGCCGAAATCGTCGCCGCGTTCAACAACGAGGGTGGCGCCTTCAAGCGCAAGGAAGACATGCACAGAATGGCTGAGGCCAACAAGGCCTTTGCACACTTCCGTTTCTAAACAAACAACACTGCGTGCTGAATGGCAAAGAGAGATCTTAAATACACCCGTAACATCGGCATCATGGCCCACATCGATGCCGGTAAGACCACCACGTCCGAGCGCATCCTCTACTACACCGGAAAGACCCACAAGATCGGTGAGGTCCACGAAGGTGCGGCCACGATGGACTGGATGGTCCAGGAACAGGAGCGGGGCATCACCATCACCTCGGCCGCGACGACGGCGTTCTGGCACTACAACGGAGATACCTATCAGATCAACCTGATCGACACTCCCGGCCACGTCGACTTCACGGTGGAAGTGGAACGCTCCCTGCGCGTCCTGGACGGCACGGTGGCCACTTTCTGCGCGGTCGGACGCGTCCAGCCCCAGAGCGAGACCGTCTGGCGTCAGGCAGACAAGTACGGCGTGCCTAAGATCGCCTACGTGAACAAGATGGACCGGGTCGGCGCCGACTTCCTCGCCTGTGTCGAGGAAATCAAGCAGAAGCTCGGTGCCACCGCCGTTCCCGTCTGTCTCCCGATCGGTGCCGAAGACAAGTTCGAAGGCATCGTCGACCTCATCGACATGAAGGCCATCTTCTACGACTCCTCGGAGGAGCTGGTCAACTACAAGGAAGGCGAAATCCCCGCCGACCTGAAGGGCGAGGCCGCCCGCTGGAGGGACATCCTCCTGGAGGCCGCCGCCGAGTGCGATGAGACCCTGATGGAGAAGTACTTCGAGGATCCCGACTCCCTCACCCGCGACGAGATCATCGCCGCCATCCGCAAGGGAACGATCTCCATGCAGATCGTCCCGGCGTGCTGCGGCTCCTCGTTCAAGAACAAGGGCGTCCAGTTCCTCCTGGACAACGTCATGCGTTACCTGCCTTCTCCGCTGGACAAGGGAGCCGTCTCGGGAACGAACCCCAAGACCGGAGCCGAAGTCACCCGCAAGCCCTCCGCCGACGAGCCGTTCGCGGCTCTCGTGTTCAAGATTGCCACCGACCCGTTCGTGGGCCGTCTGGCCTTCCTGAGGGCCTATTCCGGACACCTCGACGCCGGTTCCTACGTGTTCAACACCCGCACTGGCAAGAAAGAGAGGGTGGCCCGCCTGTACCAGATGCACTCCAACCACCAGAACCCGATCGAGTTCGTGGAGGCCGGCGACATCTGCGCAGCCGTGGGCTTCAAGGACCTCCGCACCGGCGACACCGTCTGTGACGAGGACCACCAGATCACCCTCGAGTCGATGGAATTCCCGGATCCGGTGATCGGCATCGCCGTCGAACCGAAGACCCAGAAAGACCTCGACAAGCTCGGCATCGCCCTCGGCAAGCTCGCCGAGGAGGACCCGACCTTCACGGTCAAGTCCGACGTCGAGACCGGCCAGACCGTCATCAGCGGTATGGGTGAGCTCCACCTCGACATCATCGTGGACCGTCTCCGCCGCGAGTTCGGAGTGGACATCAACCAGGGCGCCCCGCAGGTCAACTACAAGGAATCCATCACCGGCAGCTACCAGCTCCGGGAGGTGTTCAAGAAGCAGACCGGCGGCCGCGGCAAGTTCGCGGACATCATTGTCAACATCTCTCCTGCCGACGAAGGCGTCACGGGCCTTCAGTTCATCAATTCGGTCAAGGGCGGCAACGTCCCGAAGGAATTCATCCCGAGCGTCGAGAAGGGCTTCCAGTCCGCGATGCTGAACGGCGTGCTCGCCGGTTACGAGGTGCCTTCCCTGAAGGTCGAACTGCTCGACGGCAGCTTCCACCCGGTGGACTCCGACCAGCTCTCCTTCGAGCTGGCGGCCCGGATGGCCTTCCGTCACGCCTGCCCCAAGTGCCACCCGGTCCTCCTCGAGCCCATCATGAGCCTCGAGGTGGTCACCCCGGAAGAGTACATGGGCGACATCGTGGGCGACCTGAACCGCCGCCGCGGCCAGATTGTTGCGATGGACTCCACCGCCAACGGCGCACGCATCGTCAAGGCTTACGTTCCGCTTGCGGAGCAGTTCGGTTACGTCACCGTCCTGCGCACCCTTTCTTCGGGTCGCGCGACCAGCACGATGACGTTCGACCACTACGCCGAGGTCCCGGCCACCCTGGCCAAGACCATCGTCGAAAAGAGCGGATACCGTCCCCTTGACGAAGAGTAATTAGACAAATCAAAAAGTTTATAGAAATGAGCCAGAAAATCAGAATCAAACTCAAGTCGTACGACCACATGCTCGTGGACAAGTCCGCCAGCAAGATCGTCGATACAGTGAAGGCTACCGGTGCAAAGGTCAATGGTCCCATTCCTCTTCCTACCAGCAAGAAGATCTTCACTGTGAACCGCTCCACCTTCGTGAACAAGAAGTCCCGCGAGCAGTTCGAACTCGACTCCTATGTCCGTCTTCTGGACATCGACGATTCCAACGCGAAGACCGTCGACGCTCTCATGAAGCTCGAACTCCCTTCGGGTGTCGAAGTCGAGATCAAGGTCTGAGGTCCTAATCGATCTTAAACGCGACAACCCCGCCGTACTGAGGTACAGCGGGGTTTTTTCGTGTATTTCGGGTCGGGGTCAGTCGTCCGAATCGCCCATGATGATGACGAGGCGGTCGCCGGCTTCCAGGGGCATGCTGCCGTGGGGGACCAGGTAGGAATCGCCCCGGCGTACCATCATCACGCGGATTCCGTGGGGGAGTCCGAGGTCGCGGAGCGTCGGGCCCTTCTTCAGGTCTTCCTCCGTCACCGTATGGTCGCGGAGCATGCCCATCTCCTCCGGGATCTCCATGCCGAACGTCTCCACCTGGGGATCCTCGTTGTAGCTGAGGCGGAGCAGGCGGGCGACCGGGCTCAGGGTCATCCCCTGCAGCAGGAGCGAGATCAGGGTGATCAGGAAGACGATGTTGAACATGTCGGACGCCCCTTCCAGCCCGGCGACCACGGGGCACAGGGCGAAGAGAATGGGGCCGGCGCCCTTGAGGCCCACCCAGGAGGTGAACGCCTTGGCCCGGACGGACAGGTCGCGGAAGGGCAGCAGGCACAGGAACACGCTGGCGGGCCGGGACACGAAAATCATGAAGAGGCCGATCACGAGGGCCGGGACCAGCATCGGCAGCATCTTGGACGGGCGCGCCAGGAGGCCGAGCATCAGGAACATCACCAGCTGCATCAGCCAGGTCATGCCGTCGAAGAAATGGAGGATTTCCTTCCGGTGCGGGACGTACGTCCGGTTGCCGATCATGAGGGCGGTGACATACAGCGCGAGCAGGCCGTTCCCCATCAGGAGGCCGGCGATGCCGTTGGCGAAATAGCCCAGGCTGAGGATGAGGATGGCATAGAGGGGGCTGCTCGCGAGCTGCAGCCGGCCCAGGATCCACCGGCCGGCGTAACCGACGCCGAAGCCGATGGCCGCGCCGATGAACACCTGCAGGAATACGAGGCCGAAGCCGGTCATCACCAGCTTCCCGACGCCCATGGACCCCGGAGACTCGGTCATCAGCTGCGTGAGGACGATGGTGAGGATGTAGGCCATCGGGTCGTTGCTGCCGGATTCCAGCTCCAGCATCGACCCCAGGTTCTCCCGCAGGTGCAGTTTCTTGCTGCGCAGGACCGAGAAGACGGAGGCCGAATCGGTGGAGCCCATCACGGCCGCCAGCAGGAAACAGCCGGTCAGCGACATGCTGACGGGGATGGCCGCGTCGGACACCAGCCAGATGAAGACGCCGGAGAACAGGATGGTGAGCAGCACGCCCGCGGTGGAGAGCAGCACCCCCTGGCGGAGGACGGGGCGCGCTTCGTGGATGGGCGTTTCAAGTCCGGCCGTGAACAGGATGATGGTCATCGCGAAATGGCCGATGTTCTCCGCGAGCTCGAAGTCGTCGAAATGGACGCCCAGCACGTCCTCGCCGGCCACCATGCCCAGCAGGAGGAACAGCAGCAGGGAAGGGACGCCGTAGCGGGAGCCGACCTTCGTCACCAGGACGGCGGCGAAGATCAGGATGGAGAACAGGAGGAGCAGATGCTCCGACACGAGGTTCACCACAAGCGGGGGCGGAGAAAAGATCATCGTTTCCATGGCTCAGAGATAGATAATCATGGTCAGCACGTTCATCCCGTCCAGGCGTTTATAGCGGATGCTGTCCATGATGGAGCGGACCAGGTGGATGCCGAGTCCCCCGATGGGGCGGTCTTCCACGCGCGTCGTAAGGTCCGCCTCGGGGACGGCGGTGGGGTCGAAGGCCTTCCCCCGGTCGCTCAGGGTGAATTGCAGCCGGTTCCCCTCCCGGACGGCGTCCAGGTCCAGGGTGCCGGCGGTACCTTCGGGGTAAGCATACATGATGACGTTGCAGACGGCCTCCTCGAGCGCCAGGTTGATTCTCGAGGCCAGCGCGGGCGCCAGGTTGTACTCCTCCCGGACCCGGTCCACGAATCCGGTCAGGAGGGAGACCTGCCGAAGATCGTTGACCAGCGTCAGACGCCGGTGCGCGCCGTGCGTATCCGGGATTTTTACCATAGGGATGCCGTTCCATGCAAAGATACAAAAACTATTTTTTGCCGACAGGCATTGTCAGAAAAGGTTTTTTTCGTAACTTGGTTTCTTAAACATAAAACGAACTGGATAGGTATGGACAGATTCAACCTGGTGCGGGAATCCTTCATGAAGAAGGCGCGGCCCGTGGACACTCCCGAGGGGAGGCCGTCCGAGTATTTCGGCGAATTGACCTTCGACCGGAACAAGATGCAGAAGTATCTGGACGCCAAGACGTTCTATGCCCTGCTCGAGTGCATCGAGGGCGGCAAGCCGCTGGATCGGAAGACGGCCGACGGCGTCGCGAAGGGCATGAAGGAATGGGCCCTGGAGCATCACGTGACGCATGTCACGCACTGGTTCCAGCCCCTGACCGAAGGCACGGCCGAAAAGCACGACTCCCTGATCGACTATGACGGCCAGGGCGGCGTGATCGAGACCTTCGACGGAAAAGCGCTCGCGCAGCAGGAGCCGGATGCGTCGTCGTTCCCCAGCGGCGGCCTCCGCGCCACCTTCGAGGCGCGCGGCTACACCGCTTGGGACCCCACCTCCCCGGTCTTCATCCAGGACGACACCCTCTGCATCCCCACGGTGTTCATCTCCTACACCGGCGAGGCGCTGGACTACAAGACCCCTTTGAAGAAGGCCCTGAAGGCCGTCACGGACGCGGCGCTCCCCATCTGCCGCCTGTTCGACCCGTCCGTGGGCAAGGTCTTCTCCTACCTGGGCTGGGAACAGGAGTACTTCCTCGTGGACGAGGGCCTGTTCGCCGCCCGCACAGACCTGATGATCACCGGCCGCACCCTGTTCGGCCACAACTCCTCCAAGGACCAGCAGCTGGACGACCACTATTTCGGCGCCATCCCTTCCCGCGTCGCGGCCTTCATGCGCGACCTGGAAATCGCCGGCCACAAGCTGGGCATCCCCATCAAGACGAGACATAACGAGGTGGCTCCCAACCAGTTCGAGCTCGCGCCCATCTACGGCGAGACGAACCTCGCGAACGACCAGAACCAGCTCCTGATGAACCTGATGCACACCCTCGCGCGGAAGCACGGATTCGTCGTGCTGCTGCACGAGAAGCCCTTCGAGGGGGTGAACGGCTCGGGCAAGCACAACAACTGGTCGCTGGGCACGGACACCGGCACGCCGCTCCTGGCTCCGGGCAAGGACGCCCTCGGCAACCTCCAGTTCATCACGTTCTTCGTCAATGTCCTGGCGGCCGTCCAGAAGCACAACGCCCTGCTGAAGGCCTCCATCGCCAGCGCGACGAACGCGCACCGGCTGGGCGCGAACGAGGCGCCGCCGGCTATCGTGTCCGCCTTCCTGGGCCGGACGATGACCCAGGTGCTCCGCAAGCTCCTCGAGGTCCCGTCCGACACCCCCATCGAAATCGCCGGCAAGAAGGGCTCCCGCATGGGCCTGGTCGAGATCCCGGAAATCTTCATCGACAATACGGACCGCAACCGCACCTCGCCGTTCGCCTTCACCGGCAACCGCTTCGAGTTCCGCGCGGTGGGCTCCAGCGCCAACTGCGCCGGCGCGATGACCACCCTGAACGCCGCCGTGGCCGAGCAGCTGCTCGACTTCAAGGCGGCCGTGGACCAGGAGCTCGCCACGGGCAAGTCCCTGCAGGTGGCCGTGATGGACACCCTGAAGCCTATCATCGCCAGCGTCATCGACACCATCTGCTTCGACGGAAACGGCTACACGGACGAGTGGAAGGCCGAAGCCGCGCGCCGCGGCCTGGACACCGAGGCCTGCGTCCCGGAGATGTTCAAGGCCTTCCTGACACCTTCCTCCCTGGAGATGTTCGCCCGCACCGGCGTCTACTCCGAGAAGGAGCTGGAGGCCCGCAACGAAGTCAAATGGGAAACCTACGCGAAGAAGGTCCAGATCGAGGCCCGCGTGATGGTCCGCATGGCCATCAACCACATCATCCCCGCCGCCATCGCCTACAAGGCCTCCCTCCTCAAGGAAGTCTCCCTGTACGACGAGGTCTATGACGACACGGACGGCTGCGCCACCGAGCTCGCCATCCTGGACGACATCACCCGCTACGTGGAGGAAGTCCGCCAGCGCGCCCGCCAGGTCGAGGACGCCCGCGTGGAGGCCGACGCCATCGAGGACGCCTACGAGCGCGCCCGCGCCTTCGCCGACATCGCGAACATGCTCTTCGCCCTCCGCAAGCCCATCGACGCCCTCGAGGAAGTGGTGGATGACAAGCTCTGGCCGCTCCCGAAGTACCGCGAGCTGCTGTTCATTTCGTAATTTGGCGAAAGTTTGCTATTTTTGCAGCGCAAAACGGGCTTTTCTGCGGCCCTCCGCTGCAGACCCGCCCGCCCGCCGGCCCCTTAGCTCAGTTGGTTAGAGCAGCGGACTCATAATCCGTGGGTCGTGGGTTCAAGTCCCCCAGGGGCCACGCAAAAGGAGACAGCATCGCGCTGTCTCCTTTTGCGTGCCCCCATTCTCCCCCTGCTGCTTCGCAGCTGCCCCCCAGGGGGTCTGATGAAGGGGCTGCGCCCCCTCAAACACCCCCAAGTCGGCCGCTCCGCGGCCTCCGAATGGCGCTTCTCCGGCAGTCTTTTTCTGTGTGGCCCCATCTTCCCCCTGCTGCTTCGCGACTTGCGGCCTCCGAAGCGCTCTGGTTTGCCCGTAGGTCCAGTTGCGGGACCAACGGGAAGGTTTTCACGGGGTTTTCATTCCCGTAGGTACTGCACGTGGACCTACGGGAAAGAAAGCGTGGCTTGAGGTCCACGAGCTGGGACGATGGGCGTGAAAAACCCGTGAAATCATGTCTTGCCCTCCACGAAATGGACCTGAAGCCATTTTCCCGCAATTGCGGCCATGCTCCGCCCAAACGCGCCCGTCGGTCCATCAATGGACGGGGAAGTAATCCTTCAACTAACCCAAAATAGACATATCGATACAAAGACGTTTTCTTGAGAGCACATATATAGCGTGTTTTTGTACTTTTGTGGCAAGACCGGGTGCAAGATTCTCAACAATCTGGATTCATTGAATATGAGAAAGATAGTATTCGTTTTTATGGCCATGCTCCTTCTTTGCTCTTGCACAAGAGACATAGAAGCGTTTGATGATGTATATGTAAAGCTCACCAACCTGACCGGTTATACGCTTAACTTCTCGGAGATTAAATGTCGAAAAGGGCCTGACGCCCAAGATTTGCGGTTTTATCCTGTACGCAGCTTCTCCTTGGCACCCAAGGAAGCCTATACTCAAATGCAAAGGCATATCGAGGCACATGAAGGTATCATTATTGCCCCTACGTCAATGGTCTTGGAGTGCGGTGGCCGTTCTATTCAGATAGATAGTGACCACGATCTGTACCGGAACCCTTGCCGATTTGAGAACTGGCATCATTTTCACACAAAAGGGAAAAACCAAGCTGGGGAACATTGGGAATTTGATATCACTAATGATGATATTGACAAGTGGTTTGGTGCGGGAGAGTAGGTCGATTAACTCCCGGAAACAGACCGTTTGAGGGGGGGGCACTTTGTCCAAAACCTTCCAATTATTCTAACTGATTGATTTATAGTGGTTTGATTTTCCGCTGGTGCACCGCCAGGTGCACCAAAGGAAGGCTTTTGCGCTGATAGTCAGGGAGATAGAAATACAAGGGAAACACGGGATTATTTGGAAATAATCCTTATCTTTAGACCAATCAATCAATGAATTGCCATGGTCGTTCTTATTATTGTGGCGCTGGTGTGCGCCGTGATGGGTATTTTGGTTCTGATCGGGAAGGGGGACAACCTTATCGCCGGTTACAACACCGCTTCCAAGGAGGAGCGGGAGCGGTACGACATCAAGCGCCTCCGGGGTTTGATCGGCGGCCTGATGATCGTTCTGGCTCCGCTTCTCCTCCTCATGATCGGGAAGGAGTCGATGGCTTCCATCTGGTCTTTCTGCGGTATCTCCCTCGTCCTGTGCATCGTCGTGCTTGTCCTGGCGAACACATGGGCGAAGAAGAAGTCGCAATAATGACCGTCCTTTGGGAAAGAATCCGTATATTTGTCTTTCCCAATACTTGCAAGATGAAGCTTAACCGAATCTTACTCACCTTGGCGGCGGTCACGCTCCTCTTTCCTGCGCGGGCGCAGGAGAGCGGATTCCGTGCTTTCATCGACCGGATCGCCGGTCCTTCCCCCGAACTGGACCCGGAGGCCATCTATCAGCCCCAGCCCCGTTTCCATTTTGCGCTGACGGGAGATATCCGGAAGGCCAACATGGACGAAGAAAAGCAATTCCAAGTCGGTGTCGGCTATTTCGACGGGTATAATGTGGTCTTTGAGGAGATCCCGGCCCGGATTTCTTCTTCCATGTCCAGCGACCTGGACAAGGCCGTGGGCTTCCAGGCCGGCTACGGGAACCTGGGCCTGGCCCTCAGCAAGAAAATCAAGGGACAAGGGAAGGACGATTACTTCTCCTTCGATTACCTCTCCGCCGGCTTTGCCGTCCAGGTGCAATACTTCAACCTGCTCCAGCCGGTCACCTACCGGTATACGATGGGAGAAGAGGGGCACTGGGCCTATTCGGACCAGGAGGGTACGACCGAGAACCCCGGCAATCTTCGCACGTTCATCGTGGACGCCTTCTATGCGTTCAACCGCCGGACGTTCGCCTATTCCGCGGCCTACAAGGGGAATCTGTTCCAGCGCCGCAGCGCCGGCAGCTGGATGTTCGGCAGCAAGCTGATCCTGGGGGACTACGGCATCGACCCGGCGGAGAACATCGCCACCTGGGCCGGCCAGCAGTCCCTGCAGACTTCCGCGCAGGTGGCTTTCGGCGGCGGCTACTCCTTCAACCTCGTTCCGTACCACCGGCAGCCGACGGGAGACCGCGACAAAGGCCTCCGCAACTTGACCATCAACGCAACGGTCCTGCCGATGGTGACCCTGTTCAACCAGTTCACCTCCAAGGCGTTCCGCCAGGAAGAAGACGGCAAGTACTCCGAATTCCACAAGAGCGTGATGAACGGCAAGCTGCTGGTCAACTACGTCGCCCGTGTCGGCATCGGATGGTCATACAACCTGTTCACGGCCAACCTTTCGGCCAGCATGGACAGCTTCTCCTACAAGGGAAACTCGGAGATGTCCGTCGAGGGCTTGATTGCCGACAACGTGGCCACCTCCGGCCGGTTCGCGCGGTATACCGTCGCTTTGCGGCTGGGTATGCGCTTCTAGAAATCGAATCCTACTGACAGGGCGACGGAGAATCCGGTCTTGTCGCACCACTGCGCCCCGAGCTTCATCGGGCCGATGATGGTCTTCTGTCCGATCTCCGCGCCGAAGGCATAGGCCGAAAGCGGAGACTTGACCAGGTCCGCCAGCTTGCTCTTGTCCTGAAACACGCCGCCGCGCACCGTGAGGAAGTTCTTGTGGTTCAGGCGGAAGCGGACGTCCAGCTGGGCGGTGGCGGCGAAATTGTCGCACACGAAGAATCCCTGGCTGAATCCGAAGAACGGAATCTGGTTGTCGACATACCGGCTTGCCAGCGTGCCGCCCGCGGCCAGCGTGTGGACAAAATTCATGTGTCCGGGCTGCTCAGTCTGCCAGCCGAAATACATGGAGGGCTGCAGGACGACGAAGCGGCCGATGGGCAGCGCGGCGGAAGCGTGGAACATTCCGACACTGTAGGGAGGAACCTCCCCTTCATAGTGCTCGCCAGCTTCCATCTCCTCGTCTTCCAGATAGATGGAGTATCCGTCGAACACGTAGCGGGTGTCCAGTTTGAGCCGGAAGCCGCTGGTCGGGAAATAGCTTTCGTTGAACGTGTCGTAGCGGAGGGAGGCGAAGGTGGAGAACCAGCGGCTCCGGAAATCCCAGCCTTCCCAGTGCATCTCGTTGTCCAGGTAGTTCTCATACGGTTCCATCTCGTAGGCGGCGCCGAAACGGACGTTCCCATAGACCAGCCGCGCGTCTTCGGCATACAGTTCCACGCGGGAGTTCACCCCGTTGTAGCGGGCCTTCGAGAACACCCGGGTCTGGGCGATGTCGTCGTCGATCCGGTACGTGAAGTTCCGGTAGGAGTTCTTCCAGGCGATACCGAGGACGGGCAGCGGCGCAAGCGCCTTGTAGGAGAGGTCCAGGTCCAGCTGCGAGACCTGGCCGAACTTGAGCTCCGAAACGAAGCGGAGCCCGCTCAGCCGCCGGGTGCCGATGCCCAGGTGGGCGCCCAGGTAGATCGCTTCGTCCAGGTCCACGTGCAGGCCGATGCCGGCCTCGTTGGTCTGGCCCTTCTGGCAGTCGAAAATGAGCGTGTAGGGCTCTTCCTCGCCGCTGACCCGGTAGGTGACCGACTCGAAAGCCTTCGTGCCGTACAGGGCGGAGAGGACCTGTTCGATCTCTTTCCGGCCGTACAGGCCGTCCCGCGGCAGCAGGGCGGGGCTGATGATGTAGTCGGACTCTTTTTCGGTGACGCCCTCGTACCGGATTTCTCCGATCCGGACCTTGTGTTTCGAGAGGTCGATGGCCTGGCGACGTTCCGGCGCCGGGGCCGGCTCGCCCGGCTTGGCGCCGACGCGCTTCGCGATCCTTTCGAAGGCCTCCTTGTTCTCCACCGCCTTGGCATAGCCCTGGGCGATGATGTCATCCACGCTCGCGGAGTCGAAGGACAGCATCGTGTAGCCCTTCAGCTCGTGCTGGAGCAGGATGTCCGTATTCTTCCGGTTGGCTTCGCAGATATCGACGGACATCAGGGTGATGTTCTGCAGGATGAGGTTCGCGAGGCCGCCGAGGTCGGCCAGGGTGCGGGGTGTGGGCATTTCCGAGCCGATCACGATGTCCGCGCCCATCGCTTTCGCGAGGTCCACCGGGAAATTGTTCCGCGTACCGCCGTCCACGAGCACCATGCCTTCGATGCGCACGGGCCGGAAATAGCCGGGGATGGCCATCGTGGACCGCATGGCATCCACCAGGCTGCCCGCGGTCCAGTTCTTCTCGTTCATGCTGAGCATGTCCGTGGCGACGCAGAAGAAGGGAACCGGGAGCTTGTCAAAAGCCACGGAATCCTGGTAGCCGACGGTGACGGAGCTGAGGGTGTTCCGGACGTTGTATCCGAACAGGAAGCCGTCCGGCAGGCCCATGCCGACCTTGGCCATCATTTCCTGGCCCATGTCACCGGTACGGGTGTCGCTCTGCTCGTAATTCTTGTTGTAGCGGGTTTGCCGGTCGATCCGGGACAGGATGTCCTCGTCGTCATAGTGGAACGGGACCGTGAGGGCGAAACGCTCCTTGTTGCGGCGGACCTTGTAAGTCTGGAAGCTGTCCGGAATCTTGTCGGACATCATCACGGTCCAGTCGATGGCGCGCACCAGCGAATCCAGGTACTGCGCCCCGAAACCCAGCGAGTAGAGGCCCGAGACCAGGCCGCCCATGCTGGTGCCGCCCACCATGTCCACCGGGATGCCCATTTCTTCCAGATACCGCAGGACGCCCAGATGGGCCATGCCGCGGGCGCCGCCGCCACCCAGCACGACGGCCACGGTGGGACGGTGACAGGTCCGGCGGATCGAGTCCATCTTCGCCCGGACGCGGACGATGGCGAGCGAGTCGCCTTCCGGATCGACGCTGGGGGCGGAGAATCGGGTTTGCGCCGTCGCGAGGACGGCAGTCAGGCTGGCGCAGGAAAGGACCAGGATGCGTTTGAGAAGATTCATAGCAAGAATATCAACATCCACAAAGATACGAAGAATCTTGACGGCCACAAAAAGAAGGTGACTAATAAGTGATTATTGGTCACCTTCCTTTTTTCCTCGCCGACCATGTCGTTTTTTCGAGCGAGTTTTAGTCAAAGCAATATCCACC
>ONEX01000018.1 GCA_900316955.1 uncultured Bacteroidales bacterium
GAATAGCTATTATTTTGATGCCCCAAAAGGGCACGGTTTCTCTCTTTATACAAAAAGAAGGTGACCAATCAGTCAACAGACTTTTTAGTCACCTTCTTTTGCATGAAAAAGCCCGCCAGGTCTCCCTGATTTGTATTCTCCAGCAGGGATCACAAAGTATCCTGATTATTTGCATTTTCAAGAAATTCGTTTTACCTTTGCCGACATGAAATGCACTGTCATTTCGTGATTTTCTGCAGTGCCCTCCGGGTGGAGGGCAAGGGCGAAGCCGTTAAGGCAACCCGAAAGAATCATCTAAAAAACATCAATACAATTATGCGAAAGTTACTGACTTTGACCGCAGCCCTGATTCTCGGGGCAAGCCTCATGCACGCCCAGGGAGGAGATCCCTACGATCCGTCCGGCAGATGGAACGTTTCCGTCCAGGGCGGCGTTATGGGTTCCCTGAGTGAGAACGCCTTCTCCTACAACGACAATGGCTACCTGGGCAAACTGTACACCCCCCAGGCCTCTGTCGCCGTGGGCTATGACTTCAACCAGACGTACGGTATCCGCGCTTCTGTCGGTTTCGGCAAGAACATGTCCGCCGGCAACGTGAAGCAGACCGCTGTCCGCAACAACAACGGCTTCTGGCCCTACGGATTCAAGAGCATCAACGCATTCGTGGACTGTGTCATCAACCTCAACGGCCTCAACGTGACTTCCCGGGCGTTCGCCCCGAAGCTCTACGGCGGTCTCGGCTACGGCCACTCCTTCGGTTTCTGGCGTCCGAGCTACTCCATGATGAACGATGCGGACCTCGTGGAAGCTGCCAAGATGTTCAACTACAAGAAGTTCCATCCCACCCAGAACATCAACGAATCCAATCATGCCCTCGGTTTCCGTTTCGGTTTCATCGCCGAGTATAACATCACCCGCAACCTCGGCATCTTCGCCGACATCTGCGGTGAGGCCTATACCGACAACTACAACGGTCTCGAGCCTTGGACCTGGGACCACGCCAAGGGCACCGGTTACGCAGGTTTCCCGCTGGACCTCCGCGGCCTCGCTTCCTTCGGCATCCTGCTGCGTTTCAACTAGTCTGATAAAAAACAAAGATATCCTATGAAATTCAAATCCATCATCACGCTCGGCCTCGGTTTGGCCATGAGCATCAGCGCTTTTGCCCAGAGCAACAGCAACAACTATTGGTTTGGTGGCATCGGCGGAGGCGCCAACCTCGCCTTCGACGGCCAGCAGTACGTGGACCGTCCGAACTCCCACTCCGGTGTCGGTACGGCCCTGGATGTCTACGTAGGTAAGTGGTTCAACGATTTCGCCGGCTTCCGCGTCGGTTATCAGGGCCTCAGCACCTCCGATCAGTACACGGACTATGGCAAGTATCGTTTCGACTACGGTCACGCGGACCTCATGTTCAGCGTCGCCGACTGGTTCATCCCTTATATCCACGCCGGTTACGCCCACATCCAGAAGGGTGGTGTCGCCGGTGGTATCGGCATGATGCTGCCGATCCGTCTCACCAAGCGTATCGCCATCGTTCCTGACGTGAAGGCCATGGCTCACAGCAACCGTCTCTTCAACGACGGCCGCGGCAACATCGCCGGCACCCTCACCGGTACCCTCGGCCTCGCCATCAACATCGGCAGCCGCCCGAAGCAGATCGAGCGCGTCGAGATCCCGGTCGAGGTCATCAAGTACCGCACCGACACCGTGGTCGTGAAGGAAGTCCGCGTCGACACCGTCTACATCCAGAAGGACATCGACGAAATCAACAAGATCCTCAGCGACATCGTCCTCTTCGACTTCGACAAGTACGACCTCACTCCGGAAGCCATCCCGGTCCTGAACCAGGTTGCCGACATCCTCAAGCGTCACCCGAAAGCCAACGTCGTCGTGGAAGGCCACACCGACAGCAAGGGTACCGAGGCTTACAACCAGGTCCTCTCCGAGAACCGTGCGAAGGCGGTCGTGAAGTACCTCGTCGACCAGGGCGTGAACGCCGGCATGCTCAGCTCTGTGGGCTACGGCAAGAGCCGCCCGATCACGGACAACTCCACGGAGGAAGCCCGTCACAGGAACCGTCGTATCGAGTTCCGCCTGAAATAACGCAGGATTTCCTGCGTCAGTAATCTGACTTTCAACAAGGTCTTGTCCGGTAAGGAATTATTGGGCAAGACCTTTTGAATAAGAATGAAGCCCGTCCTCGCCAAGATCTGGAGAGACCTGTCCTCCCCTGTCCGGAGAGGATGGGCTTATCTGTCCCTGAAAAGGAAGTTCCACGGTATCGTCCGGTTCGATGGGAGCAACCAGATCTGGCAAGGCTCCTCTTTCGAAGGGGCGAACAGCCTCGGGAAGCGGACCCGGTTCTCGGGCAGCTTGGGCTACGGCACGTATCTGTGCGAAGACTGCGTCCTGACCGGCCGCATCGGCAGATTCACGTCCATTGCGGCGGAAGTTCGGAATGCGCAAGGGGTCCATCCCGTTTCCGCGCCTTTCGCAACCACCTCTCCCCTGTTCTACTCCCTCCGGAAGCAGGCCATGGTCACGTTTGCCACGGAACAGCGCTTCGACGAGATCAAACCCGGCGTCAGGATCGGCAACGACTGCTGGATCGGGGTCCGGGCCTTCTTCGCCGGAGACGTGACCGTGGGCGACGGAGCCGTCGTCCTGGCCGGGGCGGTCGTCACGAAAGACGTTCCGCCTTACGCCATTGTAGGCGGGGTTCCGGCCCGGGTCATCAAGTACCGTTATGACGAGGAGACCATCGCGTGGCTGCTGAAAGTGCGCTGGTGGGACCGTCCGGTGGAATGGCTCCGGGAAAACTGGCGGCTGCTGGGCGATTTGGAAGCATTGAAAAAGGCACTGGATGAAGATTAGCGTCATCACCATCAACTGGAACAATGCCGCCGGTCTGCGGAAGACCATCGACAGCGTCGCATCCCAAACGGTGCGGCCTTTCGAGTTTATTGTGGTGGACGGCGGATCCACGGACGGCGCGGTGGAAATGCTCCAAGCCGCCGAAGGAGTCGTAACAGACTGGGTATCAGAGCCGGACAAGGGCATCTACAACGCCATGAACAAGGGCGTCGCCCGCGCCCGCGGCGACTGGTGCATCTTCATGAACTCCGGGGACAGTTTCTCCGGTCCCACAGTCATCGCCGACCTCGACGCCTCGGGCGCATCGGCCGACATCATCTGCGGCCATGCGATGATCCAGGAGACGCCGGTCCGCCGGAAGACGCCTCCGTCCGAGATTTCCCTGGATTTCCTGTTCAGCGGTTCCCTGTGCCACCAGAGCGCGCTGATCCGCACGTCCCTGCTGCGGGAGCATCCCTACGACGAGCGGCTCCGGATCGTTTCCGACCGGAAATTCTTCCTGCAGGCGCTGGTCCTGGACAACTGCTCGTACGAGACGGTGGACGTGGACATCGCCGATTACGACATTTCCGGGTTCAGCGCCCAGAACCGGTTCGCTTCCGAGCAGGAATGGGCCGGCGTCCTGGAATCGATGATCCCCTACCGGATCCGGGTGGACTACGGCCGGCGGGCGGCAGGCGCCCTGTACGGCGACTCCGACTATGAGAAGCTGTTCGCGGAAATCGGCCGCAGGAAGTGGCGGAAGCCGGTGTACCGGCTGGTACGCGGCCTGCTGCTGCTCCTGGCTCCCTTTGTCAAGGGGGCGAGGTTCGTGAAAGAATTGGGCCGATGAGCGCGAAGAAAAAAATGCCGGGGATCGAGTTCCTCCGGTTTTTCTTCATGGTCTGGATCTGCCTGATCCACATCTGGAAGCCGTTCAACCTGTATCACGGGGCGATCGGTGTCGAGTTTTTCTTCCTCGTCTCAGGCTATTTCCTGTTCCAAGGCTACCGGAACAAGCCGGTTTCGGTCCTTTCGTTCGGCCGGAAACGCTTTGCGCGCCTGTTCCCGGCGTATTTTGTGGGAATCCTGCTCTCCTACGCCATCTTCATCCTCGACTCCGTCCATGACGGAAGCGGAATCGACGGAATCCGCCTCGCGGGCGATTTCGTTACGGAAAGCCTCATGATCCAGGACCTGGGCTGGTTCTCCCTCAATCCGGTCAATCCGGTCTCCTGGTACGTCAGCGTGCTGTTCATCGCCAGCATCCTGCTCTACGCCGCGCTCCGGTTCCAGGAGCGGTTTTCCCTCCTGGTCCTCTTCCCCGCCCTCATCGTCGGCTATTATGTCCTGACCGCCAGCCACGGTCTCCAGGTCATGGAAATCTTCGGAGCCGACGCGGCCAATTCCATCGGCCCGGTCTTCCTCCCGCTGGGAAGGGGCCTTGCCGCGATTTCCGCCGGCATCCTCATCGGGGCCATCCTGGAAAAGGCCGAATTCGGAAAGAAGGGAAGCCTCTGCCTCGACATCCTGTCGGCACTATCCTTCTGCCTGATCACGGTCTATCTGTTCCTTCCGTACGACAACGACTACCTGATGCTGCTGCCGATGGTGCTCCTGGTTCTGGCCGCCTGCCAGCCCGATTCCTGGCTGAACCGGCTCTTCACGCATCCGGTCTGGAGCTTCCTGGGAAGCCTCACTTACGGAATGCTCATGCTGCATATTCCGGTCCGATACCTGGTCAATTACGGATACGGGCTCTACCCGCATTTCCGGATGGCCTGGATCCTCGTGTACCTGACGGTCACCATCCTGGCGGCCTGGGGGTTGAACAAGCTGCTGGAGGCCGTCCGTCCCAAAGTTCAGGGCTGATGACGAAAAAGGGAATCAACGCCCTGGTCTGGGGACTCATCCTGCTCTTTGCCGGAAGCATTTTCTGGATCAATTTCCACAGCGCTTTCTGGTACGACATGGACATGGCCCTCAACGCCCACGAGGCGAAGATGATGTGGGAGCAGCAGCGGTTGTTCCCGGACGGCTGGGTTTTCGGCAACCAGTACCAGATCGTCGACACGATCAATGTCGCCGCGCTGTTCTACGGGCTTGTCCATCAGTCCACGCTCGCCCTGGCCCTGGCGTCCTCCCTGGGCATGCTGCTGATCCTGGCGGCGCTCGCCTGGTGTCTTTCCCCCTTTGTCGACAGAAAGGGGCTGACCATCGGACTGCTTTGCCTCATCGGCGGTACCATCTTCGGCTACAGCGCCGCTTCCTACACCAAGGGACTGCAGGTTCTGTACACGATGGGCGCCTATTACGCCTGGTACCTGATCGTTTTCCTGCTCACGGCCGGCGTCTGGTTGCGCCTGAAAGAAGGGATGAAGGTCCATTGGAGCGCCTGGATCATCCTGCTGGCGCTGAACTTCGGCATCGGGATGAATTCCCTGCGGGAAGTGATGATCCTGGGACTCCCCCTCCTCGCGCTGGCTGCAATCATCGTCCTTTTCGAGAAGGAACCAAGCGTCCATTTCATCTTCGCGACGCTGGTCTTCGTGGCTGAAATGAGCGGTTACCTGGTGATGAAATCCATCCCCGTGCCCACGAGCGCCAACATGAGCGCCATCAGCCTGAATCTGACCGGCGCGAGTCTCCTGTCCGGCATCCTGAATTCGACCAAGAATCTGCTGCGGATTTCCGGCATCGCGCTCGCCAAGGATGGATGGGCCTATCTCCCGCTGACGATTTGCGCGACCCTCGTGGCCGCCGCCATCCTGACGTCCATTTACCTGATATTCAAGCGGAAAGACCGGTCCGGGCTAGCCCGGGTCATTCTCCTTTGCGCCCTCAGCCTGCTGGGCGTCTATGCGGCCGGCTGCCTGTTCTTCAAGACCAGGGACATCTACTTCTTCCTGTATTGGCTCCTCGCGGCGCTATCGGTGGTTTATGTCGCCGGGAAGCATCCGCTCGTGAAATGGGTGGTGGCCGGCATCGCCTTGCTGAACTATGGCTATCAATTCACCCCCGATTTCGTCGAATACCACCGACACGGCCGGGAAATGAAAGCCATCACATCCGAACTGGTCCAGCAGGGATACACGACCCTGTATGGAGATGATTGTACGGTGTTCGCCGCGGCGTCCAAGGACCGGATCGCAGCTGCGCCGATCCGGCTCAATCCTGTCACCAACAGCGCTTATCCGCTGATTGTGTTCCCCTACAACAAAGACTTGTCTCTCTATGGGGAGGCCCATCAACGGCAAGGTCTTGTCTGTATCTCCAACTTTTCCATACAATCGGAGACCGACGGCGCCTTACCGCAGGGTTTCAGCGAATTCAGCCCCCTTGCGTCCCTTCGCTGGGGGAAGCGTCTGATCTGGCTGTATCGGCCGTACAAGCCTTTTATCGAAAGCGTCAACTACCAAGATGAATAAGTATTCCATGTCGCGCTGGTGGGAAGTGGCCTTCTGCGTGTTGCTCGCAGGCGCATTCTGCCTGTGCTTTTCCATATCCACGTCACCGCTCTACACCCATTACGGGTATGATTCCGTCATCTTCCAGCTCATCGGCAAATTCTGGGCGGAGGGGCATATCCCCTATGTGGAACTCTGGGACCACAAAGGGCCCTACATCTTTTTCATCAATGCGCTGGGCTATGGGATGACGGGGAACGCGATCGGCGTCTTCCTCCTGCAAGTCCTTCACCTGGCCGTTACCCTGTTCTTCATTCTCAAAGGGTTCCTGTTGTTCAGAAAGCCCTTGCAGGCGTGCCTTCTGACGGCTGTTTCCCTGCTCTGGCTCCTCTGTTCCTTCGATGAAGGGAACCTGACGGAAGAGTACATGCTCCCCTGGATCGCGGCCGTCATCTTCCTGACCCTCCGGTGGACGCAGGAAAAAGGTTTTCCGAGGACTAACGGCTTCAACCCCGCCATCTCGCTCTTTTCCGGGATCATCCTCGGGCTCGGACTGATGACCCGGCTCACCAATGCGATCATTCCCTGCGGCATCATGCTGTTCGCCGGCATCCAGATGCTGGTCCGGCAAGAATGGCGGACGCTCGCCAAGACGGTTCTTCTGTATATCTGCGGTTTTCTCGTTTCGACCCTGCCTTTCATCCTCTACTTTGCGGCGAAGGGCGCCCTGTACGACATGTGGTTCGGGACCTTCCTGATGAATTTCTCCTATGCCACCGGGACGGGCGGATTCCACTTCCCGTCCATTGTCCGGAATATCCTCCTTCTTGCCGCGCCTTTCGTCGGAACCGCCGTTCTATCGGCCTTCCTGACGGTCACCGACAAGGAATTCCGGCCTACGGCCCTCCTTTGGATGCTGGCATCTCTCCCCTACCTCCTGTGGCTGGTCGCCGGAAAGTGCTTCACGCACTACAACATGGTCGCGTATCCGCTCATTCCTGTCTTGTTCGTTCTGGCGGACAGGATTTCCGCGCGGTCGCGTATTCCGTGGGAAAAGATTCTTGCAGGGCTGGTCGTCGCCGGCGGTCTCGCGTTCGCTTTCGTGGGTTTCCGCCAGAGCCTGAAAGGATTCGACAACAGTTCCTGCCAGGCGGGAATCGACCTGGTCCGGGAACATGTTCCGGAGAATGAACTGACGGCCTTCAATGCCTGGGAATGTCACCCGGCCGTCTATCAGAAACTGGGGGTCAAACCCTGTTATCCCCATTTCATCGCCCAGGCCTGGCATGCTTCCTTCACCGACATGGTGGCACGCGCCATCCGCACCGAGTGTGAATCCTTGCAAGCGGAATGGTTGCTGGTCGTCCCCTACCGGGCTTCGATGATCCAGGACATCCTGGACAAGGAATACACGGTCGTCGCCTCCAGCGGAGACGAAGACCTGCCCTATCTGCTGTATAAACGGAATGCACATGAATAAGACTGTTACCCTCCTGATTCCCTGCTACAACGAGGAGGAATCCCTGCCGTTGCTGTACGACACGCTTGTTCCGATCATGGACGATGCGCGCTATGACTGGGAACTCCTTTTCATCAACGATGGCAGCACGGACCACACCCTCTCCGCCATCCAGGCCTTGCGGGAAAAAGACCCGCGGATCAGTTATATCGACCTGTCGCGCAATTTCGGCAAAGAGAGAGCCATGCTGGCGGGATTCGATTACGCCCAGGGCGACTGCGTGGTCATCCTGGACGCCGACTTGCAGGATCCGCCGTCCCTGGTCCCCGAGATGCTGCGGTACTGGGAGGAAGGATACGAGGATGTCTATGCCAAAAGACGGTCGCGGGGGAAGGAAGGATGGCTGCGCAAGAAGCTTTCCCTCGCCTACTACAGTCTCCTTCAAAAAACCACGCGTGTGGAGATCCTGCAGAATGTAGGCGATTTCCGCCTGCTCGACCGCAAATGTATCGAGGCCCTGAAGCAGATCCGGGAAAACGAGCGCTACACGAAAGGAATGTTCTGCTGGATCGGCTTCAAGAAGAAGGAGATCCTGTTCGACCGCGGCGACCGGGTGGTCGGCAAGTCTTCCTTCAACTTTGCCAGCCTCTTCAATCTGGGAATCGACGGCATCACCTCCTTTACGACGGCTCCGCTCCGGATGTCCACCATCCTGGGATTCATCATTTCGCTGGGCGCTTTCCTCATGATGATGTTCTTCCTGCTGAAGCGGCTCATCTTCGGGGATCCGGTCCAAGGTTTCTCCGCCTTGATCGTCGTGATCCTGTTCCTGGGCGGCATCCAACTTCTGTCCCTGGGAATCATCGGGGAGTATATCGGACGCATCTTCAATGAGACGAAAAACCGGCCGGTCTATCTGGTGAACACCTACCAAGGAAGGGAAAAGAACTGATTTTGGCGGGGCGGATCACATATTGGGACAACGTCAGAGGAGTCGCGATCCTGCTGGTCATCCTCGCCCATTCCCTGCACGCTTCGGTGGGGATGGACCCGATCGACATCGCCATCTCCTCTTTCCATGTCTATCTCTTCATGGTCGTGAGCGGGTACCTGTTCGCGGGATCGCTCCGTCACACGACCCCCTATCTGCTCTTGACCAAGGGAATCCAGCTTGTCCTCCCGATCCTTCTGTTCGGCACGGCGGACTATTTCATCGGATACTTCGACCCGCAGGCGGGGGTGCAGGCCAATCTCGTCAACTGGTATGCCCGATGTCTCCGGACGCTCTGGTTCTGCCAGGCGCTGTTCTTCTGTACGATGATCGTCCTGGTCGGGAACCGTGTTTTCAAGAAGAAGGAATGGATCTTCTACATCCTGGTCCTGTGCGCCTTCCTGGTGTTTCCGGATTTTGCGGAGCAGCGGGGCACGAAAGCCATGTTCCCCGCCTTCCTCTTCGGTTATTACATGAAAAAACAAGGCTGGGAGACGGTCTTGAAGGACCGGCTTTCCGTCCTGTTTCCGACCAGCGCGCTCGCGTTCTCCCTCCTGCTCGTCTTCTACCGGAGCGGGATGAATTTCGAAAACCTGGGCGTTTGGATCTTCAGCGGAAAGGCGCCCTGGCAGGAAATCCTGTACGTGGACTTTTACCGCGTCCTCATCGGCCTTGCCGGCAGCGTCATGACCATGTCCCTGCTCTACTGGCTGGAATACCGGGCAAACGCATGCAAACACGGTATCCTGGCCAGCATCGGACGCCATACGCTCTGGATCTACATCATCCATGTTTACCTGTGGGTTTACTACTTCAGGCACTTCAGCGAGTCGCTCCCCCATACTTACTGGATGACCCTTGTCGTGTTTCTGGCCCTCCTGGGCGTATCCTACCCGCTTTCCTTGCTCATGGACCGGGTCTGGGCCGGCCTCCAGGGCCGGGCGCTGAAAATCTGCCACGTTTCCGAATGAGCCGATGAACACGGAGTCCCGCACATACAAGTCCCTGAGGAACAGCTGGGTTGCCCTGCTGTTCTATGCAGCGAACCTGCTGATCTCGTTCATCTCCCGGAAGGTCTTCATCAACCATCTGGGGGCGGACGTGCTGGGACTGAACACGACGGCGAGCAGCCTGCTCTCGTTCCTGAACCTCGCGGAACTGGGAATCGGGACGGCCATCGGCGTGACGCTGTACAAGCCGCTGGCCCAGAAGGACCAGACAGCCATCAACGAGATCGTCTCGCTGCAGGGATGGTTCTACCGGAAGGTCGCCTACGTCATCATCGCGGCCGCCTGCATCCTGATGCTGTTCTTCCCGAAGATCTTCGGGGACACCGGCCTGCCGCTCTGGTACGCTTACGGCTCCTTCGGCGTCATGCTCTTCGGGGCGCTGATCAGTTACTTTGTCAATTATCGGCAGATCGTCCTCTCCGCCAACCAGCAGCAATACCAGATTACAAGGACTTACTCCACCGCCCTGCTGGTGAAGGTGGTCTTCCAGATGATCGCCGTCTCCGTCTTCCAGAACGGTTATCTCTGGTGGCTCATCATGGAGTTCGTCTTCGCCATCCTGAGCAGCTGGATCCTGGATTACCAGATCCGGAAGACTTGTCCGGAACTCGACACCCGCACCGCGGACGGGGCGACGCTCCGCAAGAAGTATCCCGACGTCATCACGAAGGTCAAGCAGCTGTTCATCCACAAGATTTCCACCTTCGCCCTGACGCAGACGAGTCCGCTCATCATCTATGCCTATGCGACCCTGACCATGGTGACGGACTATGCGAACTATGCGCTGATCACCGCCAGCCTGATGTCGCTTTTCAACGCCATCTTCAATGGGATGAACGCCAGCATCGGCAACCTGGTGGCGGAGGGCGACAAGACACGGATCACGCGCGTTTTCAACGAGCTGTTCTCGTTCCGTTTCCTGATGATCGCAACCGTCTCCTACTGCTATTTCAAGCTGGCCACGCCGTTCGTCAGCATCTGGCTGGGCGCCGAATACGCCCTTCCGTGGGACGTCGTGCTGATGGTCACGCTGCTGTTCTATATCCGGGGAACCCGCGAAGTAGTGGACTCGTACATCAATGCGTACGGGCTGTTCTTCGACATCTGGGCGCCCGCGGCCGAAGCCGCGCTGAACGTCGGATGTTCCATCCTGTTCGGCTACTTCTGGGGGCTGACCGGCATCTTGGGCGGCGTACTGCTGAGCCAGATCCTGATCATCTTCATCTGGAAGCCCATCCTGCTGTACCACTATGGCTTCAAGACGTCCATCCTGGGGTACGTGCTGATGTACGCCAAGCATCTGGCCCTGTATGCCGTCTCCATCCTGCTGGTGAACCAGTTGTTCAAGGTCATTCCCATCGACCCGGCCGCCGGATACTGGCAGTTCTTCGTGGTCGGCGCCATCATCGCCGGGGTGTTCTTCCTCCTGCAGGGTGGTCTCCAGTATGCGACGGAGCAAGGGACGAGGGACTTTGCGAACCGGATGTGGAACCAAGTCATCCGAAGAAAGGCATGATCGAGTTCTCCGTCATCATCCCCTTGTACAACAAGGAAACCACCATCCTGAAGACCCTGGATTCGGTGCTGGCGCAGACCTATCCCCACTTCGAGGTGGTCGTGGTCGACGACGGGTCCACCGATCGGAGCGCAGAACTCGTCACTTCGCTGGCCGATTCCAGGATCCGATACTTCAAGAAGGAGAACGGAGGGCCCAGTTCGGCCCGGAACCTGGGCGTAGAAAAGGCGGAAAAAGAGTGGCTCCTGTTTTTGGATGCCGATGACCTTCTCCTCGGGAATGCGCTGGAAACCTTTGAGAAAGTGATTGCCCACACCGAGGGGGCCGGCATCTTTGCCGCCAATTTCTATTGGGTCAAGAAGCAGGCGAAATGGTTATACGCAAAGGACTACCCGGAAGGGGTCGTGCGCAACCCCTATAAAGACTGGTTCCTCCACCGGCTGATGCCCCGCGCCGGGGCGTGTGTCATCCAAAAAGGCATTGCGTCGGACTATCCTTACAAGGAATATCTCCGCCGCTCGGAGGATACCGACGTCATGTTCGACATGATGCGGAACCACCCTGTTTACCGGATTGCTGTTCCCGTCATGGAATACCGCCTGGATGATGCCACGGAGAGCAAGATCCGGAGAGGCATCGGCAAAGACTTCCAGGGGCATCTCTCTTTCGACCGCTGGAAACCCCTCTGGGAGCGGATCTGCCTCTATGAACTCTATGTGGAGGCGAAGAACAAATACCCGGACGAGGTGCACGGCGTCTATCCGGACATGGGCAAACGGGTGTTCCTCAAGGCCGCCTACCATGCCGCCTTCCGATACCGGGCGTTCCTCCAAAAAAGACGCAAAAAATGAAAGCTTTCTACGAATACAGTCCCGTCCAGGATTTCTGGCACAAATCCGTCTGCAAACTGAACGACCTCTATCTGAGGACGGTCGGCGACAAGCATCCGTATGTCCGGCCCACCCGGACGGCCCAGGAATCCTCCGACAAGATCTACGACCTGCTCATGGCCGACAAGCCGTGCATGGTCGCCCGGTTCGGCGGGTCCGAACTCTATTGCATCGCCAATTACCTGGGTGTCAGGCAAGGGCCCAGGAACCTGATTCCGTTCATCCGGACGGACGCGGAGCCCTGGTGGTGGATGAAGAAAAGGGTCACGGCCATGCAGGACCTGAGCGGATTCTTCCCGCTGACGGAAGAGGCCGTCGTCCGGTTCTGCGAGATGTCGCTGGAAGACACGGCGCAGGTGGACCTCCTCGCCAGCTGGATGGAGAAGGAATGGACGATGGAGCCTTACCTCGTCAGCCATGAGAAAATCTTCCTTCCTTACCTGGAGCCTTGGTATGCGGAGCGTCCATGGACACGCGCCCTCGCCGGGAAGAAGGTCGTCGTGGTCAATTTCCTCGCGGACCTGATGGAAGAGCAGTACCGGGAGAACCGGACGAAACTCTTCCGGAACCCGGACATCCTCCCGCCGTTCGACCTCCGCGGGGTCAAGTCCGTCCTCACCTACACCGGCAGCGACGGCGGCTTCCAGTCCTGGTTCGACGCCCTGAAATGGATGGAGGACGAGATTGACAAGGAAGACTACGACGTATGCATCATCGGCTGCGGGGCCTACGGCTTCTCGCTGGCCGCCCACGTGAAACGCTCCGGCAAGAAGGCCGTCCACATGGGCGGGGCCACCCAGCTCCTGTTCGGCATCAAGGGAAACCGCTGGGAAGACCCGATGTACGGCGTCAAGGAATGGGGCCTGCCCAAAGGCTTCTACACGGACATGTTCAACGAGTACTGGGCCAAGGCTGGCGCGAAGACGAAGCCGAAGAACGTGGACAAGATCGAGGGGGCTTGCTATTGGTAAAATGGATTCAAGCATGAAAGCACTTATTCTCAACTCCGGACTCGGACATCGCATGGGCGTCCTGACCAGCGAGCATCCGAAGTGCATGACCGAAATCTCGCACCGCAATACCATCCTCAGCCGCCAGCTGCGCCAATGCGTGGAATACGGAATCGAGGAGGTCGTGATGACCACGGGGTACTACGACAAGGTCCTGATCGATTATTGCAACTTTCTCCACCTCCCGCTCAAGATCACGTTCGTCAACAACCCCCTCTACGACAAGACCAACTACATCTACAGCATCTACTGCGCAAAGGATCATCTGAAGGACGGCGACATCATCCTGATGCATGGAGACCTGGTCTTCGAGAATCTGGTTTTCGAGGCCGTGGTCGACTCGCCCGACAGCTGCATGACCGTCAGCAGTACGCTGCCCCTGCCCGAGAAAGACTTCAAAGCCGTCATCAAAGACGGACGCATAGAGAAAGTCGGCATCGAGTTCTTCGAGAACGCGATGGCCGCCCAGCCCCTCTACAAGATCAAGAAAGAGGACTGGCTGATCTGGCTCTCCAACATCGAACGGTTCTGCGAGAACGACAATCGCAAGTGCTACGCCGAGAATGCGCTCAATGAAGTCTCCGGCCAATGCGCCATCAAGCCGCTGGATGTGAAGGACATGCTGTGCGCCGAGATCGACACGCCCGAGGATCTGGAGGTCGTTTCCGCGAAACTTCGCACCGTCAACGACCGCACCGTGTATATGTGTTTCTCCACCGAGTACATCCATTCCGGCCACATTGCCATTATCAAGCGAGCGAAACGCCTGGGGCGGTTGACCATCGGCGTACTCTCGGACCAGGCCGTCGCCAGTTTCCGCCGTTTTCCGCTGATGCCGTTCGAAGAGCGCAAGGCTTTGATGGCCAGCATCGCCGGCGTGGAAAGGGTGGTCGAACAGTCTACGCTCAGCTATGCCGAGAATGTCCGCGCCTTGAAACCCGACTACGTGGTCCACGGAGATGATTGGGTGAACGGCTTCCAGAGACCGATCCGGCAGGAAGTCCTGGATGTCCTCGCCGAATACGGCGGCCAGCTCGTCGAGTATCCCTATTCGTCCGACCCGAGATACAAGGAGATCGACAAGATGCACCGGGCGGAACTGGCCATGCCGGACCTTCGCCGTGGCCGTTTGCGCAAGTTGCTGGATATGAAAGGCCTGGTGACCGCCATCGAAGCCCATAGCGGCATTACGGGACTCATCGCCGAAAAGACTACGGTCCTTCAGGACGGAAAGACCTATCAGTTCGACGCCATGTGGATCTCTTCCCTCTGCGATTCTACGGCGAAGGGCAAGCCGGACATCGAACTGGTGGACATGACAAGCCGTTTCCGCACGATCGATGACATCATGGAGGTGACTACCAAGCCCATCATCTTCGACGGGGATACGGGAGGGCTGACCGAGCATTTCATATACACCGTCCGTTCGCTGGAACGGATGGGAGTTTCGATGGTCATCATCGAAGACAAGACGGGTCTTAAGAAGAACTCGCTCTTCGGGACCGAAGTCGAACAGACCCAGGACAGTATCGAAAACTTCTGCGCCAAGATCGCTGCCGGCAAGAAAGCCCAGAAGACCCACGACTTCATGATCTGCGCCCGCATCGAGAGCCTGATCCTGGAGCGGGGTATGGAAGATGCCCTGACCCGCGCCTTCGCTTTTGTGGGCGCCGGCGCCGATGCGGTCATGATCCACTCCAGAAAGAAGGATCCTGCGGAAATCTTCGAATTCGTTGCCAAGTTCCGGGAGAAAGATTCCGTGACCCCCATCGTGGTCGTCCCGACATCTTTCAACACCGTCACGGAAGATGAGTTCAAGGCTCGCGGCGTCAATGTGGTCATCTACGCGAACCAGCTCACCCGCACCGGCTTCCCGGCCATGCAGAACGCCGCCCGGACCATCCTGGAGCACCACCGCGCCAAGGAATGTGACGACATGTGCATGTCCATCAAAGACATCATTACTCTGATCCCGGAGGAGTAGGCCATGATACGTCCGCAATATTTCATCGACACTCTCGCGGCACACGGCATCGACTTCTTTGCCGGGGTGCCGGACAGCCTGCTCAAGAATATCTGTGCCTATATCTCGGATCACATCGACGGGAAGCACAACATCATCACCGCCAACGAAGGCGGGGCCATCGGCCTGGCAACCGGATACCATCTCGCCACCGGCAAGATCGGCTGCGTGTACATGCAAAACTCAGGAGAAGGCAATATCATCAATCCCCTCGCTTCGCTCACGGACAAGGAAGTCTACAACGTCCCCGTGCTCCTGCTGATCGGCTGGCGCGGCCGGCCTGGCGTCCATGATGAACCTCAGCACGTGAAGCAAGGCAAGGTGACGCTGGAGCTTCTTGATACGATGGGCGTCAAGCATGCCATCCTGGACAAGGACGAGGATGTGGCCGGCGAACAAATCGCCAGAGCCGTATCCCATATGAAGGCCACGAACGAGACCTTCGCCCTGGTCATCGAAAAAGACACCTTTGACTCGTATACGCTCCAGCATGTCCGCTCCAACACTTTGGCGCTCAGCCGCGAAGATGCCATCCGGACCGTAGCCGCCCGCCTGGATGCCAAAGACGTGATCGTTTCCACGACGGGGATGATCAGCCGGGAGCTTTTCGAGTATCGGACATCCCAAGGCGAGAGCCATGAGCGCGATTTCCTGACCGTCGGCTCGATGGGACACGCTTCCCAGATTGCCCTGGGCATCGCCCTGGAAAAACCCGAACGCCGCATCTGGTGCTTCGACGGGGACGGCGCCGTCATCATGCATATGGGCGGGATGGCCATCGTTGCGGAGAAAGCGCCGAAGAACTATATCCACGTCGTCTTCAACAACGGAGCGCATGACTCCGTGGGCGGACAGCCTACCGTAGGCCTGGACATCGACCTTTGCGCCATCGCAAAAGCCGTCGGATACAAGGAGTCTTTCGACACGGACTGCAAGGAAGGTCTCTCTGCTATCCTGGACAAAGTGAAAAGTCTGGACGGTCCTATCCTCGTCCAGGTCCGGGTCAAGAAAGGAAACCGGAAGGACCTCGGCCGTCCGACGACCACTCCGATTCAGAACAAGGAGGCCTTGATGGCCTTCCTCAAAGATTAGGTTATGCAGAGAATCATCCACGGCATCGCCAGTCTCCCGGATCTGCTGAAAGGCGCCGGTTGCAAGCGCCTTTTCCTGGTGATCGACGCATCGTACCCTTTCCTCAGTATCAAGGATGCTATCGAGTCTTTGCCGGTACCCGAGAAGGTCAAGTTTTCGGAGTTCACCCCCAATCCCCAGTATGAACAGGTTTGCCGGGGCATCGACCTCTTTGAATCGTCGGGCTGCGATTCCATCCTCGCCGTAGGCGGAGGAAGCGCCATCGACGTGGCCAAATGCATCAAACTGGCGGTTCTGGCGAAAAAAGGCGACCAAGCCATCATCCCCCCGCTGGTTTCCCAACGGCTGCCGATTGAAGGTGAAAGGATTCCCTTCATTGCCATTCCAACGACGGCCGGCACCGGCAGTGAGTCCACGCATAACGCCGTGATGTACTTCGAAGGGGCCAAGCAGACCGTCACCAACGACGGTATCCTCCCGGACTTTGCCATCCTGGAGCCGTCGGTCTTGAAAACGCTCCCCATCTACCAGAAGAAAAGCACGATGATGGACGCCCTCTGCCAGGGTATCGAATCCTGGTGGTCGGTGAACTCGACGGACGAATCCAAGGAATACTCCAGGAACGCGGTGGAACTCGTCATGGCCAACTGGGAGGCTTATATTTTCAAGAACGATGACGAGGCCGCCACGCAGATCATGCTGGCCGCCAATTACAGCGGACGCGCCATCAACCTTGCCCAGACGACGGCCGCGCACGCGATGAGCTACAAGATTACATCGATTTTCGGATTGCCGCATGGGCATGCGGTGGCCGTGTGCCTGCCGGAGATTTGGGATTATATGCTTGTCAATCCTGACAAATGTATCGACATTCGCGGGAAAGAGTATTTGTTTGGAATCTTCCAATCCATCGCGACTGCCATGGGGGCAAAGAACGTCGCGGAGGCTATCGCATCTTTCAGGGAGATGATGCGTTCTCTGGATCTGGGCAATCCCCGGCGAAATCTCTGCACGGAAGACTCCTTTGACTCTCTCTGCCGTTCCGTCAATCCCGTACGGCTCAAGAACAATCCGGTCGGTCTGGATTCCAAAGCGATCTCTTCGTTATACACTTCAATCTTGAAATGAGGCATTCATTCTTTACTCCGGCCCTTCTGTTCGCCGTCATCTCCATCCTGCTCTCCTGCACGCCTGCTAGCGGAGCGTCTCCAGATGAAACGAAAGCATCCCCGACGCATATCATTATCCTGGGCTTCGACGGATGGGGCGCTAGTTCCTACGAGTTGGCAGAAATGCCTTTCTTGAAGAAGATGGTATCCGAAAGCGCATGGACTTTGAAAAAACGTTCCATCCTGCCTTCATCCAGCGCCTGCAATTGGGCTTCGATGTTCAAAGGCGCAGGCCCGGAGGCGCACGGATACATTGACTGGGATACCCGGAAGCCCGCTTTTGACATCACGTTCGCCGATGCAAAAGGACAGTTCCCGTCTTTCTTTTCCATCTTCCGGGAAGCTTTCCCGGATTACGAGATGGGATACCTCTATCAATGGGAAGGGATGATGTATCTGTTTGACATGGCCGATTTCAACTACACGAAAAAGTTCGAGATTTCTCCTGCCGGGAGCACGGACCTGATGGATGCCGCTATCTCCTACATCGAAGACAAGAAACCGGCCGTCGCAGCGCTCATTTGGGACTATCCGGACAAGATCGGCCATACGACAGGATGGTACACCAGTGATTACATGAAGGAGCTGACGCACATTGACAGCATCATCGAGTCCATTGTCACCGCCTGTGAGAAGGCAGGAATCATGGATAGCACCCTGTTCGTGGTCACTTCGGACCACGGAGGACATAACAAAACGCATGGCCAGGCCCTGATGTCCGATCTGGAGGCTCCTTTCATCATGTTCGGTCCCGGAGTACAGCCCGGTATGATTACAGACCCCATGATGCAATATGACGTTGCCGCCGTTTTAGCGGACTACATGCATCTGGACATTCCCAAGGGCTGGCGTGGGCGTTCTCCATCCGGCATTTTCAAATAGTTCTTGTTTCCGCATAGTGTTTCGATAAGGATGAGCCATCTTAAAGAATCGATCAAACGGGTGTTACCGGAAGAGGCGCTGAGGCCCTATGCCTGGCTTCTTCAGCACTACAGGGCAATTGTCGACAAAAGAGAATGGCAGATAGTCCTGCATCGAACTCGTCACGAACACATGGTAGCCCTGTCACGATTGAAGGGGAAATCGCCCATAAAATGCGTCTTTTTTGCCCTCTTCGAATCCGTTTGGAAATATGATCGCGTCTATCGGCTCATGGAGCGGAGCGATCGATTCGATCCCATTGTTTTAGTCTGTCCCATCGTCAATTATGGAAAAGAGAACATGATTGACAACATGCGCCGATGCTTCGCTTCCCTTCAGAAAAAAGGGTACAACGTGATATGTTCCTATGATGAGAAGACAGACCGCTATCTGGATGTCCGACAGGAACTGAATCCCGACATAATCTTTTACACGAGCCCCTACAAAGGTCTGATCGACGACCGATATTATATCGATCAGTTCGAAGATGTTCTCACAGTCTATGTCCCCTATTTCTTTTCAAGCAACAGAGACTACCAGTTGAGTTTCAACAAACCTCTGCACAACTTGGTTTGGAGAAGGTATCTGGAATCGGACGTGCACCGCAAAATCGCTCGGAAGTGTTCGTACAACAAAAAGAACATCGTGGTATCAGGCTTTCCAGGGATTGACACGTTCTTGGATCCCAACTATCGCCCAAACGACGTATGGAAAGACAAATCGGCCCGCAAGAAAAGAATCATCTGGGCGCCTCATCATACAATCGAACCTGTCGGCATCATTTATTACTCCTGCTTCCTGAAATACCAGGACTTCATGCTTTCAATGGCGCAAAAGTACTCGGGGTCCATCGAAATGATCTTTAAGCCGCATCCCTTGCTCAGGAATAAATTGAATGCGCTCTGGGGCGAAGACAAGACCAACGAATACTACGCCCGATGGAGACAAGGAGAAAACACCGACTATAATGATGGAGAATACGTCGATCTCTTTCTGACAAGTGATGCCATGATTCACGACAGCGCCTCTTTCACTGTCGAGTATCTTTATGTAAACAAACCAGTTCTTCGAACACTCAATGGAGAGGATTTGACGGAGCAGTTCAATCAATTTGGACTGGCTTGCCTGAAGAACCACTATCTTGCCTATGACGAGACGGAGATTGAAGCGTTCATCCAGAACGTCATCAGCGGTCAAGACCCGATGAAAGAATCTCGAACTTCGTTTCTCAAGGGGACACTGATACCGCATGGAAGCCCCTCCGAATTCATTATTGACGACATCCTGGACAGCATCGACAGCCAGCGCAACTAAAATAGAACGATTCCTCGCAGCAAAATGAAAATAGATTCCAGAATCATCCAATTACCCAGATTCCTTGACGAAAGAGGGAATCTCTCCGTCATTGAGGAAGATAAGGACATTCCCTTCAAAATCCAGCGCAGCCACTGGATCTATGACGTACCGGGCGGTGAAAAACGAGGAGGGCATGCCTACAAATCCACACAGCAGTTCATCATTGCGCTGTCAGGGAGCTTTGACATTCTGCTGGACAATGGAGAGAATCAGACTTGTTACCATCTGAACCGATCCTATTACGGTCTTTATGTCCCGGAGATGATCTGGTGCGAGATGGATAATTTTTCGACGAACTCCCTCGCGCTCATCGTTTCTTCAACAGAATACGATGAACAAGACTATATTCGTGATTACAATCAATTTAAACAGCTATCCAGTGCACAATAACAGCGTATTTGACTGCTCCATCCTGGAGCTTGACAAACACCATGCAGGGAAAGGGAATCTCTCGGTGGTAGAGAACCTGAAGGACGTGCCATTTAAAGTCAGGCGGCTTTACTACCTGTACGACGTTCCCGGCGGCGAAAGCCGGGGAGCCCATGCCCACAAGAAACTGTATCAGTTTCTGGTGGCCGCCAGCGGCAGTTTCTCCGTCACGCTGGACGACGGAAGAGTCAAAAGGACCTTTCTCCTGAACAGGCCTTACCAGGGATTGCTGATTGTACCGGGCATCTGGCGCACTCTGGAAGATTTCTCGGCCGGTTCCGTCTGCCTGTGCCTGGCGTCGGAATTATATGATCCGGAGGACTACATCCGCGATTACGACACATTCCTTGCCTATCGAAAAAGCCTGCAGGTATGATTCATCCACTCGCTGACTGTCAGAACCCTCACATTCCGGAATCGACCAGAATCTGGCAATTCTGCGTCATATTTCCGGACTGTCTAATCGGGGAGGATTGTAATATCTGTTCCCATGTGCTGATTGAAAACGAAGTCACCATCGGCAACCGCGTCACCATCAAGAGCGGGGTACAGGTCTGGGATGGAATTGAACTGGAAGACGACGTATTCATCGGTCCCAATGTCACCTTCACGAACGACAAGTACCCGCGTTCCAGGAACAAAGAATGGCAATTACTGAAAACCAAAGTCTGTAAGGGGTCTTCCATCGGCGCCGGATCGGTCATCCTGCCAGGAGTCACCATCGGGGAAGGCGCTGTCATCGGCGCCGGATCCGTAGTAACGAAAGATGTCCCTCCCGGAGAACTCTGGTACGGTAATCCTGCCCGGTTCCAGAAAAAAATCACCTTATGAGCAATATTAGCATACCCTTCCTTTCCCTGAAAGACGTAACCGCGCTGCACGGAGAAGAAATCCGAGAAGCGGCCTGTCGGGTCGTGGAAAGCGGCTGGTATCTCCAGGGCAAGGAGAACGAACAGTTCGAACGGCATTATGCCGATTATATCGGAACTCGGCACTGCATCGGATGCGGGAACGGCCTTGACGCCCTGATCTGGATTTATCGCGCCTACATCGAACTGGGAATCATGCGGCCCGGGGACGAAGTCATTGTCCCGGCCAATACGTACATTGCGTCCATACTCGCCATCACGGAAAATGGGCTGAAGGCAGTGCTGGTGGAACCGGATCCCCGCACGCTGGAATTGGATGATTCCCGCGTGGAAGAAGCCATCACCGATCGTACCCGGTCCATCCTCCTTGTACACCTGTACGGAAGATGCGCCTGTACGGAAAAGATCCTTGCCCTCTGTCAAAAGTATAATCTGAAACTTGTCGAAGACAATGCCCAGGCCCACGGCTGCGCCTATCGCGGCCGGCATACCGGTTCTCTGGGCGACGCGGCCGGCCACAGTTTCTATCCGGGAAAGAACCTGGGTGCCTTGGGGGATGGCGGGGCCGTCACGACCGATGACGGGGAACTGGCCGCCTGCATCCGGGCATTGGCCAATTACGGAAGCCAGAAGAAATACGTATTCAAATACAGAGGCCGCAACAGCCGCCTCGATGAAATCCAGGCCGCCATCCTGGACATCAAGCTCCGGTATCTGGACGAAGACAACCGCGCGCGGCAGCGCGTGGCGGCGCTGTATTATGACAACCTGGACAACCCGCTCATCACCCTTCCTGCCCGCCTGCCGGATGACAACAACGTCTACCACCTGTTCCCCATTCTCTGCCACCGGCGGGATGAACTGCAGCGGTACTTGGCCGACCATGGCGTCCAGACGCAGATCCACTATCCGATCCCTGCCCATCTGCAAGAGTGCTATCAGGGAGAATGGGAAAGACTGTGCCTGCCCATCACGGAGACACTGGCCCGGGAAGAACTCAGTCTTCCGATGGGTCCGGCCATCCAAGAGGATGACATCTTGCTGATTATCAAGCTTATTAACCAATTCCGATAGTATGGGCGACATCCTCCAACCCCCTGTTACCGTCTCCGTCATCACCTACAATTCGTCCAAGACGGTGATCGAGACCTTGGACAGCATTTACCAACAGACATACCCCAACCTGGAACTGGTCATCAGCGATGACTGCTCCACGGACGACACGGTACGGGTATGCCGGAACTGGATTGACGCCCATCAAGGCCGGTTCCTCAGAGCCGAAGTGCTGGAGAGCGAACGGAACACCGGGACCTCCGCCAATCTCAACCGTGCCTGGGATGCCTGCCGGACACGGTGGGACAAGGATATCGCCGGAGACGACATCCTCTTTCCCAACTGTATCGAAGACAACATCGCCTTTGTGACGGAGCATCCGGAAGCCGTCGTCGTTTTTTCAAAGACCCTGATCTTTGAGACGCATGGAAACAAGCGGGTCTGGCTGGATTACACGTGGCATGACGAAGGATTCTTCAAGCTGTCCATGGCCGAGCAGTACAGCTACCTGCTGAACAAGGGAAACCGGCTTCCGGCCGCGCCCTGTTTCTACGATCTCGAAAAGCTCCGGGAACTGGGAATCCGTCACGATGAAAGGATTCCTTTGCTGGAGGATTATCCCAAGTGGGTCAATCTTCTCCGGAAAGGAATCGAACTCTCCTATTTCGACAAGCCGACCGTCGGCTACCGACATGACTCCCAATCCTTGAGCGCTGGGCTTTTCTCTCCGGTCTTCTTCAAGTCGAACATCCTGTTCTATCTCTATTACTACCTGGACGAGATCGACAGCGAAGAAAAACGGGATTCCGTGTACCAACTGATCGCCAGCCAGCTCCTGCCCTTCTATGCCAAGACCTACGATGAAGTTACCCGGACCAGACAATCCCGGGACTTCAGGATCGGCCATCTGGTCCTGGCGCCGTTCCGTTATTTGAAGCAATTGCTTTCCCGTCTCTCCAAGTTTCTGACGAGGAAGTAAGTCAAGGCCTGACAACTATGAAGACAACCCCATCGTTCACCATCATCATACCCCACTATAACATTCCCCGACTCCTCAGGCATTGCCTTGCATCCATTCCTAAACGCGATGACATCCAAGTCATCGTCGTCGATGACAAGAGCAACGAGCTTTGCCGCAAACAGCTCCGGGAACTTGAGAAAGACTTCCCGGCGGTATCGTTCTTGTACGCAGAAGAGCACCGGGGCGGTGGCCGGGCGCGGAATCTCGGCATGGAGCAAGCCCGGGGAAAGTTTCTCCTGTTCGCGGATGCGGACGACTTTTTCAACGACTGCATCGGAGGAATTCTGGAGGATTATTCCACTTCAGAAGATGATCTCATCTTCTTCAACGCCAATTCCGTCTATTTGGACGATTTCCGGCCGGCAAGACGGAGTTTCCAGCTCAACCGGATCTTCGCCCGGTATCCGCTCGACAGGAAAAAAGGCGAAACCTGCCTTCGGTTCCTGTTCGGAGAGCCCTGGTGCAAGTTGATCCGGCGGGACCTGGTGGAAAAGAACCACATCCGGTTCGAGGAGACGCCCATCCATAACGATACCCGTTTCTCCTATATGGTCGGATATTATGCCGGTTCCATTGCGGTTGACGACCGGGTGCTGTATTGCGTGACGGAGCGGACCGGAAGCGTCTCGAAAGCCAAGGATACCGACATCGAACTGATACGTACCCGGATTTTCGCCAAGAAGAACCGGTTTCTGGCCGACCATCACATCCATGCGTTCGATGAGATTCTACTCTGGCCCTTCAAGGACGCCGTCAAGCAGCATGACTGGAAACTGATGCATCAGTATTTCGCTGTAGCTAGGCAATATGGGTATTCCCTGGCAGATATCCTTTTCCGATATTCGGAGCGGAAACTATTCCACAAGAACAACACAAACTGGTGTCACGCATGAAGTATGACTACCTCATCGTAGGTTCCGGCCTGTACGGAGCCACGTTCGCCCATTTCGCCGGCCAGGAGGGGAAACGCTGCCTGGTCATCGACAAGCGCCCGCAACTGGGCGGAAACCTGTATTGCAAGGACGTCGAGGGCATTCCCGTCCACTGGTATGGCGCCCATATCTTCCACACCTCCAACAAGGAGGTATGGGATTTCGTCAATTCCATCGTCCCGTTCAACCGGTACACGAATTCGCCGGTCGCCAATTACAAGGGGACCCTGTACAATCTCCCCTTCAACATGAACACCTTCTACCAGATGTGGGGCGTGACGACACCGGAGGCCGCGAAGGCGAAGATCGAGCAGCAGCGCGCGGCGGCCCAGGCCGCGATGCGGGAAGCGGGCGTCACGGAGCCCCGCAACCTGGAAGAGCAGGCATTGCTGCTCGTCGGTCAGGACATCTATGAAAAGCTGATCAAGGGCTATACGCAGAAGCAGTGGGGGCGTCCCTGCACGGAACTCCCCGCCTTCATCATCCGCCGGCTTCCCGTCCGGTTCGTCTATGACAACAACTATTTCAACGACGCCTTCCAAGGGATTCCAATCGGTGGATATAACAAGCTGATAGAAGGGCTGTTGAAAGGAGCGGACACCCGGACCGGCGTGGACTTTTTCAAGGACCGCGCCTACTGGGAGGGCGTGGCGGATACGATCGTTTTCACAGGCAAGATCGACGAATTCTACGGATACCGGTTCGGCAAACTCAACTACCGGACGGTCCGGTTCGAGCATGAAGTGCTGGACACGCCCAACTTCCAGGGGAATGCCGTCATCAACTATACCGACGCCGGGACGCCCTATACCCGGGTCATCGAGCACAAGCATTTCGAGCTGTTCGGTCCAGCCGTCTACGACCGCCCGAAGACGGTCGTCAGCCGCGAGTACAGCACCGAATGGAAAGACGGGATGGAACCCTACTATCCCGTGAACGACGAGGCCAACACGCAGTTGTACTTACAGTACAAAGCTTTGGCCGATCAGGAAGAAAGTGTTATCTTTGGCGGACGTTTGGCGGAGTATAGGTACTATGACATGGCGCCGATCGTCGAACAGGTAATGAAACGATTCCAAGATGGAGAATAAACTGATGACCGTCGTCGTCCCGGTCTATAAGGTCGAACAGTATATCAACAAGTGCCTGGACTCCCTTATCCTGCCCCAGGAGTGGATGTCCCGGCTGGAAGTCCTCGTCGTGAACGACGGGACGCCGGACCGTTCCGCCGAGATGGCGAAAGAGTATGAGAAACGTTATCCCGGGGTGTTCCGGGTCATCGACAAGGAGAACGGCGGCCATGGGTCCGCCTGGAACCGGGGCCTCGCCGAAGCGACGGGCAAGTACCTCCGCTTCCTGGACAGCGACGACTGGTTCACCACGACGGAATTCGTCAAGCTCCTGGAGAAGCTGGACACGCTGGACGTGGACATCGCCATCTCCAACTACAACCGCTATTATGTCCAGCGGGACGAATTCGAGCCCATGCCGATTACCGGCATGACTCCGGATCTCATCTACGACGCCGCGGAACTGAACTGGAACGAACAGCCCTGGGAAGTGGCCAACTTCTGGCGCTGCACCTACCGGACGGCCATGCTGCAGCAGGAACAGCCCATGTTCGTGGAAAAGGTCTTCTACGACGACATCAAACTGTCCATCGCCTCGGTCATCCTGGCGGAGAAGGTGTGCTTTATCGACCTGCTCATCTACAACTACCTCCTCGGGCGGCCCGGGCAGACGATGACCCCCGAGATCCAGCAGAAGAATTACCTGCACAAGTTCAAGGTCCAGAAGGACATCTTCGAGTTCTACCTGGCCCACCCGGTCTCCGGGGAAGGGCGGAACGCCTACCTTGTCGGGAAGATCAAGAGCTGGCTCCTGTTCGAGTTCTACCAGATTTCCCGGTTCCCCTACAAGGCCAGCAAGAAGTATCTGGCCGAATGGAAGGAGTATTACCTGAAACTGGCGGACAAGGTCGGATTCACGACCTATCCCCTCAACACGATCAAGCTCTATTTCACCTGGCCCTTCCCGCTGTACTATTACGGGCGCATGCTCAAGGACACCCTGACGGGAGGAGACAAGGGAATCGGTTACGACACTTGGTCCCAATAACCACACCATGAAAGTATTTGCTCTCCTTACCGCCGGCGGTGTCGGAAACCGCATGGGACAGGACATACCGAAACAGTTCATGACGGTGGACAACGTCCCGGTCATCATCTATACGCTGCAGGCTTTCCAGAATCACCCCGCCGTGGACGCGATCTGCGTACCCTGCCTTTCCGGATGGGAAGTCGTACTCCAGTCCTATGCGAACCAGTACGGCATCACCAAACTCCAGTGGATCTGTCAGGGTGGCAGTTCCAACCAGGAATCCATCTTCAACGGACTGATGGCCCTGAAAGAGGCCGGCTGCGACGACGAGGACATCGTCCTCATCCATGACGGTGTCCGTCCGCTGGTTTCCGAGGAGATCATCACCAACAACATCGAGACCTGCAAGAAGTTCCGGTATGCCGTCACCGGCCTGGTGTGCAAGGAAGCCATCATGCGGCTGGGGGACGGGGTCGTCCAGCGGCTGGACATTCCCCGGGAGCAGCTCATCCGGACCCAGACGCCCCATACCTATCACCTGGGGGACCTGATCCAGGCGCATCGGGACGCCCAGGCGAAAGGTGTCAGGAATACCGTCGCCTCCTGCACGCTCCTGGCGGAACTGGGGGTGGACGACCAGCACTTGGTGATGGGCTCCGAGAAAAACGGCCTGAAACTGACGAAGCCCGAAGATGTCGAGCTGTTCCTGGCGTTGAAACAAACCGACGGCCTGTCCTGGATGAAATGATGACGCCCTACGAAATGGATCTCCGCACCGCCGCCGGCTGTCCCCTTCCCTGGGAGCAGCTGGACGGTTGCCGGATCCTGGTCACCGGCGCGACGGGCCTGATCGGCGGTTGCCTGGTGGACCTGCTGATGGAAGTTTGCCGACAACGGGATCTCCGGCTGGACATCTATGCCATGGGGCGGAACGCGGAACGCGCGAAAGCCAGGTTCCGCACCTGCTGGGACCATCCCGCTTTTCATTTCGTAGAGCACGATGTCACCCGGCCGCTGGCGGGCGACACACCTTTCCATTTCATCATCCATGCAGCCAGCGGCGCCAGCCCGCAATTGTTCCGGGAGAGGCCGGTAGAGGTGATGAAAGCGAACCTGGACGGCGTCACGAACTTGATCGGATACGGGAAAAACCACGGGATGAAGCGCTTCCTCTATGTCTCTTCCGGAGAAGTGTACGGAAAGCAGCAGCGCCCGGCGCTGGGGGAAGCCGACTACGGCTACGTGGACCTGCTGGATCCCCGCTCCTGCTACCCGTCCTCCAAGCGGGCAGCCGAGACCCTGACCGCCTGCTTCGCCAGCGAATACGGGGTCGACACCGTCATCGCGCGGCCCTGCCACACCTTCGGACCGTACTTTACGGACACGGACCTGCGGGCCTACGCCCAGTTCATCCGCAACGTCGAAGCCGGCGAGGATATCGTCCTCAAGGGAGACGGCTCCCAATACCGGTCCTGGTGCTACGTCGTGGACTGCGCCTCCGCCATCTGCCACATCCTCTTGAAGGGAGAGAAAGCGCAGGCTTACAACATCGCGGACGCCCGCTGCGAGGCCAGCCTGAAAGAAGTGGCCTCCACAATCGCAGACCTGGGCCGATGCGGCCTTACCGTCGGCGCGCCTGACCCGAATGCCGGCGAGCGGGTCATCTTCGACACCGCCCGGCTGGCATCCCTGGGCTGGGAAACGTCGGGAACGCTGAAGGACAAGCTCCGCCATACCCTGGAAACACGTCAACAAGCCGGGAAATGAGAAAGGTCGGACTGGAAGAGATGAAGCGGATCCAGCTGGAGATCCTGGACGACGTGGACCGTTTCTGCAGGGAAACGGGGCTGCGGTATTCCCTCTGCGGCGGAACCCTCCTCGGGGCGGTCCGGCACAAGGGTTACATCCCCTGGGATGACGATATCGACATCCTGATGCCCCGGGAGGACTATGAGACCTTCATCCGGACGTACCGGTCGGACAAGAATACCGTCCTCGACCTCCGGAAAGAGGGGACGACGGTGGAGGTTGTCGTCAAGGTCAGCCGGAACGGTACCTGGATGACGGACCAGACGCTGGGCCGGACCCTCTGGGGAATCAACATCGACATCTTCCCCGTGGACGGGATTCCGGACGATTTCGGGAAGCACTGCGACACGATCCTGGCCCTTCGCGACAAGCTGAGCCGGATCTGTCCCTTCTACCGGGTCGTCGGGAGCCGGAAATGGCGCTGGTTCCTCAAATATTGCTTGAAGCGGCTGGTCTATTTCTATCCGGGGACCTTCCTCGGATTGAAACGCAGGATCGACACCCTGGCCTCCTCCTATGCGCTCTCCGAATGCAACCTGGCGGGAGCCGTACTGGGCAGCTATGGCCGGAGGGAAGCCGTCCGGAAAGAAGTATTCCTGGAATACGGGGACATCCCCTTCGAAGACCGTTCGTACCGGGCGGTCCTCGACTATGACCAGTATCTGAAGTCCCTGTACGGGGACTATATGCAGCCGCCTCCCAAGGAGAAGCAGGTCAGTCATCACCTTTACGACGCATACATCGAAGAATGAAGACCGTTCCCATCCTTTTCACGTTCACGGAGAGTCTCCTCATGCCGGCCGTGGTCTGCTTCACCTCCCTGCTGGAGAATGCGGCCCCGGATACGTTTTACGATATCTTCATCCTGCATGGTCCCGATTGCGATTTCTCTGAAAGCGCCCTGATGCGCCTGCCGGAACGCTTCGGAAACTGCCGCATCACCTGCCGGAAAGTGGTCGGAGAGTTCGTGGGAGGCTATGAAATCAGGGGCATCCCGGAAACGGCCTACTACCGCCTGCTCGCCCCCGAAATCATTCCCGAGTATGACCGGATCCTCTATTCCGACGTGGATGTCATCATTCGGGAGGACCTGTCCAAGTACTACGACCTGGACCTCGGGGAGAACTATTTCGCCGGCGTGGACAACTGCTCCCGGCTCCGGCCGTCCGTCCAGAAGTACCTGAAAGAGAGTCTCGGACTGGATTACAGGAAGGGATATTACTATTCCGGGAACCTCATCATCAACTCGGCCCTCATCCTCCGGGACGGGAAGACGAAGGAATTCCGGGAGCTGGGAAAAAACAATTATCTGCAGCAGGACATGGACATCATGAACATCGCCTGCAACGGGCGTTTCCTCCCGCTGGGGCCGTCCTACTGCCTGTCGAATTTCCTGTACGGGCTGATTGTGAACCGGCGGAAAGAGATGGAGGATATCTATGGCGCCGAGGAACTGGACCATGCCCTGCAATACGGCATCGTCCACTACAATGGCGCGAAACCGTGGAAAGAAGCCTGCATGAACATGGACATCTGGTGGGACTATTACCGCCGGTCCATCGTCTTCGACGAGCAGTTCTGCCACGACTTCTGGGACCGGGAGCGGAACCTGCTGCTGAAGATGCCGCTCCTGAAAAGAATCAAAATGCTCATTCGCTATCCGCTGGATAGGAAAGTCTGGTAACGATGATTAAGTGGATCAAGGTACTGCTGACAGGGGTTCTGGTCAGTTTCTTCTATTTCCCGTTCGAATTCAAGTTCCTGCCGGGCATCAACACGAAGATGATGCTGGCGGCCGTGGGACTGGTGGTCCTGCTTTACAGCTGGGTGCGCAAACGGGAGTTCGCCATCCCGCGCGAACTGTTTTTCCTGCTGATTCTCTCGGGGGTCGTTTCCTTGATATCCCTGTTCTCCATCACGTATAACCAGACGCCGGATACGGCCTATGTCTCCTATATCGTATCCGCCGCCGTATGGCTGAGCGCCGCCTTCACGACCTGCTATATCATCTACACCGTCCACGACAGGCTTGACATCACCCTGCTGATCAATTATCTGACGGGGGTCTGCGTGTTCCAGTGCATCATCGCCATCGCCATTGACTTCAGCCCTACCGTCATGGCCTTCGTAGACCGGTTCTACGTGGGTGGCGAATATATGCGCAACCTCAAGCGGCTCTATGGCATCGGCGCCGGCCTTGACGTGGCCGGTACCCGCTTCTCCTGCGTCCTGATCTGCCTCAGCTACCTGATCGCCTACCGGAGCGACCCGCTGAAGAACGTGCAGATGTATCTGTACTTCCTCAGTTTCGCCATCATCACCGTCCTGGGGAACATGATCGCCCGCACCACCGTCATCGGCGCAGTCATGGGCCTCCTGTTCATGGTGTTTTTCGGCATCATCTATTCGCCGAGCCGGGAACGGAACGGCCGGGCGCGACTGACGGGAATCATCATCACGGTCCTCGCCGCCGCCATCCCGATGACCGTCTACTACTACCGCACGAATCCGGAGTTCTACGAACTGACGCGGTTCGCCTTCGAGGGTTTCTTCTCGCTGGCGGAAAAGGGCGAATGGCAGGTGGCTTCCAATGAAATGCTCAAGAACATGATCGTGTACCCCGATGAGTTCAAGACCTGGATGATCGGGGACGGTTACTTCCTGAACCAGCGATACGACCCGAACTACATCGGCGACGCGACGGAAGGCGGATTCTACATGGGCACGGATATCGGCTATCTCCGGTTCATCTTCTATTTCGGGACCATCGGACTCATCGCCATCTCCGCCGTCATGATCTATGCGGGCGCGCTCTGCATGAAATTCCATAAGGACTACTCGCTGATGTTCTTCATGATCCTCGTCGCAGGATTCATCATGTGGGCCAAGTCTTCGACGGATATCTTCGTGTTCTTCACTTTCTTCATCTGCGCCTACTTCGTCCGGCTGGAAGAAGGGGATATCGAGGAGGAAGAGGAAGAAGAAGCCGATGACGGATTGCCGGAAACCGTATCGTGAAAACGCATATCGTCATATCCGCCGTCAACATCCGCAAGGGTGGCACCTTGACCGTTCTTCGGGATTGCCTGCGCTATCTGTCGGGCCGTCCCGACTTGCGTGTTACGGCCCTGGTGCACAAGCGGGAGCTCTGCGATTTCCCGGGGATCGACTATATCGAGATTCCCTGGAGCATCGAGGGCTGGGGCAAGCGGCTGAAATGCGAATACAGGACGATGCGGGGCATTTCGGAGAAACTGCAGCCCGTGGACCTCTGGCTCTCCCTGCACGATACCACGCCGAATGTCAAGGCCGACCGGCAGGCTGTCTATTGCCAGACGTCCTTCCCCTTCCTGAAAGTGCGGCTCCGGGACTTCCTGATGGACAAGAAGATCCCCCTGTTCGCCCTGTTCACGAAGTACGCATACAAGAAGAACGTCCGTCGGAACAATTACCTGATCGTCCAGCAGAACTGGCTCCGGGAAGGCTTGTCCCGGATGCTGCGGGTGGACCGGAAAAAGTTCATCGTCGCTCCACCCAAGTTCGTGAATCCCCCCTTCGGGGACACCTCGGCCGACGAACCTGTTCCGTTGTTCCTCTACCCCGCCTCGCCGGACTGCCACAAGAACTTCGAGGACCTGTGCGCCGCGGCGGAGCGGCTGGAGAAGAAGCTGGGAACCGGCGCTTTCAAAGTGGTCCTGACCATCGACGGGAGCGAGAACAAATACGCCGCCTGGCTCCGCCGGAAATGGGGGCACGTCGCCTCCATCGACTTCCACGGATTCATGTCCAAGGACGACCTGTACGCCCATTACGGAAAGGCCGCCTGTCTCGTCTTCCCCTCCCGGGTGGAGACCTGGGGTCTGCCCATTTCCGAGTTCAAGCCCGCCGGGAAACCGATGATCCTGTCCGATCTTCCGTACGCGCGGGAAAGCGCGGCCGGGGCCGAAAAGGTCGCCTATTTCAAAATCTCTGACATTGACGGCCTTGTCCGGCAAATGCGGTTGGTCATTTCCGGAAAAATCAGTAACTTTGTCCGAATTATACCCAGTACGCCCGAAGCCCCCTTTGCGCCGGACTGGGAAACCGTATTTTCGCTGTTGTTGAACGATGAAGGTACTCCAACTCGGTAAGTTCTACCCCATCCGGGGTGGTGTGGAAAAAGTCATGTGGGACCTCACGAGCGGCCTGTCCGCCCGCGGGATCGACTGTGACATGCTCTGCGCGGAACTCGAGAAGGACGAAATCATCCACCTGAACGAGCATGGCCGCGTCATCTGCCGCAAGGCCTGGAAGAAGATAGCCGCCACGATGATCGCCCCCAAGATGGTCTCCTGGCTGCGGAAGCACAAGGACGAATACGACATCATCCATGTCCATCATCCGGACCCGATGGCCTGCCTGGCCCTGTGGCTGAGCGGCTACAAGGGTCGCGTGATCCTCCATTGGCACAGCGACATCCTCAAGCAGAAGACACTCCTCAAATTCTACGCGCCCCTGCAACGCTGGCTCATCCGCCGGGCGGACACCATCATCGGCACGACACCGGTGTACCTGAAGGAATCCCCCTATCTGCAGGATGCCCAGGACAAGACGGTCGCCGTACCGATCGGCATCAAGCCCGTGACGTTCGACGAAGAGCTGGTCCGGCAGTGGAAGCAGCGCTACGCGGGCAAGAAGCTGGTCGTTTCCATCGGCCGGCTCGTGCCGTACAAGGGATACGGCTACCTAATCGCCGCCGCCGAGAAGCTGGGCGCGGATTACCAGGTCCTGATCGTCGGAGACGGCCCGGTCCATGACCAGCTGGAGGAATACATCACCTCCGCCGGCATCCAGGACCATGTCAAGCTGCTGGGCTACCTGGAGGACAACGAAATGTACTCCCTCCTGGCCGCCTGCGACGTCTTCGTCCTCAGCAGCGTGATGAAGACGGAGGCTTTCGGCATCGTCCAGATCGAGGCCATGTCCCTCGGGAAACCCGTCATCGCGACGAAGATTCCCGAATCCGGCGTCTCCTGGGTGAATGCCGACGGCCTTTCCGGCCTCAACGTCCCGATCAAGGACGCGGAAGCGCTGGCCGGGGCGGTCCGGACCGTCTGTTCGGACCAGGAACTGCACGACAAACTCTCCGCCGGCGCCGCCAGGCGCTTCCGGGACACCTTCACGATCGACCAGATGATTGATAGAACGATAAAGATTTATAACGATGAAAAATGCATGTAAATGGGTCTTGTTGACCTGTGTCCTTGCGGTAACCTCATGCACGACGCCCGCCATGATTACCTACGTGAAGGACATCAAGTATGGCCAGACTTACAACGTCAAGCCGGCTCCGGAGCTCCGGGTCCAAAGGGATGACCAGCTGGAAATCCAGGTCTTCAGCACCGACCCTACGCTGGCGGAACCGTTCAACACGGGCGCGCTCGTCCAGGATGGCGTCGGCATCACGAAGCCGGCCACGTACATCGTGGACAACTTCGGCAGCATCGACTTCCCGGTGCTTGGCGCCCTTCCCGTCGAGGGTCTCACGCTCAAGGAGGTTCAGAATGACATCGCCAACCGGATCAAGTCGGGCGGCTACATCAAGGAGCCTATCGTCAAGGTGGGGCTGGCCAATTTCACCATCACGGTCCTGAAGTACGGCTCGACCTCGAAGATGACCATTACCGAGCCCAGCATCAACCTGCTGCAGGTCGTGGTGCCTACGGAAGGGGAGAAGATCAAGGACGTGATGGTCATCCGGACCGAGAACGGCAAGCAGACGGCCTATTCCGTGGACTATCTGACCCGGGAGATGTTCGACTCTCCGGTTTTCTACCTGCAGCAGAACGACATCGTGTATGTCAAGCCGAACGGCTGGAGACAGTCCCAGACGGCACGGAACCTCATGCAGGTGTTCAGCACGGCCATGAGCGTGGTTTCCACGGCATCCAGTATCTTGATTTGGACCAGACTCGCAGGGAGATAAGCATATGAGCAAGCAGACACAAAAGAACCAGATCAACTTGGTGGAAGTCTTCTTCTACCTGCTCCGGCACTGGTATTGGTTCGTCATCTGCGCCGGCATCGCCGTCGCATACGCGTACTACAAGTACACGCAGATGCCTTTCGTCTACCGGGCGGACGCGACCATCATCATCAAGGATCCCAGCCATGCCCAGTCCACGGTGAGCCTGGAGCGGTATGCGAGCCTGATCAACAATGTAGATGTGACGAACGAGATCCTCCAGCTTTCCTCCAAGCAGTTGATGGCCGAGGTCGTCAAATCCCTCGACGCCGACGTCACCTACTCCTACAAGGAAAAACTCCGCGAGGTGGAACTGTACCGCCGGACGCCGGTCCGCCTGTTCTTCTCGCGGGAGGACAATTCCTTCCTCAATTTCGCGGCGAAGATCATCCCCGTGGACCAGAAGACCATCCGGGTGGACCGGACCGAATTCGGTGGGGACAGCCAGATCGTCGCCCTGGGCGATACGGTCACGTATGACAACCACAAGCTGGTGTTCATGCCCACGTCGGCATACAGCCCGTATTACTACGGGAAAGAGATCATCCTGCGGAAAGTTCCGTCCTACACGGCCGCTGCAGGCTATGTCTCCCGCTTGAGCGTAACCCGGACGAATCGGGAAGGCACCATTCTCCACCTGTTCATCCAGGACTACTCCGTCCAGCGCGCCTGCGACATCTTGAACTCGCTCATTGACAAATACAACGAAGAAACCATCCGGGAGAAGAACCGCATCGCGGTGAATACCGCCACTTTCATCAACGAGCGGCTGATGATCATCCAGGAGGAACTGGGCGACGTGGAAGAGAACCTCGCGACCTTCCGGAGCAACCTCAAGACGATGAGCGTGGACGCGGCCGCCCAGGAGTATCTGAGCGCCAGTCGTAACTACAATTCCGAAATCATCAAGATCGAGACGCGCCTGTCCCTGGCTGAGTACCTCCGGGATTTCCTGAGCAGTTCCTTCTCCACCTATGAGATGATTCCGCTCAACATCGGCCTGGATGAAAAGAACATCGATTCCGAAATCGCCCAATACAACAGCCTCATTCTCCGGCGCGAAAAGCTCGTCGAGGCTTCCAGCCCCGAGAGCCCGGCCGTCCGGCAGGTGGAAGTGCAGCTGAATTCGCTCCGCCAGAACATGCTGGGCTACATCGACAACCTGGTGAACAGCATGAACGTCCAGAAGCGCGAACTGGCCGACAAGGAACACGAGGCCATCCAGAACTTCACGGCCATGCCGGCCAAGGCCCGCCAGATGCTGTCCATCGAGCGTCAGCAGAAGATCAAGGAATCCCTGTTCATCTTCCTGATGAACAAGCGTGAGGAGAATGCCCTGACGCAGGCCATGGTGGACAACAACGCCCGCCTCCTGGATGCCGCCGAGGGTTCCGGTCCCATCTATCCCCAGCGGAACAAGATGCTCCTGCTGGCCTTCCTGATCGGCCTCGCCATCCCGGCCGTCATCCTGCTTTCCATCCTCTTCCTGGATACGCGCGTCAAGACCCGCAAGGACCTGGAAGAGTCCGTCGCCGTTCCTTTCCTGGCCGAGATTCCGGTCAACAAGATCAAGCGGAAAGACCGGGACGCCAAGAAGAAGAACGATGTCCGGTACGACCCGAACTCCAAGGGCGTCTTCACCGAGGCCATGCGTCTGATGGGCACCAACCTGGAGTTCATGAAGCCGGAAGGGACCGACCACGCGGTGGTCGCCTCCACGTCCTTCAGCGTCAATGCCGGTAAGACCTTCATCGACGCGAACCTCGCCGCCTGTCTGGCCGATGCGAACAAGAAGGTGATCCTCATCGATGCGGACCTCCGCAAGCGGACGCTGTCCGACCACATGGGCATGAAGCACAAGACGGACGGCCTCTCCAACTATCTGTATGACGACCAGATCCGTCCGGAAAGCATCATCCGCAAGAATGTGCTCGAAGGTGTGGACTTCATCCCGGCCGGCCATATCCCGCCGAACCCGACCGAACTGCTGAACCGCAAGCGCTTCGACCAGCTGATCGAGGAGCTCAAGAAGGTGTACGACTACATCATCATCGACAGTGTTCCGGTCAACGTCGTGGCCGACCCGTACGTGATCAACCGCGTCGTGGACATGAACCTCTTCGTGATCCGCAGCGGCCAGATCGACCGGAAGGTCATGCCGGAACTGGACAACCTGTACGCTAGCGGCAAGCTGAAGAACATGGCCATCGTCCTGAACGGGACTGAGCTGAGAGCCGGCTACGGTTCCTACGGCTATGGTTATGGTTACGGATACGGCTATGGATATGGATACGGAGAAAGCGAAAAGGACTAAACTGACTATCGCGGTCGATTTCGACGGAACCATCGTCGAGCACAAGTATCCGGCCATCGGAAAGGAGAAGCCCTTCGCCATCGACACCCTCAAGGCGCTCGCTGGCGACGGGCATCGCCTGATCCTGTGGACCTCCCGGGAAGGCAGCCTCCTGAACGACGCCGTGGATTTCTGCCACAAACGGGGACTGGACTTCTTTGCCATCAACAGCAACCATCCCCCGGGATACCTGTTCGAGGGCCGCTCCGACAAATCCCAGAAAGTGATCGCCGACCTGTATATCGACGACCGCAACCTGGGCGGACTGCCCGACTGGGGGACCATCTACGAGATGGTCAGCGGTATCCAGCGGAAGCCGCACAAGAAGCGCCCCTGGTGGAAACGGATCTTCCACAAAAAGCACCATTGATGCCATGAAATTCAAGTTGGACGGTACGGTCATCCGGTTCATCATCGTCGGAGTCGTCAACACGTTGTTCGGTACGGCCATCATGTTCGTATTCTACAATGTGTTCCACCTGAGTTACTGGATTTCTTCCGCTTCCAACTACTTTTTCGGAAGCATCCTGAGCTACTTCCTGAACAAGGGATACACCTTCCGATACGGAAAGACGGACTTCAAGTCCATCTTCCGCTTTACCGTGAACATCCTGGTCTGCTACCTGCTGGCGTACGGCATCGCCAAGCCCGTCATGCGCCATCTCCTGTCGGGCTACAGCCAGTCCATCCAGGAGAATGTGTCCATGATGCTGGGCATGGTCCTGTTCGTCGGGCTCAACTACCTGGGGCAGCGCTATTTTGCTTTCAAGAAAGATGAGAAAAGTAACGATCCTGATTCCGTGCTTTAACGAGGAGCAGTCCCTGCCCCTGCTGGATGCGAAGCTCAAGGAACTGATGGCCGGCAACCCGGGCTACGCCTGGGAAATCCTCCTGGTGAACGACGGGAGCCGCGACCATACGCTCGATATCCTGCGGGAACTGGCCCGGACCGACAGCCGGTACAAGTACATTTCCCTTTCCCGGAATTTCGGGAAGGAGAATGCCATGCTCGCCGGCTTCGACTACGCCTCCGGCGATTGCATGGTCATCATGGACGCCGACCTGCAGCATCCCCCGCACTGCATTCCCGAAATGCTGAAATACTGGGAAGAGGGCTATGAGGATGTGTATGCCCGGCGCAAGGACCGGGACACCGACGGCTGGCTGCGGCGGAAGCTCTCCTACCAGTATTACAAGCTCCTGCAGAAAGCGACCAGCGTGGACATCCTCCCGAATGTCGGAGATTTCCGCCTGCTGGACCGCAAATGCATCGACGCCTTGAAGCAGCTCCGCGAGACGGAACGCTATACGAAGGGAATGTACTGCTGGATCGGTTTCCGGAAAAAGGAAATCGAATTCGAGGTCGCCGAACGCGTGGCCGGGCAGTCTTCCTTCAGTTTCGGCAAGCTGGTCAAGCTGGCGCTCCAAGGATTCACTTCTTTCTCGACGGCCCCGCTGAAATTCGCCACCTGGCTGGGAATCGTCGTTTCCGCCGTCTCCTTCCTGCTGATGCTCATCCACCTGGTCAAAGCGCTGATCTATGGCGATCCGGTCGCCGGATTCCCGACCCTGATCACCGTCATCCTCATGCTGGGCGGCATCCAGCTCCTTTGCCTGGGCATCATGGGCGAGTATCTGGGACGCATCTTCAACGAAACGAAACGCCGGCCCGTGTATCTGATCGGCGAGACCAACATCGAAAAAGCCTGACCATGGAGGATTCCGCGCCCGTACTGATCATCACGATTCCGTGCTACAACGAAGAAGCCGTCCTGGAAGAGACGGTGCGCCGGATGACGTCCCTGCTGGACGGGATGTGCTCCGGTGACCGCCTGGTGAGCCCGGACAGCCGGCTGCTGCTGGTCAATGACGGTTCCAAGGACCGGACCTGGCCGATCATCGAGCGCCTCCATGCGGAGAACAAGTATGTCTGCGGAGTGAACCTCGCGGGCAATGTGGGCCACCAGAACGCGCTGATGGCCGGTCTGGAGTCGGCCAAGGAACTGGGCGACATCATCGTTTCCATCGACGCGGACCTGCAGGACGACATCCATGTCATCCCCGAGATGGTCCGGAAGTACCTGGAAGGAAACGACATCGTCTATGGCGTGCGGAAAGAGCGGAAGACGGATACCTGGTTCAAGAGGACCACCGCGCTCGCCTTCTACAACCTGATGCGCCGCCTCGGGGTCAAATCCGTCTATAACCATGCCGATTACCGGCTGATGAGCAAGCGGGCGGTCGAGCAGCTCTGCCGCTACCGGGAGAAGAACCTGTTCCTCCGGGGAATCGTCCCCACGATCGGGTACAAGACGGCGTGTGTCTATTACGACCGGGCGGAACGGTTCGCCGGCGAGAGCAAGTACCCGCTGGGCAAGATGCTCAATTTTGCGGTGGACGGCATCACGTCCTTCAGCGTCAAGCCGGTCCGGATCATCTTCTTCCTGGGACTGCTGTTCCTGCTGATCGCCTTCGGGATCCTGATCTATGTCATCTGCTCCTTGATCGGCGGGAATGTGGTATCCGGATGGGCCTCCCTGATCCTGTCCCTCTGGTTCATCGGGGGGTGCGCCATGCTCGGAATCGGGATCATCGGCGAATACATCGGGAAGATCTACCTGGAGGTCAAGGACCGCCCGCGCTACAACATCGAGAAAACGCTGCTGAAATGAGCCGTAAAGACTGGATCGTTCTCGGTGGTCTGACGCTGTTTTCCGCAGTCGTCCTGTTCTTCATTTCTCCCGACTCCTATTTCAACGACATGCACACCCGGGCCGATTCGGCCTGGTTTTTCATGTGTGGGAAAGCCTGGATGAACGGCCTCGTGCCCTACGTGGACTTCGCGGATTCCAAGGGCCCGCTCCTCTGGCTCATCTACGGGCTCGGTTATCTGCTCAGCCCGACCAGCTATGTCGGCGTCTATTGGATCTCCTGCCTCTGGTACGGGCTGACTTTCTTCTTCACCTACAAGACGGCGGCGGTCTTCCTGCAGGACACCCGCAAGTCCCTCGTCTGCGCGCTCCTGTTGACCCTGGCGTTCTTCAACCCCTGGTTCCACGAAGAGATCCGGGCCGAAGACTTCTGCCTGCTGTTCCTGGTCCTGTCCCTCTACCGCACGTGCCTGCTGCTCTATGCGGAGCGCCTCGGCGAAAAAGAGATACACTGGTCCTTCGGCATCCTCGGCGCCTGTTTTGCCGCCCTGTTCCTGATCAAGTTCAACATCGCGGCCATGCAGGCGGTGCTGATTCTCGGCACGCTCTACTGGCTTCTCCGGGAAAAACGGTCCTGGCTCAAGCCTTTCCTGTATGGCCTCTGCGGGTTCGGCGCCGTCACGGTCCCTTTCCTGATCTACTTCCTGATAGCCGGAAACTTCCCGGCTTTCATCCAGGAATACATTCTCAATACGCTCCAGACGGTCGGAGAAGCCGCCCCCAATGACACCAATGTCCTGCTCAGCCAGATCGCCACGACGAACCCGCTCATCACCTACCTCCTCGAATGGGGAGATGTGGTCTATTGCCCGGAACTCGGCGCTCTCCTGCTGCTGATCGCGCTCGGCGGTATCCTGTTTCTCCGCCGGGAGGGGAAATACCGGTGGATGCCCCTGCTGGTGTCCCTCGCCATCTTCGCGCTGGCCATCCGGCATCATTTCCTGTATTATTTCAACAGTTGCTCCTTCCTGCTGCTGTTCCTGGTCGTCGGAATCGTGTCGCTGTTCGGGAAGCCGCTTCCGAGATGGGCCGTGCCCTTGACCGCCCTGGCTGTCGTCAGCATCGCCATCCCTTTCCACATCCTGACTTACAACTTCAAGATCCTCTTCTTCAACGACAATATCAACCAGCGGGACTATTACCGGGCCGCCTACATCATGTCCCAGGTAAAGAGCCCGAAACTGGTGAACGCATACGGCCACGAATACGGTTTCGGCGTCCCCGCGGAAACCCTGCCGGCCGGAAAGTACTGGACCAAGCAGAATGGGATGACCGCGGAAATGATGGCCGAACACAACGCGCTCATCCTCTCCGGACGCGCCGATTTCATCCTCATCAACGAGGCGGCCTGGACCCGGTCGGAATGCGTGTCCGAACAGCAGCTGGCGGATGCCGGCTACGTGGAGTGCTGCCGACTCGGAGAAGGGCAGGATCTCATCCTGCTCAGCAAACGGCACGACCTCGAGATTCCAGACCGGGTCTCTGTCTCCCTTTCCAAGCTTTTCTTGAAACAGAAACCCTTCAGCCATGAAAGCTTCCCGATTGATTGACGTCCTTTTCGTGGCCCCGACCGACAACTGGTTCATCCAGTTTTTCCGCTATTTCTTTGTCGGCGGGTTTGCCTTTGTGGTCGATTACGGGCTTCTGGTCCTCCTGACGGAGGTATTCGGACTCCACTACCTCGTCTCCGCGACGATTTCCTTCATCGCCGGCCTGGTGGTCAATTATCTCCTCAGCACGAGCTGGGTGTTCCGGAAATCCACGCTGGAGAACAAATGGACGGAGTTTCTCATTTTCGCCATCATCGGCGTCGTGGGCCTGGGCCTCAACAACCTTCTCCTTTACTTATTCACGGACAAACTTAACATCCACTATATGATTTCCAAGCTGCTGACGACGGCGCTCGTCATGGTTTGGAATTTCGGTGCCCGCAAGGTCATCCTCTTCAACAAGGAATAAACTCCCCCCTGTATGGACGCCAAGAAAACCGCCATCATCGTCGGTGCCGGCCCTGCCGGTCTCACCGCCGCACACGAACTGCTGGAGAAGACCGACATCCAGCCCGTCATCCTGGAACAGAGCGATGCCATCGGCGGCATCTCGCAAACCGTCCGCTACAAAGGGAATCGGATGGATATCGGAGGCCATCGCTTCTTCTCGAAGAGCAAGCGCGTCACCGATTTCTGGCAGGAGATCATGCCCATGCAGGGCGCTCCGTCCCAGGACGACAAGCTGATCGGCCGCGAGCGGACCCTGGAGCCCGGCGGCCCGGATCCGGAGACGACCGACCGGGTGATGCTCGAGCGCGGCCGCGTGTCCCGCATCTACTACCTGCGCCATTTCTTCGACTATCCCATCTCCCTCAAGTGGCAGACTTTTGCCAACATGGGCCTCTGGAGGACCATCAAGGCGGGCTTCGGCTACATCAAGTCCACCCTGGTCAAGAAGCCGGAAGATTCGCTGGAGAACTTCTATATCAACCGCTTCGGAAAGCCGCTCTACAGCATGTTCTTCGAAGACTACACCGAGAAGGTCTGGGGCGTACACCCCTCCAGGCTCGGTGCCGACTGGGGGTCCCAGCGGGTCAAGGGACTCTCCATCCTGGCCATCATCAAGGACATGTTCAGCAAGGCGTTCGGGACCAAGGGAAAGGTGGAAACCTCCCTCATCGAATCCTTCGTCTATCCGAAATACGGTCCCGGCCAGCTGTGGGAAGCCACGGCCGAGGAGATCGTCAAGAAAGGGGGCGGACTCAAGATGCAGGCCGATGTGACCGGCATCCATGTGCAGGATGGCAAGGTCGACTATGTGGAAACCACAAAGCCGGACGGCACCGTGGAGAAGCAGGCGTGTGACTATCTGTTCAGTTCCATGCCCATCAAGGATCTCGTCGCGGCCATCCAGGGCGTCGAGGTCCCGGCTGAGGTGAAGCGGATTGCGTCCGAGCTTCCCTACCGGGACTTCATCACGGTCGGCCTCTTGGTGAAGAAATTGAAGATGAAGAATGAGACCCACATCAAGACCTACGAGAACCGGATTCCGGACACCTGGATCTACATCCAGGAGCGCGACGTCAAGATCGGCCGGCTCCAGGTCTTCAACAACTGGTCCCCCTACCTCATCAACGACTACAAGAACACGATGTGGATCGGTCTCGAGTACTTCTGCAACGAAGGCGACGAGATGTGGACCATGCCCAAGGAGGATTTCATCAAGATGGCCATCGACGAACTCGTCCACATTGGATTCATTGACGCCGATGATGTCCTGGACAGCACCCAGGTCAAGATCAAGAAAGCCTATCCGGCCTACTTCGGCGCCTACTACGAGCTGGACAAGGTCAAGGAGTTCCTCAACGGCATCGGCAACCTGTACTGCATCGGCCGCAACGGCCAGCACCGGTACAACAACATGGACCACTCCATGCTTACGGCGATGGAGGCCGTCGATGCAGTCCGGGAAGGGAAAACCGACAAGAGCGCCATCTGGGCTGTGAATACGGAGGAAGAGTACCATGAAACCAAGGCTCAATAAGGATCCGAAGACCCTTCTGCTCCTCGGTGGGATCAGTTCGCTGCTGTGGATTGTCCTCCGGGGCGTAATCATCCACGCGGACAGCCCGAGTTACATCGAGGCGGCCGGCGTCGTCATGCAAGGCGGGATCGACCTTCTCCGGACGCCTGCGTACCCGTTTTTCCTGGGCATCCTGCACGCGGTCTTCGGGGCGGGAATCTATCTGTACGCCGCCATCATTCTCCAGCATGCCGTCTTTCTCGGTTCCGCCTGCTGCCTGTTCCGGATGACGGAACGGCTGATTTCCTCCCGGAATACCGCCTTTTATCTGACCCTGTTCTATGTCCTGTACCCGTTCGTCACGAGCCTGAACAATTACATCCTCACGGAGTCTTTCTCCATCAGCGGAGTGATGTTCCTGCTGTATCTGGCCTTCCGGCTGCACGAACGGTTCCGGTGGCCGGACGCGCTGCTGTTTCCGCTTCTGGCGTCCTGGCTGCTCCTGCTGAAACCGGCGCTCATCTTCATCATCCCCGTCTTCCTGGTCTTCTGGGCCGGCCTCCTGTTCGGAGGGGTCTCCAGGAAGTGCATCCTCGCCGGCCTGGCGGGCACCCTGGTCGCCGCCGGCTGCCTGTTGGGATATATGGCCGCATTCAAGCATGAATACGGAGTCTTCAGCGCCTCCTCCGTGAATACGTTGAACCAGTACCACATCGCCCGGATGTACGGGCTCCTGGACCCTTCCCGCATCGAAGATCCCGGGGTACGGGAGGACCTGGAAAAGAGCATCGAAGAGCACGGAGAGCGGCCGGACGATTTCATCCTGCTGTTCCAGGAGGCGTATCACATGATCCAGGACCACACCCTTCCCGTGGTCAGCCGGGAAGTGGCGGCCTGCACCCGGCAGCAACCCGTCCAGGTCCTCCTGGCGACCGGCAGCCGACTGTACGCCGCCGCGGACGATCCCTTGCTGGTTTCCTACGTGCACAAGAGCCGGCTCGGGCATCTGTTCAGCTTCCACATCAGCACGCTGTTCCTTTTCCTGGTCATCTACACGCTCCTGCTGGTCCGCTGGATGATCCGGAACAGATCCATCCCCTGGTTGAGCGCCCTCCTTTACATGCTGGCCGTCAGCCAGATCGTCGTGGCAGTCTATGGGGCCCAGTCTGACTGGGGCCGGCTGCTGCTGCCCGTGCTGCCCGCCTATCTGCTGATGGTCGGACAACTCTGCGCGGCGCTTCAGGCGCGCAGCGTCCAATTCCGGTAACAAGGCCATGGGAAAACGGATTCCAGCGTTCGACATCCTGAAGGGACTCGCCATCCTGTGCGTCATCATCGGCCATATCCCGACGTTTCCCTACGAGTCGGTCAGACACTGGATCTATACGTTCCACATGCCGGTCTTCTTCCTGGTATCCGGCTACTTCTTCAGGCCTGCGACGGACACCCGGTCCTACCTGAAAAAAACCTACGACCGGCTGATCGTCCCCTTCCTGTCCACAGCCGCGATCCTGGTCCTCTACGGACTCGCCGTCTCCTTGAAAAACCAGGAATGGCGTCCCCTGCTCCGGATGGTGAGCCTGAACGTCTTCCCGAGCGGCGTCGCCCGGCATCCTGACCTGCAGACGCTCATCGACACAAGCATCCCCACATGGTTCCTGCCGGCCCTGTTCTGGTGCCGGCTCGTCACCAACCAGCTGTCGGACAAGGCCTTCTATCCCTACAGCATCTTCCTGGTCGCCCTCGTTGCCATCGGGGTGGACCACGCCTTGTTCAACCTGCCCTTCGCCCTCCTTCCCGGACTGGCCGGACTGCTTTTCTACGAGACCGGCCATCTCTGCGCGAAACACGGAGTCAACCGGTGGCTGGCCGTCCTCTGCCTGATCTGCTGGCCGCTCGCCTTTGCGTTTTCCCGGCTGTCCATGGTCGATTCCTACTATGGAATCCTTCCGCTCGACTACCTGGGGGCCTGCGGCGGATCCCTTTTCCTCTGGTGGGTTTGCTCCTGGATCGCAAAGCTTCCGGCGGCGCTCTACAAGTGGCTTGAATGGATCGGCAAGAACTCCCTGGTCATCCTGTGTGTCCATACCGTCGAAATGATCTGCCTCCTGCGCGGGCACTTCGGAATCTCCAGCGCCTGGTACATCGAGCTGGCCGTCCGGCTGGCCGTCATTCTGGCGGCCTCCTGGCTCTGTACGAAAATTCCGTTCACCCGGAAGATTTTCCAAATCGCTTGACATGGTGACTTCCCTCTCCTCCCGCACCATCTCCTGGCTGCGCTTCGCGTGCGCCTGCCTCGTGGTCCTGCTGCATGCCTTCGGGCCGCCGGCCGCGCCGGGACAGGCGATCGTATGGAGCAACGGGGTGTATGACACGGTCCGGATCCTGCTCTCACAGGGGGTCTGCCAGATCGCCGTGCCTGTCTTCTTCCTGATTTCCGGGTATCTTTTCTTCGTACGGCTGGAAGAATGGACAGGAACCCGATACAAGGAAAAAATGAAGAGAAGGGTCCGCAACCTGGTGGTGCCTTTCCTGCTCTGGGGCCTCATCGCCCTGGCCGTGGAACTCGCCGTCGCCTGCTATAAGGGCGCCAGTCCCGTCCAATGGCTTTCGGACAGAGGGTGGATCCTTCCCCTGTGGAACAATGGACGGTTCCATTTCAACGGCGCCAGGAACATCCTGGGATGGACCATGTACAATGAAGCGCTGCCGCTCGACTATCCCCTCTGGTTCGTCCGGGAACTCATTGTCCTGAACCTGTTTGCGCCGGCGATCCACTGGTGGGTCCGCAAGACGAAAGCCTGGGGGCTGGCGGTCCTCTTCCTGCTGTACCTGTTCAACATCTGGATCCCGTTGGAAGGATTCCACGCCGGCGGGACCTTCTTCTACAGCCTCGGCGCCTATTGGAGGATCAACCGGCAGGACTTGACGGTCCGGTGCCGGAAATGGGCGGTCCCTGCCGGAATCGTTTCCCTCCTCCTGCTTGTCGGGATGGTCCTGACCTACCAGGTCCATCACCCCGTCTATACGGGCCTCTGCCGCGTGTTCACCTTGACCGGCTCGGTCTCCGCCATCGCCCTCGCCGCCATCGGCCTGGAGAAAGGACGGCTTCAGGTCCATCCCTTCCTGACCCAGTCTTCGTTCTTCGTCTTCGCGGGTCATACCTTGTATGTCCGCGCGATCGCCTGCGGACTGATCGGACTGCTCATCCCGACCTCCACGCAGGCTGGGCTGACGCTCACCTATCTGCTGACAGCCCCGGTCTGCGTGGCCATCATTCTCGCTGTTTACGCGCTTCTCAAGCGCCTGCTTCCGAAAATGACATCAGTTCTCACCGGAGGGAGATAACCTATCCGACTTTTTTCCGTATCTTGCAGATATGAAACAAACCATCCTCCTGCTCGGCGGCTTCGGCTTCCTGGGAACGAACCTCATCAAATGGATCGACGCGCACGCGGCCGACCGGTACGACATCATCGTCTTCGACCGGTTTCCCGCCCATCTGGGCGGCGTGCAGTTCCAAAGCGTATCCAAGGTTTATTCCGGCGATTTCTCGGACCGGCACCTCGTGGAATCCGTTTTCGCGGAAAACCGGATCGACCTGGTCGTCCATTCCCTGAGCGTCAGCATCCCGTCCTCCTCGGTGGACAACGAATTTGACCTGAAGTTCAATGTCCTTCCCACCATCGGCCTGCTGGACACCATGAAGCGGGCCGGCATCCGGGACATCGTGTTCATCTCCTCCGGCGGCGCCGTGTACGGCGACGAATATGTCCACCCGGAAGGGCATGCCGAGGACGACGTCCTCTACCCCCGGAGCGCCTATGGCATCTCCAAGATGACCATCGAGAAATACCTGCACCTGTACAACCTCCTGTATGGATTCAACCCGCTGATCATCCGGCTTTCCAATCCCTACGGACCTTACCACTACTCCCGGAAGCAGGGGATCGTGAACATCGCGCTGGAGAAAGCGCTCGACGGCGAGGTCTTCGGCGTCTGGGGATCCGGCGAAGGCTGCAAGGACTACATCTATGTCGATGATTTCTGCCGGGTCCTGATGACCCTGGTCGGGAAAGGGCTGGACGGGCACCGCGTGGTCAACGTGGGAAGTGGGGAGCTGCTTTCCGTGAACCGGATCCTCGAGACGGTCCGGGATACGGTGGCGGCGGATTTCTCCTGGACCCACCATGCGTCCAACGCCCTGGACGTGCAGTCTTTCCGGCTCAACCTGGCCCAACTTTACGGCCTTGTGCCCGACTTCACCCCCACCCCCTTCTCCGTGGGCCTGCAGAAAACCCTTGACTGGTACCGGGAAAAGCCATGAACATCGCTGTCATCATCACCTGCTACAACCGCAAGGTCAAGACACTGGCGTGCCTGGAAGCCCTGCAGGAGACCGTTCGGCCCTGGAAGGACCGGATCGCGCTCCAAGTCTTCCTGACCGACGACGGCTGCACCGACGGGACGGCCGACGCCATCCGCGAACGCCCGTTCGACATCCCCGTCCATATCCAGCAGGGGACGGGAGACCTGTTCTGGAACGGCGGCATGATACTCGCCTGGAAGGCCGCCATCGCCCGGGGCGGATTCGACGGATATCTCTGGATGAACGACGATACGACCGTCCTCCCGGAGTTCTGGCCGGACCTCCTCCAGGCCGATGCCTACAGCCTCGCCACCTATGGGAAACGGGGCATCTATGCCGGCAGCACGAAGGACGCGAAGACCGGGGCCTTCACCTACGGAGGCTTCAACTACCTCAGCAAATGGACCCTCGTGGACCAGTTCGTCCTTCCCGACGGCGAACATGTCCAACCCTGCGAGGCAGCCCATGGCAACATCACCTATGTGTCCCGGGAAGTCGTGGACAAGATGGGCATCTTCTGCGACCGATACTTCCACGGCGGAACGGACCACGACTACACCTATCTCGCCCACAAGGCCGGATTCCCCATCCTGGTCCTCCCCCGCTTCAGCGCCACCTGTGAGAACGACCACCTGGGAAAGACGCGGCAACATACGGAGAAGCCGCTGAGAGAGCGCTGGAAGGCCTTCCGTTCCCCACGAGGGACCATGCACAACACCCTGCTCTTCAACAGGCGCTGTTTCCCTTGGCGCGTCCCCTTCGTCTGGCTTTCCGGCCTCCTCAAGACGCTGTTCCCGAGCATCGGATACGGTCTCTACCTGAAACGTCGTCTTTCCTTTCTGAAACGCCACTGAGGCATCCGTCATGACCGTCAGTATCCTGATTCCCTTCTACCAGGCGGAAACCTATCTCGAGCGGTGCGCACGAAGCGTCCTGGAACAGACCTATCCCGACATCGAGTATCTGTTCATCGACGACGCCTGCACCGACGGGAGCGTTTCCCTTCTGGAGCGGACCCTGGAAGACTACCCTCATCGGAAGGAACAGGTCCGTATTCTCCGGAACGAACAGAATCTGGGACTGGCCCGCTGCAGGAATCTGGCCGTCCAGGAATGTACGGGCTCGTTTCTTTTCTGGGTCGACGCCGACGACTGGATTTCTCCGGCGGACGCAATCCGGCAATTGGCCGACAAACAGCGGCAGACCGGAGCCGACATCGTCAGCGCCAGCGCGGTCAGGGTCCATCAGGACTGGCAGGAGGACTTTCCCATCTCCTCCCATGCATCCCAGAAGGACACCCTCCTCGGATTCCTCGACCACACCGTCGCATGGGCGATCTGGGGGAGGCTGATCCGGGTTTCGCTATACCGGGACCACGGAATCGGATGCCTCGAAGGAATCGACTACAACGAAGATTTCCAAGTGGCGCCGAGGCTGTTCTATTTCGCCGATACCGTCAGCGAAGCAGACACGGCGGTCTACCACTACTTCGAAGGCGATCCCCTTTCCTATACGGAACGGTCGAGAATCGACCCCCGCATCAGGCTGAAACGATGGCAACAGAATCTGGCATCGACCCGGTTCCTCCGGGAGTTCTTCCGGGACAAACTCCCGGAAGCCGACCCGATCAACGAGAAACACATCGTGCACTACCTCGTCCTGATCATCCACGAATCCACACGTGTCGGAGACAAGCCGGCCTTCCTGGAAGCCATGGAACAACTGAAACGGTGCGACAAGGATATCGCCCCTGCGATTGCGAAAAGCCTCTGGACCTTCGCCCGTCTCGCCCCCTCCCTCTGCTGGTATCTCAAACGGCTCTGCTGCCGACTGTCGGACCCTCAGTTCATTCAATAACGCATGACCATCTCCGTCATCACCCCCTTCTTCAAGGTCGCGCCGTTCATCGAGCGGTGCGCCGAGTCGCTGCTGGGACAGACGTACCCGGACATCGAGTTCATCTTTGTCGATGACGCTTCGCCCGACGAGAGCCGGGAAATCCTGGAGAAGGTCATCGCGCGGCATCCGGAACGCGATGTCCGGATCGTCACGCACGCGCAGAACAAGGGCCTCCCTGCCGCCCGGAACACGGGCCTGGCCGAAGCCTCAGGCGAGTTCGTCTACCACTGCGACTCTGACGACTGGGTGGAGACGGACCTGCTGGAAAAGATGGTCAAGGCCGCCGAGGAGAACGGCGCCGATTTCGTGTACTGCGACTTCTGGATGCAGTTCGAGAAAAGCGCCCGCTACATGGTCAATCCCACCTACACGGACCCGGAACAGATGATCAAGGAAGGGTTCCTCGCCGGCCTGATGAAATACAACGTCTGGAACAAGCTCATCAAACGGAGCCTGTACGAGGGGATCAGCTTCCCGGCCGGGCACGGCATGGGCGAAGACATGACCATCATCCTGGCCGCCACGAAAGCCACGAAGGTGGCCCATGTTCCGGAGGCCCTGTACCACTACGTGAAACTGAACATGAACGCCTTCTCCAACACCTTTTCGGAAAGGCATCTCACCGACATCCAGTTCAATACGGCCCGCACCCTGAAAGGATTGGAATCCTGGGAGGTGAATGACAAAGGCAAGTACCTGAACTTCTTCAAGCTGAACATCAAGCTCCCCTTCCTCCTGTCGGGCGACAAGGGCCAGTACCGCCTCTGGAAAGAATGGTTCCCGGAGTCCGACAAGTACGCGCTGGAGAACAGGCACCTCCCCTTCCGCACCCGCCTCGTCCAATGGTTCGCCGCCAAGCGGCTCTTCCCCCTGGTCGGCCTCTACGACTTCCTCGTGAACAAAGTATACTACGGTCTGAAATTCCGAACATAAACCATGAAAATCCTCTACCTCATCGCCGGGACATACCGGGCGGCCGGCATGGAAAAAGTGCTGGCGGACAAGACCAACTGGCTGGTCAGGCACGGCTATGACATCGTCATCGCCACCACGGACCAGCGCGGCCAGGCGCCGGCTTTCGCCATGGACCCGGCCATCCGCCAGGTGGACCTCGGCATCAACTACGAGGCCACGAACGGAAAGAATTTCCTCGTCAAAGCATTCTCGTTCCCGATCAAGAAATGGCTTCACCGCCGGCGGCTGACCAAGCTCCTGATGCAGGAGAAGCCCGACGTCACTGTGTCAATGTTCTGCAACGACGCCGGTTTCCTTCCGAAGATCCAGGACGGGAGCAAGAAGGTGCTGGAGGTCCATTTCTCCCGCTTCAAGCGCATCCAGTACGGCCGCAAGGGCCTCTGGGGCGTGGCCGACCGGTTCATGAACGAGCGCGACGCCCAGTATGTCCATGCCTTCGACCGCTTCGTCGTCCTCACCGAGGAAGACAAGGGCTACTGGGGCAACCTTCCCAACATGGTGGTCATCCCCAACGGCGTCGAGCGCAAGGATCCCTCCCCCCTCACGGCCCATACGGTCATCGCCGTCGGCCGCTATTCCTTCCAGAAGGCCCTGGACCGGCTCATCACGGCCTGGTTCATGATCGAGGACAAGGGCGACTGGAAACTGAAGCTCGTCGGCGACGGCGAATGCCGCGACGACCTCTTCGCACTCATCAACGAGTACGGCATGTGCGACACGGTGGAAATGACCGGTGTCCAGAAAGACATGGACGCCGTCTATCGCGACGCTTCCGTCCTCGCCCTCTCCTCCCGCTATGAAGGCCTGCCGATGGTGATCCTGGAGGCCCAGGCCCATGGCGTCCCGGTCGTCTCCTTCGCCTGCCAGTGCGGTCCGAAGGACGCCATCGAGGACGGCGTGAACGGCCGGCTCGTCCCCGAAGGCGACGTCAACGCGCTCGCCCGCGTCCTGGACGAGACCATCCACGACCCCGCCGCCATCCGCCGGATGGGCGCGGCGGCCTATGAGACCGCCCGCCGGTGGGAGCCGGAAACCATCATGCAGCAGTGGGACGCGCTGTTCAAAGGACTCCGTCCATGACCGACCTCTTCTTCGCCCTCATCCGCGCCGGCCTCGATGGCACCCCGCTGACCGACTTCCCGAAGCTGGAAGGCCGGCAGTGGGCGGCCCTCCTGGACATGGCCCGCAAGCAGACGGTCGTGGGATTGCTGTACCAGGGCCTTTCCCAGCTCCCGCAAGGCTATCCCCTGCCCCAGAACCTGCTGTACGTCCTGATCGCCGAAATCGGCCATCTGGAGAAGGAGAGCCGGAAGGTGCAGCAGACGGCCGAGGCCCTGACGGCGGAATTCCGGGCGCAAGGCCTGCATCCCCTCGTGATGAAAGGCCCCTCGGTGGCGGCGTTCTACGCCCAGCCCCTGCTGCGGGAATGCGGCGACATCGACCTGTATTTCCCGCCGGAGGAGTTCGACCGGGCCGCGTCGATGGCCGGCGACGTCAAGCCCGCCCCGGACGGGAGCGTCCATTACAAGCGAGAAGGCATCGACATCGACCAGCATCGGCAGTATTTCGACATCCACAGCCGGAAACTGCCCCCGGTTCCGTCACCGGAAGCGACCCTCCTGATGCTGTCCGCCCACATCCTCAAGCATTGCATGGGCGTCGGCATCGGCCTGCGGCAGCTTTGCGACCTGGCGATGGCCTACAAGGCGCTGGCCGTCCCGCCGGAGGATCTGCGCCGATGCTTCCGGGATGTCGGCCTGGAGCGCTGGAACCGGCTCCTTTTCTCTTTCCTGCACAAGTACCTGGGCGCCGAGCCCCTGTACGACACCCTGCCCTCCCCGGACCCGCTGCTGAAGATCGTCCTGGAAGGCGGCAACTTCGGGCATCATTCCCAGGCCCGGGAGGCTTCCCTCCACAAGAGCCCCCTCCGTCGCAAACTCGGCACGGCCGGCCTCTTCCTGCGCCGGCTTCCCTTCTCCCTCCGTTATGCAAAAAAAGAGCTCGTCCCGATGCTGGGAGAGCTCCTGAGAGGCAATCTGTCGTAGCTGCGGCTACGCCTCTTCTTCTTCGCCGGCCAGCGTTTCGGCCGGACCTTCGACTTCATTGTTCAGCGGACCGCACCCGGGGTCGACCGCTTGGATGGGCCGGTTCGGGCCCTCGAGCGGATCGGCGAGGGGTTCGGCTTCGACGGGCGTGTCGATGGGAACCAGGTCCGGGTTCGCGGAACGGGGCGGACGCGGGACGACGATGACTTTGGAAGGGTCGTTTCTTTTGATATCCATATCAGTATTGTTTTGGTTGATTATTGTCGGAGGAAAACGTTGATGGCCGTGATGGCCTTGTCGATGTCGGAAGGGTCCACATACGGCAGCGGGCTGTGGATGAGGAGCCATTTGGGCAGTTCCTCGTCGATCTGGGTAGTCTTCGCGATGAAATGGCGGTCGATGCTCTCTACGATGTTCTGGCAGGTGTCATAGGCCCGGATGATCTTCATGGACAGGGTATTGTCTCCGATCTTCTGGAAAATCGACGAGGTTTTCAGGAGCTCCAGGGCGTCGTGCGGAAGGGTGACGGACACCTCGGCGTACACCATGCCTTGGTGGTAGGTCACCGTACTCAGCGTCACGCTGTCCAAATGATGCACGTTTTTCAAGAGTTCGGGGTTGTCATTCAAGTACTGCGCGGACTGCTGCACCTGATTCAAGGTTTCGCGCAAGTCGGCGATATCCTGCCGGTTGGAAATCAGTTCCGTACGCACCAGTTGCAAGGCCGACCGCACTTCCTTGCGGTCGTGGGCCCGGTCGATCATCCCCTGGCCCGCGAAAGTGATCACGATACCCAGGATGACCGCGACGAGTTCACTGAAGAAACTTTTCCAAGCGTCTGACATAGGAATGCTGCCTTTACCAGCCTCAAATATAGTATTTTTTGGCGATAAATGCCAAAAACGGCCTTTTTGGATGGATTTTTAAATTAATTTATTATATTTGCAGAAGACCCCGGAAGGCAACCCTGTCTTCCCCGAACTTGACAAATATCCACTGCCTATGAAAACGGTCAGAGTGTTCGCACCGGCGTCCATCGCCAATCTCGGGTGCGGATTCGACATTATGGGTCTCGCCCTGGACGAAGTGGGCGATGTCCTGGAAATGAGCGTCTCCGAGGGAGACGGGCTCACGATCAAGAACGAATCGGGTGTTCCCCTGCCGGAGGACATCGAGCAGAACGTGATCACTCCCGTTGTGCGCAAGTTCCTGGAAATGACCGGGAACCGGGCGCAGGTGGATGTCGTCATCAAACGGAAAATCTATCCGGGATCCGGGATCGGCTCCAGTTCCGCGTCCAGCGCGGCGGCCGCCTTCGGGATGAACGAGCTGTTCGGCTGTCCCCTCTCCGAGGAGGACGTGGTCGTGTGCGCGATGGAGGGAGAGAACCTCGCCAGCGGCGGATATCATGCCGACAACGCGGCTCCCGCCGTGATGGGCGGCATCGTCCTCATCCGCGGCTACGAGCCCCTGGACCTGATCAAGCTGCCGGTGCCGGGCGATTTCTACTGCGCGGTCATCCATCCCAAGCTGGTCGTGTCCACGAAGGAGGCGCGCAGCATCCTGCCCAAGAAGGTGGACATGCACGCCGCCATCGCCCAGTGGGGCAATGTGGGCGGCCTCGTCGCCGGCCTGTATTCCGGCAACATCGGCCTGGTAGGGCGTTCCATGCGGGATTCCATCGCAGAACCCTACCGCAAGAGCTTCATCCCGGGCTTCGACGAGCTGCGCGAGAAGGTGCTCGAGAGCGGCTCGCTGGCGATGAACATCGCCGGCTCGGGCCCGTCGGTCTTCGCCCTCGCGAACCGCTACGAGAAGGCCCAGCGCGCCGGCGCCATCATGGAGAAGCATTTCTCCGACCTGGACATCCCCTATGAGTGCTATGTCGTCAAGGTTTCCAACCGGGGCGCGCGGCTGACCGCCTACTAACATGCAGTACTACAGTACGGAACACAAGGCGCCGGCCGCCTCGCTTGCGAAGGCCGTCGTCCAGGGCCTGGCGGAGGACCGCGGGCTCTATATGCCGGAGCGGATTCCGGCTTTTTCCGCCGATTGGATCAAAAGCCTTCCCGAACGCTCCTTCGTCGAGATCGGGCAGGAAGTGGCCGCGGCGTTCTTCGGCGAGGACGTTCCCCGCGCGGACCTGGACCGGATCGTCGCGGAAACCCTCGCTTTCGACTACCCGGCCGTGCCGGTGGAAGAAGGGATCTACGCCCTGGAACTCTTCCATGGGCCCACCCTCGCGTTCAAGGATGTCGGCGCCCGGTTCATGGCCCGGCTCCTCGGCCATTTCACCGACGAGGGGAATGTCAATGTTCTCGTCGCCACGTCCGGTGACACCGGGAGCGCCGTCGCGAACGGCTTCCTGGGCGTCCCCGGCACGCACGTCTTCGTCCTGTATCCCCGCGGCCGCGTAAGCCCCGTGCAGGAGGCCCAGTTCGCGACCCTGGGGCAGAACATCACCGCCCTGGAGGTGGACGGCAGCTTCGACGACTGCCAATCCCTGGTCAAGGCCGCCTTCCTGGATCCGGACCTCCGGCGCGCGCTGCGGCTGACATCGGCCAACAGCATCAACGTCGCCCGCTTCCTGCCGCAGGCCTTCTACTATTTCCACGGCTATGCGCAGCTCGCGCGCCTGGGCAAGGCCGACCGGCTGGTCGTGTGCGTCCCCAGCGGCAACTTCGGCAACATCTGCGCCGCCCTCGTGGCCAAGCGGATGGGCCTGCCCATCCTCCGCTTCATCGCGGCGAACAACCGGAACGACGTGTTCTTCCAATACTTGCAGACGGGTTCCTATACCCCGGCCCTGAGCATTCGCACCCTCGCGAACGCGATGGACGTGGGCAATCCCAGCAATTTCGCCCGCATCCTGGACCTGTACAACCACAACTGGCTGGACATCCGGAAAGACATCTCCGGCGCGGTCGTGGGTGACGGCACCATCATCACCACCATCCGGCAGTGCTATGAGGAAAACGGCTACCTCCTTGACCCGCACGGTGCCTGCGGCTACCGCGCGCTCAAGGACGGCCTCCGCGAAGGCGAAACCGGTCTCTTCTGCGAAACGGCCCATCCCGCCAAGTTCCAGGAAACCGTCTCCCGCGCCACCGGCGCCGCCGTTCCCCTCCCCGACCGCCTCGCCGCCTTCCTCCGCGGCACCAAGCAATCGGTCCCCCTCTCCGCCACCTTCCCCGCCTTCAAGACCTACCTCCTCAGCTACGCGCTGCGGTAGGAATCAAGCGTACCACCCTCCCAAGTGCCCGTATATAGGTCCATTCTTTGGACCCATACGAGCACCTGCACCGATGGACTGCGCCAGATTCCTCTCGGGGCATATATCGAAAAAGCATCGCTGTCGCGATGCTTTTTCGTAGCCCCAAATGACATTTTGTCGAACCTTTTCCTGGAGGACCTGGAGAAGATCTGGGAACTCAAGAAATGGATTCCAGACCCCTGCAATCCACATTTACATTACCTAAAACAACAGGATGATGATGAAAAATGACACCATGAAGCAGGAGGTGTTTTCCACTTGGGGTACAACTGTGTTTTGCAGATGAAGGAAAAAGTATTACCTTTGCATAGAGATAGTAAAACGTGGCACGGATGAGGTAATTCGCTACGTGCAAAGACCCCGCCTCGAGCCTCACCGAAAGGTAAACATCCACCACGTAGTCTTGGGGCAAAAGTAAAGGATGGCCAATTGGCCATCCTTGTTTTCATTTTTCAGCATCTAGTGCGGTTATACGGTTTCCTGCAGCAATTCCAATAACCTTGGATAGCACTATTTTTGCAATCAGACAACCCGACTTGAATCCCTGCTATTTATGCTTCAACGTTTTACATTGATTCCCCTTCTGGCTCTTCTTGTCTTCAGTTGCGCCCATCCTGATATCGTTTCTGATAGTATTGATAGTATCTGGCTTAAAACCTTTGAAGATGAGGATTTGTCCACGAAGGTCATAGTTGACGAATCCGATTGGCGTGAAGTCATAAAGGAAATTCGTCGGTGCCGTCAGTCGATTGGCAAGTACTACCCAGAAGCCACTTTGGTAATCGAATACAAAAACGGGTCGAAAAACCAGTTCAACATACTGTCCAGTCCTGATCGGTTATTGACTGGCAGGGGGGATTCTCCTTATTCATCCAATAGAAAGCATCCCGTACTGGAAAAATACTTGGACTTATCAAATGCTGAATACATCTCCTGGCCATCCAAGACGACCGGGCCCAATCTACCTGTCCGCAATTGCGATATCGACAGGTGGAATGAAGATACAACTGTCATCGGGTATGCTTTTGTGGATACCGCCGCCGTGAACTGGATGCTGCCGAAATTGATGAAAGATTCCTATGTCTTCACTCCTGGTTTATCTGACCTCCGGAAGGCGGAACGGATGCTAAAACGGGAATACCCTTCCATCATGAAGAAAATAGCCTATGATAAAGACGGCCATTTGTTCGAGGAAGGCGGTCTTAGTAACTACGCTCGTCAATATTTGTTTATGGAAAGTCCTGAAGGCAGTTTTGTCTATATCAACTTCGTCTATCTGAGAAGTGCTGACTTGGAAGACAAAGAACCTCCGGTCTATGATCCGGATGATCCGGACTTTGTACCACCTCCGCCTTCGGGCCATGCCTTAAGCCGTTATTGGGTCATTGTCCATGATGGCGGTGATTCTTACTGGCGAGTATTTCTGAATCTGGACAAGGAAAAGATTGAATGGTGTGGTGTGAATGGGCATGCATAGGAGATCTTATGACTGGTTTACCTGAGAGGATAATGAAAAGGGCTTTGAGGGGTCGATGAGGGAAGATTGTAGAAAATACATTCGCGGGTATGCGAATCAAATCCCGGAAAGGCAGTAGCAGGGATCTTCCCGTCCCGACAGGTCTGCGGATGGCCTTTCCATAAGTTATTGAGTATCAAACCCCTTTTTCTGTCGTTCCAGCAGACCCCATGCAAAAATATGAGGCCCGCGGATACCAAGCATGGAACGACCTGATACTCATGCACATACAAACACCCTTCCCGCAGACCCGTGTCTTGTCCTGAAATAGGTTTACCAATAGGGTTGGCACCTGTCGGATTGTAAGTCAATTATATGTAGATAGTTACAAGACAGCCGGTTCCGAACCCTTTCTTTTCATTAAGGGTTCGGAACCAATGCTTTTTAACTTCCTGATTATCAGGCGATTGAAAAACGATAGGTTCCAAACCTCGGAGGCGAAGCCGACGGGAGGGGGTCCGGGGGTCTTCCTCCGGCCGCCCCTGGGGGCAGCCGCGTAGCGGCGGGGGTAAAAGAATGCGGCGCCCGAAGGCGCCGGATTCCTCTTGGGGCGTATATCGAAAAAGCACCGCCGCCATGGCGATGCTTTTTCGTAGCCCCAAGAGGAATCGAACCTCTATTTAAAGTTTAGGAAACTTCCGTTCTATCCGTTGAACTATGAGGCCGCGCGGGCAGCCGGAAGGTTCCGGCGCGAGATTACTCAGCGCTCTTGACGATGATCTGACGACCGCGGTAGTAGCCGCACTCAGGGCAGACACGGTGATACATCACGGTGGCGCCGCAGTTCGGGCAGACGCTGAGGGTCGGGACCGCAGCGTGGTCGTGCGTTCTTCTCTTGTCTCTCCGCTGCTTGGAGAGTTTGTGTTTCGGATGTGCCATAATTACTTATCTTTATTTTGTTTTATTTTCCGTCAAAAAGTCCTTTCAGCGCGGCGAACGGGCTGTTCGTTTCTCCAGCCTCCTCGTTCACCGGCTCATGACCCAGAAACCGCACCGTGTCGGGGTTGCACTCCCCTTCCGCGTGGACCCGTTGCATCGGCAACGATAGGCAGACGTAGTCGTAGATGGCCTGACTCAGGTCCAGCTCGGCGTCCGAGGCGCTCAGGAACAGGATCTCACGAGAACCTTCCCGCATTTCCTCTTCCGAGGACGCTTCCTCACCGAACTTCACGCTGAAAGCGGGGTGGGCCTCCACCGGGAGCTGCAAGTCCTCCAGGCATCGGTCGCAGGCGACCGTCACGTGCCCCTGGATGTCCAGGTCCACGCCGATGTAATGCCCTGACTTGACGGCTCTTGCCTCCACTTCGACAGCGGCGTCAAGGATTTCTGTATTGTCAAACTTTTGAAAGAACTTATTATCCGCCTGCCAGCGGTATTCCCGCTCACCGGCAGCCCATCCATTCAGAGGAATGATGTAATCCATCGCCTGAAAACAGATTAAGGGTTGCAAAGGTACAAATAATTTTCCGAATATCAATCATCCGAGCCCGAATTTCTCTTGCGGTCCAGCGGATCGAGGAGAATCTTGCGCATGCGCATGTGGTTCGGGGTGATTTCCACGAGCTCGTCCTCCTGGATATACTCCAGGGCCTCCTCCAGCGAGAACTTGACGGCCGGGGGCAGGACAACCTTCTCGTCGGAACCGGAAGCGCGCATGTTCGTGAGCTTCTTGGTCTTGCAGATGTTGATGTTCAGGTCGCGCTCGCGGGTGTGCTCGCCGACGACCATGCCGCAATAGACTTCCTCGCCGGGCTCGATGAAGAAGCGGCCGCGGTCCAGCAGCTTGTTCATCGAATAGGCCACGGCCTCGCCCGTCTCCAGGGAGACGAGGGAGCCGTTGACGCGCATCTCGATGTCACCCTTGTAGGGCTGGTAGTCCTTGAAGCGGTGCGCGACGACGGCCTCGCCCTGGGTGGCGGTCAGGAGGTTCGACCGCAGGCCCATCAGGCCGCGCGTCGGGATCTCGAACTCCAGGAGCGTCCGGTCGCCGCGCGGTTCCATCCGCACGAGGGCGGCCTTGCGGCGCGTGGAGAGCTCGATGGCGGCGCCCACGAACTGCTCGGGAACCTCGATGGAGAGTTCCTCGATCGGTTCGCAGCGCTGGCCGCCGATGGTCTTGTCCAGCACCTTGGGCTGGCCCACCTGCAGCTCGAAGCCCTCACGGCGCATCGTCTCGATGAGCACGGACAGGTGCAGGACGCCGCGGCCGTACACTACGAAGGAATCGGCATTCAAGCCCGGCTTGACGCGGAGAGCGAGGTTCTTCTCGAGCTCCTTCTCCAGGCGTTCCTTGATGTGACGGGAGGTCACGAACTTGCCGTCCTTGCCGAAGAACGGGGAGTTGTTGATCATGAAGAGCATCGACATCGTAGGCTCGTCCACGGCGATCGGCGGGAGCGGCTCCGGATTCTCGATGTCGGCGATGGTGTCGCCGATCTCGAACCCGTCGATGCCCACCAGGGCGCAGATGTCGCCGCACTGGACTTCGTCCACATTGGCCTTGCCCAGGCCCTCGAACACCATGACCTGCTTGATCTTGGACTTCTCGATGATGTCGTAGCGCTTGCACAGGGACACCGGCATGCCGGTCTTCAGGGTTCCGCGGGTGACGCGTCCCACGGCGATCCGGCCCACATACGGAGAGTATTCCAGGGAGGACACGAGCATCTGCGGCGTGCCTTCCACGACGGCCGGGGCGGGGATTTCCTCCAGGATGGTGTCCAGGAGGGCGGTGATGTCATTCGTGGGCTTGCGCCAGTCCTGGGACATCCAGCCCTGCTTCGCGGAGCCGTACACGGTCTTGAAATCCAGCTGGTCCTCGGTGGCGCCCAGGTTGAACATCAGTTCGAACACCTCTTCCTGCACCTCGTCGGGGCGGCAGTTGGGCTTGTCCACCTTGTTGATGACCACGATGGGCTTCTTGCCCATGTCCAGGGCCTTGTTCAGCACGAACCGCGTCTGCGGCATGCAGCCCTCGAACGCGTCCACCAGCAGGAGGACGCCGTCCGCCATGTTGAGCACGCGCTCCACCTCGCCGCCGAAGTCGCTATGGCCGGGCGTGTCGATGATATTGATCTTGACGCCCTTGTACGTGACGGACACATTCTTCGCGAGAATGGTGATGCCGCGCTCGCGCTCCAGGTCGTTGTTGTCCAGGATGAGGTTCCCGAGATCCTCGGGACGGCGCACGAGATTGGCCTGATAGATCATCCGGTCCACGAGCGTCGTCTTGCCGTGGTCGACGTGGGCGATGATGGCGATGTTTCTGATGTCTTGCATATGACTTCCTAACCTTCTTCTAAAAAACTTGCAAAGTTAACATTTTCCATGCATTATCCGACAAAAAAGCCCGGAAACTTTCGTTCCCGGGCCTGTGCGCGAAATCAGAGTCGAACTGACACGTCCTTTCGGACACTACCTCCTGAGAGTAGCGCGTCTACCAATTCCGCCATCCGCGCGTTTGTGGATTGCAAAGGTACAAAGTTTTTTTGAATCTGCAAATTTTTTATATCCAAAGTTCTATATCCTCCGTCCGCGACCACAAGTCCGTGGAGATGGTGACGGAGGTGAGGGAAATGTCCACCTGAAGCGAGAGGTCCTCCAGGTCGGTGGCAGACCAGTCATACCCGGCGGCGGCGATGTAGGAGCCCAGGGCGAAGGTGCGGACCACCTGGTCGGAAAAGACGATGTGCATGAGGAGCGAATCGTCCCCCTGGCGCGGGAGACGGAGGACGGCGCGGCCGTCAGAGCCGGGCAGGAGGCGGCGGGAGAACGAGCCGGGGGTCGGGGAACCGTCCGGCTCCCAGCCGCCGTAAAAGCCCTGCACGGCGACCTCGAAGGGCGGTCCATACCCGGACGGCCCTTTGAAGAGCATCTCAAGGGAACAGAACTGCTTATGCAACGTGACAGGCAGGACAACCTGCTCGGCGTCCGTCGACACATCCGCATGGAACAGGTACAAGGGCGGGGCCTCCTCCCCTTCCGGAATCCGGACGCTCCCGTCCCCTTCCGCCAAGGCGCCACCCACGGCGGACACGGCCATCTCTCCCCGCGGGACCGACAGCACAAGGACCGTATCCGCATGGACGACTTCGGTCAAGGCATACTCCTCCCCCGTCACGCGCAGGACCACGGGACGGACCGGCAGGCCGGCGAGCTCCACGGTCAGGCCGCAGGGGCAGGCCGCCCTGTTCTCCTTGATGGAACAGGACGGCACGAGGAGCAGCGGCAACAGGATCCGGAGGAATCGGTCAGAAGACATAGGACAGTGTCAAAGCGAGGTCGTTCGGTAAGATGAATGTCTTCTCGCCCGACTCCTCCGTGATCCCGCATACCGGACAGGAATAGACCGTGTACCGCTGCAGACCGCCCCAGACGCCCGCCCCCAGGGAGACGTTCAGGTGGGGATGGAGCATGTAGGTGAAACCGGCGGAGAGGCCCGCCCCATATCGATCCCCCTCGTCCGTCACGGCCGAGCGGATCCCTCCCCGGTTGTATTCCTGGTATTGGACCTTTCCCCCGATCCACCAGCCCGAGAACACGTGCCAGGGCCAGAACCGCACTCCGGCGGCGTACAGCTGCTGGCGCGCCGAGAGCGGCTCGGGCGTATCGGCCTTGAACAGGAAAGGATTGTACTTGGCCCCGGCGGTCAGGGTCCATTGGCGGGCCACCGCCACGTCCCCCTCCACGTTCAGGGTCCCGAAATCGGCATAGTCCAGCAGGTTGGTCGCGACGGACAGGCGCTGGGCGGAGGCGGCGGCCCCGATGAGGAGGGCGGCCGCGAGCAGAATCATCCTTTTCATCGGCTGTAACGGCTGAAAACCTGGGAAATCGTCCTTTCCTGCTCGGGGAAGAGCATGATGAGCGCGTCCTGCAAGTCGTCGCGGGAGGTCACGTCGGACTTCAGGGCCTTGTAGATGTCTGCGCAGGTCATACCCCGCTCATACAGGTAGCGGAAAATCTGCGGATAGAACCAGAAAGCGGTGCCGAAGGCGGGCAGGTCGCCGCCATAACGGTCCTGGAAGAGGACGCTCTCCAGGAAGTAGGCCCACATTTCTCCCACTTCGCAATAGCCGGCGTCCTCCCCGGAACCGCTCCCGTACGCCTGCCGTCCTTCCGTGACATAGGAACGGAGGACATAGGTGATGTAAGGGTTCCACCAGGCATTGCCCACCTGGGCGTAATGGCTGGCGTGCGCCATCTCATGCATCACCGCAGAATACAGGTCCACAAATTCGCCGTCCCCGGCCTTCGCCCCGATGGTGATGTCCGGCAGGAACGTTTTCAGCAGGGAGGAATAGCCTCCCAGATAGCGCCGGATGAGGTCGTTGCCCTCGACGAACGCCCCGTGGTGGAGCATCGCCGCGCTGCTGCACGACAGGTTCTTGAAGATCCAGATACGGAGGTCCTGCGGCGGAGCCTTGAGGTCCAGGTCGGAGGAAGCGCAGCGGGAAATGTAGTCATAGGCCGCATTGTTCACGACCGCCCGGCGCCAGAGGGAGCCGTCGGATCCCGTATCGATATGGACATCCACGCCCGCGGCCGGTCCGGTCCCCAAGGTCGATACGGACGCGGGGATGAGGATGAGGTTCAGACCGATGGAGAAACCCGCGCTGTTCTTGAACACCAGCCGGTACCGCGGGGTGGATGTATATTTCTTGGACATCTGGTAGTAGCCGTCGCGGTCGGTGTAGGCCGTGGCGAACTTCACGAAGCTGTTGCAGACCACCTGGACGCCGGCGAGGCCGTAGGGCTTTCCGCCGAAGGCGTTCGGGTCCTCGACCGTGATGCGGCCGGCCGGGAAGGCCGCCTCTTCGTCAGCGCGCGTCGCGGGATAGAGGTCTTCATTGCCGGTCAGGCGGTACGCCTCGGCCTCCACGGCGTCCCAGTCAATGCCGCTATCCGCCCGCGTAACCGGGTCGTTTTCCGAGAGATAGCATTCGTCCAGGATTTCACACCGGATGCCGGCGGGGAACTCGAAATCCTTCGACACCACGGCATACTGCCAGGTGATCGCCTGCTCCGACAGGTCGGGATCGTGGTAATAATCCCCTTCCTTGACGATGCGGTAATCGACGGGATGGTCCGTCAGTTTCAATCCCTTCGAGAGCAGGAGGGCGTACTCCTCCTCGGTCATGGGCAGGAAACGGACATAGAGGTCCGTCGCCTTGATGGAGATGCCGCCCGCGCGGGTCGGGTACAGGCGCGCCACGGCCTCCTGCATGTTCTCCACGGTATAGGGATCCTCCAGTTTCTCGCCCAGTTCGATCATTCCGTGGGACAAGGCGGAAACATCCACCCGGCGTTCGTCGGGCCCGGGGAACCCCTCTTCCTGACACCCCGCCAGGAGCGTCAAGGGCAACAATACTTTCCAGCAGTTTCGCATAGCACAATTCATTTGTCCGATGCAAAACTCGGAAACAGAGCCGTTTTAAAAAAATATTAAACGTTTAAGTTCCAAAAACGCATTCCGCGCGGCTGCAAGGGCGTTTTTCGCACCCGGGCAACCTCGCGGAAAAGGGCATTTCACGCAAAAACTCCGGAATTTTACCGCAACACCGGCCTTCCAGGCCCCTGGAACGGCGATTTTCCGGAAAAACCGTAAAACGGCTTTTTAGAAATAAGTGACCGTCTTCTGCTCCACGGCGGAGACCAGCTGGTTCGCGAGGCGGCTCACGCCGAAGCGGAACAGGCTCTTGTCCAGCCACTCCTTGCCGAGGATCGTGGACACGATGGAGTAGTAGCACACGGCGTCCATCGCGGAGGAGATGCCGCCGGCGGCCTTGAAGCCCACCTTGCGGCCGGTCTGCTCGTAGAACTTCTTGATGCACTGGCACATCACGTAGGCGGCCATCGGGGTGGCGTTCACCTCCACCTTGCCGGTGGACGTCTTGATGAAGTCGGCCCCGTTCTCCATCGCGAGGAAGGAGGCGTCGGCGATGCGCTCGGGCGTCATCAGCAGGCCGGTTTCCAGGATCACCTTCAGGACGACGGGACGGCCGAGTTCCGCGGCGACCTTGTCGATGCACTCGCGGCTGGCGAGGATTTCCTTGCCGGCGGTCTCGTAGTCCCCCTCCAGGAACGAATTGAGGGCGAGGACGATGTCGATCTCGTCGGCGCCTTCCCGGACGGCCAGCTCGATCTCGCGGAGCTTCACCTCGAGGAAGCTCTGGGAGGACGGGAAGCAGCCCGCAACGGTGGTCACGTGCAGGTTCGGGTTCTTGCGGGTCTTCCGGACGACGGAGGCGAAGTTCGGATAGACGCACACCGAAGCCGGCAGCGGATAGGCGGGATAGTCGGCCGCGAAGGAATTGACCTTCTCGACGAGCTTCCGGACGGAAGACGGGGTGTCCTTCGGGCTCAGGGTGGTCAGGTCCATGATGGAGAAGCACTCCTTGAGGACCTCGTTCGAAACGACCTGCTCCAGACCCGAAGCGATCAGTTCCAGATGACGGGCAATCGCCTCCTTTTCAGGGGCATAGCCATACTTGGTGTACAGTTCCATGGTGTTATCCTTTGATTTGCAGTTTGTATCCTTCGTCGATGAGGGGCTGCACGAGGGCGCGCATCTCCTCCACCGTATATTTCCGGAGCCCCTTCATCGGGGTTTCCCGGTCGATGGTATAGACCATCACTTCCCGGGGCTTCAGCCGCCGGACAAGGTCCATCCAGCCATCCACCCAGTCCTCCGTCGCGAACCCGTCCCCTTTCAGGAACATCGTCTGGAGGACGAAATTCCCTTCGAACTTCTCCAGGTCGCGGACGATGTCCTCCACGTGGTAATCCCCCAGCGGCTGGTTCACGAGCTGCGCCTGCGCATCCGTCGCGGCATCCAGTTTGAGGATGGGATTGTCCACCTTCCGGAGCGCCTCGAAGACGCCCTTGCGCCAGGTCTTGGTCGCATTGGACAGGACCGACACCTTCGCCTTCGGATAGTACTTGTCGCGCAGTTCCAGGGTCAGGTCCACGATCTCCGGGAAATCCGGATTCAGGGTGGGTTCCCCGTCGCCGCTGAAGGTGATGGAGTCGATGGGAGTGCCTGCCGCGTGGCAGGCTTCCAGCTTCTCCGTCAACGCTTTCCGCACGTCCTCCGCCGTCGGCAGCACGCGGTCGCCGCGGCCGTCGGCATTCCAGCCACACTCGCAGTAGATGCAGTCGAAATTGCACACTTTCCCACCCTGGGGCAGCAGGTTGATGCCCAGGGAAGAGCCGAGCCTCCGCGAGAAGATGGGCCCGAAGACGGTGGTTTCGCGCATCATAGGCGGCGGGATTTCGACGCGGCGGTCAGGCGGCCGTCCACATCCAGGTGGTCGATGAGAACCAGCCCCGGGCGCCGGCCCGGCTCCAGGGCGCCGAATTCCGGCTTGGCCAGGAATTCCGCCCCGTTGCGGGAGGCCCAGGTGAGGAGTTCCCCGAGCGGGACTTCCGGGAAGTTCCGCTGGAGGCAGTAGAGTTCGTCCACGATGTTCAGGTCGTCGTTGGACGAGAGGGAATCCGTGCCCACGCAGATCTTCAGCGCATTCCGGCGCATCAGGCCGATCGGGGGCAGCACATTGTGTATAAACAGGTTCGACAGCGGGCAGACCGCCACGAACGGATGGTTCATCACGGCCTTCGCAGCGTCGATGCCTTCCTGGTCCATGCAGCATTCGTGGACCAGCAGGATGTGCTCGTCGAAGGGGGCGGGACGGCCGGCGAGGAGCCGGTCGATGAAATAGAGCAGGGAGGATTTCCCCGTCACGGGCGGGACGCTCATCCCGGCCCGCTTGCGGTTCTCCCACATCTTGCCGGAGCCGGACTTGAGCATCTCCTCTTCCTCCTCCGTTTCCTCGCTGTGGAACGACAGGAAGCCGGATTTGAGGCCTTCGACGCTCACGGCGGTCACCAGTTCGGGGCTCATCGTGTAGCAGGCGTGCGGGGTCGGGGCCGCGTCGATGCCGAAGCTGTCGGCCACCTTCTTCAGTTTCCGGACGCCGTCCATCACCGCGCCGCAGTCCTCCGGTTCCGTCCCGAAGACTTCCAGGAAGGTGCGGGTGTACATCGGATGGCGGGCCTTGACGGCGAACGAGTCGTCGCAGTTGGAGATGTCGGCCATCGCCACGACGCCCTGCTCCCAGAGACTGTCCATGGCCACGGTCAGGTCGCAGACCTTCTCCTCGAGGGACTTCGTGTCGCGGAGCTCGTTGATCTGGTCGATGAATCCAGCCATCCCCGTTCCCTTGCGGAACAGGCCCTTCATGTAGGAGAGCTCGACGTGGCAGTGCGCATTGACAAAGCCGGGAGCCACGGCGCCGTCGTAGAAGAACGGCTCCGCAGCGGGATCCGCGCACACGCCGGTCCGGATGACGGTTCCGTCATCTTCCAGTTCCACGAAACCGTTCACGACGGGTTCCGTGGAGGTCAGCGTGTAAAGATATTTGGCAGCAATCCTTCTCATTCTGAAACCTCCTCCACTTCTTCGACCTCTTCGGTCGCAATCGTTTCCTCCCTCCCGAGGAACCGGCGGGGACGCAGCTTTTCTTTCCGGTCCTTCTTCAGCTCCGGTTTGCGCACGGGTTCCGCCAGGTCGGCCTCCAGGGAGGGTTTCTCCTTCGAAAGGGAATCCCGCCCCCGCAGGGCGGCCAGGGAATCGACCGAAACCATCAGGGTGTCCTCATGGGCCGCCACCAGGCGGAACCAGGCGGGATACCGGGAAGTATCCCGTTCCACCCGGGCGAGCCCGACGAAGACGGATTCCTTCGAGAACGGGGTGAGGACTGAATCCACCAGGGGATACTCCGCGTCCCGTTTGCTGGCGATCCGGTCCCGGAGTTCGACGATCTTTTTCAGGGCGTCCACCTCCCCCTCCAGGCGCTTGGCGACATTCTCGAACACCTTGCCGAAACGCTCAGGGTCCTTGAGGTAATACCGCAGGCTGTACAGGTAATCCTCCGTATCGTAGCCGTATTTCTCGAACACCGCCTCATACAGCAGCATCGTGTCCATCTGGGCGCGCGGGATGTCCGCGTCGCGGACCATCTGGTCCGCGATGAACATCTCCGTGTAGATGTCCGTCAGGGTATCCTTCGGGATGACCCGGGGACCCCGGCAGGCAACCGCCAAGAGCAGGACGAGCACGATATGGAGGAAACGCTTCATTATCGCAGGATGGCGCCGAATTCGCTCTGGAAACCGCTGAGGATCTTCTCCATCGTCTTCTCCACCTCGGCGTCGGTCAGGGTGCGCTCGGGGTCCTGGAGGACGAAATTCAGGGCGTACTGCTTCTTGCCCACGAGAATGTTCTCCCCGCGGTACACGTCGAACAGGGTGACGCTCTTCAGGAGTTTCTTCGCGCTGCGGAAGGCGGACTTGCGGAGGTCGCCATAGGCGACGGACTCGTCCAGCAGGAGCGCCAGGTCGCGGCGCACTTCCGGGAACTTGGGCAGCTCCGTGAAGGAGAACTTGTCCCGCTTCACGAGCTTGAACAGCACCTGCCAGTTGATCTCGGCGGCGAAGACGGGCTGCTTGATGCCGAACCGCTTCGCAAGCACCGGATTGATGGTACCGAGGGTGGCCAGCACCTGCGGCTCCTTGCCGGGCAGGGCGTACACGATGCCCTCGGAGAAGATGTCGGCCGGGGCGGCGCCCACCTGGAAGGTGGACGGGTCGATGCGGAAGCGGCGAAGGAGCAGGTCCACATAGCCCTTCAGCTGGAAGAAGTCGCTCTTCATGGCCGGGGTGCGCCATACCTTGGCGGGCGTGCCGGTGAGGAAGAGGGCGAAGTTCTGGTGCTCCTCATAGCCTTCCAGCTTGGTGCCGTCCTTCTCGGGAAGGCGCTGATAGACCGAACCGTACTCGAAGGTCTTCATCGCGGTGACCTGGCGGTTGATGTTGTAGGCGATGACCTCCAGGCCGTTCAGGATGAGGGTCTGGCGCATCACGTTCAGGTCCTGGCTGAGCGGGTTCACGATGTGGACGCAGCGTTCGGCCGGGAAGGTCTCGAGCTTGGTATAGTAGTCCTCCTTGGTGAGGGAGTTGTTCATCGTCTCGGTGAAACCGTTGGCCGCCAAGAAGTTGGAGATGCCGTTGCGGATGGCCTCCGGTTCCGGGGACGGGGTGGCGTTCACGCTCATCCGGAGGTTGTCCGGGAACTCGATGTTGTCGTAGCCGTAGATGCGGAGGATCTCCTCCACCACGTCGCACTCGCGGTACACGTCCACCATATAGGTCGGGGCGGCGACGACGGAACCGCCGACGCGCTGCTCCACGAACTCGTAGTTCAGGGCCTCGAGGATGCGCTCGATGGTGCCGTGGCCGATCTTCTTGCCGATGAAGCCTTCGATGCGGTCGTAGTCGAGGTCGATCTGCTTCCGGACGATGGGCTCCGGATACACTTCCTGGACCTTGCCCACGATCTGGCCGCCGGCCACTTCGAGGATGAGCATGGCAGCCCGCTTGGCCGCGTACAGGGCGGCTTCCGGGTCCGCGCCGCGCTCGAAGCGGAAGGAGGCGTCGGTGGAAAGCTGCTGCCGCTTGGCGGTCTTGCGGACGGAGGCGGGATCGAAGTAGGCGCCCTCGATGAAGACGTTCACGGTCTCCTCGGTCACGCCGGAGTCGTCCCCGCCGAACACGCCGGCGATGCACATCGGGCCTTCGGCATCGGCGATGACCATGTCGGTGGCGTCCAGCTTGCGGGTGAGGCCGTCCAGGGTGACGATGGGCTCGTCCTGGGCCGCGCGGCGCACGATGACCTTGCCGCCGCGGATCTTGTCGGCGTCGAAGGTGTGCAGGGGCTGGCCGGTCTCGAAGAGGATGAAGTTGGAGATGTCCACGACGTTGTTGATGGGACGGAGGCCGATGGAGAGGAGCTTCTTCTGCAGCCACTCCGGGGACGGGGCCACCTTCACGCCCTTCACCGTGATGCCGGTATACCGGGGGGCGCCCTTCGTATCGAGCACTTCCACGGGGATGGCCTCGCCTTCGCCTTCCTGGAACGCCTCCACGGACGGGAGGTGCAGGGCGCAAGGGAGGTCGCGGGACTTCAGGTACGCGTACACGTCGCGGGCCACGCCGATGTGGGAGGCCGCGTCGATGCGGTTCGCCGTGATCTCATACTCGATGACGGATTCCTCCTTCAGGTGGAGATATTCCTTCGCAGGCGTGCCGACGACGGCCTCCTCCGGGAGCACCATGATGCCCTCGTGGGAAGCGCCGATGCCGAGCTCGTCCTCCGCGCAGATCATGCCGAAGGACTCCACGCCGCGGATCTTGCTCTTCTTGATCTTGAAATCGCCGGGGAGCACCGTGCCGATGCGGGCGAACAGGACCTTCTGGCCGGCCGCCACGTTCGGGGCGCCGCAGACCACGGTCACAGGCTCGGGCGAGCCGTCATTGACCGTCGTGATGTGCAGATGGTCGGAATCCGGATGGGGGATGCAGGTGAGCACTTCCGCCACCACCACGCCGGCGAGCCCGCCGGGAATCTCCTCCTGGAATTCCACGCTGTCCACCTCGATGCCGATCGAGGTCATCGCCTCGGCCACCTGCTCGGCGGTCAGGTCACACTCCAGATACTCTTTGAGCCAATTGTACGAAACTTTCATAATATGCTAATTCTCAATATCTTCTTTTCTGAACAAGGATTCCACGTACTCCTTCTTGTCGAACACTTTCAGGTCGTCGATCCCCTCCCCGATGCCGAGGAACTTGATGGGGAAGCGGAACTGGTCCACGATGCCGACGACCACGCCGCCCTTGGCGCTGCCGTCCAGTTTCGTGACGGCGAGGGCCGTGACGTCCGTGGCGCGGGCGAACTCCTTCGCCTGGACGAACGCGTTCTGGCCGGTGGAGCCGTCCAGCACGAGCAGGACCTCGTGCGGCCCGTCCGGGACCACGCGGCGGATGACGTTGCGGATCTTGGTGAGCTCGTTCATCAGGTCGATGCGGTTGTGCAGGCGGCCGGCCGTGTCGATGAGGACGACGTCGGCCCCCTTCGCGACGGCGGACTTGACGGTGTCGAAGGCCACAGAGGCGGGGTCGGATCCCATCGCCTGCTTGACGATGTCCACCCCGGCGCGCTCCGCCCAGATGGTGAGCTGCTCCACGGCCGCGGCGCGGAAGGTGTCGGCGGCGCCGATCACGACCTTCTTGCCCTGGGCCGTCAGCATCGACGCGAGTTTACCGATGGTGGTGGTCTTCCCCACCCCGTTCACGCCCACGACGAGCATCACATACGGCTTCTTGGAGAAATCGAAGGGCTGGACGGGGGCGTCGTCCCCGTCGACATTCAGGAGCTTCCCGATCTCGTCGCGAATGAGGTCCACGAGCTCGTCCATCGACACGTACTTGTCCTTCTCCACCCTGTCTTCCAGATTATCAATCACTTTGAGGGTGGTGTCCACGCCCATGTCCGAAGACAACAGGGCCTCTTCCAGCGCGTCCAGGACGTCATCGTCCACCTTGGACTTGCCCACGATGGCCCGTCCCAGCTTCTGGAAGAAGTTCAGGTTGGTCTTCTTGACTCCCTTGTCGAAAATACCCATTTGCCGTTAATTCTTATAGCCTACAAATATAATCATTTTAAGCCGACAAAAAAAGTGGTCCACCGCGGGGTGAACCACTTGATTTCAGTGTGTGTGGAAGCGGGATTACTTCGCGTTGAAGAATTCCTTCTCCTTGCCCTGCTCGACGAGCTGCTCCACGAAAACGTAGGCGCCGGTCTTGGGGCTCTTCTCCATGCGGATGACCTTGACCATGTGCTTGGCACCGGCCTTGGCGTCGAAGGTAGCGACTGCTTTCTTTGCCATAGCTTAATCTCCTTTCACTTACTTGATTTCACGGTGGAGGGTCACTTTCTTGAGGTACGGGTTGTACTTCATGCGCTCGAGACGCTCCGGGGTGTTCTTCTTGTTCTTGGTGGTGATGTAACGAGACATACCAGGTACACCGCTAGCCTTCTGCTCGGTGCACTCCAGGATGACCTGCACCCTGTTTCCTTTGGTCTTCTTTGCCATAGTGCTTACAAATTAAACAAGGTTCACGTATCCTTTCTTCTGGGCATCCTTGAGCGTAGCGTCGAGACCGTTCTTCTCGATGATACGCATACCCTTGGTGGTCACCTTGAGGGTGATGAAACGCTGCTCGGCCTCGGACCAGAACTTCTTGGTCTTGAGGTTGAGGGCGAAGTCGCGCTTGGTGCGCAGTTTGGAATGGGCGACGTTGTTGCCGATCATTCTCTTCCTTCCGGTTATCTGACAAACCTTAGACATAATGCTATACTTTTTTTATTGTTTTCGTTTCTTCGGGGTGGTTAGAAGATCTTGAAGAACCTCTTCCACCGGATGTTCTGCGGGAACGGCTTGTTCCCGTCCGTTGAAAGCCAGATGATGGCCGGCTTGCCCACGATGTGGTCCTCCGGGACGAATCCCCAGTAACGGGAATCCAGGGAGTTATGCCGGTTATCACCCATCATGAAGTAATAATCCTGCTTGAAGGTGTATTCCTTCGTTTCCTCGCCATTGACGGAAATGGTTCCGTCCTTGACCTCCAGGGTGTTGTGCTCGTAGTCGCGGATGATCCGTTCATAGAACGGGAGGGTTTCCGCATTCAGGGCCACCGTGGTTCCCTTCGCGGGAATCCAGAGCGGACCGAACTGGTCGCGCGTCCATCCAGTCGTTCCGGTGAACGGGAAGATTTCCGTGTCCGGAACCGTGTCGATGTTCGGCGTCACTTCGACCACGTGCGAAAGGGCCTTGACCTTTTCAAGCTGCTCCGCGGTGAGGGGCATCCAGGGGTAACCCGGTACCCGCGCATCGTAGTAGAGCTCCTTCGCATTGAGGCCGAGCTGGTCGGTCACCCGCTGGCTGAACTTCTCGCCGTCCGTCACGACCCGGTAGGTCAGCTGGAGGCCGGGGTAGGTTTCCTGCTGGATCCCGTTGACCCAGACGAGTCCGTCCCGGACGGAGAGCGTGTCACCGGCGACGGCGACGCAGCGCTTCACATAATGGTCTTTCTTGTCCATCGGGCGGACGATCACCGGACCGAGCCGGTCGATCGTGTACTCCCTTCCGGAGGTCCGCACCCACGCGTAGTAGTCGTCGGCGGGAGCCTTGGTCAGGACCGTGTCCCCGTTGGGGAAGTTGAAGACCACGATGTCGCCTCTTTCGACACCCCGGAATCCCTTGAGCCTGCGGTAGTCGTTCTGGATGAGCGTGGAGTAGGACTCCTTGCCGAACGCTACGTTGTGCGTGAACGGGATCGTGAGCGGGGTCTGGGGCACCCTGGGTCCATAGGTGAGCTTGCTTACAAACAGATGGTCTCCGGTGTAGAGCGTGCTCTCCATGGAGGAGGAAGGAATCTTGAAGGCCTGGAAGAAGAACATGTTGATGAACGTGACGACAACCACCGCGAAGATGATCGCGTCGAGCCAGTCGAGCCACACATTGTGCTTCTCACCCTCCTTGTACTCTTTTTTCCAGAAGAGCCACTTCACCTTCTTGGTGATGAGGAGGTCGAAGATGATGATGAGGCCGAACAGCCACCAATAGTTCCCGAGCCAGATCACCCACGCGATGTAAAGCAGGGCCCAGAAGCCCAGCTTGACCCAGCGGTTACGGGTGAAGTCCTTCAAGCTCATGGTTTCGAGACTACTTTACGGAGTTGACGATGGCCTCGAAAGCCTGGGGATTGTTCATTGCCAGGTCTGCCAGAACCTTGCGGTTGAGGCCGATGTTCTGCTTCGCGAGACGGCCCATGAACTGGGAGTAGGTGAGGCCGTACTGGCGGGCGGCGGCGTTGATGCGCTGGATCCACAGGGAGCGGAATTCGCGCTTCTTAGCTTTTCTGTCACGGTAAGCGTAGGTGAGACCTTTTTCGTAGGTGTTCTTCGCAACCGTCCAAACGTTCTTCCTGGACAGGAAGTTGCCGCGAGTCTTGGAAAGGATCTTCTTGCGGCGTGCCCTTGAGGCAACAGAGTTAACTGATCTAGGCATAAATTTTTACTTTTTTGGAGGCAGTGGCTTCCCGGGGGAGGCGCTTTCGACTGCGTTCCAGTTGAACATGTGTGAAGATTAGAGCACGAGCATTTCCTTGACCCGGTTCACATCCACCTTTTCGAGGATCGCGAAGTGGTCGAGATTCCGCTTCTGCTTCTTGGTCTTCTTGGTGAGGATGTGGCTGTGGTAAGCGTGCTTGCGCTTAATCTTTCCCGATCCGGTAAGCGTGAAACGCTTTTTGGCACCGGAGTTGGTCTTGAGCTTTGCCATTGTTTAACAATTTTTTAATTATACATTCCGCGGTCTCCGCGGTCTTTATTTCTTTTTAAGCGGCGCGATCGTCATCGACATCCGCTTGCCTTCCAGGACCGGCATGTTCTCGGCGCGCCCGAACTCCTCGAGTTCCACGGCGAAGCGGAGAAGCTGCTTCTCGCCCTGCTCGGCGAACATGATGGAACGTCCGCGGAAGAAGATCGAGGCCTTCACCTTGGAGCCTTCCTGCAGGAATTCCTGCGCGTGCTTGAGCTTGAACTGGAAATCGTGCTCGTCGGTGTTGGGGCCGAACCGGATTTCCTTGATCACGATCTTCGCGGCATTCGCCTTCATCTCCTTGGCCCGCTTCTTCTGCTGATACTGGAACTTCTGGTAGTCCAGGATCTTGCACACGTGCGGGTCGGCCTTGTCGGAGATTTCGACGAGATCAAGCTCGAGTTCCTGCGCCAGGGCGCGGGCCTTGGCGATCGGGTAGATACCCGGCTCGGGGATGTTGTCCCCGACCAGGCGGACTTGCGGAACCTGGATCTCGTTGTTGATCCTCAGTTCGTTCTCATCTTTTTTCGGACCGCCGGGCTGGTTGCGGTTCGGCTTCGGTCTCGAAGGCTTCGGTCTGTAAGGCGCTGCGATAGGGCGTTCCTCCTGTTGGTTAAAATATTAATACTCTGCTTATTGGGCCAGTTCCTCCCGGATGGCCTCCTGAATGTACTTCACGAGACCCTCGGTCGTCATCGAGCCCACGTCGGCAGTTCCACGTCGGACAGAAACGGTGTTCTCGGCCTGTTCTTTTTCGCCGACAATCACCAGGATCGGAACTCTCTTGAGGGACGTTTCACGGATCCGCTTTCCGAGGGTTTCGTTCCTGTCGTCTATGGAAGCGCGAATTTCGGAATTATTCAGCAGATTTACAACTTTTTTCGCATAATCTGCGTATTTTTCGCTGACAGGCAGCACTTTGACGGGTTCGGGATGGACCCAGAGCGGAAGATGGCCGGCGGTGTGCTCGAGGAGCACGGCCACGAAACGCTCCAGGGAGCCGAACGGGGCGCGGTGGATCATCACCGGACGCTTGCGGGAGCCGTCGGAATCGACATACTCCAGCTCGAAGCGCTCGGGGAGGTTGTAGTCCACCTGGATGGTGCCCAGCTGCCAGCTCCGGCCGATGGCGTCCTTCACCATGAAGTCCAGCTTCGGGCCGTAGAAGGCGGCTTCGCCCGTCTCCACGACGAACGGCAGGCCCTTCTTCTTGGCGGCGTCGATGATGCCGGCCTCGGCCTTCTCCCAGTTCTCGTCGGAGCCGATGTACTTGGACGGGTTCTTGGGGTCGCGCAGGGAGACCTGGGCGGTGAACTTGTCGAAGTGCAGGGTCTTGAAGACGTACAGGATCAGGTCGATGACCTTCTCGAACTCTTCCTGGATCTGGTCCTGGCGGCAGAACAGGTGCGCGTCGTCCTGGGTGAATCCGCGGACGCGGGTCAGGCCGTGCAACTCACCGGACTGCTCGTAGCGGTACACGGTGCCGAACTCGGCATAGCGCAGGGGCAGCTCCTTGTAGGAGTGCGGGGCGCTGCGGTAGATCTCGCAGTGGTGGGGGCAGTTCATCGGCTTGAGCATGAACTCCTCGCCTTCCTGCGGGGTATGGATGGGCTGGAAGGAATCCTTGCCGTACTTGGCGTAGTGGCCGGAGGTCACATAGAGTTCCTTGCCGCCGATGTGCGGGGTGACGACCTGCAGGTAGCCGTATTCGGCCTGCTTCTTCCGGAGGAAGTTCTCCAGGGTGTTGCGGAGCGTCGCGCCCTTCGGGAGCCACAGCGGAAGGCCCGGACCCACGCGCTGGGAGAAGGTGAAGAGCTCCATCTCCTTGCCGATCTTGCGGTGGTCGCGCTTCTTGGCCTCCTCCAGCATCACCAGGTACTCGTCCAGCATCGACTTCTTGGGGAAGGTGATGCCGTAGATACGGGTGAGCTGCTGGCGGGTCTCGTCACCGCGCCAGTAGGCGCCGGCGAGGGACAGGATCTTGACGGCCTTGATGACCTCGGTGTTCCGCAGGTGCGGGCCGCGGCACAGGTCGGTGAACTGGCCGTTGGTGTAGTATGTGATGGTACCGTCTTCCAGCTCGGAGATGAGTTCCTGCTTGTACTGGTCGCCCTTTTCGGTGAAATAGGCCATGGCCTCGGCCTTGGGCACTTCGATGCGGCGGAAATCCTGCTTCTGGCGGGCGAATTCCAGCATCTTGTCCTCGATGGCCTTGAAATCCGCGTCCGTCAGGGTGCGGCCGTTCATGTCCACGTCATAGTAGAAACCGTTCTCGATGGCGGGGCCGATGCCGAACTTGACGCCCGGGAACAGGGCCTCGAGCGCTTCGGCCATGAGGTGGGAGGAGGAGTGCCAGAACACTTTCTTCGCCTCGTCGTCTTCCCACTTGAGCAGGCGGAGCTCCACGTCCTCGTTGATGGGACGGAGCAGGTCGATGGTGGTTCCCTTGGAGGTCTCGGGCTCGCCGGGCTTCTTCACTGAAACGGCCAGTACGTCGGCCGCGAGCCGGGGGCTGATGGACATGGCCACGTCGTAGCCGGTCACGCCTGCCTCATAGGTGCGGACACTCCCGTCGGGAAACTTGATGTTGATCATAATCTAATAAAAATTAACTGATGGTGTATTACATACCAAGTCCTTAACCATGTAAGTTAATACTTGCAAACTTGCAAAGGTAATCAGTTTTTTTGAAAATGATGCAATTAATGTTACCTTTGTACGGATGAAACTGGACAGCAAAACCCTCTGGAACGAGGCCGGACGCGTAGGATTCGTGTTCGGCGGATTCTCGTCGCTGTGCCTGCTCATGAAGGAAGGCGCGGCCCTCACGGGCTCCACGTTCCTGGTGCAGGCCGCGGCCATCATCCTGTGGGCGGTGGAATTCTTCGGCTGTATCCTCCTGATGAAGAAGTACATGCTGGACCTCCGCGACAAGTTCGACGGGGTGACGGTGGAGGACACCTACCGTTTCGGCCGCCGGGTCGCCCTGCTCTCCGGTCTCATCCTCGCCGCCGTGGACGCCGTCCTCATCATGAAGATGCCGCAGGAAACCGTGGAGAGCGTCGTCACCGAGCTCAACACCGCCATCTCCTCGAAGATGGGCGCGGGCTACGAAGGCGAAATCGGCCGGTTCGTGGACAAGCTTCCGCTCTACACCTTCATCGGCCAATGGCTCTACTGCTTCCTGTACGGCAGCCTCCTGTCCGGAATCATGTCCCGCTATCTCTACATGCAGGACGCGTTCAACGACCCGGGCGACGACCGCGGAGAAGACAACGTCGACAATCAATAGCTTACTATGGATATTTCAGTCATCGTCCCCCTCTATAACGAGACCGAGTCCCTGCCGGAACTCGCCGCCTGGATCCGCCGGGTCATGGAGGCGAACGGCTACACCTACGAAATCCTGATGGTGGACGACGGGTCCACCGACGGCTCCTGGGACACCGTCCTTTCCCTGTCGAAGGAGAACCCCGCCATCCACGGCATCTCCTTCCGCCGCAACTACGGCAAGTCCGCCGCCCTGTACGAGGGCTTCGCGGCCGTGGAGGGCGACGTGGTCATCACCATGGACGCGGACCTGCAGGACTCCCCGGACGAGATTCCGGAACTGTACCGGATGATCACGGAAGAGGGCTACGATGTCGTCTCGGGCTGGAAACAGCACCGCCAGGACAACAAGCTCACGAAGAACCTGCCGTCCAAGCTCTACAACTGGACGGCCCGCAAGGTCACGGGCATCAAGCTCCACGACATGAACTGCGGCCTGAAGGCCTACAAGAAAGAGGTGGTCAAGAGCATCGAGGTGTACGGTGAAATGCACCGCTACATCCCCTACCTCGCCAAGAACGCCGGCTACGGCAAGATCGGCGAGAAGCCCGTCCATCACCAGAAGCGCAAATACGGCGTGTCCAAATTCGGCCTGGAGCGCTTCGTGAACGGCTTCCTGGACCTGATGTCCCTGTGGTTCCTGTCCAAGTTCGGCAAGAAGCCGATGCACTTCTTCGGCACCACCGGCATCCTGATGTTCCTCGTGGGCTTCGTAATGACCGTCTGGATCATCGTCGCCAAGCTCATCCACCAGGCGCAGGGAGTGCGCTTCCGCGCCGTCACGGACCAGCCCCTCTTCTACCTGGCCCTACTCGCCGTGGTCCTCGGCGCCATGTTCTTCCTCGCCGGCTTCCTCGGCGAAATGGTCTCCCGCTCCGCCTCCACCCGCAACGACTACAACGTCAAATCCCGCTTCTAAGCGCCTGACCGCCAAGAAAACGATAGACCGGCCCCACAAGGACCGGTCTTTATCATGTCGATAAGTCCGTGGACGGCGGTGTATCAGAGCGGAAGGTGATGCGCAGGCGGAATTCGGCTTTCAGCGAGCGCGAGCGGGAGGAAACGGACGTGCCCGCAGGGATGACGGCGTCTGTCTGAGCGCTAGTTAGGCCCGCCT
>ONEX01000002.1 GCA_900316955.1 uncultured Bacteroidales bacterium
AGGTAAATATTGCTTTGACCAGAACTCTCTCGAAAAAGCGATACAGTCGGCGAGGAAAAAAGGAAGGTGACCAATAATCACTTATTAGTCACCTTCTTCTTGTATTACAATAGGAGCAGCAGGGCGATCAGATAGAGCGCGAAGCCCTGCGCCTTGATGCGGCGGCCGGTGATGAAGTCGGTGGAAAGGCCCACGGGCTCGCGGTCGAGCAGGCCCTTCAGTTCCTCCGCTCCGGGCACGTCGCGGGGGCTCCATTTGGCGATCAGCTCCCCGTCGTTGAAGTAAGTCGCGCCGCCGTTGGCGCGGTTCAGTGTGATCAGGGGCTTGTAGTCCGCCAGATAGACATCCTCCGGGGTATCCTCGCCGGGAACGGCGAGAATGAGGGGCGTGGCGCCGCAGACGCGGGCCTCGGCGGCCTGCGAGCGGAGGCAGTCCCAATCGGCATCCTCCGGGTCATACACGGAGAATACCATCACTTTCCCGAGCACGGCCAGCTCGTCCTGGTACTCGCCCTCCGCGTCCCGGAAGGAGAGGACCGGCTTGGCGGCGTTCTTGTACATGCCGCTGCGGCTGAGGGTGTCCACCCCGACGAAGGTCCAGGTGGAATCCGGCAGGGCGTCCAGGGTGAAGGACCCGCGCTGCCCGTTCCGTTCGTAGATGAAGGTCGGGACCTTGCCGTCCATCTCCTGGTAGTCGTTGTCCAGCGAGGCGAAGAGCTCCGCGCCGGGGGCGAACTCCGTGAAGTCGATCATCGGCAGGTGCCGGGCGTTGTGCCAGAGCGCGAAGACGAGGGAAGGGATGGCCAGGAAGAAGGCCACGTACTTCCCCTTCCGGGGCACGCCGAAGTTCTGGAACGGGAGGAAGGCGGCCGCGGACAGGGCCAGCAGGACGACGTTCTTCAGGAGCGTCTGCCCATGGGAAAGGTGGATGGCCTCGCCGAAGCAGCCGCAGTCCATGTCCGGTTTCGCGATCCAGAGGATCAGGGTGATGATCGTGAAGAACACCACGAGGACGGAGGTGACGACCGCCGTCGGCTTGCGGAAGACGCCGCTGACGAGCGCCGCGCCGGTCGCGGCCTCCACGAGGGACAGGACCATGCCGAGGGCCTTCGCGGTCCCCTGCAGGAATCCGAGGTGGAAGAACTTGAAGTATTCGCTGACGATGAGGCCGGTGCCCACCGGGTCCAGCAGTTTCAGCAGGCCCGAAGCGAGGAACACCAGGCCGATGAGGACGGCGCAGAAACGCCGGATTCTATGATGTGCCTTTTTCATGCGAGATACGGGTCGACGGCCGCGCGGACCTTGGCGAAAATGGCGTCCGGGGGAAGCATCCGGCCCTCGGCGTCGCCGCAGTCGATGCGCAGGAAATGCGCGTCGCGGGCGGCCTCCGCGCGGTACATGTCCCGGACGGCCACCTGGAAGCGGATGTCCGCCTCGTGGATGTCCTGGCTGCCGTGCAGGTAATTCCGGTCATCGCCCTGGCGGTGCGCCGCGAGGCTCTTCTCCACGAAGCCGATGGGAACGTCCAGGAAGAGGTTCAGGTCCGGTTCCGGCAGGTCGAAATCGCCATACTCCGTGTCGAAGATCCAGTTGCGGAGGCGGGTCCGTTCGGGACCCTGGGGAAGCTTCGCGCACTGGTAGGCGATGTTGGAATACACGTAGCGGTCCAGGAGGACGACCTTGCCGGCGTCCAGGGCCTCGCGCATCATCGGCGCGGCCCGGTGCCGGTCTTCCGCAAAGAGCAGGGCCACGAGCTGCGGATGCACCGCGTCGATGCTGCCGAACTCGCCCTGGAGGAAGCGGCCGATGAGGTCGCCGTACACGGGGGCGTCGTACCGCGGGAAGTGGATGTATTCCAGCGACCCGCAGCGCTCGGTGAGGTATTCCTTCAGTTTCTTGACCTGGGTGGACTTCCCCGCCCCGTCCAGGCCCTCCAGCACGATGAGCATGTCTTTGCGTTTTATTCCACAAATATAACTATTTTTGCGTCATGAAACCTAAAATCCAACTCCTCGGCATCGTAAACCTCACCGACGACTCGTACTACGCGGCGAGCCGGGCGCAGGACCCGGACGCCTTCCTTGCGCGCGTCGGGACGATGCTGGCGGAAGGGGCGGACTGGATCGACATCGGCGCCTGCTCCACCCGGCCCGGGGCGCAGCCCGTCGGGGCGGACGAGGAGTGGCGGCGGCTGGAACCGGCCCTGCAGGCCCTCCGGCTGGAGTTTCCGGACGCGCGCGTTTCCATCGACACATACTGGTCGTCCGTCGTGGAACGGGCGTACGACCTCATCGGCCCGTTCCTGGTCAATGACATCTCGGCCGGAGCGTTCGACGCGCAGATGCTGCCGCTCGTGGGCCGGCTGGGACTCCCCTACATCGCCATGCACCTGCGCGGTACGCCGGAGACGATGCAGTCGATGACCGACTATCCCCGGGGGGTGACGGCGGAGGTGCTGCGGTATTTCAAGGCATTCGCGAAGCGCGCCGCGAAGGCCGGCGTCACGGACTGGATCCTGGACCCGGGCTTCGGCTTCGCCAAGACGGTGGAACAGAACTGGACCCTGCTGGAGGAACTGGACCGGCTGCAGGTCCTGCAGATGCCCATCCTGGTGGGCGTCTCCCGCAAGAGCATGATATACAAGCGGTTCGGCATCACGCCGGAAGAATCGCTCCCCGCGACGCAGGTCGCGCATTATATCGCACTCCAGCGCGGCGCCACATGGCTCCGCGTGCACGACGTCGCCGAAGCGCGCCGCACGGTAGAGATCTATTCAATGATGTAAACATCTTCGCCCGGAGCGGCGAAGTGATACGTTTCCCGGGCGAACTTCTCCAGGGAATCCCGGCTGTTCGTGAGCGCCTGGATCTCCTCGTTCATCGCGTCGATGTCGCTGCGGAGCTGGTCCATCTGGCGCTCCTGGCGCTGGATCTCCCAGTTCGCGCGGACCCAGTTCAGGACGCTGCTGTGCGACAGGAAAAGCAGCCACAGCGCCGCCAGCGCCGTGATGACGATCACGAACGGGAGGAAGTAATTGTGGTCGCTGCGCGTCAGCAGGTTGCCCTTCTGTTTCTTGTCTGCCATAAAACCGGGAGATAGTTGTCTGACTTTTCCGCGAAATTAGTAAATTTGCATGAATAACGCGAAAACAAATTTAAAAAAGTATAAGCTATGAAACCTACCCTTCTCGTCCTGGCCGCCGGCATGGGCAGCCGCTACGGCGGACTCAAGCAGATGGACGGCCTCGGCCCCCACGGAGAAACCATCATCGACTATTCCATCCACGACGCCGTGGAAGCCGGCTTCGGCAAGGTCGTCTATATCGTCCGCGAGTCCTTCAAGGCCGATATGGAGAAGGCCGTCCAGGCCAAGTACGCCGGTGTCAAGACCGTCGACGGAGAACCCCTCCAGTTCGTCTTCGTCACCCAGGAGCTGAACAAGATCCCCGCCCGTTTCCCGCTCAATCCCGAGCGCGTGAAGCCCTGGGGCACCGCCCACGCCGTCCTGATGGCGAAGGACGTCATCCACGAGCCGTTCGCCGTCATCAACGGCGACGACTTCTACGGCAAGGAGTCCTTCCGCATCCTCGGCGACTGGTGCCGCGCCCATGCGGACACCCGGGGCCAGTACTGCATTGTCGGCTTCGAACTGGACAACACCCTGTCCGAGAACGGCACCGTCTCCCGCGGCATCTGCTCCTATGACAAGGCCGGCAACCTCACCGACATCGCCGAGCACCTGGAAATCGGCCAGGAAGCCGACGGCGTGGTGTACGGCAACAACTCCGTCACCGGCGAGAAGCATGTCGTCCTGGACGCCAAGGCGCTGTGCTCGATGAACATGTGGGGCTTCACCCCCGACTACTTCGCCAAGAGCGAGGCCATCTTCGAGCAGTTCCTGGAGATCAATGCCAACGAGCTCAAGAAGGAATACTACATCCCCTTCGCCGTGGACTGCATCGTCAAGTCCGGCCAGGGCACCTGCGAGGTGCTCTCCACCCCGTCCCACTGGTTCGGCGTGACCTTCAAGGAGGACCGTCCCGGTGTCGTCGCCAAGTTCGCCTCCCTCGTGGAAGAAGGTGTCTATCCCAGCCCCCTGTATTGATATGGCCGCTTTTTCCGCACGCAGGGTCAAGAATTACGACCTCTATTCCGGCCACGCCTGGTACGTGCCCGGCGTCAAGGGGATGTTCGGCTTCATCGGCTGGTTCATCCTGGGCGCCCTGCTGGGCGGCATCGTCCAGCTCGTCATGGGCCTGTTCATGTCCCAGCAAGCCATCCTGGACTACGGCCAGATCGTCATCTATCCCATCCAGTTCCTCCCCGCCATGGTCTATGCGGCGAACCAGAGCCGCAGGAACATGATCTTCGATCCGGGCTATGTGCTGGACAACAAGCATTTCGAGCCTTACGGCCTGGTCATGCTGGTCCTCGTCACCGTGCTGATGACCATCGCCTCGATGTTCGTCTTCGACCTGCCCAACTACTGGAACTTCCAGCTGACAAACAAGTCGTCCATCCTGGCCCAGTTCTATGAGATGTTCACCGAGCTGATGAAACAGATGACCGGCGGTCCGCTCTGGGCCTCCTTCCTCACAGTGGCCATCTTCGCCCCGATCTTCGAGGAATGGATGTGCCGGGGCATGGTGCTCCGCGGCCTGCTGACGAAGATGAAGCCCGCCTGGGCCATCGTCCTCTCCGCCCTCTTCTTCGCCGTCATCCACATGAACCCCTGGCAGGCACTGAACGCCTTCCTGATCGGCCTGGTGATGGGCTATGTCTATTACAAGACCGGCTCCCTGATCCTCACGATGGTCATCCATTTCGTGAACAACGGCACCTCCGTCATCCTCTCCCACATCGAGAAGTTCAAGGACTATGAGGATCTCTACTGGGTCGAAATCATGGACAAGTCCACCTATGCGATCCTCTTCGCGGTCTCCTGCATCGTCCTCGCCGCCTGCCTCTGGGCCTTCTCCCGCATCAAGGTCGAGAACCCCTGGGGCAACATCGACCGCATCCCGCCCGCCGACGAGACCGTGGCGCCGGTCACCCAGGAGATGCCCACGGACGAAGCTCCCGCCTCCGAGGAGCTCCCCGCCGACGAAGATCCCGCCGTCCCTGCGGAGTAGCTTTCGTAATCCGCTGTTTTTCAGCGTTTTAACATCAAAGAGGTGCACTTGGTTGTGCACCTCTTTGATGTTAATTTATTGACAATCAATCAAATAACGCTATAGAGGTGCACGACAGGGTGCACCTCTTAAACGTTAATATAGTGATACTCAATCGAATGATGATACAGAGGTGCACGGCCAGGTGCACCTCAACATACCCTTAAGGCTGATTATCAACCGTTTAGAATTGTAGCGCACGTGGCTTCCGCTTCGGAAAGCGTGTCAAACTTGCCCACGTCTACGAGGGTGAAGTCCGGCGGGACGGCGGCGTAGATGGGATAATCTGCGCAGGCGCGAAGGTAAAAGTCCACGATGGAGAAGCGATCGCCGAAGCCATACTTGTCGAAGGCATCAAAAATGGCCGGCGAAATCAGATGGATGCCGGCGAAGGCGAGTTTGCGGCAACCATCCGGGTCGATGTCTCCGAACGGACTCCGCACCTCTCCTGTTGCGATATTCGTCCATCCCTTCAGCCGGTTGTCCTCATCGAACAGGAAATACCGCTGTGTCTTCCGATCGCTAACCACCAGTGTCGCCAATGCCCCCTCCCGGTGCTGCTCCCGCAGCCAGTCGAGGTCCAGATTGCTGACAATGTCCACGTTGTGGACGAGGAAGGGTTCCATTGTCATTCCGAGCGGAGCGAAGGAATCTCTTTCTGTCATTTCGAGCGGAGCCGCAGGCGGAGTCGAGAAATCTGTCAGCAGGCGCTTCGCATAGCGGATCCCCCCACCCGTCTCCCGCAGGAAGTCCCGCTCGTCGGAAACGGCGATGCGGACACCGAAGTCGTGGGAATGGAGGTAGTGGATAATCTGATCCGGGAAATGATGAACATTCACAACAAGGTCGTCATACCCCGCCGCCACGAGCTTGGTAATGACATGGTACAGCAGCGGCTGGCCGCACACGGGCACGAGCGCCTTCGGCATCGTGTCCGTGATGGGTTTCAGGCGGGTCCCCAGCCCCGCGGCAAAGATCATCGCTTTCATCGTCTGACGGCCGTCGAATGGAACTTGTTTATTATCAATACCTTACGCAATGATGAGTGCTCCGTTTTGCGCACTCGAGTATCGTTAAGTTAATCACTGTCAATCACTTACATTCGACGCACTCTTCGGGTAACCAGCATTCTATGCCCCGCTCGCGGTGGATGAGGTGCACTTTCACGGGATATTTCGCGGCGAGGTGCTCGGCGAGGTGCTGGGCGCTGTAGGCGGAGCGGTGCTGGCCGCCGGTGCAGCCGAAGCTGACCTGCAGGTGCGTGAAGCCGCGCTGGAGGAAGCGCTCCACGTGCGCATCGACCAGGGCATAGACATGGTCCAGGAAGCGGAGGATCTCGCCGTCCTCCTCCAGGAACCGGATGACGGGTTCATCCAGGCCGGTCAATTGCTTGAACCGCTCGTACTTCCCCGGATTATGCACGCTCCGGCAGTCGAACACATACCCTCCCCCATTCCCGGACGTATCCTCGGGAATTCCCTTTCGGAAGGAAAAACTGTATACGGTGACCGTCAAGGCGGAGCTTGAGTCGGAGGGTGTGTTATTTCCTGAACCTGTGGCCACCCTCGGCCGAACCACCCCAAAAATCGGCAGATTTTCGGGGGCCCCGGATGCCAACCCTTCGAGGGGCCCGCCGCTTGCGGTGGGAGGGACGGAGCAATCTTCGATTGCGGAGGGTTCAGGAAATAATACACCCTCCGACAGAGGCGGAGCCGACAACCCTGACAAAACTTCACTGAGGTAGGGATAGTCGTTGAACGGCAGGAGGGAGTTGACGATGGCGAGGGCCGGGGGGATGCTGGAGGAGAAGGCTTTGTTGCCTTCCCAGAGGCCGCGGTAGCCGTAGCAGCCGAGGACCTGGAGCATCCGGAAGAGGATGAAGAGGCGGAGGCGCTGCCGGAAATGGGCCTCGTCCACGGGGCCATAGGCTCGAAGGGCGTCCAGATAGACCTGCAGCAGTTCTTCGCGCAGGGCTTCCGGGTATTTGGCGCGCGCCTGCCAGAGGAAAGAGGCCACGTCGTAATAGACGGGGCCGCGGCGGCCACCCTGGAAGTCGATGAAATAGGGTTCGCCGTCCACCAGCATCACGTTCCGGGCGTTGAAGTCCCGGTACAGGAAGGTGTCGGAAGGTTCGGCCAGGAGGTCCGCCTTCAGGCGGTCGAAGTCGTCCTGCAGGAGGACTTCGTTGAACTCCACGCCGACGAGCTTCAGGAAGTCGTACTTGAAATAGTTCAGGTCGAAGTCCACCATCCGGGCGTCGAAGGACGGCTGCGGATAGCAGACCGAGAAATCCAGCCCGCGGGCACCCTCGACCTGGATCTTCGGGAGGGCGGCGAGGGTCTTGCGCAGGAGCGCGACCTCGCCGGGGCTGTAGTTCCCCGAGGCGCGGCCGGCGGCGAGCGCGTCGTACAGGACGGTCGTGCCCAGGTCCTCCTGCAGGTAGCAGAGGCCATCGACAGCGACCACCTTCGGGACGTTGATTCCCTGGGCGGCGAAGTGACGGTCGAGGGCGAGGAAGGCGCGGTTCTCGTCGGCGTCGGTGCCTTCCACGCCGATGAGCGTCCGCCCGTCGGCCCCCGTCAGGCGGTAGTACCGCCGGTGCGAGGCCGACCCGGTGAGCGCCACGCTGGCGACGGGCGCCGCCCCGGTATACTGTTCGAACAAGGATTCAAGTGACATATTGCAAAATTAATTATTCTTATCTTTGCAAGCAAATGACGGTATGATGAAAAGGATTCTGCTCAGCCTCCTCCTAGCAAGCTTCACGGCGCTCAGCTGCGCGGCGCAGCCGAAGGGGAAAGTGGTGAACGAACCGGTCCGGTTCAAGGACGGGACGGCCGTGAGCGGGGATGCGGAGGCCGAAGCGCTGTTCGCGCAGGACCGCTTCGTGACCGACACGACGGTGACGGAGAAGGGCGATACGCTCTTCACGGTCCGGCATGCCAGCGCCTATGTCCGGATGCAGGTCGACGGCTTCCCGGAGGGCATCGACCAGTTGCTGCTGGTGCCCACGCAGGGCGCCATACAGACCCTTCCGGTGACGGGAACGGGGCCGATGGTCCTGTGGATGGCGAAGGAGCCGGGCGGTCTCCCGGCGGCGGCAGCCGTCGCCGAGGCGCCGGACGGCCGCCTCTGGTCGGCCCGCCTCCCCGCCCTGGACCTGCAGCCCGGCACCGCGTACCGATGGACCGGAACCCTCCTTCCGCCGGAAGCGCCCGCTTCGGGCCTCCGGGCCACGCCCCTGCCCGCCACGCTCCTGGACATCGACCCCGGCGAGTACTCCGGCATCGCCTGGCTCGGTGGGAACCAGTTTGCGGTCGTGGACGACAACCTCAAGGGCGGCGGCATCCTCCGGTTCGCCATTCCCATCGACGAGTACGGCAACGTCGGCACGGTCCTGCGGCAGGTCGCGCCCGGAACGGCGGCCGCCGACGGCAAGAAGCGGGACACCGAGGGCATCGCCTTCGTCCCCTCCGAGAGCCGCCTGTATGTCACGTCCGAGAAACACCAGGAGATCCACGCTTACGACCTCAACGGAAACGACGCCGGCATCAGCCTGCAGGTCCCGCAAGACTTGAAGGCCATCGTGGACAACCAGGGCTTCGAGGCCCTCACCTACAACGAGACGACCGGCCTGTTCTGGACCACGACGGAATCGTCCCTCAAGGCCGATACCTTCCTCCCGAGAATCCTCCGCCTGCAAAGCTTCGACCGCGAAGGGAAGCCCGCCGGACGCTATTTCTACCAGACCGGAGAGCCCTCGCAAACCAGCAAGAACACCGTCGCCTACGTCTTCGGCGTCCCGGCGCTCGCGGCCCTGGACGACGGCCGCGTCCTTGTGCTGGAGCGGGAAGTCTATGTGCCCAAGGGAACCCTCTGGGAGAAGCTGCAGGGCGCTTTCACGGACATCCACATCTATGTGGTGGACCCGGTCAACGATACCGCCGGTCTTCTCCGGAAATCCCTCCTGTGCACCTTCACCACCGGCGCCCTCAACCTCGCCAATTTCGAAGGCATGTGCCTCGGCCCCGTCCTCCCGGACGGCCGGCGCACGCTCGTCCTCATCGCCGACTCCCAGAAGGGCTCCGGCGGCCTGACGAACGAGTACGTGAAAGTGATTCTTTTCCGGTAACACCCTATCGGTTTTTTTCATATCTTTGTAGATAACGCCATCGGCGGCATCTACAAAGAAAAAAAATCATGGACAAACTGAACACTGCCTATTGCTCCGACAAGTACCAGTACACGATGGGAAAGTCGTACCTGGAATGCGGAAAGGACAAGGAAATCGCCACTTTCAACCTGTTTTACCGGAAGGCTCCGGAGAACAACAACTGGGCCGTCGTCAGCGGCACGGAGGAAGTCATCCAGATGGTCCAGAAGCTGGGCACGGAGCCGGAGGAATTCTATGAGAAGTTCCTCCCCGGGGACGACTACAAGGAGTTCCGCAAGTATCTGAGCACCATGAAGTTCACCGGCGCGGTGTACTGCATGCGCGAGGGCGAGATCGCCTTCCCCACGCAGCCCATTGTCACCGTCGTCGCGCCCATGATCGAGGCCCAGGTCCTGGAGACCCCGATGCTGTGCATCCTGAACCACCAGATGGCCGTCGCGACCAAGGCCTCCCGCGTGTGCCGCGCCACGGACAAGCCGGTGTCGGAGTTCGGTTCCCGGCGGGCGCACGGCCCCTGGGCCGCCGTGTATGGCGGCAAGGCCGCGCAGATCGCCGGCTGCGCCTCCTCCTCCAACATCCTCACCGGCGCGATGAACAATGTCCCCTCCACGGGCACGATGGCCCACAGCTTCGTGACCGCCTACGGCAGCACCGTCGAGGGCGAGCACCAGGCCTTCTGCGACTACATCCGCACGCACCGGGGCGAGAACATCATCCTCCTCATCGACACGTACGACACCCTCAAGTGCGGTGTCAAGAACGCCATCCGCGCTTTCCGCGAGAACGGCATCGACGACAGCTATCCCGGTGGCTACGGCGTCCGGCTGGACAGCGGCGACCTCGCGTACCTGTCGCAGGAAGTCCGCACCATCCTGGACGAGCACGGCCTCCGCAAGTGCAAGATCTTCGCGACCAACAGCCTGGACGAATACCTGATCACGGACCTGGAGCGCCAGGGCGCCTGCATCGACAGTTACGGCGTGGGCGACGCCATCGCCACCTCCAAGGCCGCCCCGTGCTTCGGCAACGTGTACAAGCTCGTGCAGATCGGCGACCAGCCCGTCCTCAAGCGCTCCGAGGACAAGATCAAGCTCATCAATCCGGGCTTCCAGATCACCTGGCGCATCAGCGCCCTGGACTCCTCCAAGGGCAACAAGATCGACGGCTACGTGTTCAAGGCCGATGTCACCTGCCTCCGCGGCGACAAGATGGACCTCGCCATCCAGAAGGGCGAGACCATCACCGTCCGGGACGAGTACGACTCCTTCAAGTACAAGACCTTCGAGGCCGGCACCTACGAGGCCCGTCCGCTCCAGCACCAGGCCATCGCGAACGGCAAGCGCGTGTGCCCGCAGCACACCCTGCTGCAGAAGAAGGTCTTCTTCAAGGACAACCTGCACCACTTCTCGCCCGCCGAGTCCCGCCTCATCAACCCGCACTACTACAAGGTGGACATCTCCGACGACCTCTACGACACCAAGATGCGCCTGATCGACGACCTCGTGAAGCAGATCCAGGCCTTTGAGATCGACTAGCGTCTCTCACCTCGGCCCCCTTCGCGCCATCCGCCCCCCGGCCCGGATGGCGTTTTCTTTATCCACCTGGTTATCAGCCGCTTCCATGATCCGCTTTATGTAAAAACGCACAAAGCAGTATTTGGAAAAAGCTGTATATCAGTCAGATAAGGAAAACACGAAACCGCACGATTCTTGCAAGAATGGCAAGTGTTTTACGTACGCGATATGAAGCACACCATCCTTCTCCTTTCCACCCTGCTCTGCGTCCTTCCGCTCCAGGCGCAGCGGGTGCGGAACAAGCCGTTCGATGTCACTTTGCATGATTACACCATCGATGAAGTCGTCCAGCTGTTCGGGAAACCGGTACAGATCGATTCCGGACTGATTGATGGTGGTCTGGCGGTCGAGTATCCGCATGCCCATTTTTACTATTTTGCCGTCTGGAACAACACTCCTCAGGAGGGCCCCTGGGGAGAGCCGGACTACTATGCCTCGGATGGTTTCAGTACCGATTCTCCCGATTTCTGCTTTTACTCGGACTGCTTTCCGGGCGGCATCCGCGTCGGTGACCGGATCGAACGGATCCGGAAACTGGACATCGTCCATTCGAGGGTGGGCAAAGGAAGGCCGGAGAACGCGCTCCGGAAGATGGACTGGAAAACCGAGAACGACCATTTTGAGATCCTGGGGGTCGAATATGACCATTTCTATCTGGAAGTGAAGGACAGCGTGGTCTGTTCCATCGACTGGGACACGCCAATCGACTGGGACCGGCTGAGCGGCGGGTTCCTATGGAAGGTCGAGGCTGACGACCTTCCTTCGCCGTCCTATCTGCTGGGCATATTCCCGGGTGCGCCGGCGAGCGCACTGCAACGGATTACCGGGCTGGACAAGGCCTGGGATGCCGTGAAGGCCGTATATTGGCAGGATCCGGAGTTGGGTCCCTGGGGCGGGACGATGACGGAGGAAATGTTCCTCCGGGATGGGAAGAAACTGGAAGACCTCTACCGGCGGGAGGACTACAGTGATATCCAGGATTATGTCAAGCAATTGACCGGATTCCGTCCGGAAGAACTCTGGTGGTCGCCCGACGGGCTCACCCGTTTCCTGATGAACCGACTGGTAAAGCAGACGATGGCTGAATATGCCGATGGGAAACCCGACATGGGCGCCACCCTCTATAACAGGGCAGTAGCGGAAGGAAAGGAAGTCCATGTCCTGGGATCCGCTTTCCATATAGAATCCTCCCGCACTCCCGGGGTTATGGAGGAGGACGAGAAGGAACTGCTCCAATTGGTCCGGGATCCTGGTGGAAAGCCCGAAGCCATCCAAGCGGACATCCGACACCTGTATGATGCCTATCTGACTGAGAATCAAGATGAGGTGGGGTATTTCCTGTACTATGCCAAGAAGTATTCACCCCTCCGGACGAACGCTGCCAACAACTGTAATTATCACTGGGATAAGGAACTCAAACAGGCGATGCGGAAGGGTCCGGCCCTTGTCATCGTCGATTTCACAGACATGGCGACCCTGCGCGAGTTGCTGGGGGATTTCGCTTTTTGGGAAGGATTCCGCATCGAGCCCCTGACAGTCCGCAAGTAATCCTCATTGGCCTAGGTGTTTTCCTTATCTCATTGACATTCAGCATATTCCGCAATCTGCTTTGCGCGTTTTTACGCAAAGCGGGTTATGGAAGGTACTGTGTATCAACCAAATAAAGAAAACGCTCAAATGAGTTGACGCAACCTCTTATCGGCAAATTCATTTGCAAATCCCGCCGTCTTTAACGATCTTTAAGGCGGATTCCGCAGTGGAGTCCGTTCATCATAAGGAGGGTCCGGTATGAAGAGTCGGAAAAGACGGTTCGCCTATGTAGGAACCGAGCACATTTACAAGAATACGAAAGACGGCGGGCTGCTGTTCTACACGCTCAGCGACTACCTGGTCTATTTCACCATTACATGTGTGGCCGCAGAGAAGAAGGGTATCACGCTGGCGGCATTGACCCTGATGCGGGATCATGTCCATGAGGAGTTGGAGGTCCATCATCCACAGGTCATGGCCGAATATGAGCAGCTGGTCAACGCCTGGTACGCCCAGGAGTTCAACCGCTCCTGCGGCCGGGAAGGACAGTTGTTCAACCACCCATACGGAAACGCGCCCAAGCGCACGGAAAGCCGGATTCGGGATTCGTTCGCCTATCTGGGCAACAATCCCGTGGAACGGAAACTGTGCCGCAAGGCCATCGACTATCGATGGAACTTCCTGGCCTATGCCCATAATCCACATCCTTTTTCCCAGCCCCTCGTGATTCGGAAGGCATCCGCTCCGCTCAAGCGGGCCGTCAATCTGGTGAAGGCCTGCCATAAACAAAGAAACATCTTGAATTACAGAGTATTGGAACGAATGTTCCGGACGCTCGAAAAAGAGGAAGTCCAGCAATTGACCGATTTTATCATATCGACATACAACGTCATCGATTACGAAGCAGCCGCCTCCTGGTACGGTTCGTTCGACAAAATGATCGCCGCCTTCGATGTCAATACCGGTTCAGAGTACGACATGCGGGAAACCTTCGTCGGCAAGGACGATTCCGTCTATGCGCAGATTGCCACCCGCATTCTCGATCATTGGAATCCGAAATCCATCAAGGAAGTGATTGTCTGGCCGGATGAGCAGAAACTGGATGCGCTGGATACCCTCGCCAGAGAAACGGTCATCCCTTTCCCGCAAATCGCCAAATTCCTGCATATGAAAGTCAAGAAAGAGCGCTGACGATGCGTTTTTGCCAAATCGTTATCCCTCAATCAGATACAGAAGCCGCTTTATGTAAAAACGCATAAAGCGCAGAATAGAACCGATTATCAATCAACAGGATAAAGAAAACGGCGGAGGAAGCGAAGGATTGTCGGAGAAATTGCGTATTTTTGTACAGCTATGCAAAAGAAACTGAAAGACAGCGCACTGGTGGTCGTGGACATGCTCTACGACTTCATCGACGGGAGCATGGCGTGCCAGGGGGCCGAAGGGGCCATCGAGGGCACGCTGAAGGCCATCGACCGGCTCACCGCCGGGACGGACGCCGACGAGACGGGCGTCGTTTCCACCTACCCGATCCTCTTCATCCGGGACCATCATCCCGCGGACCACTGCTCGTTCGCCGCGCAGGGCGGTCCCTGGCCGCCGCATTGTGTCCAGGGCACCCATGGGGCCGATGTCCATGAGTCCCTCCTCCCCTACGTGAAGGAGGACCTGACCTTCTTCAAGGGCGAGGATCCGACCAAGGAGCAGTATAGCGGCTTCGAGGGCGTGAATGCCGCCGGGCAGAGCCTCGCCGAGGTCCTGAAGCTCCTGGACATCAAGAACGTCCTCGTGTGCGGCATCGCCACGGAATACTGCGTCCGCAACACCGCGGAGGACCTCCTGAAGGACGGTTTTGCGGTCTATGTCCTGAAAGATGCCCTTGCCTGGGTCGATGCTGCCGGCCATGTGGAGGCGCTGAAGGCGATGGAGAACGAAGGGATTCATCTAATCTAGAGATTCCCGGTCAAGCCGGGAATGACGAAAAAGTAAGCCGGGAATGACGACATGACCGACATTTTCGAGGGACTGAACAGCCGCCAAAAGGAGGCCGTGACCACGACGGAGGGAAGGATCCGCGTCGTGGCGGGGGCCGGTACGGGCAAGACGAAGGCGCTCACCCACCGGTATGCGTACCTGGTCAACGTCCTCGGCATCGACCCGGCGAACATCCTGTGCCTCACCTTCACGAACAAGGCGGCCGCGGAGATGCGCGCCCGCATCGCGGGGATGGTCCACAGCGGCGACTACAACGACTTCGTGTGCACCATCCACGGCTTCTGCGTCAAGTTCCTCCGGAAAGAGATCTACCGCCTGGGCTTCCCCAAGGGCTTCACCGTCCTGGACGAGGAGGACTGCAAGTCCATCGCGAAGCAGGCGATGGACGAGATGGGCCTCAAGCGCACCGAGAAGACGGTCAAACAGTTTCTGGACATGGTTTCCGTCGACAAGGCCCTGCACGGCTACATCCCGGCCTTCATGCTCCCCGGGGCGAAGATCACCGACGAAATGCGGAAGAACAACCGCCTCGCGGGCTACGTGAGCCGGCAGATGAAGAACTACGCGCTTGACTTCGACGACCTCATCAACGTCACGAAATACATCCTGGACCGCTTCCCGGAGGCCTGCGAATGGTGGCAGAACACGCTGAACTACATCATGGTGGACGAGGCGCAGGACTGCAACCTGGACGACTGGGACCTCGTGGAACGACTCGCGGCGAAGCACCGCAACCTCTTCATCGTGGGCGACCCGGACCAGGCCATCTACGAATGGCGCGGCGCGCGGCCGGACCTCTTCGTCCAGTTCGCGGCCGACCACACCGTCATCCTGGACGAGAACTACCGCTCCACCCCGAAGATCCTGGACGTCGCCAACTCGGTCATCTCCCACAACAAGAACCGCATCCCGAAGGATCTCTTCACCCGTAAGGCCGAAGGCCGCGCGGTCATCCACTACCACGGCAAGTCCGAAAAAGAGGAGATGGACTGGATCGTCGCGCAGATCAAGACGCTCCTCGCCCATGACGCCAAGGTCAATGACATCGCGATCCTGTACCGCAGCACCTACCAGTCCCGGGCCCTGGAGCAGGCGCTCCTGAACGCCCGCCTGGAATACACCGTCTGGGGCGGCACCCGCTTCTTCGAGCGCCGCGAGATCAAGGACGCGCTCTCCTACCTCCGCCTCGTCAGCAACCAGGACGACGACCTCGCCTTCGAGCGCATCGTCAACGTCCCATCCCGCAAGCTCGGGAAGAAGTTCATGGACACTTTAAGGGCCGATGCGGACCGCGACGGCGTCTCCCTCTTCAGCGCCCTCCAGCTCCGCGACGGCTACGGAAAACCGACCGCCCAGGCCTTTGTCGACGTGATCGAGGACGCGAAGGCCTATGCCCTGGAGCATCGCGTGAGCGACCTCCTGAACCGCCTGCTGGACCGCTCCGGACTCAAGCAGGACATCCGCGAGGACCAGGACGAGGACCGGCTGGAGAACCTGGACGAACTCCTCTCCTCCATCCGCTTCTACGAGTCCGTCCGCACCCCGGACGAATCCACCCTCGCCGACTACCTGCAGGACATCGCCCTGTACACGAACGACGACCACCGCAAGGACGTCCCCACCCTCAAGCTGATGACCATCCACCAGGCGAAGGGCCTCGAGTTCCCGTACGTCTTCATCATCGGCCTGTCCGAGGGCGTTTTTCCGAACCTCAGGACCATCCGGGAATACAAGAAGAACGGCGAGGAAGAGGAGCGCCGGCTCATGTATGTCGCCGTCACCCGCGCCGAGAAGGCGCTGTTCCTCACCGAGTCGGAAGGCTTCAACCTCTCCACGAAGATGAACAAGTACCCGTCCCGCTTCCTGGTGGAAATCAAGCGGGAAATGGTTGTCACCGAAGGATTTATCCCTGAGGAGCTCTGGCGCGGGACCCGGAACCTCATCCACGTCCTGGACGAGGAGTTCGACCCGCACCGCCCCATCGACCTGGACAGTGTCGATTTCACCGAGGAGCGGGCGGAGCTCAAGAGCCCCTTCCACATCGGCGACACCGTCACCCACACCGTCTTTGGCGAGGGCGTCATCCGCGCCGCGAACAAGGACTGGACCACCTTCGAGGTCGAATTCGCCGATGGAAAAGTGCGGTCGCTCCGCGCCGCGTTCCTGAAGCTCGCCGACCTGCCGGAATAAAATCCAAGATTATGAAAAGACTGATTGTTTCTCTTGCGCTCGCCGCGCTGTGCGCTTGCGCCCTCGCCCAGGGTCCTCTCCGTAGGCCGGAAGTCCCTCCCGGCTACCAGGAAGTGCTCACCATCCAGATCGACATCAAAGGCGCCCAGACCGTGAGGGCCGATTCCGTGTCCGTGACCATGATTCCCTTCGCCGGCAGCGTGGACTGCGCCAATTTCAAGGGCGAGGTGCTCCCGACCGGGGTCGACACCCAGGTGGGCAAGCCTTCCGGCCGGACGCTGTCCGCCCGCTACATGCTGGTGGGCAAGGACCTGACCGGCGCCGACTGCCACATCTTCATCGAGAACAACGGCGACATGCGCGAGCCCTTCACGCACCCGTTCATCGTCACGGACAGCGAGGCCCTTTCCTTCCTGAACACAGCCACCCTCCTCGGCCAGCTCGACTTCAGCGCCGGCGGCCTGACGATCCGGATCTACTGCCCGCCGGTCGGCCTGGATCCCACAGCCAGCCAGCGGCAGCTGTAGGATCCAAGATGCCCATTCACTTTTACCGGTTCTTCGCGTCCCAGGAGACGAAGGTTTCGTAGTCGTATTCCCAGGAGGCTCCGTAGGCCAGCTTGTGGATACGGTAGTAGATGGCTTCGCGGGACGGGGCGTTGAACTTGCCCTTGTTCGTGAACATGATACTGTCCTCGGTCGGGCGATACAGGCCGGAGATGCACAGGGCCGCACCTTCGTACACACCGAGGTGTTCATCGGCGTAGCGCGGATCGGCGAGGAACTTCGCCCACTTGACGGCCGTCGGGGAGGATTCGCTGTCGATATTCTTGTACCAGCCGTATTTCTCCACCTGGTGCAGGTAATCCAGACCATTCTGGGACACCGGCTCATTGAAATCGTAGTAGTATTCGTCGGCCAGTTTGCCGAAGGCGTGGCCGCCACCCTCATGGTGGATGATCTCGGCCATGGTATCATCGCCGAAACCGGTGAACGAGCCGGCTCCGAGGGCTACGAAGGCGATACCGGTACCGCCGCCGTAATCGTTCTCCGCTTCCGGATCGAGCATATAGGTATATCCGGCCGGCATCTCCTTGTTGAGGATGGCCAGGCAGGTCGCATTCTGGAGGCGAGTCTCGTCGACAGCCTTCCGCGCATATTCCTGGACGGCGGCAATCGAACCGGTACACACAGTCCCCGTCGCGTTGAAATAACCCTCCAAGGCCGTTTCGGTGCCGATGGAGAATTCCTCGTTCTTGGACACGGCTGTGACCATATAGACATTGAACAGGTTCCGGAACGAGGCGAACGGCTCTACCGAGAAGAAGCCCTCCATCGCATCGACCATGGTCTTTCGGTAGGTTCCGTCGGCGATCAGCCGGTCGGAAAAACCGTCACCCATCACGACCAGGTCGATTCCGTTCCCTTCCTTGGCAGTCTGGAGCATCTCCACCTTCCCATCCTGGGAGTAGTCCGTGGACTCGTAGAACTTCAGCGTCAGGTCGTACTCATCCGCGAGATACGTGAGACAGTCGTTGGGAATGCCCGTCGCAAGGGAAGTTCTGACCACCTTGTCTCCCTTGAACAGAACCACCTCATTGATGCTTCCGTAGGGATAACAGGAGTCCCCATACTCATCTCCGAAAGGACGGTTGTACGAATAAACCTCGTCAAAGACCTGCTTCCAAGGAATGTCATATTGGGCGTAAATGCCCTTCGCCTGATTGTATGCTTCCTGGGCCTGGGCGCTTTCCAGCTGATTGGAACTCATCAATCCGAAGACATACAATTCTCCGGAAGGCAACTGCTTGTAGTAATTGCGGAGAGTCTGCATGAAATCGAGACAATTCGGGAAATAGATGTCCCACGCGTGGAGCAACGTATATTTGTTCCCGGAGAGGACGGCATCCAGGTCGAGGGTGCTTCCGTCACTGGCCGTCAGTTTCTGCCCCTTCGGCGCAGGAAGGTTGGAATCGACGATGTCCTGCTGGGAGAATCTGTTTCCGTAAACAACACCGGGCCAGAGACGCCACCATTCCGGGAGATTGGACAACGACGCAGGGATCGGTCCGTGCAGGTTGCCGTTCTCGGACATCCGGAGGAATTTGAGGTTCCTCAGATTCCCGAAAGAAGCCGGAACGGTACTGTCCAGCGAGCAGTGTTTGATTTCCAGATGCTCCAGGTTGGTCAAATTTCCGAGGGATTCCGGCAACTGGCCGGTAAAATTGTGTCCGTAGATCTGGATGAACTTCAACTTCGTCAGATTCCCGATCCAGGACGGGATCGGACCCGGGGCCAGTTTTTCGCAGTACGTGATATACAGCCTTTCCAGATTCGACAGATTCCCGAGGGATTCCGGCAACCGGCCTTCGAACGGACAATTGTCCATCTGCAAACGTTTCAGGTTTGTCAGATTCCCGATCTCTTCCGGCAGGGAGCCAGTGAAATGACAATCGACATAAGGGCCACCCATATTCAGGTCCGTCAGATAGGGCAGATTCCCGATCTCCGGAGGAAGGCTTCCTTTGATTCCGGGGTCGTTCAGATTCAGTGAAACGACATGGCCGTTCTCGTCACACATGACTTTCGGCCACCTAGTGACCGGCGCTTCAGTACCCCAGTACCCGTGGGATTCCCAATTCGGCCCGTCCAGGGCATTGAAGATGGCCATGAGCGCCGCCCGTTCCGCCTCGAACTCCGGGGAAATGCCCTGCCTGACCTGCACTTCCTCCGTCGCGCCGGTCTTCGTATTCCGGAAGGTGATGACGCCGATGCGTTCGTCGCACTGGTCGTTCGGGGCGATCTTGAAGGTGTGCGTGTACTCCGTCAGGCCACGGGTGGTGGATTCGGTGATCCACTCCTTGCAGGACTCGGAGATGACGTAATCGTACTCGGTGTTCGCTTTCACCGTCACGGTGATGGAGCCGCCTGTCTCGGCGACCTCGAAGGCCTTTTGCTCCACGATCATGCCCAGGAGCGCGTCCTGGGTGACGGTTACCTGGTCCGTCTCCCCCGTCTTCGTGTTCTTGAAGGTGATGGTGCCCTGGCGGGAGTCGTACTGGTCGTTCGCATCGACCTTGAAGGTGTGCACGTATTCCGTGAGAGCGCGGGTGGTGGTTTCCGCGATCCAGCCCTGGCCGGATGCGTCGATGGTATAGGTGTAGTCGGTGTTGGCCTTGACCTTCACCGTCACCGTGCCGCCGGCCGCAGGGACCTCGAACGCCTTCTGTTCCACGACCATACCCAGCGTCGCGGCCTGGGTGACATGGACCGTTCCCGTCGATGTGGACCCGTCCTTGCCGGTGCCCGTGATCGTGAAGGTCGTCTCGCGGTCGTCATAGGTGGGGTTCGCCTTCGCCTTGACGGTGACGGAGGTGGTTCCGGCGCTGCCGGAGGTGGGACTCACGGTCAGCCAGGACGACCCGCCGCTGGCGACGGCCGCCTTCCAGTCCGTCGCAGAGGTGAAGGTGACGACCTTGCTCCCCTCGCCCGTGAGGGACACGGACGTTTCATTCAGGGTGACTTTGGCCGGGACAACCTGCTCCGTAGGCGGATCCGGTTTCGGATCCGGGGTCGGAGTGGGCGTCAGGTTCTCCTTGGGTGTGCAGCCGAAAAGGCAGAGCGCCAAGGCCAGCAGAGGCAAAGAAAAGCGTTTCATATGCATCAAGGTTGATTTCACTTAATGCAAAGATACGACGCCCCTAAACGAATCTTTTTAGCATTTCGTCAAAAACTTTTAGCATCTTTCATAAACCTTGCACAAAAGGCATCGTATCCGGGGACAAAAAAGGACGCTTTTCCAAAAAACGCTTCAAAAAACAGTACCCGGGTCAGCGCCCGGGTACTGCCCATGTGTTTTGGGTCTTGGATCAGAAGATCCATGCCTTCATATGATCCTTCATATTATTCCAAACGACAGCTTCCCTGTACCTATTGTACAAATTGGCAGGCACAAAAATCGAGTAATCTTGGGTGAAATTCTCCATGCCAAGCACACTATCGTAGTCAATACCCATACCATAACCTTCGCTATCTATGTTAAGGAGTTCATCTTTATAACGAATATAGAGATAACGAAGATTATCGCAACCAGTGACAATTTGGTAGTTGAGGGCAATAACTGTTGCTGGCAATCTGAGTATCTCCAGCTTGCGACAATCCTTGAAAGCAGCATGACTGATCATTTCCACCGAAGGGAGACTGATGGAAATCAATTCCTTACAACCTTGGAAAGAATAAGCCGGCAAAGAGAGCTTATATATGGAATTGATCGGCGCTGTGCTTCTTACTACTATTCCATCCATCATGACCGTCTCGAAATCGGAGTAACTGAAGACACTTTCACCAAGTTTCAGCTCGTTGTCCGAAGATCTCGGGCTGAAGAAGAGATCGCATAAGCCGGTACAAAAACTGAAAGCCCCGGCACCGATTGATTCGATAAGGGAAGAAATCGTCATCCTGCTCGGAAGCCTATCCCCTCTGAAAGCGTTTTCTCCAATGGAACGAATGTTGGTGAATGCCTCCGGAACCGTCAGGGACGGACAGTTGTAGAACGCTCCGTTCGGAATCTCTCTCAAATCGGCGCTTAGAGTACCGATATCGGCCAACTGTTCGCATCCGGAGAATGCTTCTGTGCCAAGCGTCATCACATTCGCGAGATTGATGCTGGTAATCCCGGAGTTGGAGAAAGCATTGGGACCTATCGTCTTGACAGAAGATGTCGGACCCACGATGGATGACAGGTTTTCACAGTTCATGAACGCCTCACTTTGGATATCCTTCACCCGGGAATATGTGCTGAACTCTATCGTCTGCAGGTTGCTGCAATTCTTGAAAGCACCGACAGGAATGACTTCCAAATACGAGCCAATCTGTATAGATGCCAGATTAAAGCAATCCAAGAAAGCGTTCTTCTTCAAGTCTGTCAGGGTGCCAGGAAGTACCACGGAGGTAATGTTCGCCCCCTCGAATGCCGACGCACGAATGGACTTCAACCCATCGGGGAGAGAAACCGTCGTCAAACTTGCATCTTTGAAGACTTCTTCCAGGATGCATTTGACGCCCGAAGGAACCGTATAGCTGGTCAACCCGCTGGGAGCGAAACCTGCGAGGTCATTGTTAAGCGTTACAATGCTCCGGTGATCACTTGTCGCATAGGTCGAGTAAATCGTTGACAGGTTCGTCATCCCCTGGAACGGCGCTTCGGTGAAAATGTAGATTTCATTCGGAAGGGTGAGACTGGAAACATCGGTTGAACCGCGGAAGAAACCTGGCATTTTATCTATAGTGCTCTTGAACTTCACCGTTCCTGTCCTTGTACTCGGCGTATAGGTGATGTCTAGAACCGGGCCATCACCCTGGCTTTCGTTGACCAGCTTGGTACCAAGGGCACTTGCTTTGAATGCGTCGACATTCGCATACGACGTCACTGTCGTAAACTCGATCTGGTTGCCGCCATCAAAAATGTGTTCTGCATAGTTACTCCACCACCCATTCGTACTATTGCGGAATGTATCCCCCTTGCCGTACGGAACATAGATACTTACATTTGTTCCGCCACTCGGGATATTATTGAAAGCACGATCACCGAGGATGAAGGGCGTTTCGCTCCGAATGGAGACATATGTCAATGACGAACAATTCTGGAAAGCGTAATTTCCGATTCTTCTCAACCCTGCTGGGAACGAAAGACTCTCCAGGGGCGCACCAAAAAATGCAGAACCGCCGATTTCAAGAAGGGTTTCCGGGAAAGAAATCTTCTTGAGGGAAGGACAGTTATAGAACGCGGAACCTATGTATACGACTCCTTCCGGGATGAAAAGGCTGGTCAGGTTGTTGGCGTTCATCTCCGGGGGGATCACATAATCGCGAATGGTTGTGACATTTGAAGGGAATGTATAGGTCGTCAAATCACCCGGCAGGAACATTCTCAGCGCGCCATTCATAACCAGGCACCGTCCATCCTCAGAGGCGTAAGGGCCGTCGATGCGGGCAAGGTTCGTACATTTGCGGAACGCGCGAGAGAGCACCCAGTTGCCTTCGTCTGCACTCAGCATAGAAGGGAACTCAATGGACGTAAGCCCTGTGTTGTAGAAGGAATCTTCACCCAACCGCCGGACCGTAGAAGGAATCTCGACAGACACCAGAGTCGATTTGTCATAGAAGAAATTCGGCATGATGTTATCGAACGAGCTGCTGACGACAAACAATCCATAATCCCTGTGCGGGTCATAGCCCGAGACAAGAAGAGTATAATTTTGATTGTTCAAATCTTTCAACACTACATTCTGCGGGAGTTCGAGCTCCTGGTGGTCGGACGTCCTGTAATAGATGACGGCCGATTCGGGGCTGACCATGCTGCGGTATCTCGACGTAGCACGTCCAAATTCATCCTTGTATGCCTGCAAACTGCTATCCGGAACAACCATACGTGAGGATGATCCCAAACCCTCAAAGACATAATTCCCGGCTATCGGAGGCTCGGTTGAATGGAAATGAATCTCCATCAACCCGCTGCATCCCTGGAAGGCGCTCGTACGGAGGACTGCAACCCCGGAAGGGATATCCAGCGTCTTCAGATGAGTACAGCCATAGAACAACTCTACTTCGATTTTCTTCAAGGACGACGGAAGGACGACCGATTCAAGTTGAGTTCCTTTAAAAACGCCCGGCAGGATGGCGGTCACCTCTTCGGGAACGCGATAAAACGTCAAATCTTTAGGGGCAAAAGCAATCATTTCACCTTTATCATTGATCAAGGCATTATGATCCGCCGTCGCAAATTTCCCATTGAATGCTTTCAGATTCGCATCCTGTTCGAAAGCCCTTTCGATAGATTGCACACTTTCGGGAATCGTGATTATACTCAAATCCGGGCAGTTCGAGAAGGCACCTGCCGTTATGCTGGTAACTTCGTCGGCGAAAACCACGTTTCCATGGCCATTCTCGTAAGTATGAGCGACTATTTCGGCACCACCAAAGGCTGAAGGAACTGGCAGTTCAAGAATACTCATTGAAACCGTCTGGTAATCAATCGTCGTGGTTTTTGCCTTGATCCGTTCATCATACAACTTCCAGTTGCGATTAAGAGCCGCATCCGTATAGTCGGCCAACGAATGATAAGGGACGTAAATCGAACACCCCCCATGTTCTCTTGGGTTAATATCAAAAGCAGTTGAACTCAACTCCGGTGGCGTTATCGCTTTTAGATAGATTTCGTTAAGCGCTGTACAGCCCAAGACGATCGTACCTTCTATTTTTTCCACGGTTGAAGGAAGCACAAGGCTCTTCAATGCCGACATCGAGCGAAATGCAGACGTACCGATTTCTTTTACTCCATCCGGAATAGTAAGGGCAGTCAGCGATGTATTACCCAAAAATGCAGATTGCCCGATCTTTGTTATTTCATCCGGGAACGTATAATCCGTAAGCCCTGCGCATGCAGCGTAATATAATTCATTGTTAATAACAATCGCATGTCCATCCAATGAAGTGTTGCCACCAGTGACATACCGAAGCGCAGTGCAGTTGGAAAAGATAGAGCTGCCACTCGCCGACCATTCTTGAGGGAGAGACAAAGTCTCAAGGGATGTACACCCATAAAACGTCCTCGAATTAATCGTCGAAACCGCGTCCGGAATAGATAGGGTGGTAATCGAAGCACAACCTTCGAAAGCAGAAGATCCAATCGATGTGATTCCAGGCGGAAGAAGGACCTCTGTCAGGGCTGTCTGGTCCTTGAACATATCTGCGGGAATGTCAGTAATATCGCAGCCGTCGGATTTCGACAGGATCAACCACCCGTCCGTTCCGTCCGTGATTGTGTACGACTCGAACTCAGGAATGCTCGCCCCCTCCGAAATCCGGAACCATATTTGATTGTTCGGAACGGTAAATCTAACATTCAAATCCCTGTTATTCAAACGATTATATGCCTTTCTTTCAAATCTCGCATAACTCGTATTGACTTTATATGATCCCGGGAACCCGTCCTCATTATAGCAAGTAAACGTGAACCCGTCTTCCATTTCGGCGGGATAACAGTTGACGAAATACCATTGTCCCGGGACAAAAGCGTTTCCGACAGCAGGGAAGGCCGTTATCGTCTCACTCTCGCTCCCGTCCGGGACTATCTCGGAGACTACCGGGGCTCCCTGTTGATCATACACAATCTTGGCCTTTCCGGCCAGCGTCTCGTTGTGATGACCCTGGAGGACCACTTTCACGATATCTTCCCGGGAAACACAGAATCGCAGGCCTGAATTGACGATCTTGAAATACAGGTCGAGGCCGCGGGAACGTGCCACCATCAGATAGGATGCCGGATCGAACGAAGACGCTACAGGCCTCTGCACAGCAGGGAGTGTCACCGTAACGGATTCTCCGTCACAGACATTGGCCGAATTGTAAGGATAGGTCGCCCAGAAATGAACGGATTCAGGATCTCCGCCGATTGTCCCGGAGAAAACGTTGAGTGTACCGGAGAATTGTGTCGAGGTCCCCGTCGTATTCCCATCGGAGGTGAAGATGGATCCGCCGACACCGGAGTTCGCGCCGTAGAACACGTTGATTTGGTCCGAAGGCGTCCACTCGAAGTGGAATGGAGGGGTCGTTTCATCACCGTCATCCTCTTCCTCCCAGGCGATGGTTGCTTTTGTAGGATAGACATCTTTCTCAAGATTTGCCGTAAACGTCAATTCCTGCCCGTCTTCGACCATACCTTCCCTTGAAGGAACATCCAGTTCCTTGACGGAGCACGCCGTTACGCACGCTAAAAGAGCGACAGCATACAAAAATGTCTTATTCATACTGCAAATTGCTTTCAGATTAATAGCTGGGTCCGTCAATAGGCTGCTCTTCCTGAGACATGATGTTCATCTCCATTCTGAGGTAGACTGCCTCACTTACGGGCGCGACATAAGTTTGCTTTTCCATAGCCATCCTATTTTTTCGTTTGATTTTTCTTCTTGGAATCGTCCTTGCCGGTGGAGGGGGCGGGGGTGGATTCAGAGGCCTCGAGCTCCTTTTCGATGAGGTGCTCGAGGTACTTCAACGCGAAGTTGGTCGCCTTTTCCTGCTCGTCGGTTTTCTCCATGGGTAAGGGTACATTTAACCAAAAGCAAAGTTAACGACCAAAAACGGGGCGCTTGTTAGCACCCCGTCAAATTATTTTAGCATTTCGTAAAAAATGAGCCTATCTGCCCAGATATTTGCTCGGTGTCATTCCGAAGGCATTCTTGAAAGCGCGCGTAAAGCTGGGGACGTCTCCGTAGGCACAGAGTCGCGAAACTTCACTGATATTGAGCTCCGGATGGTTGTCCAGCAGGTAGCGGGCGCGGCGCATGCGGACGGTCTGGATGAAGGACTGCGGCGTCTCGCCGGTGATGCTCTGCAGCCGCTGACGGAACTGGTAGGGGCTCATGTTCATCCGCTGGGAAATCGTCTCCACGCTGACGGATTCCTTGGAGAAAAGTTCGTTGATGATATCCACCGTCTGCTCCAGGAATTCCCGGTGCGCCTGGGGCATGTCCACGGCCTCGTCCTGCGGGACCTTGTTCGTGAGCATGGCGTTGTCGTAGTGGATGTGGAGCTGGCTGTACTTCTCGCGGAGGTCGCGGATGTTCTCGTTGAGCTCGTCGTTGATCTTCGCCTGGCGGCGGTTGCGGCGATGCATCAGCCACCACACAAGGACGGCGAGAAGGGTGACCGCGAGGGCGATGAGGGTGATCCGGATCCGGGCCTGCCGCTCGGCATGGTTCTCCAGGCGCAGCCAGTCGTTGCCGAACTCGGCGTCGTACTTGGCGAGGGATTCGGCCGATGCTACCTTATATAATGAATCGCGGAGGTCGTTGTAGCGGTAGAATTCGTCGTTGGCCTCCTTTTTCCGGTCCGTCCGCCAGAGGCACTCGTACAGGCCCCGGCGCGCCTGGATCTCGTTGTAGGGGTCCTGGATGGCGGCGAAAATGTCGGCCGCTTCCCGGTAGTACGGGATTGCATCGTCATAGCGCTTGAGGGCCATGATGGTCATGCCCATCTTGTTGTCGGCGATGCCCTGAGAGTGGACGTCGCCCACGGCCTTGAAGTAAGGGATCACCTTCTCGAGCAGGGCTTCCGCCTCCTCCCAGCGGTTCAGGCCGATGAGGGCGGACGCCTTCTGCGTGAGCCGCACGGCAGCCTGGTACTCCCGCCCGAGCGCCTTCTCTTCCTCGAAGGCCATATCGGCGTATTTCAGCGCTTCCTCGTCCTTGCCTTCGGCGTGGAAGATTTCGGAGGCCATCCCGTGCAGGACGGCCATGCGAGGCGGATTGTCGGCCTTGGCGGCGTACTCAAGCGCCCGGAGGATATATTTCTCCCCTTCCTCCGGCTGGTCACCGGCCATGTAGATGCCGGCGATCGTGTTCAGGGACGAACTGATGCGGTCCGCATCGCCGGACTTCTCGTCCAGCACGTAGCACTGCCGGGCGTAATCCGCGGCCTTGGCGAAATCCGACAGCCGGACATAGCCCATGGCGAGGAGGTTCAGGCAGTCCGCCTTGAGCAGCTCGGCGTCGTCCCCTTCGGGGATGACCGGCAGCGACTTTTCCGCGTATTTCACGGCATTGGGATAGTCCTGCAGGTTGTAATACCAGTCGCCGGCCCAGTACCAGACATTGGCGGAAATCTCCTCCATCGGGGTTCCCGGCGCGAAGACGACGGGCTCGTCCGTGTACTCCTCCTGCTGGAGCAGGGCGAAGAATGCGGCGGCATGGGCCTCGGTCGGGTTCTTGTCGAAGGCGGCGATGGCGTCCTCCACCGGACCGGCCCAAGCGGTAACGGAAAGAAGAATCCAGAAAAGGAATGCGGGCAACAGTTTTTTCATCGCGGCATGGTTTTCTCAACGCAAAGATACGAAAAATTATTTGTACCTTTGTAGATTGAAAGAATTGAAACAAAACAGTTAAACGATATGCTTTTCCTTTTGCAAACTGACACGCTGGTCCAGGCCGCCGGAGAGGCCCTGGAGCAGGTCGCCGCGACCCCGGCCGCGCAGCCTACCCAGATGAGCGAGAGCCTCTTCTCGATGTTCACGATGGGCGGTCCCCTGATGTGGGTCCTCCTCGCCCTCTCGATCGTCGCCATCTACATCATCGGATGGAAGTGGTGGACCCTGAACAAGGCCTCCAAGATCGACGGCAACTTCATGAACGACATCCGCGACTACATGAACGCGGGCAAGACCAAGTCGGCCGTCACCCTCTGCCGCAAGTATGACAATCCGGTCGCCCGGATGATCGAGACCGGCATCCACCGCCTGGGCCGACCGATGGCCGACATCCAGTCCGCCATCGAGAACACCGGCAACGTGGAGGTCTCCCGCCTGGAGAAGGGTCTCCCGATCCTCGCCTCCATCGCCGGCGGCGCCCCGATGATCGGTTTCCTCGGCACCGTGCTCGGTATGGTCAAGGCCTTCTTCAACATGTCCAAGGCCGGCAACAACATCGACATCACCCTCCTCAGCGACGGCATCTACACCGCGATGCTCACCACCGTGGGCGGTCTCGTCGTGGGCATCATCGCCTACTTCGGCTACAACTGGCTCACCTCCAAGGTCTCCAACCTGGTGTACAAGATGGAGAGCTCCACGATGCAGTTCATCGACATCGTCCTTCACGAACCCGGAGAAGAATAGTCTATGGCACTCAAGAGAAACACGAAGGTGGACGCGTCGTTCTCGGTATCCTCGATGACGGATATCGTGTTCCTGCTGCTGATCTTCTTCCTCGTGACCTCGACCCTCATCAACCCGAACGCCCTCAAGCTCCTCCTCCCGAAGAGCACGGGCCAGATCGGGGCGAAGGCCACGGTGAGCGTCAGCATCAAGGACTGGGGCGACGACACCTACACCTACCACATCAACGGAGACCAGAATCCGGCCTCCTACGAGGAAGTGGAGGACGAGCTCATCGAGCTCCTGTCGGGCGAAGAAGACCCGACCTTCTCCATCTTCTCCGACCAGAGCGTCCCTGTGGGCGAAATCGTCGGTATCATGAACATCGCCAAGCGGAACCACTACAAGGTAATCCTGGCGACCCAACCCGAATAAGCGATGCAGCCTTATCTCCGCTCCAGACAGACTGAGGACAAGCGGGCCCGCCTGACAGGCCTCGCGGCCACCGTGCTCATCCACGTCGTGGCCCTCGTCTTCTGCCTGACCGCGGGGCTCAGGTACCTGGATCCCCCGCCGCCGGAGACCAGCTTCCTCATCGACTTCGAAGAGGAGGTCCTGGAGGACGAGAAGCCGGTCGACACCAAGGTCGGACGGCAGCCGCAGGCGGAGGAGACGGATCCCACCCAGCCCGTCGAACTGGTGCAGAAGGCGGAATCGCCCCACGTGAACGACCGGCCCAACCGGACGCCGGCGACGAAGGAGAACGGCCACGGCGACGTGGAAGTCCCCGCGCCCCCGAAGAAGGAAGAGCCCAAACTGGACCCCCGCGCCTCGTTCCCGGGCATGAGCCAGCAGGACGACAAGGCCACGGCGCCGCACAGCGCGTCCGAGGCCGCCGAAGGCTTCAAGGCCGGCCAGCCGGACGGCAACACGAAGGAAGGCCGTACCCAGGGAGCCGCGAACGCGCACCTGAGCGGACGCAACGTCGTGGGCACCCTGCCCCGCCCCACCTACAACGCCCAGCTCGAAGGCACCGTCGTCGTGCGGGTCAAGGTGGACCAGTACGGCAACGTGACGGAAGCCGTCCCGGGCGTGGAAGGGACCACGGTCACCGACTCCGGCCTCTGGAACGCCGCCCGCAACGCCGCGATGAAGGCCCACTTCAACACCAAAGCCGATGCGCCCGTCGTCCAGACCGGCACGATCACCTACATCTTCAAACTGCAGTAAAGAAAAGCAACCTTATCCCAACAATGACGTGAGTCATTGATTTTTATCACTTTAGAACCCCCGTGAAGGGGCAAGAACAATGGAAAACAACAAGAAGGGTACACGTACCCATTTCACCAGGAGGCCTGCCGAAGGCCGCGCAGAGAAAGTGGAATACGGCCGCCGCGAAGGCGGATACCGCCCACATCGGGAAGATTACAGCACCAGCCGTTCCTTTGATTCGGACCAGCAGCCGCAGCGCGCCTATGGCGCCCGTCCGGCCCGTCCGCAGGGCGAACGCCGGAGCTATGGAGAACACAAGGCGTACGGCGAAGGCCGCCCGCAGGGCGAGCACCGCGCCTACGGCGACCGCCCGCAGGGCGAGCGTCCGTACGGCGAGCGCAAGCCGTACGGCAGCAAGCCGCATGGCGACCGCCCGTACGGTGAAAAGCCCTACGGAGACAAGCCGTATGGCGACAAGCCCCGCAAGTCCGGTTACGGCAAGCCGTCCTTCGGCGCGAAGCCGGGCGCGCCCCGCGGCCGCAAGCCCGTGGGCAAGCGTTCCGAGGCCGACGCCGGCATGAGCGCGATGCTCAGCCGCAAGCCGCAGGTGAGCGGCAGCGCCTGGTCCGACGACGATACCGCGAAGACCCCGATCAAGGAGGTCGTCCGCCTGAACAAGTACATCGCCAATTCCGGCGTCTGCTCCCGCAGGGAAGCCGACACGCTCATCCAGAGCGGCGTCGTCACCGTGAACGGCGAGGTCGTCACCGAACTCGGCACCAAGGTCAACGTCCTCACCGACGACATCCGCTTCAACGGCGAGCGTCTCAAGGGCGAGGAGAAGGTGTACATCGTGATGAACAAGCCCAAGGGCTACGTCACCACCGCCAGCGACCCGCACGCGGAGAAGACCGTCATGGACATCCTCAAGGGCTGCCCGACGCGCGTGTTCCCGGTCGGCCGCCTGGACAAGAACACCACCGGCGTGCTGATGTTCACCAACGACGGCGAGATGGCCGAGCGCCTCACCCACCCGTCCTACAACAAGAAGAAGATCTACCAGGTCGTCCTGGACCACCCCCTCACCGAGGAGGACAAGGAGAAGGTGCTCGCCGGCATCGAGCTGACGGACGGCGTCGTCGCCGCCGATGAGCTCGAGTACATCGACGCCCGCGACCACCGCCAGCTGGGCATCGAGATCCACTCCGGCAAGAACCGGATCGTCCGCCGCATCTTCGAGTCCATGGGCTACGAAGTGAAGGCCCTGGACCGCGTCTATTTCGCTGGCCTCACCAAGAAGGGCCTCAAGAAGGGCGACTGGCGCTACCTGACCGAGGGCGAGGTGAACATCCTGAAGATGGGGGCGTACGTATAATGGCACACAAGGCTGGATTCGTCAACATCATCGGCAACCCGAACGTCGGGAAGTCCACCCTGATGAACGCGCTCGTGGGAGAGAAGCTCTCCATCGTGACCGCGAAGGCGCAGACCACGCGCCACCGCATCATGGGCATCGTCAACGGGGAGGACTACCAGATCGTCTATTCCGACACGCCCGGCATCCTGAAGCCCAACTACCGGCTCCAGCAGTCGATGCTGGACTTCGTGGACACCGCCATCGGCGACGCGGACATCATCCTGTACGTCACCGACACGGTGGAGAAGGGCGACAAGAACGAGGCTTACATCGAGAAGCTCGCGAAGGTGGAGTGCCCCGTGGTGCTCGTCATCAACAAGATCGACATCTCCACGCAGGAGAAGGTCGTCGAGCTGATGCAGTGGTGGCACGAGAAGCTCCCCAAGGCGGAGATCATCCCGGCCTCGGCCCAGGAGAAATTCAACCTGGAAAGCATCCTGGAGGCGGTTTCCAGCCGCCTTCCGGAAGCCCCGGCCTGGTTCGACAAGGACCAGTTCACCGACAAGAACCTCCGCTTCTTCGCCTCGGAGATCCTGCGGGAGAAGATCTTCCTCAACTACGGCGAGGAGATCCCCTACAGCTGCCAGGTGGAGATCGAGGCCTTCCACGAGGGCGAGGAACGCTATGAGATCAGCGCCGTCATCTACGTGATGCGCGAGTCCCAGAAGGGCATCATCATCGGCAAGAAGGGCGCGGCCCTGAAGAAGGTGGGCACCGAGGCCCGCCTGGAGATGGAGGACTTCTTCCAGAAGAAGGTCTTCCTCTCCACGTTTGTGAAAGTGGATCCGGACTGGCGCGAGTCCCGCAAGGAGCTCCGCCGCTTCGGGTATGAGTACTAAAACCATAAACCGACTATGAGCGAAGAATTCGACGACATCCAGGAAGAGCCCCTCGACGAGGAACAGAATCCCGACGAAGAGCAGGCCCTTGACGAAAACGCGCAGCCGACGGGCAAGTTCACCCGCCTGCTGGGCAGCGACAGCCGGAAGTTCAAGCTGTCCGGCATGTTCAAGGACTGGTTCCTGGACTATTCGTCCTACGTGATCCTCCAGCGCGCCGTCCCGCACATCGTGGACGGCCTGAAGCCCGTCCAGCGCCGCGTCCTGCACGCGATGTACAAGATGGACGACGGCCGGTACACCAAGGTGGCGAACATCGTCGGCCAGGCGATGCAGTACCACCCGCACGGCGATGCGTCCATCCTGGGCGCCCTCGTGCAGCTGGGCCAGAAGGGCTTCGCGGTGGATTGCCAGGGAAACTGGGGCAACATCCTCACCGGCGACTCCAACGCCGCGGCCCGATATATCGAGGCGCGGCTCTCCAAGTTCGCCAAGGAAGTGATCTTCGACCCGAAGGTCACGAACTGGATGACCTCCTACGACGGCCGCAACCAGGAGCCGACCGAGCTCCCGGTGCGCTTCCCGCTCCTGCTCGCGCAGGGCACGGAAGGCATCGCCGTGGGCATGCAGTCCCGCATCCTTCCCCATAATTTCAACGAACTCATCGACGCCTCCGTCGCCATCCTGAAGGAGGAGCCCTACGAGCTGTATCCTGACTTCCCCACCGGGGGCCTCGCGGACTGCTCGAAGTACAACCACGGCCGCCGCGGCGGCCAGGTGAAGATCCGCGCCCGCATCGAGAAGGTGGACAAGAGCACGGTCACCATCAGCGAGATTCCCTACGGGAAGACCTCGCACATGATCATCGACAGCATCCTGAAGGCGAAGGACAAGGGCAAGATCAAGATCAAGAAGATCGAGGACATGACCACGGACAAGGTGGAGATCATCATCCACCTCCCGGCCGACGTGTCCCCGGATAAGACCATCGACGCCCTGTACGCCTTCACGGACTGCGAGACCACCATCAACCCGAACGCCTGCGTCATCAAGGAGGACAAGCCGCAGTTCCTGTCCGTCAATGACATCCTCGAGTACGACACCTACCACACCCGCGAGCTGCTGGGCCGCGAGCTGGAGATCAAGCTCGGAGAGCTGGAAGACCAGTGGCACTACGACTCCCTGGAGCGCATCTTCTTCGAGAACCGCATCTACAAGGTGCTGGAGCAGAACCAGCGCGACTGGGAGGAGCAGCTGGACGACATCTTCACGCAGATGAAGCAGTATCAGGACCTCCTCCACCGCGAGATCGTGATGGACGACATCCTGAAGCTCGTGGAGAAGCCGGTCCGCAAGATTTCCAAGTTCGACACCAAGGCCCTGGACGAGAAGATCTACGCCCTGGAGGACGAGATGAAGGACGTGCGGGACAAGCTCGAGCATCTGACGCAGTACACCATCGACTGGTTCCGTTCCCTCAAGAAGAAGTACGGCATGGACCATCCGCGCCTGACGGAGATCACCTCCTTCGAGACCATCGCCGCGACCAAGGTCGTGAACAACAACGCGAAGCTGTACGCGAACCTCGCGGAAGGCTTCGTGGGCATCGGCCTCAAGAACTCAGAGGGGGCCGAGTTCATCGCCGACTGCTCCGACCTCTCGGAGATCATCGTCATCGGCAAGGACGGCAAGTACCGGGTCACGAAGGTGGCCGACAAGGCCTTCTTCGGGAAGGACCTCCTGTGGGCCGGCGTGTTCAACCGGAACGACGCCCGCACCATCTACAACGTCATCTACCGCGACGGCAAGGGCTCGGTCCATTACGCCAAGCGCTTCGCCATCACCTCCATCACCCGCGACAAGGAGTATGACATCACCACCGGCGCCGAAGGGTCCAAGATCCTGTGGTTCAGCGTGAACCACAACGGCGAGGCGGAGACGGTCAAGATCAATCTGCGGCCGAAGAAGGGCATCAAGAAGTCCCAGCTCGAGTACGACTTCTCCACCCTCGCGATCAAGGGACGCACCTCCCGGGGCAACCTCGTCACGAAGTACCCCGTGCAGAAGATCCAGCTCAAGTCCAAGGGCGTGACCACCCTCGAGGGGAAGGACATCTGGTACGACCCGGACATCCAGCGCCTGAACGAGGACGGCCGCGGCGAGCACATCGGCCAGTACAGCGGCAACGACCGCGTCCTGGCGATCTTCTCCAACGGCTCCTACTACACCACCAACTACGAGCTGGTGAACAAGTACCAGGGCGACGTGATCCGCATCGGCAAGCTGGACCCGAACCGCACCTACACGGTCCTCTACTGGGACAATGCCGCGAAGGCCTACTACATCAAGCGCTTCAGCTTCGTCGAAAGCAACAACACGCCCGTCTCCTTCATTTCCGATTCCAAGGGCTCCAAGCTCATCGACCTGTCCGACGACCTCCACCCGCAGGTGAAACTCACCTTCGGTGGCCGCCAGGAAGGCCGCGAAGCGGAAGTGATTGACGCCGAAGAGTTCATCGCCAAGAAGGGCCTCGCCGCCAAGGGCAAGAAGTGCAGCAGCCTGGACCTCAAGTCTGTCGAGTTCATCGAACCCCTCCACAAGCCCGAGGACGACCTCGTCCCGGAAGACGAGGAACCCGTCGATATCGCTACCGAGGACGAAGAAATTGAGGTTGCTGAGCCGTCGGTTGCTGAGCCTGTCGAAGTGACCGAACAGGAGGTCGCTGAGCCTGTCGAAGCGACCGAGCCTGTCGACATAACCGAGCCCGACGAACCTGTCGCCTCGGAAGAGACCCCCATCGAGATCGAACTGGACATCGACATCCCCGAAATCCCGGTGGAGCAGAAGCCCGCGAAGGCCCCGAAGTCCCGCAAGAAGAAAGAAGAAAAGAAAGACGAGCCCGACGAGCCCGCCTCCGACTTCACCGACTGGACGTTGTTCTAGGAAACCACTTGTTTTTTGCTGTTAATATTCATACCTTTGCATCGGAAGGGGAGATAGTGTATGAGTTCGCCCCATTCTATCTCCTCAAACCTTCCCAAATTGACCACCCCTCGATCGGGGTGGCTTTTTTTGTGCCGCTGCCAAACAGGCGCACCAGAAAGTGCCATGTAGGCCATTATAGGGGTGCTTTGGTGCGCCACAGGCCGATTACCGGGGTTCGCGCCCCGTGACCATCATTATAGCGCGTACAATGGGCACTAAGGTGCGGCTATTTGGCGAAAAAAGTAAAAAACTGGCCAGAAAGCCAAAGATTCTACAAAGCCGAAATGATAATCTCGTCCGCGACCTCGTCCGGAGACAGACCGTCCGTGTCAATGATGACATGGGCGGTTTTTTCGTAGATGACTTCGCGGGAAGCGAGGCGCGCAGAGACAGATGCCCGGTCGGGGCCGGGCATGACGGAAGAGTCGGGGCCGGGCATGACGGAAGAGCCGGGGCCGGGCATGACGACCGAACCACCGTCATCCCCGACCTGATCGGGGATCTCCTGCAAAAGCGGGCGGCCGGCGGTTTCGCCGGCGAGGCGCGCGAGGAGGGTGTCCAGGGTGGCGCGGAGGTAGATGCAGACGGTCTTTTCGTGCAGGAGGGCGGCCGAGGCGGGCGCGAGGACGGCACCGCCGCCGAGGGCCAGCACGGCCGTGCTTTCCGCGTATTTCTCCACGGTCTTTCGCAGCACCTGGGCCTCCAGCAGGCGGAAGGCCGGCTCCCCGTCCTGCGCGAAGATGTCGGGGATGCTCTTCCCCGCCTTCTTCACGACGAGGTCGTCCAGGTCCATAAAAGGACAGCCGAGAAAGTCCGCGAGGACCTTCCCGACTGTCGTCTTTCCGCTTCCCATGAAGCCTGTGAGGGTAATCATCATTCTTCTTTCCGGATGGCCTTGAGCGCCGCCTCCACCGTCGCATCCACCGGCAGGTAGTACTTGTAGAACGCGTTCTCGTTCAACTTCGAATAGCGGGCGACGAGGGCGTTCAGCTGCGGCTGCAGGTACTCGAGCGTTTCCGCATATTCCGCATCGGAAACCGTGATGCCGTCGCGCCGGAGGGCGAACTTCCGGAACTCGCCGGGGATGTCGATCCGTTTCAGGAAGGCGTCCATGTCCGGATAGTTGTCAATGGCGAGGAGCTGCGCCGAATACTTGTCGAACATCGCGGCGGCGAAGCGCATCTGCGTGGTCTTCCGGTTGCAGGCGATGTAGAAGGTGGACGCGCGGGTCGTGTCCATGGGCACGAACACATCCGGCATGATGCCGCCACCGCCATAGACGACGCGGCCGTTCCGGGTGTGGTGGACGTCGTCCGTATTCAGTTTCACGCTGTCGGCGGAGAAAACCTCGCCGTCGGCGTAGCGGTTGTAGATGTCGTATTCGTAGTCATCATACGGCTTCTGGATGCAGCGGCCGGAAGGCGTGTAGAACCGCGCCACGGTGAGCCGCAGGCCGGAATCGTCCGTGAAGGCGAACTGCTCCTGGACGAGGCCCTTGCCGAAGGAACGGCGGCCGACGATGGTGCCGCGGTCGTTGTCCTGGATGGCCCCCGCGAAGATTTCGCTGGAGGAGGCGGAGTTCTCGCTGATGAGGACGGTCAGGCCGATGTCCTTGAGCTTGCCCTTGCCGTCGGCCCGGAACACCTCGCGCGGTCGGTGCAGGCCTTCCATGTACACGATGGTATCGCCCCGGGACAGGAACTCGTTGGACAGCAGCAGCGCCTGGTCCAGGAAGCCGCCGGAATTGTCCCGCAGGTCCATCATCAGGTGCTTCATTCCCTGCTCCAGCAATTTGGTATAGGCCTCCACGAAGTCCTTCCGCGTGGCGGACGAGAACTTCGCGAGCCGCACATAGCCGGTGGTGTCGTCCACCATGAAGGCGGCGTCGATGCTGTGCAGCGGAATCTTGCCGCGGACGATCTCGAAGGGGATGACGTCCGCGCCGCGGCCCACGGTCACGACGACCTTGGTCCCGGACGGGCCCTTCATCCGCCGGACCATGCTGTCCTGCGGGAACTTCACGCCGGCGATGACCTTGTCGTCCACCTTCAGGAGCCGGTCGCCGGGCAGCATGCCCGCCTTCTCGGCCGGGCCGCCGGCGATCACCTCCAGCACGATGGCCGTGTCGTTCGGCACGTTGAACTGGATGCCGATGCCCTCGAAATTGCTGGCCAGCTCCTCGTCGGCCTGCTGCCGTTTCACGGGCGGCAGGTACATCGAGTGCGGGTCCAGCTTCGCCAGGGCCCCGGCGATGGCGGCGTCCGTCACTCCGGCCTGGTCGATGGTATCGACATAGTTCTTCTCGATTTCGTCGAGGATGAGGTTCAGTTTCCGCCACTCGACGTACTTGGCGTTCAGGATGCGGTTCTTTTCCCGATACCGGACGACCGTGAGCGTGAGGACCACGCCGAGCAGCACGCCCAGGAGGACCTCCGCGAGGCGGATCCAGCGTTGTTGTTGATTGTCCATATCGGCCTCAGTCCACTCTTTCCACCTCGATGCCGGCGCGGCGGAGCAGGTCGATGCCGTCCGTCAGCCGGTACTCGTCCCGGTACACCACGCGCTTGATGCCGGACTGGATGATCAGCTTGGAGCACTCCAGGCACGGCGACGCCGTCACGTACAGCGTGGCGCCCTCGCTGCTGTTGCCGGACTTCGCCACCTTGGTGATGGCATTGGCCTCCGCGTGCAGGACATAGGGCTTCGTGACGCCGTCCTCTTCGCAGATGTTCTCGAAGCCGGACGGGGTGCCGTTGTAGCCGTCGGAAATGATCATCCGGTCCTTCACGAGCAGGGCGCCCACCTTGCGGCGCTTGCAATAGGAGTTCTGCGCCCAGATCTGCGCCATCTCCAGGTAGCTGTGGTCGAATTTTTCCATTAGTTGCGCTGATAGAGATAACGCTTGATGCTCTTCTTCGGGGTGCGCTCGAAGTCCTCGGGCATGAACTCGATCTTGCGGATCTGCGCGTACTTGGGGAGCTCGGAGTTGATGTCCGGGAGGACGCTGGTGAGGCGCTCCTTGAGGGCGTCGCGCGTCATGCCGTCCAGCTCGCCCTGGTGCCAGTCCGGATAGATGAGGGCGGTGAGACCGCCGTCATCCTCCACGACGAGGGAATCCACGACGTAGGTGTAGTTGTTGATCACGGCCTCGAGTTCCTCCGGGTAGATGTTCTGGCCGGAAGGGCCCAGGATCATGCACTTGGAGCGGCCGCGCAGGAACAGGTAGCCGTCCTCGTCGATGATGCCCATGTCGCCGGTGCGGAACCAGCCGTCCTCGGTGAAAGTGTCGCGGGTGGCCTGCTCGTTCTTGTAATAGCCCAGGCACACGTTCGGGCCGCTGACCTGCACCTCGCCCGGGATGTTGCGGGGATCCGGGGAGTCGATGCGGATCTGCATGTTCTTGGCCGCGCGGCCGGCGGAGCCCACCTTGACCTTGTTCCAATGCGCGTAGCCGATGATCGGGGCGCACTCGGTCATGCCGTAGCCCACCGTATAATGGAAGCCGATCCGGTGCAGGAACTGCTCCACCTCCGGGTTGAAGGCGGCGCCGCCCAGGATCACCTCCTCGAACTGGCCGCCGAAGGCGGTCGTGAGTTCGGTGCAGAAGCGCTTGGCGATCACCTTGTCCAGCACGGGAATGCTCATCAGGAGCTTGATCTTCCGGCGGTCGATGAGCGGCTTGAGCTTGGTCTTGTACACCTTTTCCATCACCAGCGGAACGGCGATGATGATGTCGGGATGGATCTCGGAGAAGGCCTTCATGATGATCTTCGGGCTGGGGACGCGGCTCAGGAAATGCACGTGCATGCCGCAGGTCATCTCGTAGAGGAACTCGAACATCATGCCGTACATGTGGGCCGACGGGAGCATGGACACGCACTGCATGCCGGGCTTCAGCATCGGGCAGGCGTCGTTCTTCGCGAAGTCGATGTTGGAGTACAGGGCCCGGTACGGGATCATGACGCCCTTGGAGAAGCCGGAGGTGCCGGAGGTGTAGTTGATGACCGCCAGTTCCTCGGGGCTGTCCTCGTAGTAGTCGAGGTGCTCGGGGCCGAAGTAATCGGGATATTTCTTGCCGAAGGACTCGTTCAGGTGCTCACGCACGTTCTGGCGCTCCTCGGTGTCGGCATACAGGAACTTGAAGGTATTGATCTGGACGACGACGGAGAGGCCGGGCATCTCCTCCTGGGTGAGGCCCTCCCAGATGACCTCGTCCACGAAGAGGACGCGGGCCTCGGAATGGTTCACCAGGTAGTGGATGTTGCCGGGCTTGAACTCGTGCAGGATGGGCACGGCCACGGCGCCGTAGGTGAGGGCGGCGAGGAAACTCACGCCCCAGTTCGCCTGGTTGCGGGAGCAGATGGCGACTTTGTCGCCCCGCTGGAGCCCGCACTGCTCGAAAGCGATGTGCAGTTTGGCGATCCGGCGCGCCACGTCCCGGTAGTTGAGCGTCACGCCCTGGTAGTTGGAGAGGGCGGGACGGTCCCAGTTTTCCCGGAAGCTGTTCTCGATGATCTTGTTGACGGATTTGAATTCCATTTTCAGGTTGTTAAGGTCGGTTCAGTACTTACAGTTTGATGTCCCGGGTCTTGCCGTCGTAGCAGTCGACGGAGATGCCGCGGGAGACAGGAGTGATCTGGGAGTCGGGACGGATCATCTTCCCTCCCTCGTCCTTGGTGAGCGGGTCGCCGCCGTCGAATCCGTACACGAGGGTGCGGATGGACGTGCGGACCACCCAGTATTTCTTGTCCTTGACCTCCAGCAGTTCCGGAAGCGCCTTGACCGTCTCGGGGGCGTAGATGCCCTTCCAGGCGGCCGGCTTCTGGCCGTGGAGGTTGTACATTTCCAACGAATTGTCCTTGTGGAGGACCATGACCGTGTACCCGTGCGCGCCCGTGAAGTCATAGGCCTTCGGGCCCAGCAGGACCGGCTTGCCGAGGTCCGCCGGGAAGTCCTTCACGAACCGGCCCAGCCGGTCCAGCAGGTACAGGCCCTGGCCGGCGGCGAACAGGAACTGGATCTTCCCGTTCCCGTAATAGTCGATGCTCTCGACGTAGCCGCAGAGGGGCTGCTTGAACGGGACGCCCCAGACGCCCTTGCCGTTCTCGTCGTTCAGGCACAGGTAGAGGTTCGCGTTCTGGTAGAAGGAGTTGGTCTTGCCGGTTTCCCCGTTCAGGACCGGGAAGGGACCCGTGGGGATGAAGACGGTGGTGTCCCGCTCGAGGACCTGGACCTTGTTGCCCTTGAGGGCGCGCTTGTCCAGCGAGACCCGGATGTCCGGATCGCCGGAGGAGAAGTCCACGCCCGCGAGCGCCGGGGCGTAGGCCGATCCGGTCACATAGGCGCCGAGGGCCTGGGCGGGCGCCGGCGAGAAGAAGTCCGTGAGCACGGCCGGGAAGTCCGTAGCCGATGCGTACGCGACGATGCCGGCGGGCACGGAGAGTCCCGCATCGGACAGCCGTTCGCGGAGCGGATAGTCCAGGAACTTCTTGTCCTGGAAGGGGCCGGCGGCCGAGGCGCTGCCCATCACCGTCCAGTGGCCGGGCAGGGACACGCACACCGTGTCCACGACATCGAACAGCCGGCCGAACAGGGTGGCCAGGTTGCCCGGATAGGGATTGCTGCCCGAGGGGATGTCCCGGGAGGAGCGCACCAGGACGACGTCCTGCTGGATGCCGTCCAGCTGGTAGGCGGCGCGGACGACTTCCTTGATCCCGAAGTGGAGCGCCCACTGTTCGGGGCCCATGTCGCGTCCGGCCTTGTCCTTCAGCGCTTTGTCATAGGGATTGAGCTTCCCCTTCGCATCCTGGAAGGAACGGTAGCGCTCCAGGTAGGAGGACAAGTCCCCGACAGGGATGGAGAGGGCGTAATCGGCAAAATAAGGGAGGGCTTCCCCGAAGGAAGCGGCCGGCATCTTGAACCCGTGGAAGGCCCGCAGGAAACTCGTGCCCTTCTCGGGGCAGGCGGACGTCCCTTTCAGGAAGAGGTGCTTGTCATCGGCCGCGGCCAGCTCGAAGGCCGTCCAGTCTGCCAGGGTGCGGACGAAGTCCGTGTGCTGGCGGATCCGGGCCGTGGACCAGGTCTGCAGGAGCTTCGGGGTCTGGCGGGCCGACAGGAAGGCCACGGCGGCCCCGCCGATGCGGCCGGTCAGGTCCTCCAGGCCCGGGGCCTCGAGGATGCATAAACCCTCGTCCAGATGGCGGCGGGCGGAGCCCAGGAGCGTCTCGGAACGGGAGGCCAGCAGGAGCCCGTCCTGGTACGCCGTCTTGAGGCCGGCTTTCGCGGCCAGGGCCTCGTACGGCGCGAGGAGGATGGAATCGGCCGAGGCGACTTCCGCCGCGACGAGCGGGACCAGCGAGCCGCTGTTGTGCAGGGAAACCAGCATGCGGCTCTCCCCTGCCTTGGCCAGGTAGGCCATCAGCGCGGGATCGTCCGGTGCGAGGAAGGCCTTGAGCACGCCGACGGAGTCCGCCAGGACGCTCCGCGCCTTCGCGCTGCCGTCGAAACAGAACACCGCGGCCGCGTCGGCCGGGACGGCCCGCAGGAGCGGATATTCGGTATTGACCGCCGCCTGCCGGGGCTTGTCCTCCCGGTACAGGCGGGTCACCGCCCACGCGATGCCCGCGAGCATCAGCGCGATTGCGACGATCGCTATGATTGTGCCTTTCCTGTTCATTTTCAGCCTCCGGCGCGCACTGCGCCAGAATATGCAAAGTTAATCAATATTTCCGAATATCTCGTGAATATTCCCAAAAACGCCCTGGAGATATCCACAGAGCCTGTTGATAACTTTTTGTGGAAAAATTTGGAAAATTATGGGTGAAAATGGGAGGAATTTCTTAACTTTGCACTCAGCGTGAAAGAAAGATTAGTTCAACCTCAAAAAGCCATGGTCAGATTCCGCGGAAATGCACTCGGTAAGGTGGACGACAAGGGACGCATCGTGTTCCCTGCCGTCTTCCGGGACGAGTTCGCCCGCACGGGCGAGGAAGACATGACCCTGGTGGTCAAGAAGAGCGTCCAGGGCAACTGCCTGAACCTGTTCACCCGCGCAGAGTGGGACCGCAGGTGCGACCAGGTCCTGGAAGGGCTCGACCCCGAACTCAATCCCGAACACGCCGCGTTCTGGAGCAAATTCAACGACGGCGTCTATTATGTCGTCCCTGACGGGAAACTCGGCCGCCTGAACATTCCTTCGGAACTGCTTGAACAGACAGGTATCACCAAGGAAGTCGTGTTCGCGGGGGTCGGTTACAAGATCGAAATCTGGCCCAAGGAACGCCGAGAGTCCACCCTCATGGGAGACGCCACGTTCCAGGCAACCGCAGCGAAACTGTCCGCAAAGAAATAGGAGGTTTCGCGCCATGTCCGAATACCATACCCCTGTAATGCTTGACGAGAGCGTTTCGGCCCTCGTTATCAATCCCGACGGCGTTTACGCCGATGCCACCTTCGGAGGCGGTGGCCACACCGCCGAACTTCTTTCACGCTTACACGATGGCGCGCGCGTCATCGCCTTCGATCGTGACAGGGACGCCGTGCGCAATGCGCCGGACGACAGACGTCTGACGATGGTGCACAACAACTTCCGTTTCATCGAGAACTACGCCCGCCACTACGGCGTCCGTTTCGACGGCATCCTGGCGGACCTGGGCGTGTCCTCGCACCAGTTCGACACCGCGGACCGCGGCTTCTCGTTCCGCTACGAGGACGCCCCGCTGGACATGCGGATGAACGCGGACGGGAAGATGACCGCCGCCGACCTCGTGAACGGCGCCGCCGTCGAGGACCTGGAGCGCATCCTCCGCCTGTACGGCGAGGTGGACCAGCCGCGCCGGGTCGCCCAGCTCATCGCCGCCGCGCGGGACGAGCGGGAAATCTGCACCACCGGCGACCTGGACCGCGCCGTCGCCCGCATCCTTCCCAAGGGCGCGGAGCACAAGGTCCTCGCCAAGATCTACCAGGCCCTCCGCATCGAGGTGAACCAGGAAATGCGTTCCCTGGAGAAGTTCCTCGCCGGCGCGACGGCCTCCCTCAAGGAAGGCGGCCGGCTCGTGGTCATCACCTACCACAGCCTGGAGGACCGGATGGTCAAGAACTGGATCAAGACCGGCAACGTGGAAGGCCGGGAAGAGAAGGACCTGTACGGACGCACCGTCACGCCGCTCGTCGCCGTGAACCGGAAGCCCGTCCTGCCGCAGGAGGAAGAAATCGCCGGAAACACCCGCGCCCGCAGCGCGAAGCTCCGGATAGCCGAAAGGAGGGCCGCGGAATGAGTCTGCAGGGAATCGGCCGGAGCATCAAGAATTTCTGGCGCGCGCTGGGCAAGGGAGAACTCCTCCTTTCGATCGGCGCCCATAAGTACTATATGCACATCCTCTACCTGTTCGTGCTCGCCTGGATCTCCATCCTGCTGAGCCTGAAGGTGGACGGAACCCTCACCCGGGTGGAGGAGAACAAGGCGGCCCTCAAGGACCTGGAAATCTACCATGCCGAGAAGGAGGCCGAGCTCGTGCGCCTGCACAGCGCCTCCACCACGGCGAAACGCCTGAAACAGCTGGGCTCCGACGTGACGCTGCCGGGGCAGCCGGCCATCAAGATCGACAAACGATGAGCGCGAAGAAGAAACAGAAGACCGAGATCCGGGACACCTACGAGAACCGGGACCGCATCCACTTGGTGATGGTCGGCCTTACCACGCTGTTCATCGCCCTGTCGCTGGGGATCCTGGTCTGCATCGGCCATATCCAGGCCACCTACTCCGTGGACAAGCGGGTCATCAACCTGTTCCGTCCCCGTCCGGACCGCTACGTAGAGGAGCCCAAGCGCGGACGCATCCTCGCCCAGGACGGCCGCCCGCTCGCCATCACGGCCCCGCTCTATGACATCTATATGGACTGCACCGTCCGGAAGTCCGAGTTCGAGGAGATGGACCGGAAGGAAGCCCGCCGGATCAAACGGCTGCAGGAAGACGGCAAGGAAGCCCCGGCTCCCCAGTACAAGGGCGCCGCGGCCGAGAAGGCCTGGAAGGCCAAGGCCGATACGCTCGCCCGCGAACTCGCCCGCCTCTTCCCCGCCAAGTCCGCCGACCAGTATTACAACGACATCATATCCGGACGCGAGAACGGCAAGAAGCACGTCCTCATCCGCCGGAACGTGAACCATGCCACCCTGCAGACCCTGAAGACGCTGCCCCTCTACCGGGAAGGCGCCTACAAGGGCGGCCTCATCGCCGAAGAGCACGACGAGCGCATCTACCCGTACGACACCCTCGCCCGCCGCGTCATCGGCTACGTCCGCGAGCAGAACCGCATCGGCATCGAAGGCACCTACGACTACGAACTCCACGGCACGGAAGGCGTCGAATGGCGCCGCGTCACCGACGACCGCAAGTATATCCGCGACTTCGACAGCACCACGGTGAAGGCCGTGGACGGCAACGATGTCCGCACCACCCTGAACATCGACTTCCAGGACATCGCCGACCGGGCCCTCCGCGGCCAGATCGCCGACGACCCCCAGATCCGGGCCGGCATCGCCGTCCTGATGGAGGTGGAGACGGGCGCCATCCGCGCGATGGTGAACCTCTCCCGCGACACCATCCCGGGCTCCAAGCTCTGGGAACGGGACAACCTTGTCCTCAAGGAAGTGGGCGAGCAGGGATCCGTCATGAAAACCGTCACACTCCTGTCCCTGGTCGAGGACGGGCACGTACACAGCCTTGAAGAAACTATTCCGACCAACCACGGCGCCGTTCCCGGCTACAACCAGGATGTCCACATCCTGGACTACGAACGGCAGACCGGCCGCAGCGAGATCACGGTGAAACACGGGTTCGAGATCTCCTCGAACTACGTGTTCACCTATCTCCCGGAGAAGTACTATGGCGCCAACCCGCAGGAATTCTTCGACCACATCTACGCCTACCGCCTGGGCGAGAAGTTCGACTTCGACCTGGACGGCCTGGGCACCCCGGTCGTGAACCGGCCCGGCACGAAGGGCTGGAGCCGCACCACCCTGGGCACCACCGCCTACGGCTACGGCATGTCCGTCACGCCCCTCCACGTGGTGACCTTCTACAATGCCATCGCCAACAAGGGCCGCATGATGAAGCCCTATGTGGTGGAAAGCGTGGAGAAGGACGGCAAGGTGCTCAAGCAGTACGGTCCCTCGGTGCTGAACAACGTCTGCACCCGGGCCACGGCCGACACGGTCACCCGCGCGCTCCAGGCCGTCGTGAACGACGGTACGGCGAAGCGTCTGAAGGGCGCGAAGCTGTCCGTGGCGGGCAAGACCGGCACCGCGCAGGTGGTCCTGACCGCGAAAGAGCGCAAAGGCAGCGCCGACCCGTACCACGACCCTTGGGGCCGCAAGAAGAACCAGGGCACCTTCGTGGGCTTCTTCCCGGCCGAGAACCCGAAATACACCATCCTCGTGACGGTCTATTCGTACCTGTCCGGGGCCAGCTTCTACGGCGGCACCAAGCCCGCCCAGGCCGTCCGGGAGATCGTGGACGAGATCTACGCCATCGACGACACCTGGTCCGGCCGGATCGCCTCCACCGGCGCCCTGCCCGCGATGGCGGCCCGCAGCGCCCAGGTGGAAAGCGGCAAGGCGCCCGACCTGAAGGGCTTTGCCCTGATGGACGCGCTGTACGCCGTGGAGAACGCAGGCTACAAATGCGTCTATGAAGGGACCGGCCACGTGACGGCCCAGAAACCGGCGCCCGGCGCCGACCTCAAGAAGGGGGAAACCATTCGACTGACCTTGAAATGAAACTGAAAGAACTCATACAGGATATCGAAGCCGTGGAGATCCGCGGCTCGCTGGACATCGACGTCACCGCGATTACCGGGGATTCCCGGGAGGTGACGCCCGGCGCCCTGTTCATCGCCGTCCGCGGCTTCGCCTCCGACGGACACAAGTATATCGGCCAGGCGATCGAGAAAGGGGCCGTGGCGGTCGTGTGCGAGGAGATCCCGGGTCAAGCCCGGGATGAGGAGACGCAAGCCCGGGATGAGGAGACGCAAGCCCGGGATGAGGAGACGCAAGCCCGGGATGAGGAGAGCGCCGTCACGTTCGTGAAGGTGGCGAACAGCCGCCATGCGGTGGCGATGGCGGCGGACGCTTTCTACGGGCATCCGAGCCGGAAGCTGACGCTCGTGGGCATCACCGGCACGAACGGGAAGACTACGACCGTCACCCTGCTGTACCGCCTGTTCAAGGCCCTGGGCCATCCCTGCGGCCTGCTTTCCACCATCGCCAACTACGTGGACGACCGCCGGCTGGAGACCGCCAACACGACGGCCGACCCGATCACCATCAACCGGCTCCTCGCCGAGATGGTCGATGCGGGCTGCGGGTACTGCTTCATGGAGGTGAGCTCCATCGGCGTGGAGCAGGAGCGCGTGGCCGGACTCCAGTTCGCCGCGGGCATCTTCTCCAACCTCACCCACGACCACCTGGACTACCACAAGACCTTCGCGGAATACCTCCGCTGCAAGAAGCTTTTCTTCGACAACCTGCCGAAGTCCGCATACGCGATCACCAATGTCGATGACAAGAACGGCCCCGTGATGGTCCAGAACACCGCCGCGAAGGTGGTCACCTACGCCTGCAAGCGTCCGGCCGACCACACCGCCCGCATCCTGGAGCAGAGCTTCGAGGGCATGCTCCTCCGCATCGACGGGAAGGAGACCTGGAGCCGCCTCATCGGCGCGCACAACGCCTACAACCTGCTCGCCATCTACACGACCGCCGTGTGCCTGGGCACGGACCCGGACGAGGTCCTCGTGGCCCTCTCCAACCTCCAGTCCGCCCCCGGCCGCCTGGAGAACCTCCGCGGCCCGCGCGACCTGGCCGTCGTGATTGACTACGCCCACACCCCGGACGCCCTGGAGAACGTCCTTGGCACCCTGCGCGACGTCGCCCCCGAGCGCCAGCTCATCTGCCTGTTCGGCTGCGGCGGCGACCGCGACAAGACCAAGCGCCCCGAGATGGCGCAGGTCGCTGCCCGGCTCGCCGACCGCCTCGTCGTCACCTCCGACAACTGCCGGACCGAGGACCCGGAAGCCATCCTGAACGACATCCGGGCCGGCCTGGACTGGGAAGGCCTCGCCAAGTCCGTGTTCATCACGGACCGCCGTGAAGCCATCCGGACCGCCATCCTCACGGCGCCCGAAGGTGCCACGATCCTGCTGGCGGGCAAGGGCCACGAGGATTACCAGATCATCGGGCACGAGAAACTGCATTTCGACGAAAAAGAGATAGTTACTGAAACCTTCAAACTGATCCTGTAATGATTTACCATCTGTTCCAATATCTCGAGCGGGCCGGGGTGGACATCCCCGGCATGGGACTGATGCATTACCTGTCCTTCCGGGCCATGATGGCCACGGTCGCGGCGGTCCTGTTCACCATGCTCGTGGGCAAGCGGATCATCCGCATCCTGCAGCGCCACCAGATCGGCGACGTTCCCCGAGACCTGGGCCTCGACGGAGCCGAGCTCAAGAAGGGTGTCCCCACCATGGGCGGCATCATCATCATCCTGGGCCTCCTCACCGGCGTCCTGCTATTCTGCGACCTGACGAGCATCTATGTGATCCTGCTGCTGGTGAGCACCCTCTGGTGCGGCGCCCTGGGCTTTGCCGACGACTACCTCAAGCTGCGGGACAAGAAGAGCGTGAAGGCGGGCGGCGTCCGGGATGCGAAGAAGCATGACGGACTTCCCGAAAAGGCCAAGCTCCTGGGCCAGGTCGCGCTGGGCTTCATCGTGGGCCTGACCGTGTGGATGAGCCCGGACATCGTCGTCCGCGAGAAGGTGGCCGATCCGGCCATCGAAGTCGTGACCGGACGCTCCGACCTGGACGTGAACACGGAGACGCAGGTCACGACCGGCCGCTACCAGGAGGAGGATGCGGTGAAGTCCACCAAGACCACCATCCCCTTCGTCAAGCGCCATGAATTCGACTACCGCCTGCTGTCCCCGTTCAAGGGGGCCTGGGGCTGGTATGCGAAGTGGGCCATCTACGTGCTCATGATCGTCATCGTGATCACCGCCTGCTCCAACGGCACCAACCTCACCGACGGCCTGGACGGCCTCGCGGCCGGCACCTCGGCCATCGTCGGCGTGGTGATCGGCATCCTGGCCTGGCTGAGCGGCAACCTCATCGACTCGAACTACCTCAACATCATGTATATCCCCGGTACCGGAGAGGTCGCCATCTTCATGTCCGCCTTCGTGGGCGCGCTGGTCGGTTTCCTCTGGTACAATTCCTACCCGGCCCAGGTGTTCATGGGGGACACCGGCAGCCTCACCATCGGCGGAATCATCGGCGTGAGCGCCGTCCTCATCCGCAAGGAGCTGCTCCTCCCCCTGCTGTGCGGCATCTTCTTCGTGGAGAGCCTCTCGGTGCTCCTGCAGCGGGGCTGGTTCAAGTTCACCCGGATCAAGCGCGGCCAGGGCCAGCGCATCTGGTCGATCACCCCTCTCCACCATCACTACCAGTCCTGGAAGAAGGTGCGGGGCACGGAGCCCTGGAGCTATGTGGAGTCGATTCCCGAGGGGCTCAACAACCGGATCGGCAAGCCGAACGCAGGGCACGGATATCATGAGGTGAAAGTCACCCTGCGGTTCTGGATCGTCCAGATCCTCCTGGCCGTCTCCACGCTGGCCCTGTTGAAAATCAGATAAGAAAAAAAGAAGAAGCAGATATGTCTAGAATCGTCGTTCTTGGCGGCGCCGAAAGCGGAGTGGGCGCAGCCGTCCTTGCAAAAGTGAAAGGTCATGAGGTCTTCCTGTCCGACAAGGGGAAGATCAAGGACGAATATGTCGAAACGTTGAAGAAGTGGGACATTCCCTATGAGGAAGGCCACCACACGGAGGAACTGATCCTCAACGCCGACGAGGTTGTCAAGTCCCCGGGCATCCCGGGTACCGTGCCGATGGTGCAGAAGCTCCGGGCGCAGGGGACGCACATCGTCTCCGAGATCGAGTTCGCGAGCCGCTACGACAGCGCCAAGAAGATCTGCATCACGGGGTCCAACGGCAAAACCACGACCACCTCGCTGATCTACTACCTGCTGCAGAACGCCGGCCTGAACGTGGGCCTCGGCGGCAACATCGGCAAGTCCTACGCTTACCAGGTCGCGACCGAGCACTTCGACTACTACGTGCTGGAGATCAGCAGCTTCCAGCTGGACGACGTGTACGACTTCAAGCCGGACATCGCCATCATCACGAACATCACCCCGGACCACCTGGACCGCTACGACCACAAGATGGAGAACTACGTGGCCGCGAAGTTCAACATCACCAAGAACCTCACCCGGGACGACTGCTTCATCTTCGACAGCGACGACGACATCACCATCGGCCACCTGGACAACATCATCCTGCGCTGCAAGATGCTGCCCTTCTCCCAGGAGAAGGAAGTGAAGCAGGGCGCCTTCCTCCGCGACGACAAGATCGTCCTCCGCTACGAGGAGGAGGAGACCGACCTGTACCTGCAGGAGCTCGCCCTCGGCGGCAAGCACAACATCTACAACTCGATGGCCGCCGCCCTGGCCGCCAAGGCCTCCGGCATCGACAACGAGGTGATCCGGAACTCCCTGGCCACCTTCCAGCCCATCGAGCACCGCCTGGAGCCCGTCCTCTCGATCAAGGACGTCCTGTACATCAATGACTCCAAGGCCACCAACATCGACTCCGCCTGGTACGCCCTCGAGTGCCAGAAGCGCCCCGTCGTCTGGATCGTGGGCGGCACCGACAAGGGCAACGACTACTCCATCCTGAACGATCTCGTGCGCGAGAAGGTGAAGGCCATCGTGTGCCTCGGGGTGGACAACGCGAAGATCCATGCGGCGTTCGGGTCCATGGGCAAGCCCATGACCGACGCGCTTTCCGCCGAGGAGGCGGTGCGCAAGTCGGCGGAATTCGCCGAGCCGGGAGACGTGGTCCTCCTCTCCCCCTGCTGCGCGAGCTTCGACCTTTTCAAGAACTATGAGGACCGTGGACAGCAGTTCAAGGAAGCGGTAAGGAAACTCTAGATTTCTCGACTTCGCTCGAAATGACAAAGGAGAAGAAAAAAGGTAAAAGAAGGAACATCTGGAACTGGATGGACGGGTTCCGGGGAGACAAGGTGGTGCTGATCATCGCCTTGCTCCTCATGCTCATTTCCGTCATCTCCGTGTTCTCCTCCACCCCGCTGCTGGCCATCGAGACCGGTGTGGACCGCATCGGCATCATGACCACCCAGCTCAAGGTGGTCGGTCTCGGCGTCCTGGTGATCCTCCTGCTGTACATCTTCGGCCGGAGCGGGCTCTACCGCTGGGTGGGCAAGTGGTGCTATCCCCTGTCCCTGGTGATGCTCGTCATCCTGGTCTTCAACCTGAACCTCGGCATCATCCAGGCCGGCGAGATCAACGGCGCCCGCCGCATCATCAAGGTGTTCGGAAAGCAGCTCCACGTGTACGAGTTCGTGAAGGTGTTCATGGTCCTGTATCTCGCCTGGGCGCTGGACGCGTACAAGAAGGGCGAATTCAAGCTCAACAAGTTCCTGGCGGCGCTCTCCCCGAAACTGTTCACCTGGACCACCCGGCCGCTCGGCGAGAAACTCGTCTATATCTACCTCCCCGCCCTCTTGACCATCGGTTTCGTGGCGGCGGGCTCCAACTCGTCGGCCCTGTTCCTGGCCGCCGTCCTGATCCTCATCATCCTGATCGGCGGCGTGAACTTCAAGGAGATCGCCCTGTTCTTCGCCGGCTGCGTGGCCCTGGCGGGCCTGCTGTTCATCGGCTACGAGACGGGCCTGCTGAAGAGCAACCGCATCGACACGGCCATCAGCCGCATCACGAACGACGACGACGCCACGATGGAGATCCTCCTGACCTCGAAGGTCGGCTCGCCGGAATACGAGGCGGCCCGTGACGAGCTGCGGCAGCCCGTGGGCGCCCTCCTCGCCATCAAGGAAGGCGGCATCTTCGGCAAGGGCATCGGCAACAGCACCCAGAAGTATTCGGTCCCGGTGATCTTCGGGGACTACATGTTCAGCTTCATCATCGAGGAGACCGGCTTCCTCGGAGCCATCCTCATCATCCTGCTGTACTTCAGCCTCCTCGCCCGCGGCTCGACCATCGCGCGGGACTGCGACAACTACTTCGACAAGATCGTGGTGGCGGGCCTCGCCATCCTCGTCACCGGACAGGCCTTCATGCACATGATGGTCAACGTCCATTTCCCCCTGGTTCCCCAGACCGGCCAGACCCTGCCCCTGGTGAGCCACGGAACCACCTCGTTCCTGGTGTTCAGCGCCGTGTTCGGCATCCTGCTGTCCATCAGCCGCGAGACGTACCTGAAAATGCGCAAGCGCGAGGAGGAGGCGGTCCCCATCATCCAGCGGGAACCCGCCGACGAAGTCCAGGCCAGCCTGGACGACCTCGAGAACATGGAATCCGACAACCTGCAAAATGACCCGGATTATGGAGTATAAACCGATAAGAGCCATCATCAGCGGCGGCGGCACGGGAGGACACATCTTCCCGGCCGTCTCGATCGCGAACAAGCTGAAGGAACTGAACCCGGACACGGAAATCCTCTTCGTCGGCGCCACCGGCAAGATGGAGATGGAGAAGGTGCCGGCCGCCGGCTACCAGATCGTCGGCCTCCCGATCGTCGGGATGCAGCGCCAGCTGAACCTGAAGAACATCATCAACGACATCCAGGTGCCTTTCCGCATCCTCAAGAGCGTGTCGATGGCGAAGAAGATCCTCCGCGAGTTCAAGCCGGACATCGCCATCGGCGTGGGCGGCTACGCCAGCGCTCCCCTGCTGTATGCGGCTTCCGGGATGAAGATCCCCTGCCTCATCCAGGAGCAGAACGGCTTCGCCGGCCTGACGAACAAGCTCCTCGCGAAGCGGGTGCAGAAGATCTGCGTCGCCTACGAGGGCATGGAACGCTTCTTCCCGGCCGACCGCATCGTGATGAGCGGCAACCCCATCCGCAAGGAGGTCTCCACCCCGCCGACGGCCGAGATGAAGAAGGAGGCGATGGAATACTACCACCTGGACCCGGAAAAGAAGCACCTCTTCATCGTGGGCGGCAGCCTCGGAAGCGGCACGCTGAACCGGTCCATGAAGCGCTGGATCGAAGCCGGCTGCCCCGGCGGCGAAGACATGGAGGTCATCTGGCAGTGCGGCAAGTACTACAAGAAAGGCGTGGACGAGTTCATGGCCCAGCACCCCTGCCCGGGCGTGCAGCACCATGACTTCATCGCCCGGATGGACCTCGCCTACGCGGCGGCGGACGCTGTGGTGACGCGCAGCGGCGCCAGCACGGTGTCGGAGCTGTGCGCGATGCACAAGGCGGCCATCTTCGTGCCCTCCCCCAACGTGGCGGAGGACCACCAGACGCACAACGCGATGGCGCTCGTGCGCCGCGACGCGGCCCTCATCGTGAAGGACGCCGACGCGCCCGAGAAACTGATGGCGACGGCCGTGGAGCTCCTCTCGGACCCGGGCCGCATCGCCACGCTGGAGGAGAACGCGGGGAAGATGGCATTGACGGAAGCGGCGCAGGTGATCTGCGACGAAGCATATAAACTTGTTTAGATTCCGGGTCAAGCCCGGAATGACGGAAAAATGAAGAACGTATATTTCATAGGCATCGGAGGTATCGGGATGAGCGCCCTGGCCCGGTATTTCAAGTTCAAGGGCTACGCGGTGTCGGGGTATGACAAGACGCCGTCGGACCTGACGGCGCAGCTGGAGAAGGAAGGAATCGGCGTCCATTACGACGACCGTCCGGACCTTGTGCCGGCCGATGTGGCGGAGACCCTCGTCATCTGGACGCCGGCCATCCACGAGCTCCAGGAGCTGGATTTCGTGCGGGAGAAGGGCTACCGCGTGGTCAAGCGCTCCCTCGCCCTCGGCGAGGTCGCGAAGGGCCAGCGCTGCCTCGCCGTCTCCGGCACGCACGGCAAGACGACCACCTCGACGATGGTCGCCCACATCTTTACCGAGAGCGGCGAGGGCTGCTCTGCCTTCCTCGGCGGCATCTCCCGCAACTACGGAACGAACCTCCTCGTGAGCGACAACGACGTGGTGGTGGCCGAGGCCGACGAGTTCGACCGCTCCTTCCACCAGCTCTTCCCGGAAATCGCCGTCATCACGGCCATCGACGCGGACCACCTGGACATCTACGGCGACTATGCCCATGTCCTGGAGGCGTTCCAGGTCTTCGCCTCGCAGGTGAGCGGGACCGTCATCGCCAAGAAGGGCGTCCCCATCACTCCGGCGGACACGAAAGCGCAGCTTCTAACCTACCACTATACCGATCCGGAGGCCGATTTCCACGCAGTGGACCCGCATCCGGACGTCTGCGGCAACTTCATCTACGACCTCCGCTGGCCGGGCGGCGTCCTGAAAGGGATCCGCGTCGGCGCGCCCGGGCGGGTGAACGCCGAGAACAGCATCGCCGCGGCCGCCGTCGCCCTCACCTACGGGCTGGACCCGGAGGCCGTGAAGCATGCCATCGGCACCTTCGAGGGCGTCAAGCGCCGCCTGGAGGTCCATGTGAACAAGCCGGGCGCCGCCTACGTGGACGACTACGCCCACCATCCGGCGGAACTCGCGGCGGCCATCGCCTCCCTCCGGGACATCTTCCCGGGCCGGAAGCTCACCGCCATCTTCCAGCCGCACCTGTACACCCGGACGCGGGACTTCGCGTCCGACTTCGCCGCCTCCCTGAGCGCGGTGGACAAGCTCATCCTCCTTCCCATCTACCCGGCCCGCGAGGAGCCCATCCCGGGCGTCACTTCCGACATCATCTTCCGGGACGTGACCGCGCCGGAGAAAGTGCTGGTGGAGAAGGAGAAACTGATGGAATACCTGGAGCATGAGCCGATCGACGTGCTGGTCACCTTCGGGGCCGGCAACATCGACCGCTTCATCGGACCGATCACCGAACTCGTGAAGAACCGCTGATGAAACCCGTCGTCCGCTACATCATCGCCGCATCGGCCGTCACCGCCTGCCTTTTCCTCTGGCTGGTGGGTGACCGCGTGGGCGCCGAAAACCGCCGGGAAGTGACCTGCAACAGCGTCGACGCCATCATCGCCGACAGCCTCGCGTTCATCTCCCCGGACGACATCAAGGACTGGATGGCGGACTACGGCACCTATCTCGGACTCCGGCTGGACAGCGTCGACCTCCGCAAGGTCGAGGCTGTCATCGACGGGAAGAGCGCCGTCCGCAAGAGCCAGGCCTGGCTCACGGACGACGGCGTCCTCCACGTCAGCGTCACCCAGCGCGCGCCGGTGGTCCGCTTCCAGGGCGACGCCGGCGGCTTCTACGCCGACGCGGAAGGCTTCCTGTTCCCGCTCCAGCTGCGCCACACCGCCCGCGTCCCGGTCGTGGACGGCGCCCTCCCCCTGAAGATCGACAAGAACTTCAAGGGCGAGCCCGCGACGGAGAAGGAGCGGCAGTGGGTCCATTCCATGATCAACCTCGTCCGCTGGCTGGGCGCCCGCAAGGAATGGAACGACCTGGTGGGACAGATCTCCGTCCGGAAGGACGGGAACCTGGTCCTGGTGCCGCGCGAGGGTGCCGAGCGCTTCCTCTTCGGCACGCCCACCGACATCGACGCCAAGTTCGGCCGCATCCGCAAGTACTACGAAAGCGTCGCCCCGTCCCGGGAGACGCCGTACAAGACGGTGGACGTGCGTTTTGAAGGCCAGATCATCTGCAGAAACAAATAATAATACGATATGGAAGAAAGGTATATTGCATCAATCGACCTCGGAACGTCGAAACTCGGGCTCTGCGTAGCCCGTGTCAAGGGGGATGACGTCCAGGTCGTCTATTACAAGGAGACGCCGTCCGCCGGCATCCGGGGCAGCGTGGTCGCCAACCCGATGAAGGCGTCCCTCCCCCTGAAGAAAGCCATCCAGGAGGCCGAGGACGAGCTGATGATCAAGATCCTGCAGGTGGTCGTGGGCATGCCCCGCAGCGACGTGCGGCAGGAGACCGCGACGGGCGGCATCGTCCGCTCCAATCCGGACGAGTACATCACCGAGGAGGAGGTCGAGAACCTGAAGGCGATGGCCCTCGAGTCCTATCCGCTGGACGACGAGACGAACCAGATCATGTACGGCGCCGTGGCCCAGTCCTTCTCCATCGACGACCAGATCCAGCTCGTGGAAAGCGACGTGGTGGGCACGCTCTCCAAGGAACTGGAGGGCAATTTCAAGGTGTTCATCGGCAGCCGCCGCGCCACCGCCGCCGTGGACAAGATCTTCAATTCGATGGGCATCGCCATCGCGAAGAAATATTTCCTCCCGGACGTGGTCGCGAAGACCGTCCTCACGGAGGAAGACCGCCAGAGTGGCGTCGCGCTCGTGGACATCGGCGCGGGCGTCACGTCCGTCGCCATCTACCAGGGCGGCATCATGCGGTCCTACGTGGCCATTCCCTTCGGCGGAAAGGCCATCACCGGCGACATCCGCACCGAGTGCTCCATCTCGGAGGACCTCGCGGAGAAGATCAAGCTCAAGTTCGGTGCCTGCATGCCCGGCAAGCTCGCTTCCCTGAGCGAGAAGGTCCTGCAGATCCGCCTCACCGAGCCGTACAAGGAAGTGACGGTCAAGTACATTTCCGAAGTCATCGACGCGCGCGCCCGGGAAATCATCAACGCGGTCCTGTACTACATCCAGGAGAGCGGGCTGGAGAACAACCTGCGCGGCGGCATCGTCCTCACCGGCGGCGGCGCCTCGCTCGTGAACTTCGCCAACCTGTTCAAGGAGCTGTCCGGCTACGAGGTGCGCATCGGCTTCCCGAGGCACCTGTTCTCCGCGTCCGTGGGCGCGGGCGTATACGACCCGTCGGCGGCCGCGGCCATCGGCATGGTCCTCGCGGCCAAGGACGACCGCATGCCCGACTGCGTCACCCGCCCGGAACCGGTCTGGGCCGACGCGCCCGAGGCGGAGGAAACCGCCGGGGAAGAGGAGACCGAGGAAGTGGAAGAGCCGTTCTTCGTCCCCGACGCCACCTTCCAGCAGGGCGAGCAGGGCACGCTCATCCCCGAGGAGGAGTACGGCCCGGCCGAGCAGCCGGCCGAGCAGCCCGAGAAACCGGCAAAGCCCGGGAAGGTCAAGAAGGAGAAAGTCAAGAAGGAGAAGGATCCGAACAAGCCCACAATGCGCTGGTTCAAGGATTTCGGCTCGAAGGTGAAGATCGGCGTGCTGAACTTCTACGACGAGATGACCCGCGAAGAAGACGAGGAAGAGCCCGTGAAGGGCGCCGAAAACAAGAAAAACGAGGAGGAATAGGCTATGGATTACACGATGGACCAAGACATCATGCCCCGCGACTGGAGTGAGGAGAACTCCATCATCAAGGTCATCGGCGTTGGCGGCGGAGGCTGCAATGCCGTGAACTACATGTACAAGCAGAAGATCAAGGGCTGCAACTTCGTCGTCTGCAACACCGACTCCCAGGCCCTCTTCAAGAGCGAAGTGCCCACGAAGATCCAGATGGGCGCCAAGGGCCTCGGCGCGGGCACGGACCCGGTCGAAGGCCGCAACGCGGCCCTGGAATCCCAGGACGAGATTGCCGCCAAGGTGCTGGACAACGGCACTGAGATGCTCTTCATCACCGCCGGCATGGGCGGCGGTACGGGCACGGGCGCCTCGCCGGTCATCGCCAAGATGGCGAAGGACCGCGGCATCCTCACCGTCGCCGTCGTCACCATCCCGTTCAAGAACGAGGGCAACGAATCCCAGTCCAAGGCCGTGGACGGCATCCACGAGCTGGAGAAGAACGTGGACAGCCTCCTGATCATCAACAACGAGAAGCTGTACGAGTTCTTCGGCGACACCCTCGCCCACGAGGCCTTCCCGATGGCCGACGAGGTCCTGGCGACCGCCGTCCGGGGCATCATCGAGGTCATCACCCAGCCCGGCTACATCAACGTGGACTTCAAGGACGTGTCCAAGATGATGCGGAACTCCGGCATGGCCCTGATGGGCACGGGCCTGGGCACCGGCAACAACCGCCTGGAGGACGCCGTCAAGGGCGCCTTCGAGTCCCCGCTCCTGAACGACTTCGACCTCAAGACCGCGAAGAACGTCCTGATCAACATCACCTCCGGCAACAACGAGCGCGGCATCAAGATGAAGGAACTGGAGACCATCGACGAGATGATCACCCAGTACACCGGCAGCGCCAACCGCTTCAAGAAGGGCCTCATCTGGGACGACGATCCCGAGATCGGCGACAAGGTGCGGATTACCGCCATCGTCACCGGCTTCGACATGGGCCAGCTGGGCCACATCACCGACGTGAACCTCGGGAACATCGTGATCATCGACCGGGACTTCCAGTGGGAGACCGTCTACAAGGGCGCGGAAGTGCCCCTCCCCGATACGCCCCCGGCCATCAAGGTCGGCTTCAACACGGCCGAACCCACCCGCCGTTTCCATTTCACGGAGGACACGAAGCCCTGCCTGTGCGTGGAGCCGGGTGAAAGCATCAGCGAACTGGAGGCCGTTCCGGCCATCCGCCGCGCGCACGAAGGGAAAAAATAGCGCTTAGATCCGGCCCAGCCGGTTGGCGATGTAGGTCATCCGGCGGGCGAATTCCTTGCGTCCGATGAGGGAAATGATGGCGGCGATGCCCAGGCCGCTCGCGCTGCCCGTGAGGGCGATGCGCAGGCTGTTCATCACCTTGCCCATCGGATATTCGCGCATCTTGATATAGTCCTCGAGCTCCTTCTCCAGGGCCGGGACTTCCAGGGTGCCGCGATAGACTTCCAGGTCGTCGAAGCCGAACTCGCGGCCGGTGATGTGCTGGCACACCTCGAAGCAGTACTCGTACCATTCCGGTTTCCAGAACTTGTCCACGTCCTTCGCCAGGAAGGGAGCCGTGGCCAGCTCGTCGTACACCTTGGCGCGGGGGTCGACCCGCTCCGGCGCGACGACGGGGCCGCCGGCCTTGATGCCGAAACCGGCGTAGTCCTCCGGCGCGACGAACAGGTAGGGAGCGGCGTCCCAGAAGTCGGCCACGAAGGTGGCGCGGTCCCGCAGGGTCTCGACCACGCGGGCGACATAGTCTTTCGTGAAGATATGGTTCTTGAAATCAAAGCCTTCCGGAGAAAGCTCCGCGCCGGCCACGAGGGCGCAGGCGGGGCAGTCCACGACCTTGATGCCGTGCTTCTCCAGGATGGGGGCGTACAGGTCGGCCAGTTCCCCGGCCGGTTTCATCCGGAGATATTCCTTGTTGTACCACTTGGCCTTGTCGGCGTTGAAACGGGCGCCGGACTTGATGACACGCTCCAGCGAGAACACCGGGACGAGCTCGTCCAGGGTGTAGAGTTCGGTGTCGTCGCCCGGGTTCCAGCCCAGGAAGGCGAGCATGTTCACGAACGCCTCGGGGAAGTAGCCGTCCTCGCGGTAGCCGCGGGAGACTTCGCCCTCAGCATTGACCCAGCGCAGGGGGAACACCGGGAAGCCCAGGCGGTCGCCGTCACGCTTGGAGAGCTTGCCCTTGCCGTCCGGCTTGAGCAGCAGCGACAGATGCGCGAAACGCGGCATGGTATCGGCCCATCCAAACGCCTCGTACAGCAGGTAGTGCAGCGGCAGGGACGGGAGCCACTCCTCGCCGCGGATGACCTCGGAGATCTCCATCAGATGGTCGTCCACGATGTTGGCGAGGTGATAGGTCGGGAGCTCGTCGGCCCGCTTCCAGAGCACCTTGTCGTCCAGGGTGTCGGTATTGACGGAGATGTGGCCGCGGATGAGGTCGTCCATCTCTACCACCCGGTTCTGCGGCATCTTGAAACGGACGGTCCAGTTCGTGGTTTCCGCCAGCAGGTGCTCCACCTCGCCCGGGGAAAGGGTGAGGGAGTTGCGGAGGGACATGCGCGTCACCGCATTGTACGTGAACGTCCGGCCTTCGGCCTCGGCGGCCTTGCGGCAGGCGTCCAGCTCCTCGGGCGTGTCGAACGCGTAGTAGGCCCATCCGGCTTCCACGAGCTGGTCGGCGAAGTCCCGGTAGATGGGACGCCGCTGGCTCTGGCGGTACGGCGCATGGGGATGCTGCGGGGTCGAGGATTCCACGACCTTGCCGTCGGCATCGACACCCTCGTCGGGGATGATGCCGCACCAGCGCAGCGCTTCGATGATGTACTCCTCCGCGCCCGGCACGAACCGGTTGGAGTCGGTATCCTCGATCCGGAGGATGAAATCTCCTCCGTGCTGCTTGGCATACAGGTAGTTATACAAGGCCGTCCGGACGCCGCCCATGTGGAGCGGACCGGTCGGAGACGGGGCGAAACGGACGCGTGTTCTTCTTTCCATAGGTTTCTCGAAAGCTCGAAATGACAAATGTATCTGATTCGACGAGCGAATTCTTGCAAATGTAAGCATTTTCGGCGGGAATGCCGAAAAAAGATTACTCGGCGAGCAGGGCCAGGGCTTCTTCAAGAGACAGGGCGTCTTCCAGGCGGAAGGCGCCTGTTTTTGTGCGGACGAGGCCCGACAGGTGGGCGCCGGTGCCGAGGGCTTCGCCGAGGTCGCGGGCGAAGGCGCGGATGTACGTACCCTTCGAGCACGCGATGCGGATTTTCGCTTCGGGGAGGCCCAAGGAAGAGGTGTCCGCCACATTGATGCGGGAAGAGGCAGATTTGACGTTGGTCTGGGAGCACGCGGCATCCGCATCCGGAGTCGGACAACTTTTTTTCGACCTTTTGTCGGGAGAAAAAAAGCTAGTCCGCGGAGTTTCAGCGGATGCCTCCCAAAAACCTAAAAGTTCCAGGTCGGAGATGGTGATGCGGCTGCGGTGGAGGGTTTCGAGGGCCGCGGCGTCGAAGTCGGGGTCCAGGATGCCTTTCTGCGCGTTGCGGTACAGCTTGCGGGCCATTTCGTAGGCGCGGACGCCATCGACGGACTTGGCGCTGAACAGCGGCGCGACCTGTTCCTGCGGGCCCAGGAAGGACGGGAGGACGGCGCGGACGGCCTCCTCCGTCACCTGGTCGTACGGGAACGTCCGGTCCACTTCCTTTTCCAGGTCGTAGGAAGGTGTCGTGGCGCCGAAACGGATGTTGGCCACGTATTCCTTGTCATGGTCCTGGAACTCCTGCGCGCGCTTGCAGGCCGGGCCGAGGCACACGAGGAGCACGCCCGTCGCCAGCGGGTCCAGCGTACCCGCATGACCCACCTTCAGGTTCTTCTTGCGGAAGTGCCGGAAGGCGGCGAACTTGACCTTCCGGATGACATCGGCCGAGGTCCATCGGTACGGTTTGTCGATGGGCAGGACGACGCCGTCCGGGTAGTCGGCGATGTCGTGGGTAAGGACGGTCCCGGGAGCAGGCTGGAAAAAGCTCATCGGCAGGGCATCTTGTCGATGCGGCGCTGGTGGCGGCCGCCTTCGAAGGCGGTGTCCAGCCAGGTGCGGACGATGTTGGAGGCGATGCGGTACGGGATGAACCGGGCCGGGAGGACCAGCACGTTCGCGTTGTTGTGGGCCTTCACGAGGCGGCCCACCTCGGAACACCAGGCGAGGCCGGCCCGGATGCCCTGGTGCTTGTTCAGGGTGATGGCCATGCCGTTGCCGGTGCCGCAGAGGGCGATGCCCAGCTCCACTTCCCCGCTCTCGACCGCCTGCGCCAGGCGGTGGGCGAAGTCGGGATAGTCGCAGCTCACCTCGGTATCGGTTCCGTAGTTGACGACCTCGATGCCGCGCTCGCGCAGCATCTTCATGAGTTTCTTCTTATACTCCACGCCAGCGTGGTCGTTGCAGATTCCTATTTTCATGGCAGAATGGCTTGTTTACATACCTGGACCGCCTCTTCGTCCGGGCGGCAGCGGAGCTGGAAGCAGGGAACGGTCATGGCGACGCGCTCGATCGTGGGGATGAGGAGCGACATGATGTCGTGGTTCCAGCGGATGGTGGAAACGGCGGCGATGACGCTCGCATAGGCCTGGAGGGGCTCCAGACGGGCGATCCGGTTCTCCGGGAACTGCTCCAGGCGCACGAGGGCGTTCACCGGGGCGACGACGTTGCGGTAGCAGAGCGTCTTTCCGCTCCAGGGCGAGCCGTACACGAGGAAACGTCCGTCCTCATAGCGGATGACGGGATTGTCGTCGTTCATCAGGTCCGATCCGGGGACGAATTCGTGCCACAGGCGGCTGTGCGTGCTCTTTCCGGTGCCGCTCACGCCGAAGAAAAGGTTGCCCCGGCCTTCGTAGCGGGTGACCGACGCGTGCAGCAGCAGCGTCCCGAGCCCCGCAGTAGCGAAGGTATATTGGATCATCAAGGAAGTATTGACCTGGAACAGGGTGGTCTTGCCGCCCATGCGCGGGCAGGGATAATAGTCCCCTTCCGTATAGTTCTTGTCCATCACGAAGTAGCCCGCCCGGACCTCCCGGGTCATCAGGTATTCGTAGATGGTCTTTCCCTCGAAGGTATAGCCGTAGTAGTAGGGCGGGACTTCGTCCACGGCCGTGGCCATTTTCCACTGCGGGCGCGTCTGTTCCAGCCAGTCGGGCACCCCGGCATGGACGGTCAGGGTGAAGACGGGCTCGCCTTCCGCCACCTCGAACGGCGCGTACTGGAGGAAATCCAGGGCGTGGCGGTATTCCGAGCGTTCCGCCTCGTCCAGGGTGTCCCAGATCTCGCGCGTCATCGCTTCCTTGCCCATCAGGGCCTCGTTGACGGAAAGCTGCTCCTGCCGGTCCGCCGGAACGGACTCAATGCCGATGTCCTCGCCGCGGCGGAGACGGTCCACGAGCGCCAGCTGCTGCTCCGTCAGGGCCTTGAAGGTCCACGGCTGCTCCAGCCGCACCCGCACCGTGTGCCCGCCGATCCGATATAATCTCGATTCCACATTCATAGCATACAAAGATGGGCAAAATCTTTGGAAAATGCTATCTTTGCAGGTATGAAAAGACGCACTCTCCTTTGTATCGCGCTGATGGCGGCGGTGCTCCCGCTGCGGGCGCAGCGGGCCGGCGAGACGCCGGAGCAGAAGGCCGCCCGGATGGCCTGGTTCGACAGCGCGAAGCTGGGCATTTTCATCCACTGGGGCATCTACGCCGTGGACGGCGTGTCCGAGAGCTGGTCCTTCTACAACAAGTACCTCCCCTACGAGCAGTATATGGCGCAGAAGGCCGGTTTCACGGCCTCTGACTACAATCCGTCCTACTGGGCGGACCTCATCCAGGAGAGCGGCGCGAAATACACGGTCATCACCTCCAAGCACCACGACGGCGTCGCCCTCTGGGACACCAGGGCCTCCGACCTGAGCGTCCCGAAGCAGACGCCGGCGGGCCGCGACGTTCTCACGCCCTTCGTCAAGGAGGCGCGCAAGCGGGGGCTGAAACTGGGCCTCTACTATTCCCTGCTGGACTGGTCGCACCCGGACTATCCAAATTTCACCAAGGATGAAACCCGCTACGCCATCGCGGACGATCCGGCCCGATGGCAGCGTTTCGTGGACTTCGACAAGGCGCAGCTCACCGAGCTCTCCAAGGCCTACAAGCCGGACCTCTTCTGGTTCGACGGCGACTGGGAGCAGAGCGCCGAGACCTGGCACGCGCCCGAGATCATCGACCTCCTCGCCTCCTACAACAAGAACGTCATCGTGAACTCCCGCATCCAGGGATACGGCGACTACGGCACCCCGGAACAGGGCGTCCCGACCGTCCGGCCCGAGGACCGCTACTGGGAGCTGTGCTACACCATCAACGACTCCTGGGGCTTCCAGCACACGGACCTCAACTTCAAGACCCCGCAGATGGTCCTGAAAACCTTCGTGGACTGCCTGTCCATGGGCGGGAACCTCCTGCTGGACATCGGCCCCCGCGCGGACGGGACCATCCCGGAGGAGCAGGTCGCCGTCCTGAAGGAGCTGGGCCGATGGACCCGGAAGCATAAAGAGGCCATCTACGGCACCCGGGCGGGCATTCCCGCCGGCTTCGCGCCCGGCTACACCACCCTGAACCAGGCAGGCGACATCCTGTACGTGTACCTCCCCTACCGCCCCAACGGCGCCGTGGAGGTCAAGGGCATCATGAACCAGGTCCAGCGCGTCTGGGTGGTCGGGAGCGGGAACATGCTCAACTACAAGGTCTATAACAAGGTCTATTGGAACGACATCCCCGGCCTGCTGGAGATCGACGTTCCCGAGCAGGCGCTGGACCCGGGCATCACGGTCCTCGCCATCCTGCTGGACGGCCCCGTAAAGCTGTACAAGGGCGCCGGCCAGGTCATCACCGCCAATTAATGACACTATGCGCAAATACCTGATCCTCAGCCTTGCCGCCGTCCTGGTCGCCGCCTCCTGCACCCGGACCTACCGCGCCATCGGCGACACGCATCTCACCGTGTTCGACCACGCCCACGTCCAGTTCCTGCCGGACAGCCTGGGCGCCTTCACCGACGCCGATGCGGACGGCATCGTCCATCTCACCAACGGCCGGATCATCCTCAAGAAGATCCAGCTGCCCGACTACAAGCGGAAGGTGAACGTCCGCCTCACCGTCCGCGTGGAATCCGACGGCGACCGCTGGGACAAGTCCGGCTCGGTGTTCGTCATTCCTGCGAACGGACCGAAGGTGAACATCCTGTCCGTCGCCAAGGGCGAAGCCGCCTGGCCGGAGGTCGATTCCACCCGCTACGAGAAGCTCGTCGGCACAGTCCCCGGGCCCGACTTCGTGCCCACGGTGGAACTGATGCGCTTCATGACGCCTTTCGGCGTGGGCTACTACAGCCGCCGCGACACCTCCACCTACGCTTCCCGGAAGCCCGTCTATATCGACGAATGGGCACCCGAGGCACGCTGGGAGGCCGATATCACCGACCTCTACCCGCTCCTGCAGGGCGAGGCCTGGGTGGGCGTCTTCATCGACACCTGGACCGCCGAAGGCTATCTGGCCAGTGTCGATATCGACGTGAAAGAAGACGAATGCCCGTACGAGCCCATCCCCCGCGGGCACGTCACCCCGCTCGTGAACACGGTCTATTACGTCGGCCAGGAATATCCCGACATCTTCGCCCGGAAGGACCTGACGGTGGATTTCGAACTCCCCCGCTTCGCTTCCAAGGCCTCCCTGCGGTACATCGTGACGGGCCACGGCGGCCATAGCGAGGGCGACGAGTTCACGAAACAGCGGAATCTCGTCTCCGTGGACGGAACGCCGGTCCTCGATTTCATCCCCTGGCGCACGGACTGCTCGTCCTTCCGCCTCTACAACCCGACCTCCGGCATCTGGTACCTCCGCAACGGCCAGCCGGTCGTCACGCGGCGGGACGGCCCCCGCACGCCGCTGAGCCCGGACGACGTCATCCGCGAGATCGCGTCCTCCGACCTCTCCCGCTCCGGCTGGTGCCCCGGCTCCCAGGCCGAACCGTATGACGCCCCGCTCGGCGAACTGGCCGCGGGCATGCACCGCCTCACCATCAGCATCCCGAACGCGCAGCCCATCGACGGGGACAAGATGAACCACTGGCTCGTTTCCGCCTACCTGGTGTGGGAGGAATAGTTTTTGCACGGATAACCGATTGACATGAAAAACCTCAAGGAATACAGGGAACCGGCGCTCCGCGTCGTGGAAATCCGGTTCGAACAGGCCTTGCTCCAGACATCCGGGTGGGACAGGGCCGATGACGGCTATGACCCGGGCATCGACCTTGGAGACCTGGACTGACGCCATGAGAAAGCTGTTGATTGCGGCCGCCGCGGCGGTCCTCGCCCTCTCTTTCGTGGGCTGTAAGAAAACTCCTGAGACGCCCGTCACGAGCCTGACCTTCACGGCCGGACGCCCCGCTGTCGAGACCCGCACCGGCTGGACCGGCGAAACCATCGAATGGACCGCCGGTGACGCCGTCAGCATGGCCTACAGCGTGAGCGGCGTATGGGTGGGAGAAAACCTGTATAATTCCAAACCCCTTGCCCAGGGCGGTCCCACGGCGCAGTTCACCGTGCCCGGGAACTTCCCGCAGGGCCTCGTCGGCGCCCATCACTTCTTCGCCGTCTATCCTGCGGTCACAGATACGGATTTCAGCGACGCGCCGGACGTGTTCACCGCCGTCCCGGAGATCCAGACCCCGACGGCTGCCTCCTTCGATCCGAAGGCCGACATCCTCGTCGGCGACTCCGTCGAGGACTATCGCAGCCTCCCCGACTATCCCGTCCCCCTGAAATGGACCCGCCTCACCGCCCACGCCGACATCACCCTCAAGAACCTACCGCTGGCGCCGGGCGAGAACATCCAGGACATCGTCCTCCTCGGTCAGAGCGACGCCGAACTGACCGGTGACATCGCCATCGACTTGGCCTGCCCGGAGGGTTACGGCACGGACGGCGTCCCCCGCGTGACCATCCTGCCAGACAACCTGTCCTTCGACGCTTCAGGCAATCTCCGCTTCTGGATCAGCATCTTCCCGGAAACCCTGACGGAACTCACCGTGACCGTTGAGACCGACCAGGCCACCTACCGCAAGACCTTCACCGGCATCGAAAAGACTTTCCGGCAAAACACTCGCAACATCCTGGGTGTCAACATGGCCGATGCGACCAAGATCCCGCTCACCCCTGTCGGCGAGAACTATGTGAAAGTGACAAGCGCGCCGGCGGATTGGGCGGGTAATTATCTCATTGTGTATGAAGCCGATAAGCTGGTATTAAGTTCCGTAGATAACGCAAAGGGCAGCGGATTTGGAACCGCAGTTACCATCACTGACGGGAAGATTTCCTATGAGGCATACAAGGCCTGCAATATCCGGATTGAGAAGGACGGAAACGGCTATACGATGAAGATCGGAGATCTCTATCTGGGCTTGGACGCTTCGGCCAATAAATTGAATTCCAACACATCCGTCTTGGGAGATGGCTACCGCTGGGCTTTCTCCGTGAGCAATGGCGAAACGGAGGCCAAGAACCTCGCTTATTCGACGCGTATCCTGCGCTACAATACGAGTGCAAATGTTTTCCGCTGTTACACGAGCGGCCAAGAACCCGTCCAGTTCTACAAACTTGACGGCGAACTGCCCGGCGGTGGTGGCGGGACTACACCCGCCACACCTACGGTGACCACGGGCGGATTCTCTTCCGTCACGCAAACGGAGGCTACGCTGTCCGCCACCTACACCGGGACGCCTACCTACGGCGGTTTCGAGTGGGGGCTTTCCGCGGATAACTTGTCCCAAACCCAGAGTATTCAGGCTTCTTATCTGAATAACGGCGCCTTCCAGTCGTCTCTTAACGGGCTCAGTCCCGGCCATACCTACTATTACCGCGCGTACATCGCGGTGCTGGAAAACGGCTCTTACAAGTTCTATTACGGCGAGGTTAAGAGCTTTACTACGGCTGCTGGCGAGATCATCATCGGCGGCGACCAGCCAGGTTGGTACGAGACGCCGATGATGAACATCACCCACAGCGGCTCGTACATGTACAACACCTCCGATCCCACGCAGTTTTATGCCATCCACATGTGTGCAGGTGGCGAGAAGGGTCCCAACGGAAAGACCGCCCGCAGCTATACGGTCTGCTATAGCGCTGAGTATCACTGCCCTGTGTGGGTAGCCGCCCCGCTGCACAGCATGTATAAAGGCAATTCTGGCAGGACAGAAGCCTATGGACAAGACGCAGATATTCCTGCCAACATCCAATATACTTCCAAGTCTACCGGCGGAGGCTGCAACAAAGGACATATGCTTGGGTCCAGCGACCGGAGCAGTACCAAGGCAACCAACCGTGACGTATACCTATACCCTAACATCGCCCCGCAGTTGAGCAGTTTCAACACTGGAGGAGGCGGATGGAACATCCTCGAAGATTTCGTAGATTCGCAAGTGTGCTCCGACACACTGTATTCTGTCATCGGCTGCTATTTTGAAACATTTACCGACGGTTATAACTTTACCGTCAGCCCGGCTACGATATCCTTTGGCGGACGCAATGATGTCGTTCGTCCCACCATGTTCTATTATGTCCTCCTTCGTACAAAGAGCGGAAACTCTAAGAAAGCGCTGAAGGATTGCTCTGCCGATGAGCTGAAATGCGCGGCCTTTGTCAGAGCACATACAAACAGCCTGAAAGGCCAGAAGGTCACCGCCCGCGAGCTCATGTCCGTCGCGGATCTGGAGCGCATCACCGGCGTCACCTACTTCCCGAATGTGCCGAACGCCCCGAAGAATTCCTTCAAGGCGTCCGATTGGGGGTTGTAAAGGGTCAATCTAGAAATCTCGGAACGTATTCCAGTTCGTGTTCTGTTCCGCCGTCGTTTCTACCGACGGCGGTAGGTTCGCGAAGAAATTGAAGCCGGTCATCTGTTCGATGTAATCGACACTCTTGGCGTAAAGCGTGTAGCTATCTTTGCCGTGGTCTTCGTGCGTGAACCAGAAGCCGATGGCGGAGGCTGCCGTCACCTGCCCGCCGCTGCGGCGGACCTTCAGGATCACCTTGTAGTAATAATTCGGGATGGGGACGACCTTGCTGTCGTTGGAACTGTTCACGAACGTCTTCACCGTCTCGCTTCCGCCCACGGTCTGATAGACAGGGCCGGTCACGACGTATACGGAGTCGGTGGACTGCATGACGGTCCGGACGGCCGTTTCCAGATTCTGCCAGATTCCCTGGTTGAACGCAGCCAACTGCGGCGTGCTGTTGGTCCAGTAAAACGTCTGTTCCTGCATACCGCTCACGCCGTTGCGGTCGGCATTGGGGATCTGGTGCCCTCGGTCATAGGTGACCCCGTCCACGGAAGGATAAGCCTTGTAGCAGCTCGTCTGCTTGGAGGCAGGGATCAAGGGGTTGTTCACCCAGGTTCCACCGCTGCCGCTGCCCCGGTGGGCGCTGCACAGCACATAGGCCGTCCACAGGGACGCGTATCGGGAAGGATCGTACAGGATGGAATAGTCGCGGGTGTCCTTGCCGTTCATCTCGGCCCGGGTGGTCACCAAATACCGGCTGCCCAGCGAGGCGGGCGACTCAGGCAGTTCCAGCCAGCCCTTGTTGATGGTGGCGACGGTCGATGGAGACAGCGTCTTGAACGACTTCACCCCACCATAGACCTCCTGGTAAGTACCGTCCACCAGCACCTCCATGAAGGCGACATAGTAGTAAGTCTTGTTCTCGTCCAGGCTGCCCAGGGTCGCGGTGAAGGAGCCGCTGCCGTAGTTAAGCAGCGTCTGGCTGTAAACCTGCGTGCCGGAATTGACCAGCGTGTTGAGATTGGAGGAGGTTCCATAGTAGAAACCCGCCCCCTGATAGGACTTTACCCCGGAATACGTAGCGGACAGGGTTGCCCCTGTCGCGCTTACGTTATTCGCGGATCCGGTCGTGACTGTGGGCTCTTCACCCCCGGCGCCGCCGCCGGATTCCCCTCATTTCTTGACGAAGAAGGAGAAGGTCTGGCCTGCGATATTCGATGCGATGTTACCTTCAGACAGTTTATAGCCGCGCCAGTCAGTCGCATTATAGACGCCGATATATCTGTCAGCCTCACTGTCATTGACATTCAGATATCCGTTCGTCGAATCCAGCTTGACCACCTTGTTTGCACCCGTTCCGACACGGAGACCGGAATTGGACTTGGTCGTATACAACCAAGTCTCCCCATCCTCCATCGTAAAGTTATAACCGCCATCGACCACCTTCAAAGTGAAGACGATGTTCGACTCGGGATTCGAAATCGTACCGTTGGTCACCGTGACGGAAACCGCCAACGGGGAACCCGTGGTGCCCTTGTCATTACTCATGGCATAGGAAGCGCCGTCGGCATTCGTGGAGACCAGGATGAACTGGGTGCCGTCGGCAATGTCGGCGAGCGCCTTCGCTTCCCAGGTGCCGCCCAGGCCCGAAGGCTTTTCGGCAACCGTGACCGTGCAATACCGCTCGGCGGCCGTATAGACGCCTTCGCTGGCAGCGATGCGGGCATAGACTTTCACGGAACCTTCGGCAACGCCGGTCACGACGCCGCTTGCATCGACCGTCGCGATCGCCGTATCTTCGCTCTCGTAAGTGATGGGCGCACCGGGCACATTGGAGGTGGCGTTCAGGTTATACGTCTCGCCGACATAGACCAGGGCGCTGCCGGTCATCGTGATGACCGTGGTCGTCACGACAGGATCGTCCGGATCTTTGGGGAAAGTGCCTTCACCGGTGTACACCACCTTGACCGCCGTAATCTTGACCTGGCCGTTGGCACCCGTTCCGGAATTGCCGACCGTATAGGTCACGCTCGATCCGGAAACCGTATATTCCTTACCACTGGCAATGGTCGCGTTCCCCGCGTCAAGAAGGACGCCGTTGTTCGACGTGCCGAATGTCAGTGTGACGGACTTCAGCGAGCAACCCTCCGCAACAGAGACAGTCACGTCGCCACCCTTGTTCTGGTATAAGCGCCATTCGCGGTTTTCACCCCAGAATGAACCGCAGTTCGGTTCGCCGGAGGTGGACATACGGACGGAATCACTCAACTTGAGGACTTTGTACACGGTCACGTCCGATCCGGCCGAGACCTTGCACTCGTGCGCCGACACATATTCGGCCATTGTCATCGACAGCGTGTGATTGTCGCTCACGGCAACCGTTATCTCGTACGTGTCCTGCTTGGTCACCTCTCCCTCGGTATAGGAGACCGTCACGGTCTTGGTGCCGGCGGTGGTCATATCAGGGGAGGAGGCCTTGGCGGAAGCGGTCACGTCCTTGGTGCTGCCGTCTTCGTAGGTGGCGGTAACCGTGCCGTCGAAGACGAAGGTGTCACCGACGAAGAACTCCGTCGTCTTCGGAGTGACCGCGATGGAAGCGAGTTTCGAGGCAGGGGCGGCCTCGCCGGAGTACGTCACCGTCAGGCCCTTGATCCGGCGCTGGCCGGTCGTCCCGCCGATGGTGAAGGTCACGGAAGCGGCCTCACCCGTCCAGGTACCCTCCTCGTAAGTCGCCACATCGGTCGTGATGGGATTGGAGCCGTCGCCGGAACCGAATTCGAGGACGATCGACTTGATGGTCATTCCCGCCGCCCGGGTAGCGGGGACGGTAACGGTCATCGAATTGTCCCCATACATCCGGACTGCGGTGCCGGACGTGTAATACTTAGGTCCATTCCCGTTGGTCCCCTTGTCAAAAGTCATGGTAACACCGTTGATGGTCACCGGCGCTTCCGTCAAGTCCTTTGCATTCTCATATCCCTGCTTCGAGAAATCGACGGTAACCGTGGTTTCGCCCGCAGGGGAAGCCTTGGCCTGGATGATGGTCACCTCGATCTCATCCTCGACACCCGTGGCCGTAGTCCGGAGTAACACGGTGTATTCCTTGGGGTTCTCCGTATCGGTATTGGCATCGAAGGTGACGGTAACCGTCCCCTCACCGTTTCCGCTGGCAGGATCCACGGACTTGATATTGTCATCGGGAACCACCGTCCAATCCACATTGCCGGTCACCTGGATCTGCGCCGAGGTGGCGGTCGCATCCACACTGATCTGCCTTTCGGTTACGTCGAAGACGTTCGCGCCAGCCGCGATGACGATATCTTCCTGGGCCCAGACGCCGAACTGGTTGGCATTGTAATAGCCGGGATGGCCGGTAATGTCATACTGGCCGGCCGTGATGGTCAGTCCGTTCTTCTGGTCACGAAGAGTCAGGGAGGCGTCACCGTCGGTCATGGTCGTGCTGCGGTTCTCAAATGCCCCGGCAACGGTCACACCCGTGAGCTTCACACGGACACTCATATAGCGGTCATAATCGGCAAGGAGTTCCGCAAGCGTCATGCTGACGGGTGCGGGAGCCGTACCGGAAGTCTTTTCAAAACCAGCCAGGGAAGTGATTTCCTTCAAGCCGTTATAGATATAGCCCTTACCGGAAACAACGCCGTTGAGCACATCGCCGGCCTTAAGGCCATGGCCGCTCTTGTAATAAAGGATACCGCCCGTCTCATCCTGGATGAAAGCATTGCTGCCGGATACGAAGGAAACGACAGCGCCGGAAAGCTGGCCGGTAAACTCGCTGGGGTTGGAATTGCTGGTAGAAGTGATCGCCGTCTTGATGTCGGCAACGGTGATCGTCGGAACCACGGTGCCGGAGGAGTAGCTGACATTCAAGTGCTTGATTGTACCGGCCTTGAATTCGACGCTCCCGGTGAGAGTAAGCTCCTTATCCAGGACACCGGCACTGGTCGTGATCTTGAGGGAGAGCTTGTCTCCGGAAGCGGCAGTGAAAGGCTTGATTCCCATGTAAACCGTGGCGGATTCCCCGACAGCCAGTTCGGCAGGGTTCGTCACCGTAACGACCGCCGTGGCGGAGACCTGATCGGAATAAGGAGCCAGCGTAACGGGCTCTTTCTCGAAGCTGATGAAGAAATTACCGACAATCGGCTCGGGAGCCGTGAATTCGACCTGGGAAATCTTGATCGGGCTGCCGGAATCGTTCTTGATGGTTACGGCGGCTACGGACGCGACATGCTTCATCGCGATGGTGGGCGTCTCATTGGCCGGGATGTTCTTGGCCAATCCGTACAGCGGGAAGCAGGCGGAAGAGGAACCGCCGGCCAGATGCGCCTTGCTGTCGTATCCGGCCTGAACCTGGGCCCGGTCGGAACGGCCGCCGATGTAGGTACGGCCATCCTCCGTATTCACCGGAGACTTAAGGTAGGAGTTGAACGGATACAGGACGTACCAGTCATAGGACTTTCCTTCCTCCAGGTTGCCGCCCATCAGCGTGCCCTGGAAAACGCCGTTCTCCACATCGGAGATGGTGTACGGATAGGATTTGTCGTCCTCCTCCACATACGGAGTGTCGTTCTTGTAGTCCGTCGTGCCGGCTTCGGCATGGAAAAGGGAAATCTTGTCATTATCCGCCCACTTGGTGTTCATCCCGTCATTGACGGTACGCGTCTGGGCTTCAGAGAGGACAATCTCGAACGGCGCCGCATCGAGACCTTTGATGTCGGCCTCCTTGTTACAACCGACAAAAGCAAGGGTGGCAGCTGCCAGACCCGCAAAGAAAAGGGCTTTTTTCATAGCTTTGCTTCTTTAAGGGTTGGCTTAGTTGAAGTTGATGGGATCATCGTCCTCGGTCCAGGGGTCGATCGGACCGGCGGTGGTGGACTGCAGGAAGCTGGCATCGAAACGGACGTCCAGTTCGCGGACGGCAGGGGCCGTGTAAAGAAGTTTTTTCTCCATAATTATGCAGTTGTTATATCTTATACTTATATTTCAAGCCCCAAATGTACGGATAATCCCCCAAACGGCCAAGCCGACGGGGGATAAGTTTTCAAGTATTTTTGCACGGACGTTACACGGGACGATAGGCCTTCAATGCCCTTTCCAGCGTTCTTGAGAGCGGATTCTGCGCCCGGGAGGAAGCGGCAGCCGATGCAAACGACTGGAAGTCAGTTTCTTCTCCGTGGCGGGAAAAATGGTCGGTGAGAAGCCACTCTAGTTCCGCATGGAAACCGGGCCCATGGTCGGCATGATGCAGGTGCGTCAGCTCGTGCAGGAGGATGTAGTCCTGCAGCGGCACCGGGACCCGCATGAGGTTCAAGTTCAAGTTGATGTTTCCCTTCGAGGAGCAGGAGCCCCAGTTGGAGGTGTTGTGCTTGATGGTGACGCGGTGGTAGCGGAAGCCGTAGCGGGCCGCGAGCTCGGCGAGGCGGGGCGGCAGGGCGGCCTTCGCCTTTGCCCGGAGGGATTCGATGTCCTCCCCTTCCGGCAAGTCCGCGTTCCGGGCGCCGGCCCGCTCGAGGGCCTCCCGGGCCCATTCCCGACGGGCTTCCAGGAAGGTGACACCCAGCGCGTACGGGGCATGATAGGGCACGGTCACGACGATGCCGCGGTCCGGATGGACCCGGATCGAAATCCGCCGCGCCCGGGCGCTTTTCCGCAGCCGGACCTCCCCGAGCACGGGGTCGATATGGACCTTTTCCTTCACGGCAACAAAGGTACAAAAAGTTTTGTTTTATCGGATTTTATGCCTAAATTTGCAGGCTTTTTTGCGGGAAGGTCCCGCAGACTGATAACTTTTTAACCTCATTGCATCATGGCCGAATATTTACTGCCTGAGAAAAAGCAAGAGATTTTCGCGAAGTACGGGAAGTCCAATAAGGACACCGGCTCTCCTGAGAGTCAGGTTGCTTTATTTTCCTACCGTATCGCTCACGTCAGGTTGCTTTATTTTCCTACCGTATCGCTCACCTTACCGAGCACGTGAAGAAGAACAAGAAGGACGTGGCTACCCGTCGTTCCCTTCTCCGCCTGGTCAGTAAGCGTCGTCAGCTTCTGAACTACCTTCAGAAGGTGGACATCGAGAGATACAGGGCACTTATCAAGGAGCTGGGTCTCCGTCGATAGGTTCAAGGATAGGAAAAAACGGGGGCAGAGGTCCATGCAAGGCATGATCTCTACCCCTTTTTCAATGAAAAGAGATTCCGGACCGTCCTTCGGCAAGCTCAGGAACCGTCCGGATCGACGATACAAGACGTAAAGACGTAACAGAAGTAAAACAAATGAACATCATCAACAAGAAGATCGAACTGCCCGATGGTCGGGTGATCGAGATCGAGACCGGCAAGCTGGCCAAGCAGGCCGCCGGTTCCGCGGTGGTGAAGATGGGCGGCACGATGCTGCTCGCCACTGTCACCTGCGCGAAGGAAGTCAAGGAGGGTACCGACTTTATGCCCCTCACCGTAGATTATCGTGAAAAGTATTATTCTGCCGGCCGTTTCCCCGGCGGTTTCCTCAAGCGCGAAAGCCGTCCCTCGGACTACGAGGTGCTCATCGCCCGCCTGGTGGACCGTCCGATCCGTCCCCTCTGGCCGGATGACTTCCATCTCGAGGTCTTCGTGAACATCATGCTCATCTCCGCGGAGAAGGACATCCAGCCCGACGCCCTCGCCGGCCTGGCCGCCTCCGCCGCCCTCGCCACCTCCGACCTGCCCTTCGGCGGTCCGGTTTCCGAGGTCCGCGTCGCCCGCATCGACGGCCAGTTCGTGATCAACCCCGGTTTCGCCGACGGCGCCCGCGCCGACCTCGACCTGATGGTCGCCGCCACCGAGGAGAACATCATGATGGTCGAAGGCGAGATGAACGAGGTTTCCGAGCACGACATGCTCGAGGCCATCAAGTTCGCCCACGAGGAGATCAAGAAGCACTGCCGCGTGCAGAAGGAGCTCATGCACGAGCTCGGCACCGACGTGAACAAGCGCGACTACCCGCACGACGAGGAGGACGAAGCCCTTCGCACCGCCGTCCGCGAGTTCTGCTATGACAAGTGCTACAAGCTGGCGAAGAGCGCCGCGCCCAAGCACGAGCGTGAGGCCGGCTTCGAAGCCATCCAGGCCGAATTCCTCGCCACCCTGTCCGAGGAGGACCAGGAGGCCAAGGCCGCGATGGTCGCCCGCTACTACCACGACGTGGAGAAGGAAGCCATGCGCAACATGATCCTGGACGAAGGCTGCCGTCTGGACGGCCGCCGGACCGACGAGGTCCGTCCGATCTGGTGCGAGGTGGACTACCTCCCCTGCGCCCACGGCTCCGCCATCTTCACCCGCGGCGAGACCCAGTCCCTCGCGAGCGTGACCCTCGGCACCAAGCTGGACATGAAGGAGATGGACGAAGTCCTCATCCAGGACGACCAGCAGTTCGTGCTCCACTACAACTTCCCGCCGTTCGCCACTGGTGAGGCCAAGCCTCAGCGCAGCGTGGGCCGTCGCGAGATCGGCCACGGCAACCTGGCGATGCGCGCCCTCAAGCCCGTCATCCCCACCGCTCCGGAATTCCCGTACGCCGTGCGCGTCGTTTCCGATATCCTCGAGTCCAACGGCTCCTCCTCCATGGCTTCCGTCTGCGGCGGCTGCCTGGCCCTGATGGATGCCGGCGTGAAGATCAAGAAGCCGGTGGCCGGCGTGGCCATGGGCCTGATCACCGACGCCGAGCGCCCGAACGACCGTTACGCCATCCTCACCGACATCCTCGGTGACGAGGACCACCTCGGCGACATGGACTTCAAGGTGACCGGCACCAAGGACGGCATCACCGCCACCCAGATGGACATCAAGGTGGACGGCCTCTCCTACGAGGTCCTCGAGAAAGCCCTCGAGCAGGCCCGCCAGGGACGCATCCACATCATGGGCGAAATGCTCAAGACCATCGCCGAGCCGCGCGAGGACTACAAGCCCTTCGTGCCGCGCATGGTCCAGATCGAGATCCCGTCCGACTTCATCGGCGCGGTCATCGGCAAGGGTGGCGAGACCATCCAGGGCATGCAGAAGGAATTCGGCACCACCATCACCATCGAGGAAGTCGACGCCGGCAAGGGCGACGGCACCACAAAGGGTGTCGTGGACATCTTCGGCGTGGACAAGGCCGCGATGGATGCCACCCTGCAGCGCATCAAGGACATCTGCGCCGTTCCGGAGGTCGGTCAGGTCTATCACGGAAAGGTCGTCAGCATCCTCGAGTTCGGCGCCTTCATCGAGATCCTCCCGGGCAAGGAAGGCCTCCTGCACGTGAGCGAGATTGCCTGGACCAAGACCGAGAAGGTCGAGGACGTCCTGAAGGTGGGCGACGAGGTCGATGTGAAGCTCCTCGAGATCGATCCCAAGACCGGCAAGATGCGCCTGTCCATGCGCGCTCTCACCGAGAAGCCGGAAGGCTACGTGGAGCCCAAGCGCGGTGAGCGCGGCCCGCGTCGCGAAGGCGACCGGGGTCCCCGCCGCGAGGGTGACCGTGGCCCGCGCCGCGAAGGCGGCGAGCGTCGCGAAGGCGACCGCGGCCCGCGCCGTGACGGCGACCGTGGCCCGCGCCGCGAGGGCGGTGAGCGTCGTGAAGGCGGCCGTGACGACCGTCACGCCCCCCGCAAGCCCCGCTTCGAGGACACCGACAACGAGCCCAAGAACAACGAGCCCGACGTGTTCTAAACACGCCGCCTCCTGAAAACTAGCCGGGCCGCCCTTTCGGGTGGTCCGGCTATTTATTTGTAACAAAGCTACTTAACCCTGCACTGGTGCACCGCACGGTGCACCAGTGCCACATTAAATCCCTGCCAATCAGCATTTTAGACCTATCCATTTGCTAGCCAAACAGTTAGCTTCACACTGGTGCACCGCACGGTGCACCAGTGCCGGATAATCACACTGAGAATCAGAGTATTACGAATATCAGATCAAAGCTTCACCACCCCGATGCCGGGGCGGTCGGGCAGGACGAGCTTGCCGTTCTCGAGGCCGACGCCGTCGAAGAGGTCGTTGGTGATGAGGAGATTGCCGTCCAGGTCGGCGAAGTCCACGGCCGGGGAGAGCTGGGCGGCGGCGGAGACGGCGCAGGAGGTCTCGGTCATGCAGCCGAGCATGACCTTGAGCCCGAGCCCGCGGGCGAGTTCCACCATCTTGTGCGCATTCCGCAGGCCGCCGCATTTCATCAGCTTGATGTTGATGCCGTCGAAGACGCCCACGGCGCGGCGGACGTCGTCCAGTCCCTGGACGGACTCGTCGCCGAAGATGGGCAGCGGACTGCGTTCCCGCAGCCAGGCCAGGTCGCTGATCCGGCTCACGGCCATCGGCTGCTCCACCATCACGATGCCGTGGTCCCGGAGCCAGTAGATCATGTCCAGCGCATGGAAGCGGTCGGTCCAGCCCTGGTTCGCATCGACCGCGATGGGAAGGTCGGTGACGGTGCGGATGGTCTCGATCATCTCCTTGTCGGAGTCGGTTCCCACCTTGACTTTCAGGATGTTGAAGCGGCCGGCACATTCCTGCGTCTTCTCCTTGACCACCTCGGGCGTGTCGATGCCGATGGTGAAGGTCGTGGAAGGCGCCTTCGCGGGGTTGTAGCCCCAGATCCGGTACCAGGGGGCGCCGAGGAGCTTGCCCACGAGGTCGTGGAGGGCGATGTCCACGGCGGCCTTCGCCGCGCTGTCGCCCGGGGAGAGACTGTCCACATAAGCGAGGATGTCCTCCAGGCAGAACGGGTCCGCGAACTGCCCGAGATTCACCTTCTCCAGGAAAGCGGTCACCGAATCGACGCTCTGGCCCAGGTAGGGCGGCATCGAGGCTTCGCCGTAGCCGGTATAGCCCCGGTAATCGATCTCCACCTGGACGCCGGGCGTGGTAGTGCGGCTATAGGAGGAGACAGTGAAGGTATGCTGGAGCTGGAGTTCGTAGGGGTAGAAACGGAGCTTCATCCGGCTGGGGCCGACGACGACGGGCTCCACGGGTTTCAAGGTGTCTCCGCCGGGAATCTCGTCCGGGGGCGGCGTCCGGCGGGGCTTGCAGCCGATCGCCAGGCCGGCGCCCACCGCGGCCAGGCCGGCCACTTTCAGGAATTCGCGTCTGTTCTGTGCCATTATTCCGAGTAGTAGGGGTTTGTCATAGTTGTGTTCAGGCCTTCCTGCTTGTCGATGAAAGGAAGGATGCGGGAGGCGAATAGATAGCGTCCCGTATTATAAGCGTCATATTCCGGGTCCTCCGGCCGGAAACTGCCGATCTTCACCAGGCCGAGCGAGTGGATGAACTTGCCCTCGCCCAGGTAGAAGCCCACGTGGGAGACCTTCGGCGTGGCCGCGTCCATGCGGCCGAAGAAGACGAGGTCGCCGGGCTGGAGGTTCTCCATCCCCAGGATCCGCTCGCCCGTCCGGGACTGCGGACCGGCGTCCCGCGGGATGATGATGTCATGCATGAAAAGGACTGTCCGCACGAAGCCGCTGCAGTCCATTCCCTTGGGCGACATGCCCGCCCACAGATACGGGAAGCCGTTCATGGTCAATGCGCTGGCGAGGATGGCGTCCACGCTCTGGTCCAGCGAGGCGCGCCAGGCGGCCTCGGGCTGGCCCAGCTTCTTGTCCAGATAGCCGACGCGTCCGTCCGGAAAACCGACGCAGTGGTAGCGTCCTTTCCGGCCCAGGTCCTTCAGCCGGTCGCCGGCCACGACGTCGGAGACGGTGGCGGACCGGGGAGAAGGTTTCTCGTACACCACGCCCGTCAGCGCCGTCACGACGATCTTCGGCGCGGCGTTCCAGGCGTGATATTCCTCGAAGGAGAGGAGGGTGATCGCGTCCTTATGGACCCAGCCCGTATAGGTGTCCGGGGTCTGGACCTGGGGCCAGTTGTTCTTGTCGGCGAGCTGCAGGATGTGGACCGGCGTCCCCAGGAGGGCCTGGGAGACCATTTCGGCGTCATAATCGGGGGTCGCACGCAGGTTGCAAACGGAAATGTCCACGACGCCGTATTCCTGCGCGGCGCCGGTCAGGGCGGCCCATACGGCCGCAAGGGCAGTGAACCATCTTCTCATATATACAAAGATACTGCTTTTTTCGTATCTTTGTCTCCAGTAAGACGAACGATATGAAACTGTCCCCCGCCTGGACGGCGGTCATCTCCCTCGTCCCCGTCCTCGTCCTCATCACGCTGCTGGCCATCAACATCGGCATCTTCGGCAGCGACGCCATCCTGGGCGCAAGCCAGGTGGCGCTGCTCGCCTCGTCCGGCGTCTGCGTCCTGCTCGCATCCATCTTCTTCAAGACCCCGTGGAAGGAGTTCGAGAAAGCCATCGGCCACAACTTCTCCGACATTGCCGGCGCGACGCTCATCCTCTTCCTCATCGGCGGTGTTTCGGGCACCTGGACGATGAGCGGCGTGGTCCCGACCTTCATCTACTACGGCGTCAAGATCATCAGCCCCAAGGTGTTCCTCCTGTCGGCCTGCGTCATCTGCGCCGTGATTTCGGTGATGACCGGCAGTTCCTGGACCACCATCGCCACCATCGGCATCGCCCTCCTGGGCATCGGCCGGGCCGAGGGCTTCTCCGACGGGATGATCGCCGGCGCCATCATCTCCGGCGCGTACTTCGGCGACAAGATCTCCCCGCTGTCGGACACGACGGTGATGGCTTCCTCCGTCAACAAGGTCCCTCTGTTCACGCACATCCGCTACATGTTCTTCACGACGGTCCCGTCGATGGTGATCACCCTCATCGTCTTCACCGTCCTGGGCCTGTCGCACTCCGGGTCCGACGCCTCGCAGATCGACCTGTACACCACGGTCCTGGCCGGCAAGTTCCGCATCACGCCCTGGCTGTTCCTCGTCCCGGTGGTGACGCTCACGCTCATCTGGAAGCGGATGCCGGCGCTGCCGGTGCTGGCCATCTCGGTCCTCGCGGCCGCCGTCGCCGCCCTCGTCTTCCAGCCCGGCATCATCGAAGGCATCGGCGCCGGGGTCACCGAGGGTTCCCGCGCCCGCCTGCTGCTGGCCGGCACGGTGGAGAGCATCTACAACACGCTATCTCTGGAGACGGGCCATCCCGAGGTGGACGGCCTCCTCGCCACCCGCGGTATGCTGGGCATGCTCAACACGGTGTTCCTGATCCTCTGCGCGATGTGCTTCGGCGCCTGCATGCAGGCCAGCGGCATGATCGCCCGACTCGCCCAGCTGCTGAACCCCTTCACCCGCACGCGCACCGGGCTGGTGGCATCGACCGTCGTCACGGGCACGGCCCTCAACGGCATCGTCTCGGACCAGTACCTGTCCATCTTGCTGACATCCAACATCTACGGGAAAACCTTCCGCGACCAGGGCTACGAGGAACGCCTCCTCAGCCGCTCGGTCGAGGACTCCGCCACGGTCACCTCGCCGCTCTACCCCTGGTCCAGCTGCGGCATGACCCAGGCCACCATCCTCTCCGTGCCGACGCTCGTCTACGCCCCCTTCTGCTTCTTCAACCTGATCAGCCCCCTGATGTCCATCTGCATCGCGGCCATCGGGTGGAAGATTGTGCGGCGAAAAGCCGACGATGCCCCTTCCGCCTAGTCGCGATCAAGCGTAAATCACTAATTTCCAGCAACTTGTCACTTAACTGGTGCACGGCACCGTGCACCAGTGGAAGGCTAATGAATTGATAAACAATCCGTTAGACAAGATGAAGAAATCGTTTCACGTGATTGAGGGAACCACCGGTCAGGCCCATCAGCTTGTCTGCTATCTGCCACTTCAATGCTACTGGGGCCAAGATGATGGAACGCACATCGCTTGCGAAACTCGATTGTTGTGTGATTTCCAACATTTGCGCAAAATCTTGGTGCGATTCGGGATCGAACGTCTCCTTCACATCGTACTCGCTGCCCGTGTTGGAATTGATAGAAATGACCATGTCTTCGAAACTTTTATAGTACCCTAGCAATGCATCCCGGTCAATCGGAAGGTACAGGGAGATGATGTAATCCAGCAGTTGCTCCCGCTCATCGACATTCAACCCTTCGAACAGTTTTCGGACGATCGGATAGTCCAGATATTCATTCCTCTTCTGGTAGCGGGTGACTGCATCCATCGATAACAGCAATTTCTTGGATGCCCTTTTCTTGTCAATGGGCGCAGAAAACGGATGGGGATTGTCGATGTATGCAAGGAAATTCCACCGGTCCTGCTCCGCGCGCGCAAAGAGTTTCTTCTCAACGGAATTGTTGTAATCATAGGCAATGCACGTGCGGACATCTTTGTCCTTGCGCTTCGGCCCATTTCCGTATGCCTTCTCAAAAAGGGGGCCTTTCCGGCCACTATCCCGGTTATAGGCCAAGACAAAGGTCAATGTTGTCACACCAATAAACTGAGCATAGGTCTTGCGGTCCAATGCCTTGATAAGGGAATGGACATGGTCGAACATCAAGGCCAATGCCAGCGCGATGATTTCATAGGTCCGCGCCATGACCGCAAAGATCGTGTAATAGACCAGGCGATCTTCTATCGAGTAAAAAATGACGAACTGATTGATCGACCGCTGGTAGATATGCTGGAAAGTGTTCGGCGGAAGTTTTCTTTTGTGACCTCGCATACTAGTTTATTTTTCGGAAAGATAAGCCTTATCTCTCTGTTGCGTACCCCTTTGTTGATAACTTGTGTTGTTTCAGTAGGTATTTTATCTGTTTTTTATCCTCTGACATGCAGCGATATAGCTTCTCACTGGTGCACCGCACGGTGCACCAGCCCGCAGTCAAGTAGCTGACAGACAGAACGATCGGAGGAAGTGACTGGTTTACAGGGATTTGATGCCACACTGGTACACCGCACGGTGCACCAGTCTAAGTTTAAATCACTGAAAATCAATTTGTTGAAAAACTAATCGGCAGCCTACACCGCCGTGTCGATCTGGTGGCGGTAGACGACGTATTTCTGCCAGAGGAACTCCGTGGTGACGTTCAGGAGCATGTTGATGCCGGTCACGAGGTATTCGTTCCAGCCCAGGTCCTCCGCGAGCCAGTTGCCCAGGATGGTGGTGGCGGGCGTGAAGACGGCGTAGTAGGCCGCTACGAGGAGCATCGCCCGCGGCACATCCGCGGCGCTGCGGAAGGTGAACTTCCGGTTCAGCGTGAAATTCCAGAGCACGCTCAGGACCAGGGCGATGAGATAGGAAGGCCAGTACGGCCAGTCCAGCAGCTCGTTCAGGAGGGCGAAGCTGCCGATCTCGATGAGGCCCGCGCTGGCGGAGAACAGCACGAATTTCAGGAATCTCCAGGTCTCGTTCATGGGTGTTCGGGGTTCACGCTGACAAAGTTAGGAAAAAATGCGCTTGCATTTCCACGACTTTTTCGTATTTTTGGGGAAAGAACGTTTAACACTTAACAATATCAACCATGGGTTCCATCATCTATTTCATCGGCCTGGTCCTCGCCATCCTCGCCGTCCTCGACATCATCAAGAAGCCCATCTCCCTCGTGGGCAAGATCATCTCCTGCGTCCTGGTGCTCATCACCAGCTGGGTCGGCCTCGTCGTGTACTACCTCTACGCGAAGAATCACCTGACCGAGTGGTTCAAGTAGCTCCAAATGATTGCAAATTGAAAATTTAATCGTAAATTTGCAGTCCCAACGGTGAGGTGTCCGAGTGGTTGAAGGAGCCTGCCTCGAAAACAGGTGTACGTTTGCGCGTACCGGGGGTTCGAATCCCTTCCTCACCGCAACCAATTGCAGCCCCGCGCTTTAGCGCCGGGCTGTTTTGGTATGCGACGGACGGGAGCTTGCTCACGGACGGTGTATACCGAAACAGCACGAACGACCGTCAGGTCGTGGGCGGCAATCTGGTTGCAAGGGCCCCGCGGCGAGCGGTCAGGGATGCCGGCGAAGCCGGAATCCCGGCTTCAATCCAACCCGTCCGTTTTAATCTCCACGCACAGCATCGTCAGGTCGTCGCTGGCATCGGCCCCGGCGACATGGTCGGCGATGGCCGACTGCATGCGCTTGACGGCGGTTTCCGCATCGGTATAGGGCTCGCCCAGGACAGCGAGGAGACGGTCGGAGCCGAAGATTTCATGCTCCGGATTCTCCGCTTCGTTCAAGCCGTCCGTGTACAGGAACAGCGGCGTATCCTTGAAACCGGTCACCCGCTCGCCTTCGAACTTCGCATCGCGGAGGATTCCGAGGGAGGTATTGGCCTGGCAGGAGAGGAAGACGGGCTTCCCGTCCCGACGGAGGACGACCGGCGGATTGTGTCCGCAGTTGCAGAACTCCAGGTCCCCGGTCCGGAGGTCGATGACGCCGATGAACATCGTCACGAACATCAGCTGCTCGTTTCCGTCGGAAAGGATCTCATTGATCCGGTGCGCCATGTCGGCCGGCGGCAGCCCCTGCCGGCCGGTGGCGCGGAACAGGTTCCGCGCGACGGTCATGAACAGGCTCGCCGGCACCCCCTTGCCGCTGACATCGCCGATGCAGAAATACAGCCGGCCATCCTGGATGAAATAGTCGTACAAGTCGCCGCCCACTTCCCGGGCAGGCACCATGCACGCGTACAGGTCGATGTCCTTCCGCTCCGGGAACGGCGGGAACACCTGCGGGATCATGCCCATCTGGATATCCCGGGCGATCTGCAGCTCGCCCTGGATCCGGACCTTGTTGGCGGTCGTCCGCTGCAGTTCGTCCATATAGGTGACCAGGGAGGATTGCATGTCCGCAAAGGAACGGGACAGGGTGCCCAACTCATCAGGTTTCGTATTCTCCGGAAGGACGGTGTCGAAATGGCCGGAGGCGATGTCCTCCGCCTGCCGGGCGAGGTCGCTGAGCGGCTGCAGCGTCTTCCGGATGACCCGGAAGCAGGTGAAGAAGAGCAGGAGCAGTCCCAGGATGTCGATCGTCGTGATCAGCCCCCGGAGGCGGTTGAACCGGCCGAAGATGTCCCTTTCGGGACAGACGATGGCCATGCTCCAGCCCGTCGCCTTGAGGGGCGTGTAAAAGACATAGCTGCGCTTGCCGTCGATCAGCAGTCTCCGGTACCCGGCATCCAACTTCAGCATGCTCATTCCCAGTTCGTCCTGCTCGGGCATCGGCGTGATGAGGCCCTCCGTGAAGATAGTCTGGTAGAAGAGCTTGTCGGGATCCGGATGCACCAGGTACGTGCCGCCGCGGCTGATCAGGATGCTGTAGGAGTGCGGATAGGGCTTTACGGACGAGAGGTTGTCGGACAGCCATTTCAGGGAGATGTCCAACGAGATGGCGCCGATATACCCGTCGGCGGTCGTCAGCGGCTTGCAGTAGGAGACCATCCGCTGCGTCTGCCGGTCTTCGGCATCATCCTGTTCCCAGTCGCTGTAGGGTTCGGTCCAGCAGGGCTGGTTCAGGAGCTTGGGCTGGAGGTACCAGTCCAGGTAAAAATACTGATAGTCCTCGTCGCCCTCCTGCTCGGTCTGCAGCGTGCCGCCGATATAGCCCGAATAGGCGGAATAATAGTGATGGCCCTTGTAATAGTCCGGCTCGAAAGAGATGGAACATCCAGACAGAACCGGATTGCTCTGCACCGTGGTGCGGGTGTATTCCATCATCGCTTCGGGTTCATCCAGATGGCGATAGACCAGCCATTCCAGGTTGTCGGCGGAGATCTCCACATCCTCCAGGATGCTGTTCAGCCGGAGGACCGAATTCTCAACGACCTGGGTGGCGCGGAGGATGGCCTCCTCCCGGACATAACGGCGGGACACGAAGAAGAAGTAGGACATCGCCGCCAGGAAAACGAGGGCGGCGAAGCTGACCACCCAGAGGCTCAGGCGCGCCGAGAAGGAGCGGCGGAAGGAGTCGATCAGTTTCCTCATGGCAGCAGGTCCTCACAGGTGATTCTCCGTTTCAGCATCCCGGCCTTCTCCATCATCTCGTCGGCCTTGTCCACCATGTCGGGGCGGAGACGGAACTCCTTCTCCCCCGATTCGTGGTCATGCTGAAGGCGGATGACCTCCTTCAGCATCAGCTCCTGCAGGGTCCGGTTCGTGTAGATGCGGAACTCCCGGACATACCGCATCACCAGCTCCAGCGTTTCCTCCGGGTTCTGGTCGGCCCATTCCCATCCGCGGCGGCTGGCCCGGGCGAATGCCTCGGCCTGCGCCCGGTGGGTCTCATAGTACTCCCGCGTCACATACACGCCTTCCTGCTGGATATTGTACTCGTGGTCCTCGAACCGGTAGATGCCCTTATCCGGCTGGATGATGCGCGTCTGGAGGAGCTGGTAGTACTCGTCATAGCTCCGCGCCAACGTGGCGTCGACGGCGCCGGAGATGAAGACGTTCTTGACCGAGGCGGCCATGATCCATTCATAATCCAGGTTTTCCATCTCGGCGAAGCTGCGGGCCAGCTGGCCGAAACCGGCCCGGAAAGCGGCCACCTTCGCCCCCTTGAGCGTCAGCGGATCGTCTCCCCAGCGGGAAATGATGACCGTCGCGCTGTTCATCGAGGTTTGGAGAATATTCACGAGGGGAAGGCCTCCGTCGATGGTCCGCATCGCCAGGGACAGCGGCAGGATGGTCGCCTGGCAGACGCCCGTCCGGATATTGTCCACGGCGGAGGTGGTGGTATAGGGATGGGCGATCACGACATCCAGCCCTTCATCCGCATAGAATCCCTGCTCCAGCGCGACATAGTATCCGGCGAACTGGGCCTGCGCGGTGGACTGGGGCGTGAACACGAACCGCTCCCCCATTTGCTGCGCGCCGGCAAGCGACGCGAAGGCCAACAGGGCGCTGACAAGGCCAATGAGTTTGCGGATCATGAAGCGGAGGCGGAGGGATTCGAACCCCCGGGACGTTGCCGCCCAACAGTTTTCAAGACTGCCGCCATCGACCACTCGGCCACACCTCCATTCGAGGGGCAAAGTTAAGACTTTGTCCCGAATTTTACTCTTCCTTCGAGAAGAATTTCCACTGGAACAGGATCAGGTAGATCGCGCCTACCGTGACACAGCTATCCGCGAAGTTGAACACCGGCTCGAAGAAGATGTCTCCGCCCACGAGGGGAACCCAGTCGGGCCAGGTCCAGAGCGGGAAGTAGAACATGTCCACCACCTTGCCTTGCATGAAGGGGGCGTAGTGGCCCCAGGTGGCGACGACGCCGGGCGCGGACTCGGTGAAGACCAGCCCGTAGAACAGGCAGTCGATGATGTTGCCGAGGGCGCCGGCGGTGATGAGCGTCAGGCCGACAAGGACGCCGGTGGGAACCGGAGCGCGCTTGTCGTCGCCGCTCCCCCGCTTCACGAGCCGGGAGATCCATACCGTGAGCACGACGAACAGGATGATCCGGAACGCCGTCAGGGCATATTTGCCGATGACGCCGCCGAAGGACATCCCGAAGGCCATTCCCTTGTTCTCGATGAACAGGATCTGGAACCAGTCGCCCAGCACGCTGAAGTGCTCCCCGATGGACATGTGGGTCTTCACCAGGACTTTGATGACCTGGTCGACGACCACGAGGACGGCCCCGAGGATGAGCAGCCACTTTCCTTTGCCCAGCCGCATAGGGGAACTAGTTCTTCCCCTGACGGGCCAGCATCTCCTTCGCTTCCACCGTAAGCGTGGCGTGCGGGACCAGACGGAGGCGCTCCTTGGGGATCAGCTTCCCGGTCACGCGGCAGATGCCGTAGGTCTTGTTCTCGATGCGCACGAGGGCCGCCTCGAGGTTCTGGATGAACTTGTACTGACGCTGCGCCAGGTTGCTCGCTTCTTCCTTGGACAGCTGGAATGCGCCGTCGTCCTCGACCGTCTTGAAGGTCGGGGCGGTGTCCAGGATGTCGTTTCCGCCAGCGTTCATGACCACCTTGCGGAGGGTGGCGTATTCGGCGCGGGCCTTGTCCAGCATTTCATTGATAATGCCGCGGAATTCCTCGAGCTCCTCGTCGGAATAGCGGGTTTTGGTGTTCTCTTCCATCGTATCTGTCATTTAACGTTTTACTGAGATTTGAAGGGTGCCTTCGGTCCACTCCACCTCGCGGGCGTCGGCGGGAGCCTCGGAGGCCGGGGCCAGCGTCACGCTACGGGAGAGGGTCTGGGAGCCGATCCACTCGCCGAAGGCGGCAAGGGCGGGCGCGATTTCGGGCGCATCGGCATAGACGACGGTGTCGATGCGGTCGGTGACCTCGAAACCGGCGGTCTTGCGGAGGTTCTGGATGCGGTTCACCAGTTCGCGGGCCACGCCTTCGCGACGCAGGTCGTCGGTGAGTTCCACGTCCAGGGCGATGGTCAGGGCGCCTTCGGAGGCGACCAGCCAGCCCGGCATATCCTCGGAGGAAATCTGGTAGTCGCCGAGGTTCAGCACCACGTCGCCGCCCGGGAGGGCGAGCGTGTAGGCCTCACCGGCGGTTTCCGCGTTCTGGATGGCGGTGATCGTGGCCTGGTCCAGCGAGCCGAACGCGGCGGCGATCTCCTTCATCCGGGCGCCGTACACCTTTCCGAGGGTCTTGAAGTTGGGTTTGATCTTCTTGGTGAGGATGCCGGTGGTATCCGTCACGAATTCCATTTCCTTCACGTTCACTTCCGCGAGGATCAGGCCCTTCACGGCCTCCAGGCGCGCGCGGACGGCGTCGGAGATGACCGGGACGAGCATCTTCGCGAGCGGCTGGCGCACGGGGATGCCCACCTTCTTGCGGAGGGCGAGCACCATGGACGTGGCCTGCTGCGCGAGCTCCATCCGCTCCTCCAGCTCCGCGTCGATGACCGATTCATCGGCCTCGGGCATGAGGACGTAATGGACGGATTCGGACTGGCCGCCGAGGTCCAGGTAGAGCTGGTCCATGAAGAACGGAGCGATCGGGGCGGAGAGGACGGCGACGTCCATCAGCACGTCGTACAGGGTCTGGAAGGCGTCCTTGTCGCCGTTCCAGAAACGGGAACGGTTCAGGCGGACGTACCAGTTGGAGACGTGGTCGCACACGAACGTCTCGATGAGACGGCCGGCGGTCTTCACGTCGTAATCCTCATAGGCGGCCTTGACCTCCCGGATGAGGGTGTTCAGCTTGGAAGTGATCCAGCGGTCGATTTCGGGACGGGCCTGGCCGTCTTCTTCCATCTCGACCATGTTGCCGTCGACCTCGACCATCCGGACGCCGTCACCGGGCTGCCATCCTTCGATGTTCGCATAGAGCGCGAAGAAGGAGTAGGTGTTGTACAGGGTGCCGAAGAACTTGCGGCGCACTTCGTCCACGCCGTTCTCGTCGAACTTGAGGTTGTCCCAGGGCTCGGCGTTGGTGAGCATGTACCAGCGGAGGGCGTCGGCGCCGTACTTGTCCAGCGCGTAGAACGGATCCACGGCGTTGCCGAGGCGCTTGGACATCTTGTTGCCGTTCTTGTCCAACACGAGACCGTTGGAGATCACGCGCTTGAAAGCCGGCGTCCCGCTCACCATCGTGTGGATGGCGTGCAGGGTGTAGAACCAGCCGCGGGTCTGGTCCACGCCTTCGGCGATGAAGTCCGCCGTGGCGCCGAAGCGGCCGCTGTCGAGGCCGCGGAGGCCTTCCTGGGCGTACGGCATCGCGCCGGAATCGAACCACACGTCGATGAGGTCGGTTTCGCGGACCATCTTCTTCCCGGAGTCGGAAACCAGGAACATGCCGTCCACATAGGGACGGTGCAGGTCTATCTTGTCATAGTTTTCGAGGCTCATGTCGGCCGGGTCGAAGCCATTGTCCTTCAGCGGATTGGACTTCATGACGCCGGCGGCGACCGCCTTCTCGAGCTCGTTGTAGAGTTCCGCGGCGGAGCCGATGCACTTCTCCTCCTTCCCGTCCTCGGTGCGCCAGATCGGGAGCGGGGTGCCCCAGAAACGGCTGCGGGAGAGGTTCCAGTCCTGGATGTTCTCCAGCCACTGGCCGAAACGGCCGGTACCGGTGGATTCCGGCTTCCAGCGGATCTGCTTGTTCAGGGCCACCATCTGGTCCTTCACCGCGGTCGCCTTGATGAACCAGGAGTCCAGCGGATAGTACAGGACCGGGCGGTCGGTGCGCCAGGAGTGCGGGTAGCTGTGCACGTGCTTCTGCATCTTGAACAGGGTGCCCTCGGCCTTCATCATCAGGCAGAGGTCCACGTCCAGGCTCGTTTCCTCGGTCCGGTGCTCGAAATACTCCACATAGCCGGACTTCACGTAACGGCCGGAGAACGGAGCGTAGGACGGGTCCACGGTGGCGGCATAGGCGGGATCCAGGTCTTCCAGGCGGTAGAAGCGGCCCTGACGGTCCACCTGCGCCTGCGGGTTCCCGTCGCGGTCCACCGGCATGATGGCCGCGATGCCGGAAGCGGCGGCGACGCGCTTGTCATCCGCGCCGAAGGTCGGGGCGATATGGACGATGCCGGTACCGTCCTCGGTGGTCACGTAGTCACCCGGGATCACGCGGAAAGCGTCCCCGTCGGGCTTGAACCACGGGATGAGCTGCTTGTAGCGGATGCCCACGAGGTCGGCGCCCTTGAACTTGCCGTCGAGAACCTTCCACGGAACGACCTTGTCCCCCTTCTGGTAGCTCTCCAGGGGCACATCAGCTCCCTTCGCATTGAACCAGGCGCCTACGAGGGCCTCGGCCAGCACGTAGATGGCCGGCGCGCCGGTGTAGGGGTTGAAGGACAGGACGCGGACGTAGTCGATGCTCGGGCCCACGCAGAGGGCGGTGTTGGAAGGCAGGGTCCACGGCGTGGTGGTCCAGGCCAGGAAGTACACCGGAAGCGTTTCCGTACCGAACAGCGGCTGGGAAGCGCCGTCCTTGACGACCTCGAACTGGGCGGTGGCGGTGGTGTCCGTCACGTCCTTGTAGCAGCCGGGCTGGTTGAGCTCGTGGGAGCTCAAGCCGGTGCCGTCCGTCGGGGAATAAGGCTGGATGGTGTAGCCCTTGTAGAGGAGCCCCTTGTCGTAGATGTCCTTCAGCAGGTACCAGAGGGTTTCGATGTAGCGGTTGTCGTAGGTGATGTACGGGTCGTTCATGTCCACCCAGTAACCCACGCGCTGCGTCATGTTCTCCCACTCCTTGGTGTATTTCATCACCTCCCTGCGGCAGGTGGCATTGTACTCGCCCACGGAAATCTTCGTGCCGATGTCGGCCTTGGTGATGCCGAGCTTCTTCTCCACACCCAGTTCCACCGGGAGGCCGTGGGTATCCCAACCGGCGCGGCGGCGGACCTGGAATCCGGTCTGGGTCTTGTAGCGGCAGATGGCATCCTTGATGGAACGCGCCATCACGTGATGGATGCCGGGCATGCCGTTGGCGGACGGCGGACCTTCGAAGAAGATGAACTCCGGAGCGCCCTCGCGGAGCTCCAGGGACTTCTCGAAAGCCCGGTTCGCGAGCCATCTCTCGAGGATCGCGTTTCCGGTCGAAACCAAATCAAGGCCCTTGTATTCTTTGAATGTCATATTTTTTGCCTAATTTTGCAAACACACCCTTTAATAAGGGTGCAAAGTTAAGCATTTTCAAGGACAATGGCAACACTCGACATCATCCTGCTCTGCTGCTTCATCCCCGGGATAATCCGCGGACTTTCAAAGGGTTTCCTCGAACAGGCGCTGGCCCTCGCGGGCATCGTCCTGAGCGTCTGGGCGGCATTTCACTTCTCTTCCCTCGTCTGCACGTGGCTGAAGCCCTACGTAAATGTTTCCGAGACGACGCTCAACGTCATCTCCTTCGCCCTCATCCTCATCGTCATCAGTCTCCTCGTCGTCCTCGTGGCGAAACTCCTCACGAAAGTGGCGGAACTCGCCATGCTCGGCTGGCTGGACAAGACGCTCGGCCTGGTGTTCGCCCTGGCGGTGAACGCCCTCGTGATCGGGGTCGTCATCATCCTGTTCGACACCGTCAACACCAAGTTCGAGCTCGTGAAGCCCGAGGTCCTGGACGCCTCCATCGTCTATACGAGCCTCCGCGACCTGAGCTACCTGGTATTCCCCTACCTGAAATCCTTCTTCTTCAAGCAGTAGCCCATGGCCCGCATCCTCCTCATCGAAACATCGACCGCCCAGCTCTCCACCGCCCTCGCGGAGGACGGCGCCGTGACGGCCTTCCGCATCTGCGGGGAACCCCGCATGCAAGCCGCCCTCACCGCTCCCTACGTGAAGGAAGTGCTGAACGAAAAGGAATTGACAGTCAAGGATTTGGATGCCGTCTGCGTAGGCAAGGGGCCGGGGTCCTACACGGGGCTCCGCGTGGGTGTTTCCACCGCCAAGGGTCTCTGCTTCGGCGCCGGAATTCCCCTCCTTTCCGCCGGAACGCTGGACGTCCTCGTCAGCGAGGCGCACCGCCTGGGCGTGGTCCCGGAAGGCTGCCGCGCCATCGTGCCCATGGTGGACGCCCGCCGGATGGAGGTCTATGCCGCCGTCTTCACCCCGGACGGCAAGCAGCTCACCGAGACGAAGCCCATCGTCGTCGATGCCGACAGCTTCGCCGCCGAGCTCGCCAAAGGTCCCGTTCTCTTCATCGGCGACGGCGCCCTCAAATGCCGGGAAGTCCTCACCTCCCCGAACGCCTTCTTCGCGGAGGCCTTCCCCACCGCCATGGCCATGGCTCCCCTCGCGGAAGCCGCCTGGAACGAAAAACGGCTCGAAGACGTAGCGTACTTCGAACCGTTCTATCTCAAGGATTTCGTCGCGACCGTTTCCCGCAAGAAACTGTTCTGACCCCTCATTCCGGGCTTGACCCGGAATCTCTACAATTTGCTCTGCAAATACTTCCGGATGGACGCCGCATCGGTCACCGATGCGTTGGGATCCATGTCGCCGCCGACCAGGAAGTAGGCGGTGGGCAGGTCCGTCAGGCCGTACTGGGCGATGAGCGGGGACTGGTTGCCGCGGGTGTCGCAGACATTGACCCAAGGGAGCTGCTGGCTGCGGACCACCGTCGCCCAGGCCGTCTTGTCCACGTCCAGGGACACGGCGTAGATCTCGAAACCGCGGTCGTGGAACTCCTGGTACAGCGGAATCAGGGCGTCCATGTTGAAGAGCTTCTGCTCGTCGGTCGTCGCCCAGAAATAGAGCATGATGACTTTCGCGTCCACGTCGGACAGCTTGGCGTTCGTGCCGGCGAGGGTCGGGAGGTTGATGTCGAAGAAGCCCACCTGCTCGGCCTCCTGCAGCCGCTGGCTGATCTGGAGGATGTTGGTCCGGCGGTTCGCCTCACGCTCCAGCGCCTTCACATAGCGGGAGTCCGGATACACGGCCTTCAGGGAGTCGCAGATGCTGCCGAACAGGATGCCGTCCGTAGGCTGGTCGAACACGGCCAGGCCGTCGTTGACCCGCTGGAAAAGGACCGGCACGGAGGTCAGGGACTGCGGATGCTCCATCACGTAGCGGACGCTGCGGCGGTAGTAATCGACATAGCGGCGGCTGAGCTCCTGGTTCGCATCCGGATCCGCGGAGAGACGGGCCATGTCCAGCAGGAACTGCGCATAGTTGCTCTCGACCTCCTGCAGGAGCAGGGACTCTTCGGAACCCTCGACGGTGTAGTTGCCCAGGGTATCGGCGGTCACTTTCACGTGGTCGCCCTGCTTGAGGAGCAGGGACGCGACCTTCTTGTCCCCGTAGAACAGGTAGATGAATTCCGGGCAGTTCGCCTGCAGTTCGGGCTTGTAGGAGAAAGCGCCGGCGGCGTCCGTCTTGACGGTGTCCAGCACCTGGTACTTGTTGACGTCCAGGAGCTTGACGATCACGGGCGCATCGGCCTTGTCCTGCAGGGTGCCGTCGATGACGGTCTTCGGGCCGCAGGCGGCCAGAAGGAGGGCCGTTCCGAGGACGGCCAGGATCTTAACGGTTTTCATACGCGGCAAGGATGGCATCGGCGATGGCCTTCATTTCCTCCGGGGCGAGGGTGAACTTGGGCTTGCGGAAGTCCATGTCGGCCTCGGACTGGAGCGGGATGAGGTGGATGTGCGTGTGCGGGACTTCCATCCCGAGGACGGCGACGCCCACCCGCTTGCACGGGACGGCCTGGACGATGGCGACGGCGACCTCGCGGGCGAACTTCGTCAGGCCCTCGTAGGTCTTCTCGTCCAGATGGAAAATGTAGTCGTCCTCGACGTGCTTGGGAATCACGAGGGTGTGACCCTTGGCCATCGGGGCGATGTCCAGGAAAGCGTAGAAATCTTCGTTCTCCGCGCACTTGTAGGAAGGGATCTCGCCGTTGGCGATCCGGGTGAAGATGGTTGCCATATTACAGGGAAATGTCCAGGATCTTGAACTTCATGATGCCGCTGGGGACCTTCGCCTCCACGATTTCGCCCTTGCTGTGGCCGATGAGGGCCTTGCCGATCGGGGTGGACGCGGAGAGCAGGCCCTTGTAGAAGTCCGCCTCGGACTCGCCCACGATCTGGAACTGCATCTTCATCTTCGCGTTCATGTTCTCGACCGTCACCTTGGAAAGGAGCTGGACGGTGTCCGCGGAGAGCTTGGACTCGTCGATCACGCGGGCGTTCGCCACCTTCTCCTTGAGCCGGGCGATCTTGACCTCCAGGAGGCCCTGCGCGTCGCGCGCGGCGTCGTATTCCGCATTTTCGGAGAGGTCGCCCTTCTCCCGCGCCTCCGCGATCGCCGCGGAGATGATCGGACGCTGGGCCAATGCGTCGGCCAGGTCCTTCTTGAGCTTGTCGTAACCCGCCTGGGTCATGTACTCAATTGCCATAGTTTATCTTTATTTTGTTATTCTTGTGCAGTTAAAAAGGAGCCGACGACCGAAAATCCGGTCGTCGCCTTCTGGTTTTTGCAAAGATAGCAATTATTTTTGTTCCCGGCAACAATCCCGGTCCATTTCCAACTGCCGCTTCAATGCTTCCAGCGACGGGAAATGCACTTCGTCCCTGAGGCGCTTCAAGAAAGTAATCCGCAGCGGCAGGCCGTAGATGTCCTCGTCAAAGTCCAGGATGTGCGTTTCGATGGTCGTGAAAGTACCGCCGACCGTAGGCCGCTGGCCGATGTTGGTCATTCCCCGGTACCTCTTCCCAAGCACCTCGACCTCGACGACATACACTCCCCTTCCCGGCACCAGCTTCAACGGTTCATACAGCCGCATGTTCGCCGTCGGGAACCCGATCGTCCTCCCCAGCCGGTTTCCCGCCACAACCACGCCCTTGAGGGAATACCCATACCCCAGCATCTCACTGGCATGTGCGATATCCCCTTCTTCCAGCGCCTTTCTAATCTTTGTGGAAGAAACGGGAGTTAGGTCAGGGTGAACGTCCGGAAACCTATGGCCACCCTCGGCCATATAAGAGGGAGGGGCCCAAAGCTTGCTTTGGGAGGGGTCGACTGTGTCGACGGTTTCCGGACGTTCACCCTGACCTAACGGCTGTAACTCAATAAGTTCAATACCTATTGAGGCAGCAATCGGCTTCAGGGAAGCGGCCGTCAACCGGTCGGAGCCCAGGCGGTTGTCATAGCCCATCAGGAGGGTGGTGACACCGAAGCGGTCGCGGAGGATTTCGCGGAGGTATTGCTCCGCCGTCAGGGCAGCGAAGGAGCGGGTGAAGTCGAGGACTTCGACCCGGTCTACACCGAGGTTGCGGAGCAGTTCCTTCTTCTCTTCCAGCGTATTGAGCAGACGGAGTTCCCGGGCGCCGTCCTGGAGGACGGCCCGCGGGTGCGGCCAGAATGTGATAACGAGGGACTCGTCTCCGCGCTCTCGCGCGAGGGAGACGAGTCTCTCGATGACAAGACGATGGCCGAGATGGACCCCGTCGAAAAAGCCGGTGGTGGCGACCATAGGGCCTAGACCCACTTCACGCACTCGAAGTCCTGCCGGTGCGGCAGGAGCGGGTGCTTCGCGAAGATGCGGAGGCCCACCTGGAAGGCGCCCGTGGTGGCCGGCATCACGTCCACCGCGTAGCGGGCGGTGCCGTCCTGGGCCTCGACCACCTGGAGTTCGTTCACCTGGTCGATGTGCAGGTTGCCGTGAATGTCGTTCTGCGCGAACACGAGTTCCACACCCACGTACTCCGGACGGAGGTCGCCGAGATTCAGCACGAGTTCGCTGTGCAGCGGGCTCTTCTCGGAGATGTCGTAGGCCGCCTGGGGCTCGGTGCGGGAAATCACCTGGACGTCGTCCCAGCTGCGGCGGACGTGCTTCTTCCAGGCCGCGATCTCGCGGGCCTCCTTGAAGTCGTCCTTCTTCACCTCGGAGGCGCGGGCCGCCTGCGGCGCGTAGAACTGGTTCATGTAGTCGGTGAGCATCCGGTTGGTGGTGAAGTTGCAGGCCACCTGGGCGATGGTGTTCTTGATATAGCCGATCCACTCGTGGGAACGGCCCGTCGTGCGGTCCACGTTGTAGTAGGCCGGAGCGATGTCGTTCTCCAGGATCTGGTAGATCGTCGCGGAATCCAGCTCGTTCTGGAAGCCCTGGTCGTCGTAGGTGCGCTCCAGCGGGAGGGCCCAGCCGGCGCCTTCCTTGTAGCCTTCCACCCACCAGCCGTCCAGGACGGAGAAGTGCATGGTCCCGTTCATCGCCGCCTTCTCGCCGGAGGTGCCGGAGGCTTCCAGCGGACGGGTCGGGTTGTTCATCCACACGTCCACGCCCTGGACCATCCGCTTCGCGAGCGTGATGTCATAGCCCGGGACGAAGATGATCTTGCCGATGAAGCGGGGATCCTTGGAGATGTCCACAATCTGCTTGATCAGGTCCTGACCCGCCTTGTCGGCCGGATGGGCCTTGCCGGCGAACAGGAACTGCACCGGACGGACCGGGTTGTTCACGATGGCGTCGAGGCGGTCCAGGTCGCGGAACAGGAGCGTGGCGCGCTTGTAGGTCGCGAACCGGCGGGCGAAGCCGATCGTGAGGACGTCGTCCCGGAGATTCTCCAGGATGGTCACCAGCTCGGCCGGGGAATAGTGGTTGGAGATGCTCTTGTCCTGCAGACGCTCGCGCACATAGCCGACGAGTTTCTTCTTCAGGGACTTCTTGACGCTCCAGACCTCCTGGTCGGACACCTCGTAGATGCCCTCGAAGCAGCGCTTGTCGTAGTGGTGCGTCTGGAAGTCATCCCCGAACACACGCGCATGGACCGGCTTCCATTCCGGGGCGCACCAGGTGGGATAGTGGACACCGTTGGTGACATAGCTCACGAAGAGTTCCTCCGGCAGGTAGCCCGGATACATATGGGAGAAGATCTCCTGGCTCACCTTGCCGTGCAGCATGGACACGCCGTTCACGTTCTGGGAGATGTTGGCGGCGAGGTTGGACATGGAGAACTTCTCGTTCGGATCCAGCGGGTTGTCCTTGCCCAGGGACATCAGCGTCTCCCAGTCCACCTTCAGGCGCTCGGGATAATGGCCGATGTACTGGCGCAGCATCCCCTCGTCGAAGGCGTCGTGGCCGGCCGGAACCGGGGTGTGCGTCGTGAAGAGGGAGGAGGCGCGGACCACCTCGAGGGCTTCGGAGAAGTCGAGGTTGTCCTTCTCGATGTACTCGCGGAGGCGCTCCAGGCCGATGAACGCGGCGTGGCCCTCGTTGCAGTGGTACACCTGGGTGTCGATCCCGAGCTTGCGGAGGGCGCGGATACCGCCCACACCCAGCAGGAGCTCCTGCTTGAGCCGGTTCTCCCAGTTGCCGCCGTACAGGTGGTAGGTCACCTCGCGGTCCTCGGGGATGTTGGCCTCATAGTCGGTGTCCAGCAGGTACAGGTCCGTGCGGCCCACCTCCACCTTCCACACGCGGGCGGTGATGGTGCGGCCCGGGAAAGCCACGCTCGTGGTGACCCAGTTGCCCTCGGCGTCCATCACCGGCATGGCCGGGATCTTGAGGAAGTCCTGGGCATCGTAGTTGGCGACCTGGTAGCCCTGGCCGGAGATGACCTGGGTGAAGTAGCCGAAACGGTAGAGGAAGCCCACGGCGACGAGGTTCACGTTCATGTCGGAGGTCTCCTTCAGGTAGTCGCCGGCGAGGATGCCGAGACCGCCCGAATAGATCTTGAGGGAAGTGTCCAGCCCGTATTCCATGCAGAAGTAGGCGATGGAAGGGTCGGTACGCCGGGCCTTCTCGGCCATATAGGCGTCGAATTCGGCAAGGACGGCGTCCATCTTCTCGATGAAGGCGTCATCGGCGCAGAGCTGCTGGAAGCGCTTGATGCTCACGGTGTCCAGCAGGGCCAGCGGGTTGTGGCCGGTGGCGTGCCAGACTTCCGGGTCGATGGTGTGGAAGAGGTCCTTGGCACTCTCGTTCCAGCACCACCAGAGGTTCTTCGAAAGCCGCTCGAGGGGAGAAAGTTTTGCGGGCAGGTGGCGCGTCACCAAGACGGTCCGCCAACTCGGATTGTTGAGTTCGGATTTCATGTACTGAATGGTCTTTTCTTTGGTTTTATAGGTGGGAAGGGCGTCGCGCACCTTCTCCAATGCCAGGGAATACGCCTCCTGGTAATAGGCGATCTGGTTGTCCCAGAGGGCGATCTGCGCCACTTCGCGGGCGTTCTCGCGGTACTGGTTGCGCACGTCCAGCTCCAGGCCGGCGATCTCGCGGACCCGGGCCTCGACGCCGTCCACGACCTCCTCGTAGTTGGAGTCGGTGCGGTCCAGCACGGTGATGCCCGGATGGGCGCCCTGGTAATGGTCCCGCACCCACAGGCCGAAGCCGGCGAGGCTCGTCGTGAGGGTCGGCACCCGGAAGGCAAGAGCCTCCAGGGGGGTGTAGCCCCAAGGCTCGTAGTAGGACGGGAACAGGGCGAGGTCCAGGCCGCACAGCAGGTCGTAATACGGCATGTTGAACACGCCGTCGTTGCCGTTCAGGTAGGACGGGACGAAGTACACCTTCACCTTGTCACCCACGGAGTTCACGAGTCCGGTCTCCCGGAAACGGCGGGTGATGGTGTCGTACTCGGCGTCCATCAGGTAGTGCGTGACCTGGGTCTGGTACTGCGAGTCGCCGTCGCCGGCGAGCTTCTGCACCAGGCCGCGGTCGGGACCGTGATGGCCGGAAGGGATGAAGATGAACGCCTGGATGCTCCGGCCTTCGTAATCGGACCGGTTGAGCTTGTCCAGCGCGTCGATGAACACGTCGATGCCCTTGTTGCGGAACTCGTAGCGGCCGCCGATGCCGATGAAGACCGCGTTGGCGGGCACTTCCTCGGCGGACATCGCCGTCGCCACCTCCACCAGGCGCTGCCGGGCCGCGTCGTGCAGCTGGACATACTCCTCGTCGGAGGCGGGGGTGAAGGAGTTCTCGAAGCCGTTCGGCGTCACCACGTCCACAGGGCGCTCCAGGAACTGGGCGCACTCCTTGGCGGTAATCTCGCTCACCGTCGTGAACACATCGGCCTCGCGGGCGGCCATCTTCTCCAGGGAGTGGAGGGCCACGACGCCGAAGCGCTGGGCCATCTCGTCCCCATTGAAGTACGGCATGTCATCATAGAGCCGGAGGTTGTTCCCGGCGATGCAGCGGCCGACGACCGTCGCGTGGGTCGTGAAGACCGTGGCGACGGGGATGTTGGCCCGCTTGAGCTGCAGCAGGCCCGCGCCGGTCTGCCACTCGTGGAACTGGGCCACGGCGTGGTCGGCCGACGACAGGTTGTAGTTGTAGAAGCTCTCGATCACCTTGCCGGCCACATAGCCGAACACGGCGGCCTCCTTGTAGTCCCAGTTTCCGGTGATGGAATCCACGCCGAAAGCGGTCCAGAAGTCCGTGAGGATCTCGTCGCTCTGCGGGAGGAAGGTCTTGTAATCCACCAGCACGGCCACCGGGGTACCGGGAATGTTCCACTTACCCACGCGCAGCCGGAGGCCTTCCGAGGCCGCCTGCTGCCTCCACGACCGGAACAGGAGCGGATCCTCGATGAAATCGGGATTGCTCGCCCGGTGCATCCAGACATCCGGTCCGATGAGGATGTGATGGCGTCCTAACTGGGATTTGAGGTGGAGCGCTTTCGTCGCCACGACGGTATAGATGCCGCCCACCTTGTTGCATACCTCCCAACTGACCTCGAACAGGTAGTCCGGATTGAGAATATGTCTATCCATCTACTTCTTCTTGACAGGGGTTTTCCGAGCGGCGGGTTTCTTCTTCACGGGCGCGGCCTCCACTTCGCGGACGGCGGCCTCCTTGACATCCAGGGCGGCGCGCTTCTCGTCGAGCCGGATCTGGAAGTCGGACAGGACGTTCATATAGTTGATGAACGCCTCGTACGGGGTGTCGTACGGGTTGAAGTACTTGTGGACCTCACCGTCAGAGAAGAATTTCGTGCACATATAATAGAGATGGTCGCTCTCCTGCAGGTGGCCGAAGTCCTCCCAGAGGTCGGGATCGCCCACGATGGAAAGCTTCTCGGTCATCGCGTAGACCTTGTTGAAGGCCTCCTGCTGGAGCTCGTTGCCCAGCCAGGCGGTGATGTCACGCTCCTCGTCGGCCCAGGAGATGGGATCGGGGACGTCGAGGTCGGCGACCGGCTTGTACTTCTTCGTGGCCTCGGACGGGGTGACGAAGGAGAAGGTGCCGTCGGAGATCACGGCCTCCGGAAGGGCCTTCATAAAGTCGAAGATGCCGCTGGAGGCGCTCTGGTGCTCGCCGAAGGTCTCGTAGTCCATGAACAGGTTCACGATGTCGTCGTTGCGGGCGGAGTCCTTCACCCAGGCGAGATACTTCTCGGCCGTGAGCGGATACATATCCCAGCCCTGGTTGGAGAACCGGAAGGCGATGTCGTCGGAGAGGCCGTAGTTGCGGAGCAGGAGGTGGAGCTTGGGCTGGGTGTCGCAGCCGTACACGAAATTCGGGCTCTGCCAGCCCATGATGTGGCGGGCGCCCTCGGTGAGCATCGTCTTGAACCCCAGGCCATAGACCATCTCGCCGATGGCGTTGGAGTAGATGAGCTCGGTGTTGCGGAAGGCGGTCGGAGTGACCCCGAACAGGTCCTCGACGGCCTTCTTGTGCTTGAGCACCTGGTGGGTGAACTCGGACTCGGAAGCGAGGGACGCCAGGGAGTGGTAATAGGTCTCGCACAGGAACTCCACGCAGCCGGTCTCGGCCAGGGCGCGGAAGCTGTCGATCACGTCCGGCGCGAAGCGCTGGAACTGCTCCAGGGCGGAACCGGAGATGGAGAACGCCACCTTGAACTTGCCCTTGTTCGCCTGGATCAGCTGGAGAAGCTGGGCGTTCATCGGGAGATAGCACTTCTGGGCGATGCGGCGGAGGATGGTGCGGTTGGCGAAGTCGTCATAGTAGTGGGAGTCCTTGCCGATATCGAAGAATCTGTAGAGCCGGAGCCGGGTGGGCTGATGGACCTGGAAATACAGGCAGATGCTTTTGGAAGCCATATTATTGCGTTTTTATTTGACTACTGATTCATACACTTGCTTGAGCTTGGCGGTGGCGCCGTTCCATTTGAGGGCGTTCACTTCGTCGAAACCGGCCCGGGCGGAGAAGTCCGCGAGGGCGGGATAGTTGAGGAGGGCGTAGATCTCGTCGGCCATCGCGTCCACGTCCCAGAAGTCCACCTTGAAGGCGTACTTGAGGACTTCGGCGGCGCCGGACTGCTTGGAGATGATGGACGGGACGCCGGTCCGCATCGCCTCGAGGGGCGAGATGCCGAACGGCTCGGAGATGGACGGCATGATGTACACGTCCGAGAGGGCGAACATCTTCTGCACGTCGGCCCCGCGGAGGAAGCCCGTGAAATGGAAGCGGTCGGAGATGCCCAGCCGCGCGGCGTGGCGGATGCAGCGGTTCATCATGTCGCCGCTGCCGGCCATCACGAAGCGTACGTTCTTGGTGCGCTTGAGCACCTTCGCGGCGGCTTCGATGAAATACTCGGGACCTTTCTGGTAGGTGATGCGGCCCAGGAAGGTGACGACCTTCTCCTTGACGCCGCGCTCGACCACGAGGTTCTCGCGGCCGCTGAAATCCACGGCGTTGTGGACGGTGACCACCTTGCCGGGGTCGATGCCGTACCGGTTGATGACGATGTTGCGGGTGAGGTTGGAGACCGTCACCACGCGGTCGGCCATCATCATTCCCTTCTTCTCGATCGCGAAGACGCGGGTGTCGATGTTGTCGACGCTGCCGCGGTCGAAGGAGGTGGCGTGGACGTGGATCACCAGGGGCTTGCCGGTCAGCTCCTTGGCGGCGATGCCGGCGTAGTAGGTGAGCCAGTCGTGGGCGTGGATGACGTCGAACTCGTCCTTGCGCTGCAAGGCGATCGTACCGCCCACCATCGCGTAGCGGGCGACCTCCTCCATCAGGTTCGCGCCGTACTTGCCGGAGAACTTGTACTTCTGGCCGTAGCTGATGGAGAAGTCCTTCACCTGGCGCTTGCGGTCCTCGTCGACGAGCCGGGAGAACTCTTCCGGATCAGCGTAGGGGACCATGTTGGTGCCGATGTGGATGAACTTGACCTTATCCAGATATTCTTCGACCGTCTCGGAGACCGTGTCCACCGCGACGTCGCTGGCGTTGATGATGGTCGTGGCGCTCTGGTCTTCGTCGCCGGAGGCGGACGGCATCACGAACAGGGTTTCGACGCCGTTGTAGGCGAGACCCTTGACAATGCCTTCGCAGGCCGTACCCAGACCGCCTGCGATATGGGGAGGAAACTCCCAACCGAACATAAGGACTCTCATCGTTTATGCCTCCTTGTATTTTTCGATCAACCAGTTGATGTTCAGCAGGGCGGACGTCGCCGTCGCGGAGGAGATGGCTCCGTGCGGCTCATGGGGCGGATCGCCGTCGTAGAGTTCGGAGAAGCAGCCGACGCCGTGCTTGGAGAGGTCCTCGTAGAAGCCCTCGGTCAGGTATTCGGCCCGTTTGATGAAGTTCTTGCCCTCCATATTGAAGCTGGCGTAGCAGTACTGGGCCAGCAGGTAGGTCCAGGCGCAGCCGTTGTTGTAGGCGAGGTCGCGCTCGATCTGGTTGCCTTCGTACACGCCCTTGTACTTGCTGTCGCGCGGGGACAGGGTGCGGATGCCCCGGCGGGTGAGGAGTTCGTTGCGCACCAGGCGCATCACCGAATGGATGACCTCGTCGGAGACGGGCTTGTAGTCCAAGGACACGGCCCACAGCTGGTTCGGACGGAGGTCGAGGTTCTGGCCGTAGCCGTCCACATAGTCGGCGAGGAAGCCGAACTCCGCGTTCCAGAAGGTAGGCTGGAAGTTGCGGAGGACGAGTTCGCGGACCGGGGTCCACTGCTTGATGAAGTCGCTGTTCTTGCTGCCGTACTTCGCCTCCAGGTCGAGGGCGAAGCACAGGGCGTTGTACCAGAGGGCGTTGGTCTCCACCTGGTAGCCCGGACGCTCGGTGACCGCGCGGCCGTTGATATAGGCGTTCATCCAGGAGAGGGCGACGCCGTCCACCTGGGCCCACAGGAGGCCGTTCGGATGCATGGCCACTTCCTTGCGATGGCCCGGCAGGTAGCTCTCGAGGATGCCCTTCAGGGTCTTTCCGTACTTGGTCCAGACGTGCTTCTCGTTGTTGGCGTAGGCGATGTACTGCTGGAGGGTGACCGTCATGAAGAGCGGGGCTTCCACCTGCGTGGTGCGGTGGAACAGGCGCTCCGGCTCGTCGGCGATCAGGTTGTCCAGGATCTCCTCGAATTCCTTCGGGTCATTCTTGCCGTAGAGGGTGAGGCCGGCGAGGGAATAGAGGGTCTCGCGCAGGAGGCCGGTGAAGAGCCAGGAATAACCGGCGACGATCTGCTTCTTGCCGCCGCTGTCGCGGATCAGGAGGTCCGCCTGGCGGACGAGTTGGTCGTGGAACGAGGTGATGGGGCCGATCTTGCTCACCATCCCTTCGAACTTGCGCTTGAGGCCGGCCTTCGCGACGGGGGCGTCGGCATTGGCGGAGAAGACCACGGACTCGCCGCTCTTGAGCTCCAGTTCGAAGGAGCCGGGGACGAAGAGGTCCTCGCGGCAGTCGAAGCCGCGGCGCATCTCGTCGGAATAGGTGACCCCGTTGTACCAGCAGGGAGCCTGGTTGAACTTGCTCTGGCCGCTCACCTGGAGGTTCAGGTCCGGGAATCCTTCATACAGGTTGAAGGAAACGCCGCCCTCGATCTCCTTCGCCGCGGTGCGGGCGTCGCCGTTCTGCTGCGTCAGGTCGTGGACCCGGCGGAAGGAAAGGAAGGGCTTGAGCTCGAGGCGGACGGGGGCCGGCGACTTCACCAGTTCGTACTTGATGAGGAGCTGGTTGCTGTCCTGGGACAGGACGAGGCTCTTGCGGAAGACGATCTCGCCGATCTTGTAGGTGACCATCGGGACCGGGTCGGCGTCGAAGTCCACGATGTACTTGTGCCCGCGCGGCTCATAGATGTCCCCGTAGCAATGGATGCCCAGGTTGAACCGCTTCCCCCGCAGGGTAAGGCTTTCGTCAAGGGAGGACAGCAGCATGTAGCGGTAGCCTCCGAACTTGTCCACCGGAACGGCCAGGAGGCCGTGGTAGCGGCGCGTGTTGCAAGTCACGATGGACGTGTTGCAATACGCGCCGGTCTTGCTCGCGAGCAGGATTTCCCGCTTCAGCGAGTAGGACAGGTTGACGAGCTCAGACTTGTTGAATTTCAAAAAAGCCATATTCGTCTCAATTATAATTTCTTCAATACGACAGCGCTGCGGGAGGGGAGGTAGAGATACAAGGTATCGCTATAGCGCGGGTTGCCGTTGGGCGATTTCTCGGGAACGGTTAGATGATGCTCTCCCGCAACGGTACGGCCGAACCCGTTGAACTTGGGGTCGTCGCTGTCAAGGATATTCACCCATTCTCCGGCGGGCGCCGCGAATCCGTAATCCGCATAGGAACCCGTCGCCGAGAAATTCAGCGCAAAGATACAGTTTTTACGTCTGAAAATCAAGATTTTCTTCTCCTCGTCCTGCACCAGGAGCTCCGGAGCCTCGAAAAGGACCTTTTCGTCGCGGATGAGATGGACCATCGCCTCGTCGAAATTCCGGAGGTATCTGTAGCGGAGATAGTCCGGGTCCGCGAGGGACCACTGCCGGCGGGCGTGCTTGTAGGACCAGCCGTTCCCCTCGCGGGGGAAGTCGATCCATTCGGGATGGCCGAACTCGTTGCCCATGAAATTGAGGTAGCCGTCGCCCGCGGTGGCGGCGGTCACCAGGCGGATCATCTTGTGGAGAGCGATGCCGCGGTCCACGACGGGATTCCGGGACTCGGTGTTCATGGAGAAGTACATTTCCTTGTCCATCAGCCTGAAAATCAAGGTCTTGTCCCCCACCAGCGCCTGGTCGTGGCACTCGGCGTAGGAGATGGTCTTTTCGTCGGCGCGTTTGTTGGTGAGCTGCCACCAGATCTCGCCCACGGACCACTGCTCGTCGGAGAGCTCCTTGATCCACTTGATCCAGTGGTCCGCGACGCCCATCGACATCCGGAAGTCGAAGCCCACGCCGCCGGCCGCGAGCGGGGCGGCCAGGCCGGCCATGCCGGAGACGTCCTCGGCGATGGTGAAGGCGTTCGGGTCCATCTCCTTCACGAGGATGTTCGCGAGGGCGAGGTACGTCACCGCGTTCTCGTCCACGCCCTGGTTGAAGTAGTTGTCATAGCCCACGAAATCCTTCCCGAGGCCGTGATCCCAGTACAGCATGGAGGTGACGCCGTCGAAACGGAAACCGTCGATGTGGTACTCCTCCATCCAGTACTTCACGTTGGACAGGAGGAAGTACTTGGTCTCGTCCTTGCCGTAGTCGAAGCAGCGGGAGCCCCAGGCCGGATGGTGGCCCTGCGGGCCGGAGTAGAAGTACAGATGGTCGGTGCCGTCGAAGTTCGAGAGGCCCTCGGCCTCGTTGTCCACGCTGTGGCTGTGCACGATGTCCATCACCACGGCGATGCCCTTGCCGTGCGCGTCGTCCACCAGGCGCTTGAACTCTTCCGGCGTGCCGAAACGGGAGCTAAGGGCGTAGAAATTGGACACCTGGTACCCGAAGGAGCCGTAGTAGGGATGCTCCTGCAGGGCCATGATCTGGAGGGTGTCGTACCCGAGCTTCTTCACCTTCGGGAGGACGGTGGTGCGGAAGTCCTCGAACGAGGCGACCTTCTCCTGCTCGGAAGACATGCCGATATGGCATTCATAGATCATCGGGTGCGGGCGCTTGCCGGCGTGCCCGTGCTTCCAGACATACTTCTCGGCCGGAGCCCACACCTGCGCCGCAAAGGCCTTCGTGATCTCGTCCTGGACGGCGCGGGTCACGTACGAGGGGAGACGCTCCCCCGCCCCGCCGGGCCACTCGATATACAGCTTGTACAACTCGCCATGCTGCAGCATGAACGACGGGAGGGAAAGCTCCCAGTTGCCGCCGCCCGTGGGCTGCAGGGCATAGGCGTCCGTCCGCTTCCAGTTGTTGAAATCGCCCACCAGGTAGATCTTGGTGGCGTTCGGGGCCCACTCGCGGAAGATCCAGGAGCCGTCGTCGCAGCGGTGCAGGCCGTAGTACATGTGGTTGTTCACGGCGTCCTTCAGCAGGCCGTCGCCGGCGATGTGCCGCTTCATGCCCATGATCCGTTCGTGGCGGGCCTGGATGGCCTCCTTGTACGGCATCAGGTACGGGTCGGTTTCGTAAAGTTTTTTCATATCTGTCATGTCGAGCTTGTCGAGAAATCTAGTCCTCGTCCAGTTTGTCAATCCTTTCCTGCACGGTGCGCAGATACGCCCGGCAGGCCTTCAGCAGCCCGTTGCTCCGGGCCACGAGCGCGTCGATGTCGTCCAGCTTCGTGGCCGGATCCTCCACCTTCGCGGCAATCTTCTCCAACTCCTCCACCGCTTTCGCGTAATCGAACTTTTCTTCCATATCCTTTGTCATTTCGAGCTTGTCGAGAAATCTATCGAATCCACCGTCGCCCGGATCGTCCCGTCAGCGAACCGGACGCCGATCCGGTCCCCGGCCGCGACCGGCGCCGCGCTCTTGAGGACCTTGCCGTCCCCGCCCGTCACGAGGGCGTAGCCCATGGACAGGATCTTCCGCGGGTCGGACGCCTTGATGAGGGCTTCCTTCAGGTCCAGGGCCGCGCGGGCCCGGTCGATGCGCGCGCCGGCCGCGAAGCGAAGCCGCTGCGCGAGGGAATCGACCTTCCGGGCCATGCCGTTCAGGCGGTCGGCGACCGCGCGGCGGACGCGGGCCTGGAGGTCGTCCAGCATGGCGTCCTCCGCGGCATAGGCGTCCAGGAACAGGTCCGCCAGGGCCGTGGGCGTCTTCACGGACCGGTTCGCCACGAGGTCCGCGATGTGGAAATCGCGGTCGTGGCCGATGGCCGTCACGACCGGCGCCGCGCAGGTGGCGATGGCCACCGCCAGGTCATAGTCGTCGAAGCAGGCCAGGTCCATCTCCGAACCGCCGCCCCGCAGGATTAGGATGGCGTCGCAGGGATTCTCCTGCGCCTCCGTGAGGGCGGCGATGATGGACGCCGGCGCCTGTTCGCCCTGCATCAGGGCTTCGTACAGGTCCAGCCGGAAGGCGTAGCCAGCCTCGTTCTCCAGCAGGTGCCGCCGGAAATCGCCATATCCCGCCGCGGTCTTGGACGTGATGACGGCCAGGCGGTACGGCAGCCGCGGGAGCGCAAGCTCCTGCTGCATGTCCAGATACCCGCCGGCGGTGAGCTTCTCGATGGCCTTCTTCTTCGCCAGCGCCTGCTCTCCCACCGTGAAGGCCGGGTCGATGTCGTCGATGAACAGGGACATCCCGAACATCTCGCTGAAATTGACCTGCACCCGCACGAGGACCGTGATGCCCGCCTGCAGCGTCTGGCCGGTCTCCTGCTCGAAGAAGGCCTTCAGCTGCGGGAAGTTCCATTTCCAGATCATGGCCCGGATGTCGGCCACCGGCTTCCCGCGGTCGCTCTGGGTGAGGTTCAGGTAGCAGTGCCCGTTGGCCCGGGGACTCCAGGAGCCGATCTCGGCCTTCACCCAATAGCGCTCCGGAAAGGCGTCTTCGACCCTTTCCTTCACGCGCGCGAGCAGCTCGGTCAGTTCCAGATAGTCCTTTGCCATGGTCTCAAAATTAGCCGACCACCCATTTTCCCACCTTCGGGACCTTCTGGACCAGCACGCAGAAGAGCGCCGTGCCGCAGAAGGAGAGGAGGGCGATCGCGAAGATTTGCACCGGGGTCGTCCAGATGCCCAGGACGCCGTCCGCGCCCAGGCCGAGCGCGCTCCGGATCCGGCCGGAGATGACGCTCAGGAGCAGCAGGTGGCATAAGTAGATTCCGTAGCTGGCCTTGGAGACCGGGAGGAGGACATGCTCGTAGAACTTTCCGCCTCGTTCAATCTTTCGGAACAGCAGGATCCAGGCGATGGCCATCAGGGCCACGCCCAGCGTATCATTCAGCCAGGGCCCTTCCCACAGGGCGGCCAGGCCGACAGGTCCCTCGATGGGGAAAACGCCCTTGGAATCGGCCCAGACGCGGGTCAGGAACCCGATGTTGCAGATGGCGAAGCCCCCAAGGAACAGCGGAACGGCCCAGGCCAGGGTCTTCCCCCAGGACAGCCGTCCCACGAACTTCCGGAAATACAGGCCCAGGAGGAGATAGCCCACGAAACCGCTCAGGTAGTAGAACACGCCGTAGGCGTTCCAGCTGGCCTCGCCCCAGAGGGGATATTTCGCCGGATTCGGGATGCCGGAAGGGCCGTACATCACCGGTGCGGGACCGCCCGCCCATTGGCGGATGAACGGGATGACGGTCGTGAAGAGCCAGATGCCCAGATACACCAGGAGTTCCTTCTTCCCCACTTTCTCCGCCCACGGCGACAGCAGCGGCATGATCAGGTACACGCCCACGAGCATGTACACGAACCACAGGTGGCCGGCCGCGTAGTTGAAGTTCAGCAAGACGTCCTTGAAGTTCTGCACGGGTTCGCCCCACACGAGGGCGTACACGACCGTCCAGAGGAGGAACGGAACGAGGAGCCGCGCCGCCCGCCGGCGGAAGAACTCGCCGGTGGGATAGTGCAGCGGGAACTGGAGGTAGCTGGAGGCCACGACGAACAGGGCCACGCAGGCGCGCGGAATTACGTTCAGGACGGACACCCAGAGGGCGTCGGCCTTCGTGAGGATCAGCGAGCCCTCGCCGCCCAGGTAGAACGGCTCGCAGCTGTGCGTCATGATCACCAGGAAGCAGGCGACGACCCGCATCCAGTCGATCCAGATTTCCCTTTGTGCCGTACTCATATCAGATTTCGGGGTCGAAGTGCGGGATGGGCTTGAGCTTGAACAGATTCAGCGCGTGCTTGCGGTCGATGAGCGCCTTCGTGGCCGGGTCCTCGCACACGCCGGTGCGGATGTAGCGGTCCAGGACCGCGTAGGTGAACCCGAGGTTGTCCTCGTCGGTCTTGCCGCAGAGGCCGTCGGACGGGGTTTTCTCCACGAGGTCCACGGGCAGGCCGAGTTCCTTGCCGATGGCGACGACTTCCTGCACGGTGAGGCCGCCGAGGGGCGAGAAGTCGCCCGCGGCGTCGCCGTAACGCGTGCTGTAGCCCACCCAGTCCTCGGAGAGGTTGCAGGTGTTGGCCACGCGGCCGTTGTTGGACTGGGAAATGGCGTACAGGGCCGTCATCCGCAGGCGCGGGGCCATGTTGATGCGGGTCTGGGCCGATGCCTCATGCCCGAGTTTCAGTTCCACTTCCGCCATCAGGGCGTCGTACGCCGCGCCGATGTTCACATCGTACCGCCTGATGCCCAGGTGGCCGATCAGGCGGATGGAATCCGCGATGTCCGGCTGGACGCCGTTGGGCATCGTCACGCCGATCACGCGGTCCACGCCGAGGGCCTCCAGGCAGAGGCCGGCCACGACGGAACTGTCCTTGCCGCCGGAAATGCCGATGACGGCATTGCAGCCCGGGCCGTTCTCCTCGAACCAGTCCCGGATCCACTGGACGCACGCGTCCTTGGTTTTCTTCACGTCAAACATATCGCTGTTTCTCTATGCTATTTCGCTCTGGTATACACTTGGATGGGGCAGCCGGTGAAGTCGAAGTGCTGGCGGAGCTTGTTCTCCAGGAAGCGCTTGTAAGGGTCCTTCACCCACTGCGGGAGGTTGCAGAAGAAGGCGAACTGCGGGGTGCGGGTGGGCAGCTGCGTGACGTACTTGATCTTCACGTACTTGCCCTTCCAGGCCGGCGGCGGGTAGTTCTCGATCTCGGGGAGCATCGCGTCGTTCAGCTCGGAGGTGGGGATGCGGCGGCCCATGTTCTCCGCCACGTGCGCGGCGGCGTTCAGCACCTCCAGGATGCGCTGCTTGTTGAGGACCGAGGTGAACACGATGGGAATGTCGTTGAACGGCGCCAGGCGGGCCTTCAGGGCCTCCGTGTAGTCGCGCATCGTGTTGGACTCCTTCTCGAAGAGGTCCCACTTGTTCACGACGATGACGCAGCCCTTGCGGTTCTTCTGGATGATGTTGAAGATGTTCATGTCCTGCGCCTCCATGCCGAGGGTGGCGTCGATCATGAGGATGCACACGTCCGAATGCTCGATGGTGCGCATCGCCCGGAGGACGGAGTAGAACTCCAGGTCCTCGGTGACCTTCGCCCGCTTGCGCATGCCGGCGGTGTCGACCAGCATGAACTCGTGGCCGAACTTGTTGTAGTAGGTGGAGATGGAATCCCGCGTGGTGCCCGCGACGGGCGTCACGATGTTCCGCTCCTCGCCCAGCAGGGCGTTTGTCAGCGAGGACTTGCCCACGTTCGGGCGGCCGACGATCGCGATGTGCGGGATGTCGGAGTGGTCTTCCTCCTCCGGGACGTCCTTCGGGAGCACCTTGACGATCTCGTCCAGGAGGTCGCCGGTGCCGGAGCCGTTGGCCGCGGAGATGGTCCAGACCTCGCCGAGGCCCAGGCCGTAGAAGTCGTACGCGTCGTACATCTTCTCGCCCGTATCGACCTTGTTCACGCACAGGACGACGGGTTTCTTGGACCGGCGCAGGAGGTCCGCGATCTCCGCGTCATAGTCGGTGATGCCGGTCTGCGCCTCGCACATGAAGAGGACCACGTCGGCCTCTTCCACGGCGATGACCACCTGGCGGCGGATGGCGTCCTCGAAGACGTCGTCCGAATTGGAGGTGTAACCGCCGGTGTCCACCACCGAGAACTCGGTGCCGCACCATTCGCACTTGCCGTAATGGCGGTCGCGGGTCACGCCCGCCGTCTCATCGACGATGGCCTGACGCATGCCCACAAGGCGGTTGAAAAGGGTCGATTTGCCCACGTTCGGGCGTCCAACTATTGCAACTAATGCCATATAAATAACAATCTATCTTAGTCTTCAAATATACTGAAATTCTCGTCAAAAATAGGACTTTTAATCTTGAAGAAATCCAAAACAGTATGGAAAACATGATGTTGACCCACAAGCGGCAGGTCCTTCAGGCGGAGGGAGGGGTCCGAGGTCCAGACGACGAAGGGGATTTCCAGCTGCTCGCGGGGGGCCATCGAGTAAGGGACCCCGTGCATGTACAGGTTGTTTTCGCCGAGGGATTCGCCATGGTCCGAGACGAAGAGGACGCAGCCGCGCCGGCCGGTTTCCCGCACGATGTCGATGACGGAATGGACGATCCAGTCCGTATAGACGATGCTGTTGTCGTAGGCGTTGAACAGCTCTTCCTGGCTCACCTTGGACATTTCCACGGTGCTGCTCACCGGGGTGAAGACCTCGAACTCCGGCGGATAGTTCGTGTTGTACGAAGGGCCGTGGTTCGTGTAGGTGTGGAGCACGCCGAACACCTGGTCCTTGCCTCCGGCGAGGATTTCGTCCTTCAGGCCCACGAGGAGGTCGCCGTCGTACTTGCCGCTTGTTTCGGGCAGCCGCTTCCGGAGGTCGCCGATGGTCTCGTAGGAGCGCACGTGCACCGGGGGCTCGCCCCAGTTGCTGGTGCGCCAGAACACGTCGATGCCGGTCCGGTACAGGTAGTTCGGGAGGATCTCGTAGAGTTCGTCCGTGTCCTTGTACTCGAGGATGGCTTTCACGCCGGCGGCGGTATAGGTGGCGGACGCATCGGCCACGTAGGCCTTGACCGTATCCTTCACCGTGTACGGGTTCGTCTCCTTGGGATAGCCGTACAGGGAGAAATGGTCCCGGCGGGCGGACTCGCCGATGACGAGGATACACACGGCCGGACTGTCGTCCGTCAGCGTCGCGTCCGGCAGCGGGGTTTCCTGGACGTTCTTCCGCTTTTCGGCGGCCTGGTAGCGGAAGGAATTGACAATGTAGGACCACGGCATCAGGAGGCTGCCGAGTTCCGTGGAGTTGCGGTCGATCCAGGGCCAGTTCTTCATGTTCCCGAACACGAGCACGAGGAGGGCCGCCACGCAGCCGCCGAGCCAGCCCAGGAGCCGCTTCCAGGAGCCGTATTCCACTTTCCGCCCGAAGACGTAGATGCAAGGCACCACGCACAGCAGGAGGATGTACAGGATGAACGAGAAGGAGAAGAAGCCCGACGCCTCGGAGTACTGCGTCCGGAACACGTTCCCCATCATCTCGTCCGTCACGAGCACGTCGTAGTTGTTCACGAAATAGAGCATCACGGCGTCCCCGAACAGGGTGAACGCCACGATGCCCTTGCCCACGAAGCGGAGCAGCCAGACCAGCAGGTAGTAAAGCAGAAAGTCCAGCACGAGCAGCAGGAGGGCCGCCGTCACGGCGATGACGACGCCGTTCGTACCCGCCTCCACGTTCGCGAACAGGTGCCGGAAGAACGGCACGTGGAACGCTACGAGCGTGAATACGGCGAGCACGAGGCTCCAGACCGCCAGGGAGACTTTCCTATCGGGTTTGTTCATCGTTTAAGCAGGTATTTGAGCCACAGCCGCACGGTTTCTCCGAAGAGGACGAGCAGCAGCAGGTTATACAGGATGGTCCAGACGAGGCTCACCCGCTGGGGCGTGTCGTCGAAGGGGCTGTCCGCGAGGGCCGCGTCATACCGGGCGAAGGGGTTGGAATAGATGACTTCGCCTTCCGGGAAGAAGGCCGTCAGGCGGGCGTAGGCATCCTCCGGACGCATCCGGTAGGCGATGCTGTCGCAGCGCTCCACGAGGGCGAGCGTCCGGTGGTCCTGGCCGGTCACGCGGATGCTGTCGGCCGGTTCGGACAGGGTCATATGGACCGTATCCCCGCGGAGGCCGATGGCCTTCACGAACGGGAGGTCCCGGTTCTTCTCGTACTTGACGTCCCAGTCGCCGTGGCCGAAATCCGGCACCCGCATCGCATAGAAGCCACCGCCGAGGAGGGTTTTCTTCAAGTCCTCATAGCGCCCGGAAGGCGTGCACAGGAAATTGCAGCGGACGGCGATGTTCACGGAATTGTCGATGTGGTGGAAGTCGTCGTTCGCCAGGCAGAAGCTGTAGTGGCCGGCGCTCAGCGCCCAGTCCCAATACTCGTTCTCCGTGCTGATCCCGGTGTCCAGCTCCATGATCTCGTAGCCGGAAAGCGCCTCCATGTGGCGACGGGACATGCCCACGGTCCGGTAGGGATGGTTGATCTGGATGAAGTCCGAATGCTTCGCAAGCCGGTCCAGCTCGAACTGCTTCTGGGAGGCCAGCAGCGGGAGGAGCGGGTCGTAATGGACCACCCGGTCGCCCCCGAACACCAGCTTGTGGAACTTGAAGGGGCTGTAGCCCTGCTCGTACACATTGACCTGGAGGGTGGAATCGAACGGATGAGTGGTGATTTCGTTGTGGTTGGAGAAGGTGACGATGTCGTACCCGAAGCGCTGATATTCGGCAAAAGTCTCGTCCGGCCACAGCTCACATTCGTTCGGCGGGAATGGACCCTTGACACGGGTATGGGTGTGGAGATTCGTCCGTTTCCAGCAGTTCGCCGTGTCCAGGTTCCGGTAGGGATTGAAGATGTCCGGGCCGCTGAAAGGCTGCGGCTCACGGAAGTCGTAAATGGGGCTGACAGAGGTGACAAGGACCGCCAGGAAGAGCAAAACCAGTACGGAATAGACAATCTTGAGCAGGATGCGAACCATCCTGCTCAAGACATGACCTTTGTATGTGCGGTTTTCTCTCATGCTAATCTTTCCGGTACAGACCGCAGGATGCGCACGCATCCGAATAGTTTCCGTCGCAGACCTTCTTCCCCTTCCGTGCCGCGAGCATCTCCAGCTCTTCCTCCTTCGCGCACTTGATTCCCCGCTTGCGCATCTCCGGGTTGGTGGATATCTCTCCGTCCGGGAAGGGACGTCGGAAGAAGAAGATATTCACCCCCAGCAGCAGGACGGCGAGTCCCACGAAGACCAGGGCGGCGAGGAAGGTTTTCATCCTTTAGAGCGGGAATTCGGAGGAGATGGGTTCGTAATTGTACACGCGGAGGATCATCCGGGCGAAAGTCTCGGCCAGGGAGACCACGCGGATCTTGCCCTGGAGGGCCCGCTTCTCGGGATTCAGGGGGATGGTGTCGGTCACGTACACCTCGGACAGGGCGGAGGCGTCGATCCGCTCGTAGGCGGGACCGGACAGGACGGCGTGCGTGGCGAAGGCGCGGACGCTGCGGGCGCCCCGTTTCACCAGCTCGTTCGCGGCGGCGGTCAGGGTGCCGGCCGTGTCGATGATGTCGTCGATGATCACGATGTCACGGCCTTCGACCTCGCCGATGGGCACGATGCGCTCCACCACGTTGGCCCGCGCGCGGGTCTTGTGGCAGATCACCACCGGGCAGTGTAGGTTCTTGGCGTAGGCGTTGGCCCGCTTCGCGCCGCCCATGTCAGGCGCGGCGATGGTGAAGCGTTCCGGATCGGCCTTCTGCATCTTCTTGAGGATACCCAGGAAGTCGTAGCTCGCATACAGGTGGTTCACCGGGAGGTCGAAGAATCCCTGGATCTGGTCGGCGTGGAGGTCGCAGGTCATCAGGGCGTCAGCGCCGGCGGCCTTGATCATGTTCGCCACCAGCTTGGCGCCGATGGACACGCGCGGCTTGTCCTTGCGGTCCTGGCGGGCCCAGCCGAAGTACGGGATCACGGCGATCACCTTGTTCGCGGAGGCGCGCTTCGCCGCGTCGATGGACAGGAGCAGTTCCATCAGGTTGTCGGTGGGCGGGAAGGTGGACTGGATGACGAAGCAGGTGGCCCCGCGCACGCTTTCCGCGTAGAAAGGCACGAATTCGCCATCGCTGAAATGGGTGACCTCGAGCGGACCGAGCACCACTTCCGGATCTTCCGGCCCCTTGAGCCGGTTCATGGCCGCGACCACCTTCTCGGAGAAATACCGGGTGGCTTCACAGGTGAAAATGGCCATCCTGTGCTTATGGACTTCGTTTATCATAAGTTTTGGAGTACGGTTCCGATATAGTTGAGAATCTCTTCCTTTCCCAGTCCGCTCACGGAGGAGCTGACGAAAACCGGGGGCAGTTCCTCCCACTCCTCCAGCAGGCGGGCCTTGTTCTTGTCCACCTGCGCGGCCGTGACGTTGGTGCCCTGCTTGTCCGCCTTGGTGAAGATGAGGCCGAAGGGAATCCCCTTCTCCCCCAGCTCGGCGATGAAGCGGAGGTCCACCTCCTGCATGTCGTGCCGGGAATCCAGGAGGACGAAAAGCATCACCAGCTCCTCGCTCCGGTTCACGTAGTCCCAGATGATGTGGCGGAGCTTCGCGCGCTCCTTGTCCGGCAGCCGGGCGTACCCATAGCCGGGAAGGTCCACGAGATACCAGTTGTCGTTGATGAGGAAATGGTTCACGAGCTGCGTCTTGCCCGGGGTCTGGGAGGTTTTCGCCAGCTTGGAGTTCCCGGTCAGGGAGTTGATGAGCGAGGATTTGCCCACGTTGGAGCGGCCGATGAAGGCGAATTCAGGCAGCTTCCGCGCGGGTTTCTGCTCCACCTTCGTGCTGCTGCCGGAAAATATGGCGGTCCTGATCTTCATGGTCTCTCTCGTTTTCCGGCACAAAGGTACAAATTATTTCAATAATTTGGGATAGCGGACAGTGAAACAGGCGCCCCCGAGGGTGAAAGATTTCGAGTAGCCGATCTCGCCGCCGCACCGTTCCACGATATTGCGGCAGATGGCCAGTCCGAGGCCCGTTCCGTGGGACTTGGTGGTGAAGTCCGGCGTGAACAGCTTCGCGCGGTTCTCCTCCTTCACGCCGGGGCCGTTGTCCTCGACCACGATGTCGTAGAAGCCGTCCTTCACGGAGTGGCGGAGGGAGACCACGACCTGGCCGTTCTCCCGGCCTTCCAGCGCCTGGACGGCGTTCGTCACCAGGTTCACCAGCACGCGGGTGAGCTGCGGCTTCGGGCCCGACACCTCGGCGCCTTCCAGCCCGTAATACTGGAAGGAGATGTCCTCCCGAGCGGAGAACATCGACACTTCCTCCCGGATGAGGGCGTCCAGGTCGATCCGGACGGGCTCCTCGGAATAGAGCTTGGCGAAGGTGGAGAACTCGTTGGCGGTGTCCGCCAGGATGTCGATGTGCTCGAGGACGGTGGAGGAGACTTCCTCGAACTTGTCCTCCCAGCCCGGCCGTCCGGCCTGCTTCATCCGGATAAGCATCTGGAGCTGGAGCTTGATCGGGGTGAGCGGGTTCTTGATCTCGTGGGCCACCTGGCGGGCCATCGCGCTCCAGGCCTTGTCGCGCTCGGCCTGGGCCAGCTGCCGGGTGGAATCCGACAGGTCGTGGACCATCAGGTTGTAGGCCCGCACGAGGGAGGTCAGCTCGTCCTCCTGGTCGTAGATGATGTACTCGAGGTGGTCCACGTCGGAGACCTTCATCTTGCGGCCCATCTCGCTGAGCGGCCGGAACATCCTTCCGATGACCGCGACCGTGACCACGCGGGCGATCATCAGCAGGAGCAGGAACACCGTGATGATGGAGGCGATGTGCACGAGGGCCTCGTTCTCGAAGTCGTAACTCTGGTCGGTGTAAGGCGTGGAGGCGATGGCGACCATGTTGCCGTCCGCATTGAGGATGGGGGCGTAGAGGGCATAGAAACGGCGGTTGCCCCACCGCTCCAGCTCGATGCTGAACCGCCTGTGCTGGAGGACGATGCTGTAGTAGGCCTCCTCCGCGATCCGGCAGCCGGCCACCATCCGGTCATAGATCTCCGGCGTGGTGGACAGGACCATGCGGCCGTCCGGCGTGAACAGGGTGATGTCGCACTTGAGGTCGTTCCCGGCGATCTCCACGGCGTTCTTCGCCGCCTGGGAGCGGAGGTCGTCCTCGTTCGCCGCGCCGCGCAGGCCGCCCTGCAGCATGGACTGCAGCGTCGTGATCCGGGAGGTCATGATGCTCTGGAGGTCCGCGTTGTTGCGGCGGTACACGAAGTACACGCTGAACGCCGCCATCGCCACGAGGGTGAGGATCAGGGACATGTACAGCACCACGTTGATCCGGGTGCGGTAATAGTTCCGCTCGCCGGAGCGGTTGCGGAGCGGGCGGAAGCCCAGCAGGGTGAGCAGCAGGTAGGCGACGATCCCGAACAGGACGGCTTCCACGATGTAGTTGAGGAGTTCCGTCTTCTCACGGGAAATCACCACCAGCTCGTCATCCGACACCTTCTGCAGGAAATGCATGTAACCGTCCAGGACGACACTCCCCTCTCCGACCGCCCCGACGACCTGGCGGAACCGGTCGGAAATCACGGTCGCATACGGGAAATCGCCCTTGTACAGCACCAGGTGGTCGTCCACGTACCGGGCGTAGGAATAGTACGGCGGGATGGAGACGCGGCCGGGCTCGTTCAGGCCCAGGAGGCTCAGGTAGCCGCGGTCCTCCCGGTTGGACTTGGATTCCACCAGCACCAGGATCGAGGACGAACCGTAATCGTTGTTGAAATAGGTGAACAGGCCGGAATACTGCGCCCGGCTGTTGGTGCCGGTGCTGTAGAAGAAATGCGAATTGTCCGCGAGGCGCACCCCGCTCCGGATCCGCATGTTGAACAGGAAGTCCGCCGCGAGCGAAGGGGTGACGTTGACGACGGAGATGTCGTAATCCTGGGAAATCCGGGTCAGGTAGGAGTTCACCAGACGCCCCCGGATCATCTCGTGGCTGTTGTCCAGCAGGGAGAGCGCGCCAATCACGGAGTCGCCCGCGATGGCGCCTTCCGCCGCCCGCAGCTGGAGTTCCAGGCTGATGTCCCGGTCCATCGCGAGGCGGTTCGCCCACACTTCCACCCGGTTCTTCTCCTTCTGGAAGCCGTACATGGAGGACGCGACCGCGAAGTACGCGCCGGCGACGACGGCGAACACCAGCCGCCCGGTCCGCGAGAAGATGTCGTAGCGGAACCCCGTCAGGCGGCGCAGGAGCGGGGAAATCAGCTGGAACAGCAGCGGGATGGTGAGCGTCAGGGCCAGGAAGGACAGGTACACGACCGCCGTATAGCCGTCGATCAGATTGACCTTATAGAGTTCCAGGCAGATGCCGGAGTTGAAGACGATGCTCTTGAAGGTCGTATGGATGTACAGGCAGATGGCGACGATGAGGGCCACGTCCGCGACGACCACGACGATGCCCCGCACGCGCGCGTCCTTCCGGCGGAACCGGCGCAGCAGGGTCCAGCGGATGGAGTACAGCGAAAGGACGAGGGCGGTGATGAGCAGGTTCACCAGCACGACCGCCCCGAGCGAGTAGAAGAAGGGGCCGTCGGCATAGAGCAACGGGGAGAACAGCTGAGACGCCTGCCCGAGCTGCCGGCCGTACAGGTAGATTCCGCCGATGAACGCCGTCTGGAGGAGGCCGGCCGCCAGAGCCGCAGGGACCGTCGGCTTCACGTTCAGGAGGAGGAGCGTCCCGGCGAGGAACAGGATGATGGACAGCCAGAACAGGACGACATTGAGGCGTTCCGGCTCGGAGACGGTTTCCGCCGCGATCTTGAACACCGGCGCCCCGTTCGCCACCACGGGGACGCCCACGCTCGCCGTGAGCGGCTGGACCGAATACCGGTCGCTCAGGCGGAAGCGCGGATTCACCCCGTTGAAGGGGCTGGATTTCAGCTCGTTGATCACTTCCAGGCCCACGATGACGGTGAGGTCCCCTTCCCGGATGGAGCGGGCCAGGAACCACTTCGGGCCGTAATTGACATAGGTCACGGCCGACGATAGCGCGGCGAGCGGCGAGGCCGCGTTGCTGCGGCCGTCACCCAGCCGCTGGATGAGGGTCCGGGGGCGGATGTCGTCGTTCCGGAGCGGGAACTGATGGGCCCAGGACTGGAGGGTGTCCTCCCGGTACCGGTACACGACCATGTCCTCCGGCAAGTCCTCCAGGCGGAGCCAGGCTACCGGATCGGCCTCCAGGGCCTGCCGGGCATAGTCGTCCAGCAGGGCGAGCCGCTTCTCCACCCGGCGGCCGAGGTCGCGGGCCGTGGAGGCGGTGTCCGGGTGCGACTGGTTCGCCAACAGGGAGGCCACCAGCAGCGCCAGGGCGACGGAAACGACCGCCACCCCCGCCCAGAACCGTATGCGGAGGGTCTTACTCATGGTGATAGGGCTCCCCCTTGATGATGGTGAAAGCCCGGTACAGCTGCTCTGCAAAAATCGTTCTCACCATCTGGTGGGAGAACGTCATCCGCGACAGGGAGACGAGGCCTTCGGCCCGGTCATAGACTTTCTTGGAGAATCCGTAGGCGCCGCCGATGACGAACACCAGCGACTTCCCGCCGCGCGCGAGCCGCTGCCGGATCCAGTCCGCCCACTCGACGGACCGGTACTCCTTGCCGCGCTCGTCCAGCAGGACGACGGCGTCGCCGGGGGCCACCTGCCTCAGGATCAGCTCCCCTTCCTTCTCCTTGATCTGCTCCTGCGTGAAGGCCGATACGTTCTTCAGCTGGGGGATTTCCACGACGGAGAAGGGCACATAGTGCTTCAGCCTGGACACATAAAGGTCCAGGCCGTCTTTCACCCACTGCACGTCGGTCCGGCCGACTGTCACGAGTTTGACGTCCATTCTTTCGCAAAGATACGCTTTCGGCTCGGTATTTGCAAGCAATAAACGCCGATGAAACGGTTGTTCACAACGCTTGCAGCCCTCCTGCTGCTTACCGTTACGGGGCTCTCCGCCCAGGACAAAGGCTACGACGTCTTCGTCCCCATCGGCAAATACATTGCCCAAGGGGACGCCTCCAGCCTCTCCGCCTGGTTCGCCGACAATCTGGAAGTCTCCATCATCTCCTCCACCCGCAACTGCTCCAAGACCCAGGCCCGCCAGATCGTCAAGACCTTCTTCGACGCCTACACCCCGCGCTCCTTCGACATCTCCCACAAGGCCTCCCGCTCCAACATGAAATACGCCCTGGGCCAGCTCAGCGCCGGCGGCGAAGTCTTCGTCGTCACCATCTTCGTCTCCTCCAAGGCGGACGGGACCTACCAGATCCAGCAGTTCAAAATCGACCGGCAAACCGCGGTCTATTAACGAAAATTTGCATAAAACCTTGTAAATCGTTATTTTTGTGGGTTGAATTGTGAGACCGACGATTTTTAACGATTAAAACTATATTTATGGCAACAACAGCTGACCTCAAGAACGGAATGTACATCATGTTCAACGGCAAGCCCTGCGTCGTGGTGTATTTCCAGCACGTGAAACCCGGCAAGGGTCCCGCCTTCGTCAAGACGAAACTCCGCAACCTCGAAAACGGCCGCATCCTGGAGAACACCTTCACCGCGGGCGTCAAGCTCGACACCATCACCGTGGAGCGCCGCCCCTACCAGTATCTGTACGATGACGGCGAGGCCTTCAACTTCATGCACGAAGAGACCTACGAGCAGATCACCCTTCCCCACGACGTCGTGGAGAACGCGGACCTCATGAAGGAAGGCCAGCGCGTGGAGATGATGTTCCTCACCGAGCCCGAGGAGCGCTGCCTCACCTGCGAGCTCCCCACCTACGTGACCCTCGAAGTCACCTACAGCGAGCCCGCCGTGAAGGGCAACACCGCCTCCACCTCCGCCCTCAAGGAAGTCACCCTGGAGACCGGCGCCAAGATCATGGTTCCCCTCTTCATCGAGACCGGCGAAGTCATCACCGTCAACACCACCGACCGCTCCTACGGCCAGCGCGTGAAATAAGTTTTCCGCTTTAAGACGACGAAGCCGACCCTCCCGGGCCGGCTTTTTTCGTGGGTTCAGGGGCTGTGCGCGCGTTTTGCACCTCCCGCCCATCGTCCCCATCGTGCCCATCGTCCCATCACGTGGGAGGCAAGTCACGTTTCCCCCCGCTTTTTCGTGCCCATCGTCCCAGCTCCGGGACCGCAAGCCACGCCCGATCCCTCCTCCCGTCATTCCCGGCTCGACCGGGAATCTCCCGAACACCCCGCACCCCGTCCTGGCCCCAGTTCACCGGGGTTGGGAACCAGTTACTTTGTAACACACTGATTATCAGCAAGTTTCAAACAGCCCAACGCCCAACCCCTTCCCAATCTGGCAGGTTGGGAGCCCGGCATTTTACAACTCACTTACTACCAATCTCTTACAAAGCGAAAGGTTCCCAACCCCTCCCGTCATTCCCGGTCCCCTACCGTCATTTCCGGTCCCCTACCGTCATTTTCGGCTCGACCGGGAATCTCCCGAGCACACCGACCGCGTCCGGGAAAAAGAAAGGCGGGCACCCGGCCCGCCTATGGAAGATCAATGATAATAGTCAAAGTCAATCCTGTCCAACCAGATGCTTTCCCGGCTCTCTATCAGCAGATAGGCCTTCCCATCGGCTTGGAATTGTTTGTTTCCATAAACCAGGGTATAAGGAAGAGGCTCCTCGGATTCGTGGGGATGGCCGTCGACATACGGCTCGTCAGAAGCATAGACTTGGAATTCCGCCGTATTATTATTGCGAGGCGTCACCAACACCGTGCCCAGATGAAGCGGATTCTTCGTCCAGAAGGCCCATGTCTGTTCCCGGCTGGGGGAAGCGTTCCATCCTGTACTGTAATACATATTCCGGTATCCATATGTGATGCTTTGGTACGAGAACTCGTAGTTATAATCCTGATAACCTGTCTCGGGGAGCATCCCGCCCGTAATGGTCTGGTGGAGAGGAAGAGCGATGTCCAGATTGCACTCTAAGTAATCCGGCTGGGAAACCTTGCCGGGCACCGCAAAAGCGCGGATATAGAGCGTGTACTCTCCGGCCGACAATCCTTGGCCGATGACCGCCTCCCACCGCGTTCCGTCCGGAGTAAGCGTCAGCGGCGCATTGAAATAATGCCGCTGGTCATCCTCGTCCATCAGGAAAATCTCATAGGTGTACAGGTCCGGATCGTCGGAAGCCGGCCAGGAAACGGTCAGTCCGTTCGTGCCGTTCGTGGCGGGATTGGTATAATAGTAGACGGTTTCCGGATCCGGATTCTCGACGTCGGGATTGGAGAACTTGACATTGAAGGTAGTCAGCCCGCCTTCCATAAAATCAAGTTTTTTCTGCTCCGCAAGGGCCCGGAAGGAAATCTTACGATGCTTGAACCACGAGGATTGCACACCGGGCGTAACCCCATCCAACTGTAAATCGATAACCCTGGAAACACCAGACATGCACCGCAGCCACACGACGGCACATCCATCCTGGCCGACGACAAGGCCCCCGGCCGGCAAATGCGTGTAGTCGAATTGGATGGCGTCGGTGCCATCCGTGCCTTTCACGAGCATCTCGGCGGGATAATACTCCAGATGATAGCCGGCCTGACGCCCGAAATCGATCTGTCCGCTCTCGATGACAGCGCCGGCCGGAAGACCGGTGAGAACCATTTTCACGATGGTTCCTACCCGGGCGAACTCGAAAGTCATCTGGACCTCATCCCCTGGACGGCGGTCCATATAGACAGCCTTGGAAAGCAGCAGGTCCGCCTTCGGATCGAAACAATTGACGGAAGGATGCTGAATGGTCGGGAACTCCAGACCGAGATAAAGCTGTCCGTGTTCATTGTAGTACCCGAGCGGATATTCCCAGTCATTATCCTCATGCGGAGGATACATGGCGGTATAGGAAAGGCGGCCCGGAAGACTCTCTCTTTCTTCCAGGTTTACGGTAAACACGGCCTCCTCCGCATCCGCGGTCAAACGATTTGATTTATAAGTCTCACAGGCATCATAAGACAGGGCCGGACACCCCTCGATAAGTGCAATGCGGTCTCCCGCCTTCCACTTGAAACTGAATGATCCCTCGCCTTCTTCCATCGTGGTCCGGGTCCCGGCCATTTTGGCCACGACCGTAACGGTCGTTGCATTCGAATCACGGGTGTCGACGGTTTCGGGGACCATTTCCCGGGAGCAGGCCGCCACGATACCCAGCGCGGCCAGCATATAAAGAACTTGCTTTTTCATATCAATACGTCCCTCCTTCGACATAGTTATCAGCGTTGATGCCGCCGCCGGGCTTATTGTCCTCACCAAAATTCCCTTCCAGGGACCGGTCTCCGGCACCGAGAACCACCGTCACGGGAATGGACTTGGTATATCCTTCAGGCAGCGATACGGTAAGCACCCCATCACCCGGTTTGATCCCATGAAGAATGATCCTGCGAATCCCTTGGTCGGAATCATACCAGACCTGAGACAAATTCATGCGGAACGCCTCAGAACCGCTTGAATTTAAAGCAATTTCTTCAAAGTCCCCAGGAAGATCCATATTGACAGGTTCGATATCCAAATAGATATCCTTTCCGATTTCAATGGTCAGAGATTCCACCGGGACATCTTCATAGAAGTCTCCACTGTCTTCCCACGTTGCCAAGAAAGAAAGGCCGTACCGCAGATAGCTGGTTCCATTCACGCCGTCGTCGAACAGGCCTATGTTGAGGGTGGTCATGCGGGACGGCTGCAAGGCGACGTCCGCCGGGAGGATGATGTTACGTTCGATGATGTAGTCGTCGGTTACGACCTGGATGTACAGCGGGTTGTCCGTCTGCTTCAAAATGGCGGGAAGAGTAACGAAGAAAGTGGCCGCCCCCTCTTCCTCGATGATGTATGTCGTCTCGTCCGTGTATTCAGCGATGACGTATTCACTGCCCCAATACTGAATGGCAAGGTCTGAACCGTCCCCTGTAAAACTGCAATCTACAATTCCGGACAGGGGCGTTCTGGTCTCATTTTCACCTTCACCGTCGGCCGGAGCGACCAAAATAACCTGGCGGACATGCTGGCCGGCGAGCGGGAACGCCGAGCCGGCGCCCTGCTTGTCCTGCAGGACCACCCGGACGATCGCGACCGGCCGGGAGAACGCCACATTGACGGTCGTCTGTCCCTCCGCGATTTCTATCGGGGCTGAGACCAAGAAATCCGACTTCGGGTCAAAGGAATCCCGACGAGGATGCTGGACGGTTTGGACCCACCCCTCAACAGTGGGGGTCAAAGCCCTGTCAAAGCCGATATAGGCGCCATAAGAATCTTGCACTACATTGTCATCTTCATCATAGACAGAGTCATGCCATGCAGGATAATACGCCACGTACGTTCCGGCAGGAGCCGAACCGGTAAACGCACGCGAAAACGAACGCGAATCCGCCGTAGCGGAAAATAGACGACCATCAGGATAGTAATATCCATCAGAATCAAATTCGGGATTACCCGGATTCAAATTCCCCAGTTCGATGGTTTCCATGCCCGCCGACCAAAAAGGACGGAACTGGTTCACTTCCGGATCGAAGAATACCTCCGTGCGAGTCTCCGGATTGCCGGCGATCAAGGTCACGTCCAGCAGCTTCTCGCCCACCTCCGGCTCCTCCGAAGGCTTCTCGGTGACGGCCGGCTCCCGGCCACAGGCCGCGACAGTTATCAAGGCCGCAGCAAGATAAAGAATCCTCTTCATAAGGCGCCGGGATTAAAGGTCGATGGTGCCGCCGTCGAAATCATTCGGATCGTCCGGCGCGCCGGAGGTTCCGGAAGTTCCAATGATCCGGTCATCCAAGGTAGATTTCGTCGTGTTGCTCAGGATGCACTCCTCGAAAGAGACAAGAATCTCCTCCGCCAGCGGGCATTCGTACGCCAACGGACGCGAACCCGAAGTGTGTTTTGCTGTCATGATAATCCAGGGGTTGAGTGATTAATCCTACTAACGGGGCAAAGTTAGGAAATAATTCACTGAGATTCAACCCATTTTTACCATTTCGTGCAGCAAAGGGATAATAGCAGCCACGGATTCGGAAAATCCAAATATTTACAAACCCCAGTTTTCACAAAACTATCCCACCCTCCTGGGCAGGATAGCTTTGTGGGTAGGAGCGTCCTGGCCCCAGTTCACCGGGGTTGGGCACTAGTTACTTTGTAACACACTGATTATCAACATGTTTCAAACAACCAAGCTCCCAACCCCCGCCCAATTTGGCAGGTTGGGAGCCCGGCATTTTACAACCCGTTCACTACCAATCTTTTACAAAACGCAAGGTCTCCAACCCCTCAAAGCCACCCCGCGGGCACCCGCCCCCGGCGAGGTGGACACCCGTCGCCCGGGAAGCCCTGGCGGCAACAGCCAGGCAAATGGTTCAGCAACTGGGGTACACGACCGAACAAGCCGCTGAGGCGACTGGGCTGCAACCGGAGCAGTTTCTCAATCAGATCACATAATCCTCGATATCCTTCACGCTCACCGGATTGGAGCCGAGGATGAGGAGGCGCTCGACGACGTTACGGAGTTCGCGGATGTTGCCGGTCCAGGATTTCTGCACCAGCATGTCGATGGCTTCGGGGGAGAATTCCTTGCGGGGCATGGCGGTTTCGGAGCAGATCTGGTCCAGGAAGTGGTTGATGAGCAGGGGGATGTCGTCCTTGCGCTCGTCCAGGGTGGGGACCTTGATCACGATGACGCTGAGGCGGTGGTAGAGGTCCTCGCGGAAGGTGCCTTTCTTGATTTCCTCGGCGAGGTTCTTGTTCGTGGCGGAGACCACGCGGACATTGACGGTAATATCTTTGTCCGAGCCCACGCGGGAGATCTTGCGCTCCTGCAGGACGCGGAGGACCTTCGCCTGCGCGGCGAGGGACATGTCGCCGATCTCGTCCAGGAAGAGGGTGCCGCCGTCGGCCTGCTCGAACTTGCCCTTGTGCTGCTTGATGGCCGAGGTGAAGGAGCCTTTCTCGTGGCCGAAGAGCTCGCTTTCGATGAGTTCCGAGGGGATGGCCGCGCAGTTCACCTCCACATACGGCATCATGGACCTTTGCGAGAGCTGGTGGAGGCTGCGGGCGACGAGCTCCTTGCCGGAGCCGTTGGGGCCGGTGATGAGGACGCTGGCGTCGGTGGGGGCGACCTTGTCGATCATGTCGCGGATGTGCCGCATGCCCTCGGACTGGCCCACCATCTCCTGCCCATAGACCTTCTTCTTGAGGATCTTGGTCTGGGTGACGAGGTTCGCCTTGTCGGTGGCGTTCTTGATCGTGATGAGGATGCGGTTCAGGTCCAGGGGCTTGCCGATGAAGTCGAACGCGCCCTTCTTGATGCAGTCCACGGCCGTGTCGATGTCCGCGTGGCCGGAGATCATGACGACCGGGGTCTCCACGCCGTCGGCGATGAGCTTCTGGAGGACTTCGGTACCGTCCATCCCGGGCATCTTGATGTCGCAGAAGATGGCGTCGTACTTCTCCTTTTCCGCCATTTCACAGGCGTCAGCGCCGTTTTCGGCGGTGTCCACCTGGTATTCTTCCATCTCCAGGATCTCCTTGAGGGAGTTGCGGATGGAGCGCTCGTCGTCAACAATCAGAATCTTCATACTCTCGAAACATTTATGCAAATATACGGACTTTTTTACTACATTTGTAAGATTGATCCTTGAAAGATTATGAACGTTCCTGACATCATCATCGCCGTTGACGGCTTCTCGGCCACCGGCAAGAGCACCTTCGCGAAAATGGTCGCGAAGGAATTCGGATTCCTGTACCTGGACAGCGGCGCGATGTACCGCGGCGTCACCCTCTTCTCCATGGAGAACGGGATGATCGCGGAGGACGGAGCCATCGACGAAGCGGCCCTGAAGGCCGTCGTGGAGGATCTCGACCTGCACTTCCGCAACATAGACGGGAAAACCTGCCTGTACCTCGGCGAGCGCTGCATCGAAACGGAGATCCGCACCCTCGCCGTGTCCTCGCACGTGAGCCCCGTGTCGGCCATCCCGTTCGTGCGGAACTACGTGGACCGCAAGCTCCGCGCCTTCTCCGAGGGCGGCCGCGTGATCATGGACGGCCGCGACATCGGCACTACCGTGTTCCCGAACGCGGAACTGAAGGTCTTCATGACCGCGGATCCCGAAGTCCGCGCCCTGCGCCGCTACGACGAAATGGTGGAGAAGGGCGAAACCCCCGTCTTCGAGGATGTCGTCAAGAACCTCGCGGAACGCGACTACATCGACTCCCACCGGGAAACCTCACCCCTGCGGCAGCCGGAGGATGCCTTTGTGATGGACAATACCCACATGACCCTGCACGAGGAGCTCGTCTGGTGCCTGGGCGTCATCCAGGGCAAGTTCGGCATCCTCGAGGCCCCGGCCCTGTCATGGTAACGGTCGAAACCGACAGCCGGTCCGGCTTCTGCGGCGGCGTCATCCGCGCCATTTCCCAGGCAGAGCGCTTCCTGCAGGAAAGCGACCACCTCTATTCCCTCGGCGCCATCGTCCACAACGAAGCCGAGCTCGACCGCCTCGGCGCGGAAGGGCTCCGGACGGTCGCGTCCATCCCCGACGTCCCCGAAGGCGAGACCGTCCTGATCCGGGCCCATGGCGAGCCGCCATCCACATACGCCGCCGCCCGCGGCCGCGGCCTCACGGTCATCGACTGCACCTGCCCCGTGGTGCTCAAGCTCCAGGAACACATCCGCGAGGCCTATGTCCGCCTGCACGCGGACGGCCTGCACGGGACGCTGCTCATTTTCGGGAAGATCGGCCACGCCGAGGTCCTGGGCCTGCTGGGCCAGGTGGACGGCGACGCCATCGTGGTGGAAAACCGCGCGATGCTGGAGGAGCGCCTCGGGGAGATCGACTTCTCCCAGCCCGTGGAAATCTTCTCCCAGACCACCAAGAGCCCGGCGGAATACGCGGAAATCTGCGACCGCGTGCGCTCCCTCGGCACCCGGGTGACGGTCCATGACACCATCTGCGCGCAGGTGGCGAACCGGCACGAGCACCTCGCCGCCTTCGCCCGCGCCCACGACCTCATCCTCTTCGTCGCGGGCGAATCCAGCTCCAACGGCCGCGTCCTCTTCGACCTGTGCCACCGCGTGAACCCGCGCTCCTACCGCATCGGCGCCCCCGCCGACATCGACCCCGCCTGGGTCCGCGACGGCGACCGCGTGGGCGTCTGCGGCGCCACCTCCACGCCCCAATGGCTCCTGGAAATGGTCGCCGGAGCGGTCCGGGGGCTGTAGGGAGGCCTTTCCGCCCCCTCCCGGGGGCTCGGCATGGGCTCTGGTAAACTTTTTTCAGGACGTTACGGGGGGTCTGCAGGCCGATCTCTCATAACTGCTTTATTACCATCACCTTACGAAACAAGAACCTGCAGACCCCGCTGTTTTTCGTAGGGTCTGCCGATGGTCGCCTTGTAACCATCTCATTATCAACAAGATAAGAATTACACTACGACAGACCCCTGGTAAACGGATAGCCGGACGGACGGGCAGTTTGGTAAACCAATTTCAGGACGATACACAGGTTTGGAGCCAGACTCCCTATAAGTAACTGAATAACAAGGTGATGTAAATTAGCAGGTTCCAAACCTGCCAGAAGGAAGAAGGGATGGGAACCATTCCATTTATAAGTAGTTGATAATATGAAAGTTGCAAGAGCAATGGTTCCAACCCTCCGTGTCGGCGGGTCCATAAAAACTATAGAGATGCTTTTCGCTATTTCTATGTAATTGCCATACAGAATTAGCAAACAATTGTTTTAGGATTTCTATACATGATGCCACAAAAGACCATGCTTTTTGATATTTTTTTGAGGGGCGGAATAAAAAATGTTGATATTTTTTTATATTTGCAGGAAACCAACCCATATTATTAATCACTTACTATGCGAGACCAGTCCATGAATTCGTTTTCTGAAGGCGTCCTGCAGTATGAAACTCCCCTCTGCGAAGTCTTCACGATCTCTACCGAGAAAACGATTTTATCGAATCAGCCCGGAAGGGCGGGGAACTACAATAGCGACGATGACTTCGTTGACGAAGTTGATTATTAACAGGAGGATTGCGATGAAAAATAATGTTTACACCCATTGTTTAACCGCCCTGGCCTTGGGCGTGGCGGTTGCATTCACTTCCTGCAATAAAGTTGAATCGCAGTTGCCTGCCGATGACGGAACTATTACCATCGAATTCCAGCAGGTCGATGCGGATAATTCCACCAGGACGGAGTTTTACGAAAATACTATCAGGTGGTCGAAAGATGACAAGGTCAGTTTTTTTCAATATGCGTCGGTCGATGGCACGATGAAATGCGTATCCGCGAATTACACATTGAAATCTGCTGCAAAAGTTCTTCTACCTGTTGCAATCAGTTTTAATGCCCCGGATGATGAAACTGATTCGTATTATTTTTCAGTTTACCCCTCTGCGTCCTTTAAGAGCTACGATCCTTCTTCCGGCCACGTTTGTGCGAAAATCACCACCCCGGACACCCAGAAACCTACTGCTACCGGTTTCGACCCTGCCGCCGATCTACTCATCTCGAATTATGCTGAGAACTTGACGAAGACTGATGGGAAATATGTCGTGCAACTCGCATATTACCGGCAAGTTGCTATCGGCAAAATGCGCCTCAAAAATCTTCCTTCTACGAGCCCGATAGCGTCCATAGAATTCTCAGCGATGCATGGAGAATCATCCGTGACTCTTGCGGGCGATACGATGTATGATTTCACGACACAGGCCCCATCCAGTGTCGCTTCTCGGAAATACAAACTCACTCTCGATTATTCAGAACAGAATATTTCGGGCGATATGACTGCCTATTTCTGCTGCTATCCTTTCGAACTAGGCTCTGGTGACGCTTTTACCGTCAAGGTCGTTACGGAAGCCGGCGAGGTATTTACACGTAAAGTCACGATTCCCGCTTCAAGGACGCTATCTTTTGAGGCCGATCGCGGCACGCAGTTCACGGTGGACATGTCCACGGCGACGAAAACCGACGATTGGCTCACTGTCAAAGAGAATACATCGTACACCAAGACGGCTAACAAGATTTACTATTCCATCAAGACTTCCAATAATAATGTCAAGTCCGGTAAAATCAAGACTGTATCTGAAACGGTTTTTGCGGGAATCGACGATATTGGGGACTACATTGAGACCAACAACGGTACGTCCATCACCACCAGTAATATTTCGAAGCTCAATTCAGGATCTTCGGTACCATACAGCATGTCCGGCCTGAAGGCCGATTCCTGGTATGTTGTGATGGTCAAACTAGTCCTTGATGATGATACCGAGGGTGTCGCCATCGCATACATCAAGACCGACTGGTTCTCAATGACCGCCTCAACGCGCTCCGCGGGCGGCATTAGCTATACTTATTATGGAGCAAACCTTACTCCGGAAACACTCGCCGCACGTGTTATAGCAACTGGCGAACTCCCAGATGGTGCTACGTATGAAGAGTATTATAATTCCACGCTTGAACCTAGTAGCATTTCAACATCGACACTTAATTCAATCAACTCAGCAGCAGGAGGCAACGGTGCCGGATACTATACAACCAAGTATTATACTGACAAGAATACCCAAGTTGCAATGGTTCCTGGCAATAATTATACGATAATGATCAAGGCCGTCAACAAACGCGGCGAAACCAAGTTCGTCACAGCCAGCGCCGATGCCGGCGGCTCGACCGAATAAGGTGCATCAGTCATAAAAACAATAGAGGCGGGTCTTGCGACTCGCCTTAATTGTACCTTATTAACCAAACCAACTATTTAACTAACCGGTTTGGTATAATGCAAGCGGTGTGCCAAACTATTCGGAGGGCTCCGTTTTTTCTTCCGCGGCGGGGGCTTCTACGGCGGGGGCGGGGGCTTCGGCGGCGGCCTTGGCGGCGGCTTCGGCCAGGGCTTCCTTGCGGGCGCGCTCGACGGAAACGGAGCGCTTGAGGCGGAAGCCGGAGCCGAGGTACTTCGTGCGGACGTCGTCGTCGGCGGCCAGCTCCTCGGGGGTGCCTTCCTGGAGGATTGTGCCTTCGTACAGGAGGTAGGCGCGGTCCGTGATGGCGAGGGTTTCACCCACATTGTGGTCGGTGATGATGACGCCGATGTCGCGGAACTTGAGCTTGGCGATGATGTACTGGATGTCCTCCACGGCAATCGGGTCGACGCCGGCGAAGGGCTCGTCCAGGAGGATGAACTTCGGGTCCACGGCGAGGGCGCGGGCGATCTCGCAGCGCCGGCGCTCGCCGCCGGAGAGCTGGATGCCCAGCGACTTGCGGACCTTGGAGAGGTTGAACTCGTCGATGAGCTGCTCCAGGCGGGCTTCCCGCTCTGCGCGGGTCATGCTGGTCATCTCCATCACGGACATGATGTTGTCCTCGACCGACATCTTGCGGAAGACGGAGGCCTCCTGCGGCAGGTAGCCGACGCCCTTCTGGGAGCGCTTGTACATCGGCAGGCCGGTGAGTTCGTCATCGTCGATGAAGATGCGGCCCTCGTTCGGGACGATCTGGCCGGTGATCATGTAGAAGCTCGTCGTCTTGCCGGCGCCGTTCGGGCCCAGGAAGCCGACGATCTCGCCCTGGCTCACTTCCATCGAGACGCCCTTCACGACCGTGCGGACGCCGTATTTCTTCACTAAGTTCTCTGCGCGTAACTTCATGGTATGGGGCTATTTGGTATCGAGGCCGAGGTCGGCCACGAAGGCTCTCACTTCAGGATGCTTGTCCATCAGGTCCTTCGCCTTCTCCTCGGGCATGTAAGGTTTCTTCTCGCCGGGCTCCTCCTCGGGAATGTCGTCCACGTGGAGATTGACCTTCCGGCATTTCAGGATCTCGCGGAAAGCGGCCTCCATGTCGCGGAGGATCTTGTCCTCGATCCACTTCTTCTGCGCGGCGTTGGACACCGAGAAGAACACGGACTTGACGCCGTTCTCCTCCGTCATCCGGAGTTCCGCCTTCGCGAGGGCGCTCGCCAGGCGCGGCTGGGATTCGTACTTCGGAAGGAGATCCTTCCAGCGGGCGCGGATGGCGTCGTCGTCCGGCAGGGCGGCCTCCACGACAGCGGGCGCCTCCTCCACCGGCTTCTCCTCCTTCTCCTGCAGGATGGCGCTCATGGACAAGGCCGATCCGGTCTTGGGCGCGCGGCGCTGGCGCGCAGGCGCGGCGGCCGGAGCAGCTGCCGGAGCGGCAGCAGGCTCAGGCGCCGGCGCCGGAGCGGGTTTCGGCGCGACGGCGGTCTTGTCGGCCGGAGCGGCGGGAACCGCCGCGGCGGCCGAGGCGGCCTGCGGCACGGCGACCGGCCGCGGCGCGGTGGACACGTCCGTGCGGCCCGTCAGGAAGCTGAGCTTCATCAGCGCGAACTCGATATGAAGGCGGGGGTTCACGGCCGCCTTGTAGCCGGCCTCGCAGGCCGTGGTGACGTTCAGGGCGTCATACAGGAACTGCAGCGGGCAGCGGGCCGCCTGCTCGCGGTAGCGCTGCTTCAGCGAGTCCGGGAGCTCCAGCAGGGAGTCCAGCCCGGCCGTCCGGGCGACCACGAGGTCCCGCAGGTGCGAGCTCAAGGCCGCCACGAAATGCAGGGCATTGAAGCCCTTGGACAGGATTTCGTCGAAGGAGGACAGGGCGGCGGCGTAGCTTCCGGACAGGAAGTTCTCCACCATCCCGAAACTATAGTCGTAATCGAGCACATTGAGGTTCCGGACCACGTCCTCGTACTTGATTTCCGTCCCGCAGAAGGCGACGGTCTGGTCGAAGATCGTGAGCGCGTCGCGCATGGCGCCATCGGCCTTCTGGGCAATCACATGCAGGGACTCGTCGTCGATGGTGATGCCTTCCTTGGCGGCGATGTCGCGGAGGTTCCGGACCATGTCGGGAATGCCGATGCGGTTGAAGTCGTACGTCTGGCAGCGGGACAGGATCGTGGGCAGGATCTTGTGCTTCTCGGTGGTGGCGAGGACGAAGATCGCGTGTGCCGGCGGCTCCTCGAGCGTCTTGAGGAAGGCGTTGAAGGCCGATTGCGACAGCATATGGACCTCGTCGATGATATAGACGCTGTACTTGCCCACCTGCGGCGGGACCTGCACCTGCTCGATCAAGGCCTTGATATCGTCCACGCCGTTGTTGGAGGCGGCGTCCAGCTCATGGATGCAGTACGACCGGCCTTCCTGGAAGGAAACGCATGACTCGCACTCCCCGCAAGGCTCCATGTCCGGCCCGGGATGGGCGCAGTTGATCATCTTCGCGAAGATGCGCGCCGTGGTGGTCTTCCCCACCCCGCGCGGGCCGCAGAAGAGATAGGCGTGGGCGAGCTGCCCCCGCTTGATGGAATTCGACAGGGTCCGGGCGATGTTGTCCTGGCCGAGCAACGTTTCGAAGGAGTCCGGCCTGTATTTGCGTGCCGATACGATATACTGACTCATAGATGACAAAGTTAGTAATTCTCTTGGATTTTTTCCATACATTCTTTATTTTTGCGATAATGTGGGTGGACTGTCCCCACAGAAGTAAGTATATGAAAAAAACGTACTTAACCCCTGAGAACCGGGTAAAGGACCTGGAACTCGAAATGGATTTCCTGCAGTCCGGAGGACTGAACAATCCCGACATCGGATCGCTGGACGATCCGGCAGATGATGATCCCTGGAATTAAGGAGGAACGCCGTATGAGAAAGATTTCCGTTATCGGAGCTTCCCTGCTCCTCCTCGCCCTGGGTTCCTGCTCCCGCGAAAAAGACACCAATCCTGCCGACGGTTTCGTGAAGATGCGCTTCACTGCCGTCGTGGGCGACACCAGAACCGCCTATGAGGGCGACAAGACCGCCTCGTGGGTGGCCGGCGACGCGATCAGCGTCTATGTCACCAACGGGACCGACGGTCAGGTCGTGACCTTCACGGCCGATGAGTCATTGACCTTCGAGGGCAACGTGCCCGCCGGGTACACGACCATCGTCGCCGGCGCCTATCCGGCCGATGCCGCCCATACCTTCGACGCCAACGGCGTGAAAACCATTCACTTCCCGGCCACCTACAACCTGGAAGAGGGCGACGATCCGGCTTCCGTCATTCCGCTCGCCGGTACCTTTGCCGACGGCGTGATGACCTTCACCCACCCGTTCGGCGTGCTGAAGTTCACCATCAACAACGTCCCCGCCAACGCCACCAGCTTCAAGTTCACCACCTTCGGTCACAGGATCAACGGCAACTACGCCCTGGACGAGGAACTGGAGGACACCGTCGTGGACTCCGAGAAGTCCGTGCGCATCACCTTCCCCGAAGCGGCAGGTACCCATACCTTCTACGTGCCGATGCCCGCCGGTGAGCTCTACGCCGAGTCTGTCATCTCCCTGTACGATTTTGACAACGAAATCCTCTTCCAGAAGGTCGCATCCAAGGAGATCACCGTGACCAAGAACGTCATCAAGCGTATCGCCGCCGTGGAGACCTGGAAGAAGAACGAGGCGTGGCAGGTCAAGTACGTGTACGACTCATATAGCACTTCCGCCGAGAAGGTCTATTCCTATGTCAACATTTCCGGAACGACCGGTTTATATGACATTTCCCTGTCTACGAAGAGTTACTTCGATTCCCATTATGGCTCCATCGAAGGTTTCCTCACTTCCAGCTACATCCCCAACAGACAGGCCAGTGGAACCACGCCCAAGTCCGGGGACAAGAATTACTATTATAACAGGCTTACTCCCGGCGGCGAGTACGTCATGGTTGTCTATGGCGTGGACGAAGACTACAACTTCACCGGCGAATACAACCTCGTCGAATTCGAAGTTCCCGAATTCACCCAGCGCGACGACTGGCATCTCACGTTCAGGCCCAGCTATAATGTGAATGGCACCCTCTACCCGGCCGTCCATATCCAGGTCCCTGAAGGAACGTCCTATTCGACCGCGAACCTGAAGAAAGAAACCTTCCTGAACAATTATGGCGGCGATGTCGCGGCCTACATCTGGACCCGGGTCAATCCCTCCACCTCGGTTACCATCCGGACGAGCAAGGACATCAACCTGTATTTCAGCTCGCTGGATGAAACGGACTATGTCTACATTGTCTACGGTATTCGCGAAGCGGAGCAAACGGGCGGCAATCGGATACTCACCTATGATTACGCCGTGTTGGAGTACACCTATGTCAAGCCGTCCGACGAGCCCACGGCCGCCTACAGCGCCTGGCTTGGAAAATGGACGGTAACGGAGACCTCCGGCGATGAGCCCTTCACCGATACCTGGACCATCTCCGCCAAGAACAACAACGCTTCCTATACGATTACGGGGTTGGTAAAAAGGAATAGCTGGGAAGTCCTCGGACTCTTCGAGGAAGATGGCACCCTTCTCATCAAGGCCCAGAAGAATATTGCTACGACGACGACCAGCTCCGGCTACGAGGCAACCGTGAACCTGTATGGCAAGAGAGCTGACGGAAAGACCTACACCGGCACCTATGATTTGATGCGTGCGACGCTGGATGCTTCGAATCCGGATGCCGCCATGCTTACTCCGCCTTCGACTTCGTCTCTCTATGTTTCTTACCTGTTCTATGGAAACTATACGGATGATGAAGGTACAGCCAGATCTGTGACATGGTCAAAAGGAACGCGGTCCAATTCCGCGACCATGACCCGCGTCGTCGAAGAGGGTGTCATGGCTCCGGACGGATGGGATGAGGCGGCTGAGGATTTCACGATGGGCCCTGAGCCCGTGGTGGTGGTCGACGCCCTCCCTGGGGAGTAGCCTTTCCCCCTTGCTGAACAGGGCGGCCGGGACCGGAGGGTTCCGGCCGCCTCTTGTTTACGGCCGCCGATTTTGAAAAAATGGGCCTTAGCATTATCTTTGCAGCGCAAAGAAGTATGAACATGAAGCGACTGACTCTTTTTTTCGCCCTGCTCGCGGTGAGCACGGCCCTTTTTGCCCAAGGAAAGGTAACCACCCGGAAACACCTGTTCTCCGACTTCTCCGACAAGATCACGAAGGTCGTGATGAGCGGGAACGAGATACTGGACGGCGCGCTGCGCCAGGAGGTGGTGGACCTGTGGACCGCCTCCCCCTTCGAGTTCTGCTCGATGGCCGAGTACGAGTCCCTCAAGAAATCGGACACCTACTATTTCCTCCTCATGACGGCCGGCCAGGCCAAGGGCGAGGAAGAGCCCATGGTCCGTTTCCTGACGCTGGAGAAGGGCGGGGCTGACAAGGGTGACAACGTCGCCCTCCGGACCGAGGTCATCTCCCTGCCCCTGTGCCCCGTGGAGGGCGGTTCCGGGCGGGAACTCGTGTTCCTCCCGGCCCTCGTGAAGGGCATCCAGGAGTTCACGGCAGAGGCCATGGACTCCGAGAAGGTCGCCTACTCCGGCATGACCTGGTTCAACGGACACTTCGACAAGAAAGGCGCGATCAAGCGCATCTACCTCGCCAAGGAGGACATCTCCGAGTCCGTCTCCACGAAGGAACGTGAAAAGTACATGGACGAGGACATCATCCTCTGCGACGAGGACGAGGCCGACAAGGCCTACACCGACAAGACCTACAACACGCTGGTCAGCTACACCGTCTCCGCCGGCACCTGGAGCTACAAGATGCTCATCGAGGCCGATACGGACACCGTCTATTACATCCGCAAGCACAAGGTCACTGCGAAGAACGCCCCCGGCTTCCTCACGGACGACCTCAAACGGATCTCAAGGAAGCGGTAATGCGGAGCGGAACGGCACCCTGCGGACTCCGGTACGCCGTCCGGCGCGGCGGGTCCGCTGTCGGTTACTGCGCCCTGAGCATGCGCTGCGGGACGCGGGACGAGGACGGATTCGGCAACGGCATCGCCCATTTCGCGGAGCATACGATGTTCCGCGGGACGGCGCGCAAGAGCGCTTCCGTCATCAACAGTTACTTGGACCGCCTGGGCGGCGAACTCAACGCCTATACCACCAAGGAGGAGATCGTCCTGCACGCCACCGTGCTGAAGGAGGACCTCGGGAAGGCCGCCGGCCTGCTCTTCGAGCTGGCGACGGAGGCCACCTTCCCCGACGCCGAGATCGAGACCGAGCGGGGCGTCGTCTTGGACGAGATCATCTCCTACAAGGACAATCCGGTCGAGGACGTGTACGACAAGTTCGAAGGCATGCTCTTCGAGGGACATCCCCTGGGCCTGCCCATCCTAGGCACCTCCGCGTCCGTCCGCCGCATCAAGCCGGCGGACCTCCGCCGCTTCGCCCGCACCTTCTTCATTCCCGCCCGCATGGCCTTCACGGTCGTCGCGGACCTGGATGAAAAAGTGATGGAAAAACGGGTGCTGAGGCTGGTGGAGAAGCTGTTCGGAGAGATCCCCGGTCAAGCCGGGGATGACGCAAAGAATAACCGGGAGCTCCTGAATGCTCCCGTCATTCCCGGCTCGACCGGGAATCTGCCCTTCGACAAGACCGTGGACAAGCGGAACCATGAGGTGAACGCCGTCATCGGCAACCGGGCGCCGTCGCTGTACGACAGCGAGGACCGCATCACGGCCGCCGTGCTGTGCAACATCCTCGGCGGGCCGGCGTCGAACTCCCTACTGAACAAGGTCCTGCGCGAAAAGAACGGCTGGGTGTACGGCGTGGAGTGCACCTACACGCAGTATGCCGACACCGGCATCGCCGCCATCACCTTCGGCTGCGACAAGCCCAACCTGGAACGGTGCCTGTCGACACTGGACAAGATTCTCGCGCGCATCCGCGAGGTCCCGCTCTCCGAGCGCACCCTGAAGGCTTACAAGAAGCAGCTCCTCGGGCAGCTCGCCATCTCCTCCGACAACGGTGAGGCGCAGTGCCTGTCCATGGGCAAGAGCCTCCTCGCCTGGGGCCGCATCGACACCAGCGCCGAAATGCGCGCCCGCATCGAAGCCGTCACCCCGGCCGCCCTGCAGGCCATGGCCCGGCGCCTCTTCGATCCGGAGACCCTCTCCCGGCTGATTTACCTGTAATCGCTCCCCCAGGACGATAAAAACTGCTGATGGTGGTCCAGTCACGGGACCACCATCAGCAGTTTACCCCTGTTTTTGCCGACGGTGGTCCAGCCGTTGGACCACCATCGACACAGGCTATTTGTTCAGATTGATGAACGGCAGGGCGCTGGAGCCGTTGAACTGCGGGAGTTCGCCGTTCCACTTCTCGATGGCGTACTGCTGGACGAGGAGGGCGTTCAGGGAGGCGGCGACCACGCGGTTGTAGTAGGCCTCGCCGTCGCCCGTGATCTTCTGCGCCTCGGCCTCACCCTTGGCCTTCGCGATGGCGATCTTCGCCTCGGCTTCGGCCTCTTTCACCTTGTTCTCGGCCTTGAGGGCGTTCTGGACGGCCTCGTTCTTGGCGTTGATGGCTTCGGTCAATGAAGCCGGCGGGTCGATCTTCGTCGTGAACTCGCGGACGATGAAGCCTTCGGCGTTCATGGACTCGTCCAGACGCGCGCGGACCTCGGTCTCGAACTTGGCGCGGTTCGCCATCAGCTCGTCGGACGTGTAATTGTTCGCGCAGGTGCGGTAGGCCTCGAAGATACAGGTGTTGATGTAGCCCATCTCCAGTTCGCGGACCGGCTTGCGGTATTTGACGAAAATGTCCACAGCCTTGTTCTCGTCGATCTGATAGGCGAGGGTCGGGGTCATGGAGAAGATGGCCGCGTCCTTGGGGTTCACCGTGAAGGGTTCATAGGTAACCCGCTGGATATAAGTCGGATACTCGAAGATGCTCTCGGTGATGGGGTTGTACCACACCCAGCCGCGGCAGGTGCCTTCCACACCGCCGCGAAGCTCCGCGTTGGAAGACCATTTCTTGAACTTGATGCCCACGGCCGCCGAGTCGATGGTCGTGCAGCAGGAGGCCATCACGATGATGGTGAGGATGGTGACGCCAAGGGAAATCCAGGTGGCCTTTCCGATGGAGAACTTGTGGGGCTTGATGGTTTTCGTTGCTTGCATATCGGGGAGTATTTGTGTTTATCCAATCTGGGCGCCGTTGGCGACGACTTCCTGCGGGGTGATGAAGCGCATCTTGCCGTCGCCCTGCTTGGCCATCAGGATCATGCCCTTGGACTCGATGCCGCGGATGGTGCGGGGGGCGAGGTTCGCGAGGATGCAGATCTGCTTGCCCAGCATGTCCTCCGGGCTGTAGTATTCGGCGATGCCGGAGACGATCGTGCGGGTGTCGATGCCCGTGTCGATGGTGAGCTTCAGGAGCTTGTCGGTCTTGGGGACGCGCTCGGCCGCGAGGACCGTGGCCGTGCGGATGTCCATCGCGCCGAACTGGTCGAAGGTCACCTCGGGCTTCTGCGGCTCGACCTTCTTCGCGGCCTCCTCGGCGGCCTTGGCGGCCTCGGCCGCTTCGCGCTCGGCCTTGATGGCCGCGAGGCGGGCAATCTGCGCGTCCACGACGCTGTCCTCGATCTTCTGGAACAGCAGGACGCTCTCGCCGAGGGCGTGGCCGGCGGGCAGGAGCTCGGGCGTGCCCAGCATCGACCAGGACAGGACGATAGATTCCCGATCGGGGTCGGGAATGACGCCGTTTTCCGTCATGCCCGGCTTGACCGGGCATCCCTTGGTATGCAGGGCCTTGCCCTCGCCCGGCTTGTAGAAGTTCACGGTCGGGGCGCCTTCGCCGGCGCGGTGGTCGGTGCCGGCGTCGATGCCCACGCGGAGGATGTCGCGGAGCTTGCCCGCGCTGAACGGGGTGAAGGGCTCGAAGGCGATGGCGAGATCGGCGCAGATCTGCAGGCAGGTGTACAGGATGGAGGCGGTGCGGTCCATGTCGGTCTTCGCCACCTTCCAGGGCTCCATGTCGGAGATGTACTTGTTGCCGATGCGGGCGATGTTCATCGCCTCCTTCAGGGCCTCGCGGAAGTGGAAGGTCTCCACATACTTCTCCAGGGCCTCCTTGCAGGGGACGATGGAGGCGAGCGTCTCGGCGTCGATGGGCTCCGGCTTCAGGTTCTCCGGAACGACACCGTTGAAAAACTTGTGCGTGAGGACGACGGCGCGGTTCACGAAGTTGCCGAACACGGCGACGAGCTCCGAGTTGTTGCGCTGCTGGAAGTCCTTCCAGGTGAAGTCGTTGTCCTTGGTTTCCGGGGCGTTCGCCGTGAGGACATACCGCAGGACGTCCTCCTGGCCCGGGAACTGCTCCTCGTACTCATGGACCCAGACGGCCCAGTTGCGGGAGGTGGAGATCTTGTCGCCCTCGAGGTTCAGGAACTCGTTGGCGGGGACGTTCTCCGGGAGAACGAAGTCGCCGTAGGCCTTGAGCATGGACGGGAACACGATGCAGTGGAACACGATGTTGTCCTTGCCGATGAAGTGCACGAGACGGGTCTCCGGATCCTTCCACCACTTCTCCCAGCTCTGAGGGAGGAGTTCCTTGGTGTTGGAGATATAGCCGATGGGCGCGTCGAACCAGACATAGAGGACCTTGCCCTCGGCGCCTTCCACGGGCACCGGGACACCCCAGTCCAGGTCGCGGCTCACGGCGCGGGGCTGCAGGCCGCCGTCCAGCCAGCTCTTGCACTGGCCGTACACGTTCGTCTTCCATTCCTTGTGCTGCTCCAGGATCCAGTCGCGGAGCCAGGGCTCGTACTGGTCCAGCGGGAGATACCAGTGCTTGGTCTTCACCTTCTTGGGCGTGGAGCCGGACAGGGCGGAGCGCGGGTCGATCAGTTCCTCCGGGCTCAGCGTGGAGCCGCATTTCTCGCACTGGTCGCCGTAGGCGCCGGGATTGCCGCACTTGGGGCAGGTGCCCACGATGTAGCGGTCCGCGAGGAAGGTCTTCGCTTCCTCGTCATAGTACTGTTCTGTCTCCTTCGTGATGAACTTGCCCTCGTCGTACAGCTTCCGGAAGAACTCGGATGCGGTCTTGTCATGGACCTCCGAGGTCGTGCGGGAGTAGATGTCGAAGTTGATGCCGAGGCCGGTGAAGGCGTCCTTCATCACCTGGTGGTACTTGTCCACGATGTCCTGCGGGGTGACGCCCTGGGCGCGCGCCTTGATGGTGATGGGCACGCCGTGCTCGTCGGAGCCGCACACGAAGACGACGTCCTCGCCCCGCATGCGGAGGTAGCGGACATAGATGTCGCCGGGGATGTAGGCACCGGCCAGGTGGCCGATATGGACAGGACCGTTCGCGTACGGAAGGGCGCAGGTCACGAGGGTTCTCTTGTGGTCGTTCATTTCAATCTTCCGAGTTTGATATTGATTTTTTTCTTGAGTTCGTTGATGCGCTCCAGCGTGGTGAAGATCTCGCGCTGCCGGTCGGGACCGGCCGTGGCGAGCTCCCGCGTCAGGACCGCCTGGTCCGCCTGGAGCCGCTTGATGTGATAGGCCAGGATGGCCTTGGGGACGAAGTTCGTCAGCCAGGACTCCCGGGTGGTCAGGGCCGCCTGGAAGTTCTTGACCGTGAGTTCGTACTTGTCGTCGGAGAGCTGGGAGGCGACGAAGCGGACGGCGTCGTCGGCCCCGTTCAGGAGGTCGCGGATGATCTCGTCCTGCCCCTTGCCGGCTTCGTACAGGGCGAAATACGCCTCGTAGGTGCGCTGGTAGGCATCGTTCGCGAAATCGATCCCGTCGCCGGCGAGGGCCGTGTCGATGAACTCGGCCACGGTCTGCGGGGTCTCCGAATAGAATTCCGAGTCGCTCTCGAACGTGAGCGGGGTGCTGCCGTCCCGGAGGATGAAGCCCAGGAGCTCGCGCTCGGACGGGGCCAGGAGCGGGCTCTGCGTCTCCAGGGCGCGGAGTTCGTTCACCGGGGGCGTATAGGTCGATTCCTGTGGCCGGGGTGCCTCTTCCTCGCGGCGGGCGCGCACAGCTTCGCGCTGCGCCTGCGTCCGCTCCTCCCCCTGGATCTTCTCCCGGGTGCGGCGGATGCGGTCCGTGAGGATGTCCGCGTCGATGTGGAACTTCGCGGAAATGGCGTCGGTATAGACCGACCGCTTCACCGCGTCGGGGATGCCGGCGACGGTGTCCGCGATGTCGTTGATGAGGTTCGCCCGCTTGAGCGGATCGTCCCCCGCCTCGCCCAGCAGGAGGTCCGCCTTGAAGGCGATGAAGTCCTGCTCGTTCGCGGCGATGAAGGCCTCTACTTCCTCCAGCGTATGCTTCCGGGCGTAGGAGTCCGGGTCGTCGCCGTCGGGGATGAGGACCACCTTCACGTTCATGCCTTCCTTCAGGATCAGGTCGATGCCCCGGAGGGCGGCGTGGATGCCGGCCGAGTCGCCGTCGTACATGATGGTGACGTTCTCGGTGAACCGCTTGATGAGGCGGATCTGCTCCACGGTGAGGGAGGTGCCGCTGGAGGCCACGACGTTCGTGATGCCCAGCTGGTGCATGGACAGGACATCCAGGTAGCCTTCCACGAGGTAGCACTTGTCCGCGCGGGAAATCGCGGACTTGGCGAAATAGATGCCATACAGGGAGCGGGATTTCACGTAGATTTCCGACTCCTTGGAATTCACGTACTTGGCGATGGACTTGTCGGTGAACAGGGTGCGTCCGCCGAAGGCGATGACGCGGCCGCTCACCGAATGGATCGGGAACATCACCCGGTCGTAGAAGCGGTCGTGCAGGGAGCCGTCCGTGTCCCACTGGGCGCAGAGGCCCGTTTCCAGCAGGTATTCGTCCTTGTAGCCCTCCTTCTTCGCCGCTTCCGTGAACGCGCTCTTGGACTTCGGGGCCCATCCCAGGCCGTACTTGGCGATGGTCTCGTCCTCGAGGCCGCGGGAATGGAAATACTGGACGGCGACGGAGCGGCCTTCGTCCGTCGCAAGCTGGTCCTTGTAGAAGTTGAAGGCGAACTCCGAGACGGCGAGGAGGCTCTCGTTGCGCTGGCGCGCGGCGATGTCCTCGGCCGATTCCTCCTTCTCCTTCACCTCGATATGGTACTTGCGGGCCAGGTACTTGAGGGCCTCCGTATAGGAGAGCTTCTCGTACTCCATGATAAAGCCCACGGCCGTGCCGGACTTGCCGCAGCCGAAGCACTTGTAGATGCCGCGGGAAGGCTCCACGTGGAAGGACGGCGTTTTCTCATTGTGGAACGGGCAGCAGGCCCACAGGCTGCTCCCGCGGCGCTTCAGCGTCACGAAATCGCCCACCACGTCTTCGACGCGGGCCGTGTCCAGAATGAGTTGTACCGTCTCCTGCGGGATCATGTCCTATTCTTTCTCGAAATCCACTTCCTTGGCGCCGGACAGGTCCGTCACCTGGATCTTGCCGTCATCCACGATCGGGGTGTCATCCGCGCGCCGGGCCTCGGAAGGGCGCTCCACGTCGCGCCGGGATTCTTTCGTCTGCCCCAGCTGCCTGATCCGTAACGAGAAGTCCCGACCGTACCAGAGGAGGGCCAGGACGCCGATGACGGCGCCCAGGAAACGGCCTTTCACGATCAGGAAAAGGGCCACCAGGATGAATAGAAGGTCCTTGCCCAGGGTAAGGAGGATCTGTTGTTTCTGCGTCATGTTTTCTCGCTCAGTTATAACTTGCAAATATACGAAATCTTCCCTACTTTTGTGTTCCAAATTCAGTTTTGATCATGTATAACCCCAAGTCCGCCCACGCCGAGGAGTTCATCGACCACCAGGAAGTGCTCGATACCCTCGAGGAAGCCGCCCGAGAAAGTGGCAATCACCAGCGTGTGCTTGAAATCCTGGAGAAGGCCGCCCTCTGCAAGGGCCTGACCCACCGGGAAGCCGCCATCCTGATGGACTGCAACGAACCCGGACTGGAAGAGAAGATCTATTCCCTCGCCGCGTCGATCAAGCACCGTTTCTACGGCAACCGGATCGTCCTTTTCGCCCCCCTGTATCTGTCCAATTACTGCATCAACGGATGCACATACTGCCCTTACCACGCCAAGAACCGCACGATTCCCCGCCGGAAGCTTTCCCAGCAGGAGATCGAGGAGGAAGTCCGCGCGCTGATCCGCATCGGACACAAGCGCCTCGCGGTCGAGGCCGGCGAGGACCCGCGCCACAATCCGCTGGAATACATCATCGACAGCATCAAGACCATCTACAGCGTCCGCGAAGGCGGGAACAGCATCCGCCGCGTCAATGTCAACATTGCCGCGACGGACGTGGACTCCTACCGCAAGCTGCACGAAGCCGGCATCGGCACGTACATCCTGTTCCAGGAAACGTACAACAAGGAAAACTACCAGCGCCTGCACCCCACCGGCCCCAAGAGCAACTACGAGTGGCACACCGAGGCGATGGACCGCGCGCAGGAAGGCGGCTGCGACGACGTGGGCATCGGCGTCCTGTTCGGGCTCAGCAGCTACCGCTACGAGCTCGTGGGCCTGCTGATGCACGCCGAGCACCTCGAGGCCCGCTGGGGCGTCGGCCCGCACACCATCAGCGTCCCGCGCATCTGCCCGGCCGACGACATTTCCGTGAGTGACTTCGACGCCCTCCCGGATGCGATCTTCCACAAGCTGGTCGCCGTCCTCCGCATCGCGGTCCCCTACACCGGCATGATCGTCTCCACCCGCGAATCCCAGCGCATGCGGGAGCAGCTCCTGAACTGCGGCATCTCGCAGATCAGCGGCGGCTCGCGCACCAGCGTCGGCGGTTACACGACCGAGGAGCGGCATGACGAGACCGCGCAGTTCGACGTCTCCGACACCCGTCCGCTGGACGAGGTGGTCCGCTGGCTCCTGGAGCAGGACCACATCCCGTCCTTCTGCACCGCCTGCTACCGCGAAGGCCGCACCGGCGACCGCTTCATGTCCCTGTGCAAGAGCGGCAAGATCACCTACTGCTGCACGCCGAACGCCCTGATGACCCTGAAGGAATACCTGATGGACTACGCCTCCCCCGCCACCCGCGAAGAAGGCGAACGGATGATCGCGAAGAGCCTGACGGACATCCCCGAAGGCCGCATCCGCGAGATCGCCATCGAACGGCTGAAGCGCATCGAGAACGGCGAACGCGACTTCCGCTTCTAACATGGACCGGCTGCAAATCGCTTTCTTCGGGGCGACGAACAGCGGCAAATCCACGCTGGTGAACGCCCTGGCGGGACAGGAAGTCTCGCTGGTGAGCGAATTGCCCGGCACGACCACGGACCCGGTCCGGAAAGCCATCGAGCTTCCGGGACTGGGTCCCTGCGTTCTGGTCGATACCGCCGGCTACGGCGACCCCGGCGCCCTGGGCGCCGAGCGCGAACGCCGCAGCCGCGCCACCATCGACGCCACCGACATCGCCGTATTGTTGCGCTCCGGCCACCCCGAAGACGACCGCTGGCTCCAGCTCCTCCGCACGGCCCAAATCCCCGTCGTCGAAGTCCCCGGCCGCTCCCTCATCCCGGACCACTCCCTCATCCCGGACTTGATCCGGGATCTCCACGAACCCCTCACGGCCCCGAACTCCCTCATCCCGGACTTGATCCGGGATCTCCAGGCCGCGCGCCCCGACGACAAACCCCGCCTCCTCACCGGCGGCCTCGTCGGCAAGGACGACGTCGTCGTCCTCGTGATGCCGCAGGACAGCGAGGCCCCGAAAGGCCGCCTCATCCTCCCGCAGGTCCAGGTCCTCCGCGAGCTCCTCGACCTCGGCTGCATCCCCGTCTGCTGCCAGCCGGAAGGCCTCCAGCGCGCCCTGGACGGCCTCAGTGCCCCGCCGGCCCTGACGATCACCGACTCCCAGGCCTTCGCCAAGGTCAATGCCATCCTCCCGGCGGATGCTCCCCTCACGAGCTTCTCCATCCTCCTCGCCGGCGCCAAAGGCGACATACGCACCTTCGTGGAAAGCGCCAAGGCCATCGACACCCTGAAGCCCGGCGACCGCGTCCTCATCGCCGAAGCCTGCACGCACGTCCCTGATACTGAAGATATTGGCCGCGTAAAGATTCCGAATCTCCTCCGCAAGAAGGTCGAGATGGCCGGTCAGGCCGGCCATGACGCAGTCGTCACTCCCGGCTTGACTCCAGCCGTCACTCCCGGCTTGACCGGGAGTCTGCTCGTCGACATCGCCGCCGGCAACGACTTCCCCGACGACCTCACCCCCTACCGCCTCATCATCCAGTGCGGCGGCTGCGTCGCCAGCGAGCGCCTCCTCCGCTCCCGCATCAAAAAGGCACTCCTCGCCGGAGTGCCCATCACCAATTACGGCATCGCCCTCGCCGCCCTCACCGGCATCCTGAACCGGGTGGTCATCCCCGGTTAGACGCAAGTGCCGGCACAAGGCCCTATTTCACCGCATCAAGGAAATACGCTTCCAGTTCCTGGTCCATGCTGCCGGGAACATGGGACTTGTCCATCATGAGGTTGCCCTTCTCCAGGAGCAGGATACGTCCGCAGATGTCGCTGATGGAGTTCAGGTTGTGGCTGGAAACAAGGACGGTCGTGCCCAGGTCCCGGTTCATCTCCTGGATCAGCCGGGCGACCACGATCTGGGAGCTCGGGTCCAGGTAGTTGAACGGCTCGTCCAGGATGAGGATCCGGGGACGGATGAGCATCGCGCCGATGATGCCGATCTTCTGGCGGTTGCCGTTGGAGAAGTTGTGGAGAAGCTTCCCGGTTCCCAGGATCTCTCCGCTCATCAGCGTCTCGAAATGCTGCAGCCTCAGCTGGATTTCGGCCTGGGGAATCCCATACACCTCGCCGATGAAGCCGAAGTACTCCTCCGGCGTATAGAAATCGATCAGGAACGTGGAATCCAGGAAGGAGCCCGTGAAGCTCTTCCAGGCATCGTCCTGATCCACGCGCTTTCCGTCGATGGTGACGAATCCGCTGTTGGCCTGGATCAAATCCAGCATCAGGCGCATCATCGTCGTCTTGCCGGCGCCGTTGTTACCGACCAGGCCCACCAGTTCCCCTTCTTCGAGGGTCAGTTCCGGGATATTCAGCGCGGAGACGCCGTTGTATTGTTTGCTGAGGTTGGACAGGGTAATCATTTCGACAGGTATTTTTCCATGTAATGGTATCGGTTCTTCAGGAATTGGCGCTCCACCCACCGGAAGTAAGGACGGTAGAGGACGCAGCCGGCCAGGCCGATGACCGCCAGGATAAGCAAGGCGGCCCACTCGGGCAGGATGTGCGGGAGGACGATGGGAATGATCATCACCACGAAAAGCGCCAGGAACGCGCTGCCCTTGAAGGTGCTCGACGAGCCTTGATAGTTGAAGAAGGTCTTTCCGAACAGGTCGAACGGCATGCATTTGTAGGCGTCTATCATGATGAGCAGGATGCCGACGCCCGCATTGAACAGGGCATACGCCAGCGGTGCGTAGAGGGGAATCTTGAACCAGTAGCAGAACGGGATGGCGACGAGGGCCGTCACCCCGCCGAGAAACGCCGAGAAGAGGAACTTGTCCTCCAACAGCCGATGGACGGGAATCGGTTTGGTCCAGATGCCGCAGAAGAAATTGGCCTCGATGCTCAGCCCCCACTGGGAAAGGCCGATAGCCGCATACAGGATCGTGAAGGTGAGGAAGACAGAATCGAACCGGCCGATCTCGGCGAAACCTTGCGAAATGAACTGGAAGAAGAAGACGCCCGTCAGGACGAACACGCTGGTTTTCAGCCGCTTGGACCGCAGGAAACTCCTGGACTGGATGCCGAAGACATGATGCCCGCTCCCCTGTCGGAAGGACCGCCCCGCCTTCGCGGAAACCTGCTTCTCCAGCGGATAATTGCCCTTGTGCTTGAACAGCATCACCAGGAAGCCGCCGAACACGGAGAACAGATAAAGGACCAGCAGCGTGACAAGTCCCCATCTGAACGGCATGAACAGAAGGCAGGCCGGAGCCAGGATGAGCGGCATCGACAGGTTGGACGCCTTCCAGAACTGGGAAACCGACAGGAATCGGTCCCAGCTGCTCTGCGAGATGGGCCGGGTCCGGATGAACGCGTCCATCACGGTCTGGTCATGCTCGAAGATAAGCTTGAGAAGGAAGTCGGGGACAATGAAGCCCAGGCAAATACCCGCAACCAGCAGTGGCGGGAAATCGGTAATCCCCTCCTTCCGCAGCATGAAGAACAGCAGCAGCTCCAGCAGCCAGAAATAGACGACGATGATGATCTTCCCCACCAGCCCCTTGTTCTTCTGGCGGAAGAACTGGCGGAAGCGCAGGCGCGTAAGAATACGGATTGTATTGATTGCCATTATGTTCTAGGAACCGATATTCTCGTGGATGAGCTCGGTGAGGCTCTGGATGATTTCGTAGTTGTTGAGATTCATACCCTCGAAGACTTCCTTGACCTCGGCGGTGGAGAGCTCGAAGGTGTCGTCGTCCGTGATGTAGCGGATGATGAAGTTGATGTCCTGGTACTGGCAGATGAAGTTCGCGAAGCAGCCTGAGAGGTCGCCCTTGGGCTGGAGGTCGATGTGCGAGCGCTGGTAGGAGGCATAGATTTCCGTGCCGACGCCCACCTTGGACTTCAGGTAGAACTGCCCGTTGCACATCTCGGAATGGAACTTCAGGAGCGCGATGCCCATCCCGATCTTGCGCTCCTTGCGGCAGGAGTAGAACCGGTCGTTGATGGCCTGGATCATGTCCTCCGGCATGCCGCAGCCATTGTCGATGATCTTGATGGAGAGGAGGTCGCGCGCCGCGCTGTCCTCCATCTCGATGGTGATTTCGGTGGCACCCGCCCGGATGGAGTTGTGGGTGATGTCGATGATGTGCAGGTCGAGACTTTTCACGTTACAGGATCACTTGTTCGCCCTGTCGGAGGGCATCCTTGAAGTTATCAAAACTGAAAGAGGGCATCTCCAGGACACTGTAGATCTTGCCGATGTCCTCGACAAAATGGGCGTCGCTGCTCTGGATGAAGTTGAAATCGCTGAACCAGGGGCAGTCGTCCAGGAACTTGTAATTGTTCCGCTTGCAGTAATAGCTCAGTTCCATCGCATGGAACTTAAGGCCCGACGGGACGAATCCCAGCTGCGAGCTGAGACTGAAGGTCGTGCGGTCGATATGGGCGGGAATGAAGATGCCTCCGAGCTCATAGACCTTCTTCTGCAGTTCCAGCATCGGCAGGTCGAGGGCGTTGATCAGCAGGTGCGGGACCTGGTCCAGGACGTTCTCGTCCTCATCCACCACCAGCTGGTAGCCGAACTTGTCCACGTCGTTCTCGAAAAAGATGACGCGCGAATCCAGGAAAGCCTGGAACTCGGCGAGCTTTTCCACCGTGGGCATGAAGCCCAGGCAATGGACCTCCTCCTTGGTGGTCACCTCCGCGCCCATCAGCACGTGGAGCCCCGCCTTCTCCCCGATGCGGCGCGTCACGTCCGCGTTCAAGGTGGAGTTGTGGTCGGTCAGGCCGATGATGTCCAGCCCCTTCGCCTTCGCCTGGGCGACGATGGCGGAGGGGCTCATCTCGATGTCCCCGCACGGGGAAAGCACCGAGTGGATGTGCATGTCGGCCCGGTACTGCATGGGCGCTATCCGATGAGGGCGTAGAGCTTGCCGCAGACCTGGTAGGTGGCGTCCTTGCTGACGAGGATGCAGATGTCCTCGTCCTTGGCGTGCTCGAGCATGTCGTCGTCCGGCTGGCCGCCGCGCACGAGGATCACGGCCGGGATGTCCTTCAGGGAGGCGATGGCCGTCACGTTCTTATGGGTCTGCATCGTCACCCATACCTGGCCGGAACGGGCGTTGCCCATCACGTCGCTCAGGAGGTCGGAGGCGTAGGCCCCGGAGACTTCCACGTCCAGATTGGCCTCGTTCAGGCACTGCAGGTCCAGTTTTTCGATGATTTCCTTGACTGTCATATCACTTGTCTTCTTTGTTTTCCTTGTTGATTTCCTTGGTTTTGACGCGGTCTCCCCAGATGCTCCGGATGGCGTCCTCGGAGGCCTGCGAGTGGCGGTTGATGAAGATGCACGTGTCGATGCCGGCTTCCCCGCGGACGATGTCCTCGGCGAGGGCGGAGCAGGAAGGCGCCCCGCAGGCCGAGCAGTTCACGCCCGGCAGGGCCTTCTCGATCTTCTTCATCCGCTCGGCCATCTTGAAGGCCTCGGCGAAGTTGTCGTTGAGCTTGAAGATGGACCGCGGCTTGATCTCGGGGATGGTCATCACGTCGATCATCTCCGGGGTCAGGGACGTGTCGTCCACGGTCGGCGTCCGGAGTTTGCTGCGCTCCAGGCGCTCGAACAGCCGCGCCCGGTACTCCAGCCGCTTGCGGGCCACGAACCGGTTGTTGATGGACAGCACGCCGCCCACGCAGCCCTGGTCGCACATCCGCATCTCCACCAGGCCCGGGGCGTCCACGGCGTCGTCTTCCAGCTTCTCCAGGAAGTCCAGGACGTTCTTGAGGCCGTCCACGGCGTAATGCGCGCCCTTGAAATGGGGCGCTTCCCCGCCGGAAAGGGACCACAGCACGTCCTTCGACGTGAGGGCGTGGTTGATGGGCTGGGCGCTCTTGTCCGAATCGTGCAGCATCAGCAGGACCTTGTTGTACAGGAAGTCCATGTTGATGACGCCCGACACATAGGTCTCCTTGCCGCTCACCGGATACTTGACCGCCGCGATCTTGGCCGCGCAGGGCGTCACGTAGAAGACGCCGATGGACTGCCGGCTGATGCCTTCGTCCATGAGGCGCTTCGTGATGACGCGGGACGCGAGCTCCAGCGGGGCCCGCACGTGGATGACATTGTCCACCAGCGACGGGAAGCGCACCTGGATGAGACGCGTGACCGCCGGGCAGTACGGGGAGATGAAGGTCGTGATCTCGGGGTGGTCGTCCATATACATGTTGTAGAGCTGGACCATGCGGCTCATTTCGTGCTCCACTTCATAGATATGGGTGAACCCCAGCTTCATGATGCAGGAATAGATCGCCTTCGTGTTGTACTTCTCCTCGAACTGGCCGATGAAGGTGGTGGGCACCAGGCACACCCGGTACCGGTAGTTGAACAGCCGTCCGAAGTCGTCCTGCTTGATGTAGATGGCCTTGTGCGGGCACACCTGCATGCACTCCCCGCAGTCCACGCACTTGTTGTCATTGACGACCGCCTTCCCGTTCCGGATGCGGATGGCCCCGGTCGGGCAGGAGCGCATACAGGTGGTGCACCCCTTGCACAGGTAGTCGTTGACCCTGAGCGAATGTCTGAAATAGGGTTCTCCGGCCATGGTGTCAGACTAGATAAACGGTCATGGTGACGGTGGTTCCCACGCCCACCTCGGTGTCGATCTTCAGGTCGTCCGTGTTCTTCTTGATGTTCGGAAGGCCCATGCCGGCGCCATAGCCCATCTCGCGGACCTTGGCGGAAGCCGTGGACCAGCCCTCCTGCATCGCGAGGTCCAGGTTGGGAATGCCCGGGCCCTGGTCGGCGACGACCATCACGATCTTCTCCCCGTCGATGTCCACGTCGATCGTCCCGCCGTAGGCGTGCGCCACGGCGTTGATCTCCGCCTCGAAGAGGGCGACCACGGTCCGCTTGATGTTGGCAGGTTCCACGCCCAGCTGCTTGAGGGTGCGCTTGACGCTCGAGGAGGCCTGGCCGGCATCGGTGAAGTTGCCGCGTTCGATGTTGAAAGTGTAATGCATGGCTAATAGAGGGGTTCAAGGCCGGCGGCATAGAGGATGCCGCTGAGCTTGAAGATACTGTACTTGGACTTGATGATGGTGATGTCGGCGTCCTCGGCGAGCTCGAGCATGTCCTCGTCGGGCTGCTTGTCGCGGCCGATGAGGACCACGCGCAGGTCCGCCATCTCGCTGGTGCGCATCGTCTGGTTGTTGCAGAGGCCGGTGATGAGCACGGTGTCGTCCATGTGGAAACGCAGGACGTCGCTCATCAGGTCGGAGGCGAAGGCCTTCCTGACCTCGTAGGTCTCGTCCACGGGCGCGCCGACGATCTCGCCGTCCACAAGTTTGGCTATTTCCCTGACTTTCATTGTGTTGGAATTTATTCGGGCCGACTCACCCAAGAGCCGGCCCGAAATGATGTCATGAAGCTTGTCTTACTCGGCGTATTCGGCGAGGATCTCCTTCACGTGCTCGGGGACCAGACGGCCGTAGGTCTTGCCGTTGATGGTCATGACCGGAGCGAGGCCGCAGGCGCCCACGCAGCGGAGGACGTCCAGGGAGAACTTGCCGTCGTCGGTGACACCGCCTTCGGAGATCTTGAGCTCGCTCTTGAGCGCGTCCAGGATCTTCTCGGCGCCCTTCACGTAGCAAGCCGTACCCAGGCAGACAGAGATGGCGTACTTGCCCTTCGGCTTCATCGTGAAGAAGCTGTAGAAGGAAACGACACCGTACACCCGGCCGACGGGAATGCCCAGGCAGTCGGCAACCACCTGCTGGACTTCTTCGGGAAGATAGCCGAAGTGCTCCTGGGTCTTGTGCAGGACATTGATCAGCTCACCCGGATTGTTGTCGAAAGACTCGCAGATTTCCTTGATTTTCAGGAAATTGGATTCGGATATTTTAACTTTGGGTCCAACCATGGTTCAAAGGATTAGTCGATGTCAAACTTGATTTTCTTGTCGAAGTAAATGGTGTGCAGCAGGTGATGCGACTTCTCGGAGCAAGGCTCGCCGTAGAACTCCTTGTAGATCGCCTGGACCTCGGGGTTCTCGTGGGACTTGCGGAGCGGCATCCGGCGGTCTACCTCGTAGATCGCGGCGTGACGGGCCCGGATGATGGACGCGTCGCCGTGGTGGTAAGGCTGGCCGGCGCCGTCGATGCAGCCGCCCGGGCAGGCCATGACCTCCACGAAGTGGTACGGGCATTCGCCGGCCTTGATCTGCTCCATGATCATGCGCGCGTTCTTCAGGCCGTAGACGACGGCGACCTTCAGGTCGGCGACACCCGGCACCGGGATCGTGGCCTCACGGACACCGTCCAGGCCGCGGACTTCTTCGAAGTCGATGCGGGGAAGGGTCTCGCCGGTCAGGACCTCGACGGCGGTACGCAGCGCTGCTTCCATGACACCGCCCGTGGCGCCGAAGATGACGGCGGCACCGGTGGATTCGCCCAGCGGGGAGTCGAACTCGGCGTCCGGCAGGCTGTTGAAGTCGATGTTGCAGATCTTGATGAGGCGGGCGAGCTCGCGGGTCGTGATGGAATAGTTCACGTCCGGATCGCCGTTCACGCCGAGTTCTTCACGCTCGCACTCGTACTTCTTCGCCACGCAAGGCATGACGGAGACGCAGACGAGGTTCTTGCGCGGGACGCCGATCTTGTCGGCGAAGTAGGTCTTCACCGTCGCGCCGAACATGCCCTGCGGGGACTTCGCCGTGGAAGGATAGTCGCGGAGCTCCGGATAGAACTTCTCGAAGAAGTTCACCCAGGCCGGGCAGCAGGAGGTCATCACCGGGATCTTGACGTTCTTGTCGCCGGCGAGGTAGGCCTTGAGGCGGCCGATGACTTCCGTGCCTTCCTCCATGATGGTCAGGTCAGCGGACCAGTCGGTGTCGAAGACATAGTCGAAGCCGATGGCCTTGAGCGCGGCCGCGATCTTGCCGGTGACGATGCTGCCGGCCGGCATGCCGAACTCTTCGCCGAGGGCCACGCGCACGGCGGGGGCCACCTGGACGCAGGTCTTCACGTTCGGGTTCGCGATGTCGCGGAGGATCTTGCCGGTGTTGTCCACCTCGGCGAGGGCGCCGGTGGGGCACACGGCGACGCACTGGCCGCAGAGGACGCAGTTGGTGTCGGTGAGGTTCTTGCCGAACGCGGTGGAAACCACGGCCGGGAAGCCTCTCTCGACAGCGCCGATGGCGCCTACGCTCTGGTACTCATGGCACACGGACTCGCAGCGGCGGCACATGATGCACTTGTTCGCATCCCGGACGATGGAAGGAGAGAACTCCTTTGCATACTGGGACTGCTGTCCCTTGTAGGGGATGTCGCGGATACCCATGTCCGCGGCCAGGGACTGGAGCTCGCACTTGCCGCTCTTGGGGCACTGGAGACAGTCATTGGGGTGGTCGCTGAGCATGAGCTCGAGGACGGTCCGACGCGCGTTGAGCGCCCGGAAAGAATTGGTCTTCACGACCATGTCGGGCATGCACTCGGTGATGCAGGCCGGGGCCAGATTCCTGCGGCCGACCACTTCCACCACGCACACGCGGCATCCGCCGGGGCGGTTTTCGAGGGCCAGGCCTTCCAGTTCGAAATGGCAGAGGGTAGGAATCTTGATACCCATCTGCTCGGCAGCTTTGAGAATGGTCGTACCGCGCGGCACTTCCACTTCCCGGTTATCTATGGTCAATTTGATCGTATCCATGTATTGTTCCTCCCTTATCTAACGCTGATTGCTCCGAATTTGCACTTCTCGACGCAGGTGCCGCACTTGATGCAGTCCAGCTGGTTGATGACGTGCGGGTTCTTGAGGGTGCCGCTGATGGCGCTGACGGGGCAAGCCCGGGCGCAGGCCGTGCAGCCCTTGCACTTGGCGGGGTCGATCATGTACTTCTTGAGGGCCTTGCACTGGCCGGCGCGGCACTTCTTCTCCGTGACGTGCTCGACGTATTCGTCCCAGAAGTTGTTGATGGTGGAGAGAACCGGGTTCGGGGAGGTCTGGCCGAGGCCGCAGAGGGCCGTGTCCTTGATGACCGCGGAGAGGTTCTTGAGTTCCTCGAGGTCTTCCATGGTACCCTTGCCGTCGGTGATCTTGGTGAGGATCTCCAGGAGGCGGCGGTTACCCACGCGGCACGGGGTGCACTTGCCGCAGGACTCGTCCACGGTGAAGCCGAGGTAGAACTTGGCGATGGCGACCATGCAGTCGTCCTCGTCCATGACGATCATGCCGCCGGAGCCCATCATGGAACCCGCGGCCACGAGGCTGTCGTAATCGATCGGGGTGTCCAGGTGCTTTTCGGTGAGGCAGCCGCCGGAAGGACCGCCGGTCTGGACGGCCTTGAACTTCTTGCCGCCCTTGATGCCGCCGCCGATCTCGTAGATGATCTCCCGGAGGGTGATGCCCATCGGGACCTCGATGAGACCGACGTTGTTGATCTTGCCGGCGAGGGCGAAGACCTTCGTACCCTTGGACTTCTCGGTGCCGATGCTGGAGAACCAGTCCGCGCCCTTGTTGATGATGACGGGGATGTTCGCGTAGGTCTCGACGTTGTTCACGTTGGTCGGCTTGCCGAGGTAACCGGACTGGGCCGGGAACGGGGGTTTGAAGGTAGGCTCGCCGCGCTTGCCCTCCATGGAGTGGATGAGGGCGGTTTCCTCACCGCAGACGAACGCGCCGGCGCCGTAGCGGAGCTCGATCTCGAAGTTGAAACCGGTGCCGAGGATGTCCTTGCCCAGGAGGCCGTACTCCTCGGCCTGCTGGATCGCGACCTGGAGACGGTGGATGGCGAGGGGATATTCCGCGCGGATGTAGATGAGACCCTTGTCCGCGCCGATGCAATAGCCGCAGATGGCCATGGCCTCGAGGATGGAGTGCGGGTCGCCCTCCAGCAGGGAACGGTCCATGAACGCGCCCGGGTCACCTTCGTCCGCGTTGCAGACGACGTACTTCTGCTCGCCCGGACGACTCTTCGCGGCGATCTCCCACTTCAGGCCGGTGGGGAAGCCCGCGCCGCCACGGCCGCGAAGGCCGGACTTCTTGATTTCGGCGACCACCTGCTCGGGGGTCATCTCGGTGAGGCACTTGCCCAGGGCGGCGTAGCCGTCGCGCGCGATGGCTTCCTCGATGTTCTCGGGATCGATGAAACCGCAGTTGCGCAGGGCGATGCGGAGCTGCTTCTTGTAGAACTCCATGTGCTTGGAGTCGGGCACGCTCTGCTTGGTGTCGGGCGCCACATAGAGCAGGCGCTGGACCTTGCGGCCCTTGATGATGTGTTCCTCGATGATTTCCTTCGCATCGGACGGCTTGACCCGGGTGTAGAAGGTGTTGTCGGGGATGATCTTCACGATGGGACCTCTTTCGCAGAAACCGAAGCAGCCGGTGACGACCACCTTGGCGAAGTCGGTCAGGTCGTGGGCCACGAGCTCCTTGTTGAGTTCCTCAACGATCTCATGGCTTGCGGATGCGGAGCAACCTGTTCCACCGCATACCAGGATATGCATTTTTACTGCCATAATCGCACTTGGGGGAGATGAAGGTTAGATGGATCTGTAATTGGCGGGCAGGATGCCTTCGATAAGTTCACCGCCGATGATGTACTTCTCGATGATTTCCTGGGCGCGCGGGATCTTCACGTCTCCGAAAACGACCGGGTCCTTGCCCGGGATGGTGACCTCGACGGTGGGTTCCGCATAGCTGTAGCCCATGTCACCGACCTGCATGACCAGCGCCTTGATCTGGCGCTTGTCGAGTTCCGTGATGAGGTAGCTCATGGTTTCCTTTGCACCCGAGGCGATACCGCTGGTGGCCATTCCGACCTTGATTTGAATGATAGCATCGGAAGAGTCGCTGTTCTCACGCATCGACATCCTCGCCTGCATACCCTCTTTCATCTTGCGGAGGTCCGCAAGATTCTTGATTTTATCCATAGGGTTCCTCCAATTTAAGTGTGTTAATTGTTAATTATTGTTGTAATTTGGTTATAGTCTAAGCGTAGTGTTTTCAATTTGCTAATATAGGTAATAGTTTTTGAATTACCATCGTTTTTTTCGTAAAAAGGTTAAGCCGGGACACAAAAAAGGGAGCCGGCCCGAAATGGGCCGGCTCCCGTGTTTCCAGGGGATTCCGGTTTTAGAACGGGAGGTCCTCCGCGCCTTCGGAATCCGCGGGCATGTCCTCGAGGGTGGGAGCCGGAGCCTGCTGGTAGGCAGGGGCCTGCGCGAAGGACCGCGCCTGCGGAGCAGGCTGGGCCGGGGCGGCGGGCTGGGCGCCGGCGGGCGCGATCTTCCAGATCTGGAGATCGTTGTACCAGCGGCCGTTGTACTCGCGGCTCTTGAGGTTGAAGGACACCTTGACCTTGTCCCCGACCTGGTACTTGCCCAGGTCCTGGACTTTCTCCTGCCCCCAGGCCAGGAAACAGGCCTTGGCGGTGAAGTTGCCGTCCGGGAATTCCAGGATGAACTCCTGCTTGGTCCAGGGACCGCGCGCGGAGCTCCCGGACTGGACGGGCAGCTTCTGGGCGAGGGTTCCTTCGATTTCGAGTGCCATGGCGCTTACTTCTTGGCGGGTTCCTCGGCCGGCTCCACGAAGGTGCCGACCTTGTTCAGGGTCACGTCGAAGATGAGGGTGGAGTTGGGCTCGATGCCACGGTTGCCGTACTCGCCGTAAGCGAGGTCACCGGGGATGACGAGCTGCACCTTGCCGCCTTCGCCGACGAGCTTCATGCCCTCGGTCCAGCCCTTGATCACGCGGTCCAGGGTGAAGTTGATGTTGTCGTTCTGGTCGAACACGGTGCCGTCCAGCTTGGTGCCCTTGTAGTCCACCCACACGGTGTCCTTGTCGGAGACGGCCTTCTTCTCGTTACCGGGCTCGATGATCCGGTAGGCGAGGCCGCTCTCGGTCTGCTGGGCGCCTTCTTCCTTGAGGAAGTTCGCGATGTAGTTCTCACCCTTCTCCTTGTTGAGGGCGCCGGTGTAGGCGCGACGCTTATGGATGAAGCCGTCCAGGACCTCGTTCATCTGGTTGGGATCGACCTTGAACTGGTCGAAGAAGGTGGAATCCTGCATGTTGCCCTTCGCGTTGATGAAGTCCTTCATGCCCTTGAGCATCTCGTTGTAGTTGATCTCACCGAAATCATTGCCCTTGATCCAGGAACCGAAGTTCACACCGATCAGGTAGCTGGTGGAATCAGTCAGGGATTTGCTGGGAAGCAGGTCGCGCACTTCCTTGCTTCCTTCCACGGCGGAACCGCCGCAAGCCACCATCAGCACTGCGGCCGACGCGATGGCGAAAATCTTGGAAATCTTCATGTTTTATCAGTTTTTGACTAGTTTCTCACTCGTTTTGGCACCATTGGAGCCATTATCCTGCAAATATACGGCTTTTTATTCAAATAGCATCAAAAAATATTTTTTCGGCTTCTCGCCGCCATTCATTTGCTTTATTCGCTCGATTTTGTTATATTTAGTCCCGAAAACCACGAAACTATGGCCATCGACTCCAGCATCCTTCAGTCCAAATTGAAGCATTTCTTCGGCTTCGATGCGTTCAAGGGTGACCAGGAGCGCATCATCCGGCACCTGATCGACGGGGGCAACGCCTTCGTCCTGATGCCTACGGGCGGCGGCAAATCCCTGTGCTACCAGCTCCCCGCCCTGGTGATGGAAGGAACGGCCATCGTCATCTCCCCGCTCATCGCCCTGATGAAGAACCAGGTGGACGCCATCCGGGGTTTCGTGGAATCCGGCGACGGGATCGCGCATTTCCTCAACTCCTCGCTGAGCCGCACCCAGGTCGCCGAGGTCCGGGAGGACCTCCTGAGCGGGGTCACCAAGCTCCTGTATGTCGCCCCGGAATCCTTGACCAAGGAAGAAAACATCGCCCTCCTGAAGGAGATCCACATCTCCTTCTACGCCGTGGACGAGGCGCACTGCATCTCCGAATGGGGCCACGACTTCCGCCCGGAATACCGGAAGATCCGGTCCATCATCGAGGACATCCAGCCCGCCCCGGTCATCGCCCTCACCGCGACGGCCACGCCCAAGGTACAGAGCGACATCCTCAAGAACCTCCGCATCACCGACGCCACCGTCTTCAAGTCCTCCTTCAACCGCCCGAACCTCTACTACGAGGTCCGCGACAAGGTGGACACCGAGAAGGACATCATCCGCTTCATCCGCCAGAACCCCGGCAAGTCCGGCATCATCTACTGCCTCAGCCGCAAGAAGGTGGAGGAACTGGCCCAGCTGCTGTCCATCAACGGCATCCAGGCCCTCCCCTACCACGCCGGCCTGGACGCGAAAACCCGCGCCGAGAACCAGGACCGCTTCCTGATGGAGGACATCCAGGTGATCGTCGCCACCATCGCCTTCGGCATGGGCATCGACAAGCCCGACGTCCGTTTCGTCATCCATTACGACATCCCCAAGAGCATCGAGGGCTACTACCAGGAGACCGGCCGCGCGGGCCGCGACGGCCAGGAGGGCCTGTGCATCACCTACTACAGCTACAAGGACATCCAGAAGTTGGAGAAGTTCATGCAGGGGAAGCCCGTGGCGGAGCAGGAGATCGGCAAGCAGCTGCTCGGCGAGACCGTAGCCTACGCGGAATCCAGCCAGTGCCGGCGGAAGCTCCTGCTCAACTACTTCGGCGAAGACTACCCGCAGGACAACTGTGGCTGCTGCGACAACTGCCTCCACCCCAAGGCGAAGTTCGACGGGCGGGAAGAGATGTCCCTCGTCATCGAGCTCATCGACTCCCTGCCGGAGCATTTCAAGATCGAGCACATCGCCAGCATCCTCGCCGGCGTCCCCAACGCCCTCATCAAGTCCTACCACCACGACAAGCTGGAGCTCTTCGGCGCCGGCAAGGACCGCGACGTCCGCTTCTGGTCGGCCGTCATCCACCAGGGCCTGGTGCTGCACTTCCTGGACAAGGACATCGACAATTACGGCCTCATCCGCGCCACGGACGAAGGCCTGGAATTCTTCCTCAACCCCCACGAGCTCATGCTGGTGGAGGACCGCGCCTTCTCCGCCGGCGGGGACGACGACGAAGAAGATCCGGCGGCCGTCCGCGGCGGCGGAGGCGGCGACCAGACCCTCCTCGCCATGCTCAAGGACCTCCGCAAGGACGAAGCCCGCAAGCGCGGCCTCCAGCCCTGGATCCTGTTCACGGACCCGTCCCTAGAGGACATGTCCATCCTCTACCCCCTCACCTTCGAGGAGCTCCGCGGCTGCCAGGGCGTCGGCGAAGGCAAGGCCCGCAAGTACGGCAAGCCCTTCCTGGACCTCATCGCCCGCTACGTGGAAGAGAACGAAATCCTCCGCCCGGACGACTTCGTCGTGAAGTCCGTCGCCTCCAAGTCGGGCAACAAGGTGTACATCATCCAGAGCATCGACCGCAAGATGTCCCTCGACGACATCGCCGCCGCCAAGGGCCTGGACCTGGACGAACTCCTGACGGAAATCGAAGCCATTGTCTCCACCGGCACCCGCCTGGACATCAACTACTACATCGATGAGCACCTGGACGAGGACGTCGTGGACGAAATCTACGACTGGTTCAAGGAGGAGGCCGCGTCCGACTCCCTGGAGGACGCCCTCGCCGCCCTCCGCAGCGACTACGAGGACCTCGAAATCCGCCTCGTCCGCATCAAGTTCCTCTGCGAGGTCGCGAACTAGCCGCCCCTTCCCCTGCCCAAGTACCCGCTCCTGCCCCGCCCGTCGGCACACCAGGGGCACCGGTCCCCTACCTCATCCTGTCTCTGACAGGTTGGGGACCAGCATCTTTGCAACCAGCTAAGCATCAATACATTACAAAGTGAAAGGTTCCGAACCTATTCTACTAAAGGAAGGTTCGGAACCTAACTTTACGTAAGCGCTTGATTAATAACAATTCCCTAACAACACGGTTCCGAACCTTTTTCAAAGAAGCTGGTCCAAGACGGAAGGATCGATGCCCAGTAAGCGTGCAATCTGCTTTTTGGGACTGGCGAAGCGCCGGGCGAGGGTACGGGCGAGCCACAGCAAGTTTTTCCGATCCAACTGGTGATAGGATTCCATGTGGAGTTCATTCGCGCAAACAGCCTTTATCTTCTCCTGCATCTCAGCATCGGTAAAGGTCAACTGTTCTTCGATGCCATGCGCCTGCTCCACGACAGATTCCAAATCAAACCGTCTCAGCCGGTCAAAAAAGTCAAGGCTGCTTCCGATCTTCTGCTCCACTGTCCGGTAGTCCACAAAACACTTGTTCAAGATGCGTCCATCGAAATGTTCCCATTCCGCCGGTATCTTGACATGCGTCCCGAACATCCGCTTCACCGCCTTCGATCCCGGCAATGGAGAGCCGTGCAGTAAGGGAAGATAAGGGTTGAAGTAACATTCGAACGGAGACCAGGGATATGAATAAGGGCTGCCGATGCGAGCCTTATAACTGTTCCGGAGCAAGTAACATACCTCATTCAAGAGCATGTTCCTGTCCACGACCGCCTGCACATCGGAAGCCTGGAGTTTCAGGATGCCGGACACACCATATTTCAATTCCAGCATCCTGGCAATCCGATGCAGGACCCAGGCGAAAAATGCAAGGCAATCGGCATACTTTCCCGTCAGCAGAAGGTGGATATGGTTATCCATCAAGGCATAGCACAGGACCTTGACCGGATATTTCAAGGTGGCGAGCGCAATCGTATTGGAGCCCTGCACAAAGTCTGCGTCATCACGGAACAGCAGCGAACGCTCCAAATGGTCCGTCGTGAACAGATAGATTCCTTTTCTTCCCGTGAAGGGGTCTTTGAACTCACTGATTCTCATCTCTTTTTTTCGACATAAGGTTTGGCACCAATCCTTACATAAAACACTTATTTTCAACAAGTTGAGAGTTCTATGGTTCCAATCCTCACTTTGAAAGAATAGGTTGGGAACCAGGATATGAGTAACAGTTTGTATATTATATAGTTACATAGGAAATGGTTCCCAACCTGTTCTACGAAACGCCAGACTACTCCGCAATGGGGGGCATGCCCGGCGCATCCGCCGGCGCGACGTCCGGCAGGACGGCGGCGCGAAGGCGGATGAGGCGGGAGAGGATGGCGCCTTCCGTGCGGCCGAAGACGGAGGCGAGTTCGGCGAAGGAGACTCCATTGCGGTAGAGCTTTACCAGGGAGTGCTCGTCCTCGGGCGTCCAGGGCTTCGACGCCGGTTTCGGGACGTACAGGCCCAGGGACTGGAGCTTCAGCTTGATGGCATTGGGCGAGCGGCCCAGCTGGGTGGACATTTCCGCGCGGGCGACCCCGTCTGCGGCCATCTGCCTGAGCTCTTCCGCTTCTTCTTCGGTCCAGGGTTCGTTGAACTTGGCGTAGCGGCCTTTCAGGTCGGAATACTGCTCGGGAGTAAGAAAGAACGATTTCATAATCAATAACTTATGTATTCCGGACGGCAGGCGGGGCGCCCGGTTCCCCGGTCTTTGGGTGACGGGGGCAAGTTACGGAGGAAGAGCCGTGTTCGCAAAAAGGGAAACGGATAAAAATGAAAACCGCCGCCCCAGCCGCCTGTGGGCGGGATTCCGGCATCGACATTTACACAAAAATCAAGGAATTTTGCGTAAAAAACGCTATCTTTGGGAATTGAACAACCACAAATCGACATGGTAAGAGTAAAACCCTTCGCGGCCATCCGCCCGCCGAAAAACCTGGTCACCGAGGTGGCCGCCCCCCCGTATGACGTCCTGAACTCCGAAGAGGCCCGTGCCATGGCCGGAGAAAAGTCCCTCCTGCATATCACCAAGCCTGAGATCGACTTCGACCCCATCGCCGGCGAGCACGAGCAGCGCACCTACGACAAGGCCGTGGAGAACTTCAAGGCCTGGCGCGCCAAGGGCTGGCTGGTCCAGGACCCGAAGCCCATGTACTATGTCTATGCGCAGACGATGGGCAAGCGCACCCAGTTCGGCCTCGTCCTCTGCGCCCATACCGACGACTACGCCGAGGGCATCATCAAGAAGCACGAGCTCACCCGCAAGGACAAGGAGGACGATCGCATGATCCACGTCCGCATCCAGAACGCGAACATCGAACCGGTCTTCTTCGCCTTCAAGGACAACGCGGAACTCGCCGCCATCGTCGCGAAGGCCGCCGCCGGCAAGCCCGAGTACAAGTTCGTGGACGAGAACAAGTTCACCCACACCTTCTGGGTGATCGACGACGACGCCACGATCGCCCGGATCACGGAGATCTTCACCACCCAGGTCGATGCGTTCTATGTGGCCGACGGCCATCACCGCACCGCCGCGGCCGCCCGCGTGGGCGCCGAGAAGCGGGCGCAGAACCCGAACCACACCGGCAACGAGGAGTACAACTACTTCATGGCCGTGTGCTTCCCGGAGAGCGAGCTCGCCATCATCGACTACAACCGCGTGGTCAAGGACCTGAACGGCTTCACGCCGGAGGACTTCCTGAAGGCCCTGGAGGAGGATTTCGAGGTGAGCCTCGCCACCAAGCCGCGCTGCGGCCGCCCGGCGAAGCCGTACGCCCCGACGCAGTTGCACAACTTCTCCATGTACCTCGGCGATAAGTGGTACAGCCTCACCGCCAAGCCCGGCCGCTATGACGACAACGACCCGATCGGCGTCCTGGACGTGACAATCCTCTCCAACCTGGTGCTGGACAAGCTGCTGGGCATCAAGGACCTCCGCACGGACAAGCGCATCGACTTCGTCGGCGGCATCCGCGGGCTCGGCGAACTCGCCCGCCGCGTGGACTCCGGCGAAATGAAGGTCGCCTTCGCCCTGTACCCGGTCTCCATGCAGCAGCTCATCAACATCGCCGACACCGGCAACATCATGCCGCCCAAGACCACCTGGTTCGAGCCCAAGCTCCGTTCCGGCCTGGCGATCCACGAGCTGGTGTAACCTTACAGGTTCGGCACAAGGTGCCACAGAACCGATTCACTACCAGTAATTTACAATAACAACGGTTCCGAACCCCTCTGAAAGAGTTGAGGTTCGGAACCGTTCATTTAGTAATCACTTGTCTATTAATACATTACAAAAGAAACCGTTCCGAACCTCCCCGGAGGGAAGCGCGGAACGGTAGAAGGACAGGGCGGAACCCTACTTGTTCACCTGGAACTTCGTGTTGCCGGTGGCGAAGAAGTCCGCGATCTGGCGGGCGGCGGCGAGGCCAGCGTTGACGTTGGCTTCGGAGGTCTGGGCGCCCATCTTCTTGGGCGTGGCGAAGACGCGGTAGCCGAACTTCTTGGTGAGCTGGTCGTAGTTGTCCGGCATGACGTCGGTGACGTACTTGAGGTCCTCACGCTCCTCCAGGGCCTTCAGGAGGCCTTCCTCGTCGATGACTTCCTTGCGGGCGGTGTTCACGACCGTCGCGCCCTTGGGCATCTTCATGAGGAGGTCATAGCCGATGCTGCGGATGGTGGCAGGCAGGGCCGGGATGTGGATGGAGAGGTAGTCGGACGTGGCATAGAGCTCCTCCACGGAGTGGACGGGCTCGGCGCCGCCGGCGACGATCTGCTCGTCGGTGAGGAACGGGTCCAGGGCGGAGATCTTCATGCCGAGGGCCTTCGCCTTCTGGCCGACCAGCCGGCCCACGTTGCCGTAGGCCTGGACGCCCAGGCGCTTGCCCTGCAGCTCGCTGCCGGTGGCCGGGGTGAAGTGCGTGCGGGCCATGAAGATCATCAGGCCGAGGGCGAGTTCCGCCACGGCGTTGGAGTTCTGGCCCGGGGTGTTCATCACGACGACCTTCGCGGCGGTCGCGGCGGCCAGGTCGACGTTGTCGTACCCGGCGCCCGCGCGGACGACGATCTTGAGCTTCGGGGCGGCGCCGATGACCTCGGCCGTCACCTTGTCGGAACGGATGATGATGGCGTCGACATCGGCCACGGCAGCGACGAAGTCGCTCTGTTCCGCATATTTCTCCAGCTTCACGACCTCGTGGCCGGCTTCCGTGAGAATCTTCACGATCCCTTCCACCGCCTTCGCGGCGAAAGGCTTCTGGGTAGCAAGTAAGACTTTCATATTATTTCTTCAAAGCTTCGAATTCCTTCATGCAGTCCACCAGGGCCTGGACATCCTCGATGGAGCAGGCGTTGTACAGGGAGGCGCGGAAGCCGCCGACGGAGCGGTGGCCCTTGATGCCCACCATGCCGCGTTCCTTCGCGAAGGCGAAGAACTCGTCCTGCAGGGCCTCCTTGCCGGGAGCCATCACGAAGCAGACGTTCATCAGGGAGCGGTCCTCCTTGACGGCGGTGCCCACGAACATGGAGTTGCGGTCGATCTCGTCATAGAGGAGGGCGGCCTTCTTCTTGTTGATCTCGTACATGGCCTCGACGCCGCCGATGGACTTGAGCCACTTGAGGGTTTCCTTCATCACGAAGATGGCGAACACCGGCGGGGTGTTGAACATGGAGAGCTTGTCGATGTGGGTGCGGTAGTCGAGCATCGTCGGGATGTAGCGGCTCACGCGGCCCAGGGCGTCCTTGCGGACGATGGCGAAGATGACGCCGGCGGGGCCGACGTTCTTCTGCGCGCCGCCGTAGATGAGGTCATACTTGGAGACGTCCACCGGACGGGACATGATGTCGGAGGACATGTCGGCGATGAGCGGGCACGGGACGTCGAGGTCCTCGTGGATCTCGGTGCCGTAGATGGTGTTGTTCGTGGTGATGTGGAGGTAGTCGAGGTCCGCGGGCACCTCGAAGCCCTTCGGGATATAGGTGTAGTTCTTGTCCTTGGAGCTGGCGATGGCGTAGGCGTCGCCGAGGCCCTTGGCCTCCTTGAGCGCCTTGCTGGCCCACACGCCGGTGTCCAGGTAGGCGGCCTTCTTCTCCAGGAAGTTCATCGCAACATAGAGGAACTGGAGGGAGGCGCCGCCGCCGAGGAAGACGACCTCGTGCGTGTCCGGGATATGGAGCAGTTCCTTCCACAGGGCGCGGCACTCATCCATGACGGCGTCCCACTCCTTGGTACGGTGGGAGACGCAGAGGACGGACATGCCGGTGCCGCTGAAATCCTTCAGGGCTTCGATGGTGTTGTCGATGGCAACCTGCGGGAGAAGGCAGGGGCCTGCATTGAAAACGTGAACCTTTTTCATTTCTAAAAAAATAGTTATCGATTTGATTGGCCGAAGTTACTGATTTATTATGGAATTTCCTTACTTTTCTTCGAGTTTCGCCATATCGCCCATCCTTTTCCGGAAGTCCTCCTCCCACGCGAGCCGCACCCGGACCTCCAGGGCGCATTCCAGCCCGAAATCCTGCGCGGACGGAGTCAGGCCCATGTCCTTGAGGACCTTCATCACCCCGTTCATGGACAGGTAGTCGAAGGTGACCCGGAAGGTTTTCCCGGCGACCTTGTCGATGACTTCCGCCTGCGCGAGCGCATCGGCCGTGGAGGTCTTGTACGCCCGGATCAGGCCCGGGATTCCGAGCTTGATGCCGCCGAAATACCGCACGACCACCACGAGGATGTCGCTCAGGCCCATCGAGTCGATCTGGCCCAGGATCGGGCGGCCGGCCGAGCCGGAGGGCTCGCCGTCGTCATTGGCCCGGAAGCGGTCCCCCTTGTAGCCCAGGCGATAGGCGTAGCAGTGGTGCCGCGCGTCGTGGTATTCCTTCTTGAGACCGGCCACGATATCCTTCACTTCCTCCTCCGTTTCCACGGGATAGGCCAGCGCGATGAAGCGGGAGCCGTTGTCCTTGAACAGCCCCTCGCTCCGGGCCGCGATGCTCCGGTATGCGTCGAAATATTCCACCACGACGAAAGTAGCTTTTTTTAGGGAAATTTGCAATCGGGACGGATTTTTATTGTATCTTTGGTTTCCGAAAACAAGATTTGCAGCGACTATGGTATTCCGACTCAGAGTGACCTTGACCGGCATCAAGGGTTTCTTCCGAATCTATCACGTGAACGGCGCGACGACGCTGTACACCCTCCATAAGCAGATGCGGGCCGACATGGAGTTCCCGCAGGACCAGCTCATCATGTTCAAGGCCCTCGACGTCGAGGGCGCCGTGGTGGGCCGCTACGGCCTGTTCGACCTGGGCTCCGGCACCGTGGACCAGGTCTCCCTGGAAAAGGCCGTCAAGGCCGGCGCCACCGACTTCGTCTATTTCTACGACGTCACGAACCGCAAGAGCGTGAACATCGCCGTGGAAGGCGAGGTGGAAGGAGCCACGGTCAGTCCCGACTCCCCCTTCATCGCTGAATCCAAGGGTCCCAACCCCATCGAATTCGAGAACGGCTACGTCGCCTACGAGGACCTGCCCGACGAGCAGCGCCACCTCCCCGGCGAGAACAAGGGCGGCATGGACTTCGACGACGACGAGGACTTCGACGACGAGGAAGAGGAGGAAGAGGAGGAGGAGGACGACGACGAGGACGGCAAGGAAATCTACGACGAGAACGAATAGCGGATGGGCAGGCGGCTCCTGGTGATCCTCGGCCCGACTGCCGTCGGCAAGACCGACTACAGCATCGAGAAGGCGCTGGAGTACGGAAGTCCCGTCATCTCCTGCGATTCCCGCCAGTTTTACAAGGAAATGCGCATCGGCACGGCCGTTCCCACCGAGGAACAGCGCGCGCGGGTGCGCCACTATTTTATCCAGGACCGCTCCGTCACGGTCAACTACACCGCCGGCATGTACGAGGCGGAAGCCCTCGAACTCATCGGCCGCCTCTTCGCCGAGGGCCACGAGACACTCGTGGTGACGGGCGGCTCCATGCTCTATATCGACGCCCTCTGCTACGGCCTGGACGACTTTCCGGAAGTGCCCATGATGCTCCGGGAGCACCTCATGGAATGCCTCCGCGACGAAGGCGTAGAAGTCCTGGCAGACCAGCTCAAGGAACTGGATCCCGTCACCTACGACGAGATCGACCTGTCCAACGGGCAGCGGGTCATCCGCGCCCTGGAGGTGTGCCTGTACACCGGGCAGCCCTTCTCCTCCTTCAAGACCCGGAGCTTCAAGGAGCGGGAATTCGAGATCGAGAAAGTCGGCCTGACCCGGCCGCGGGAAGAGCTTTACGCGCGCATAGATGCCCGCGTGCTCAAGATGATGGAGGAAGGGCTGGAAGCCGAGGCCCGGAGTCTCCTCCCGTACCGCGACCTTCCAGCCCTCCAGACGGTGGGCTACCGCGAAATGTTCGAATATTTCGACGGGAAGCACGACCTGGAGGAGACCGTCCGTCTCATCCAGCGCAACACCCGCCACTACGCCAAGCGCCAGCTGACCTGGTGGCGCCGCGACCCGTCCATCCGCTGGGTCGAAGCTACTTCGTAATCACAAAGACCGTGAAGCACTGCGGCGGGACCGTCGCGGTGAGGGACTTGCCCTCGCCGGTGAAGGCGGCCTTGACCGGCGCGATGCGGCCGGGGGCGTCCAGGGTGTTGTCCTCGTAGAGGAGGCCGGAGGTGAAGTTGACACGCTCCACCGCCTTCACGGTCTCTTTCTTCTTGAGGCCGTTGAACGCGAATTCCACTTCCTGCGGCTTCTCGGAGGTGTTGATCACCTTCACATAGACCTTGTCCCCGTCCTTCACGGCGCTGGCGAAGAGGCCGTCCTGGCCTTCGGCGCCGGTGACGTTCACGCCGTCCATCTTGAGCGTCAGCACGTTCTGGCCCTTGTACTGGCCGTACAGCTGCTGCACGTGCCAGCTGGCGGTGCGCATGGAGCGGAGGTTGTCGAACCAGATGAGGTCCGGACGCCACTGCCAGCCCTCGACGTGGGCGAACAGCGGAGCGTAAGTGGCCATGTGCACGATGTCGGCGTTGCGCTCGATGGTGGTCATGAAGGCCGCTTCCAGGAGGGAGGCGTGGAAATGGTTGAACTTCCGGCCGGCCCCGTGGCAGGCGTACTCGCCGGCGAACACCTTCGGGCCCTTGCGGTCGTAGTTGTCATAGCGGGCGCCCTGGGCGAGGAACCAGGTCTCCGGACGGTAGAAATGCTCGTCCACGAGGTCGGCGCCGAGGCGCTTCATCTCGGGCCAGAGATAGTCGAACTGGTCGCCTTCGGAGTTCGGGCCGCTGGTGCCGACGATCTTGATGTCGGGATACGCGGCGCGGATGGCCTTCACGAAGGGCTCCAGGTGCTCGGGATAGATCGGATCCCACTGCTCGTTGCCGATGCCGATGAACTTGAGGTTGAACGGGGCCGGATGGCCCATGTCGGCGCGGACCTTGCCCCAGGTGGAGGTCACGGGGCCGTTCGCGAACTCGATGAGGTCCAGGGCGTCCTGGATGAAGGGCTGGAGCTCGTCCACCGGGCAATGGGCGTCCGGATCGTCATTCTGGAACTGGCACGCCAGGCCGCAGCTCAGGATGGGGAGCGGCTCGGAGCCAATCTCTTCCGAAAGCTGGAAGAACTCGAAGAATCCGAGGCCGTAGCTCTGGAAATAGTCCGGATAGAAACGGTGCGGGAAGGTGTATTCCCAGCGGTTCTCGTTGATGGGACGGTTCTCCACCGGGCCCACGGTATTCTTCCAGTTGTAGCGGGTCGCGAGGTCCGCGCCTTCCACGATGCAGCCTCCGGGGAAGCGGAAAATGCCGGGCTTGAGGTCCGCGAGGGCCTGCGCCAGGTCCTTCCGCATGCCGTTGCGGTGGCCCATCCAGGTGTCCGTCGGGAACAGGGACACGTGCTCGAGGTCCACGGTCTTGCGGTCGCCCACGAGGAAGATGCGGAGGACCGCCTTCTCCAGCGTCGTATCGGGCTTCAGGATCACCTCATACTGCTTCCAGTCCTTGCCGGCGACCTTCAGGGGTTCCTGGCAGACGAACTGGTTCTCGCCCATGGACGCGGTGTTCACCAGCTCGATGCGGAGCTCGGAGGCGCCGCCGTCCGGGACGCGGGCCCAGACCGTGAAGCGGTAGGTTTCCCCGCCTTTCACGCCGATGCCGAAGAAGCCTTCATTGTCCAGGCCGGTCCACTTGTGCGGATGGCCGGGATCGACGAGACGCACATAGTGCGGGCAGCGCTCGAACGGGCCGTCGTTCAAGACTTCCACCTTTCCGAAGGCTTTCCAGCCCTGGAGCGGGTCGTTCGGGAACTCGAAGGAACGGTTCTTCACGAGCTCGGCGTACAGGCCGCCGTCGGCCGCATAGTTGATGTCCTCGAAGAAGATGCCGTACATGGTGGGCTGGATGGGCGCGCCGACCTTCTTGAGGTCGATGTCCATGCGGTGGACCTGCGCGAAGGAGACCGCTCCGACAAGGAGGGCCGCCGCCGTGAGAAGGAGTTGTTTCCGGGTCATACGATGGTCGAAATTAGCTTTAGATTTTCAAATGTACGCAAAATTACGTAAGTTTGGACGTTAAAAGGTGGACAAATGAACTTTCGAGGTGTAAAATCCTGTGGCCTGGCAATCGCGCTCCTTCTCGGTGCGGCGCGCCTTCCGGCCCCGGCCCAGGACCGGTTCGAGGACGGCTACCTGCAGAGTACCCTCTCCATGGAGAACGGCCTCCCCTGCAACTTCATCGACGATGTCTGCCTGGACGACGCCGGCTTCCTGTGGCTGGCCACTTCCGGCGGTGGCCTGTGCCGGTTCGACGGGTACGACCTCCTCACGTTCGGCGCCACTTCCGCCGTCTCCCTGCGGAGCAATTTCATCCGCAACATCTGCGAAGACCGTTTCCACCGGCTCTGGATCGCCTCGGAAGGCGGCCTGGACCTCCTGGACCTGGGAACGCTGGACCTGCTGGACCTGCCGGATCCCGCCCTCGACGCGTTCAAGGACCAGCTCTGCTCTTTCCTGACGCTGGATGCGGCCGGCAACCTATGGTTCAAGACCGGAAATACGCTGGTCCGCGTCTCCTTCGATGACAGGGGCGCCGTCCGGGAAGTGCTCGATTTCGTCCACGAAGGGCTCTCGCCCACCAATTTCGTCTTCGAGGATGTCGATGGGGACGGCACCGTCTGGGCCGGGCTCCAAGGCCGCCTCTACAAGATCGGCGCGGGCCCTTCCGGCCGTCTGCAGGCCGACCCGATCCTCCCGGGCCTGCAATTCGGAGAACAGACCTACCTCTCCGATTTCCTGGCCGCCGGCCAGGGCGTCTGGATCTCGACGGAGAACGGCCTGTACTTCGTCAACCGCCGGACCGGAGAATGGAAACGGTACGCGCACGACCCCGGGAATCCGCGTTCCCTCACGCAGAATTTCATCACCGGCCTCGCGCGGACGGGCGACGGGGAGACCGTCGCCGTGTCGCTGCACGGCGTGAACCTGTTCAACCCGGTCACCGACGATTTCGAGCGGATCGGCGGCGAGGTCATCAATTGCATCAAGGTCAACGGCGACCAGATTCTCCTGGGCACGGAAACCTCAGGACTGCTGACATTCATTCCCAAGCAGCTCTTTGTCAATAACTTCCGGCACGACGGACAGAATCCGCGCTCCCTCGCCGCAGGCCCGGTGAACGCCGTCCTCCAGGAGCCGGACGGCCGGCTCTGGGTCGGGACGGTGGAAGGCGGGCTGAGCATCCGGGAGCCGGGAAGCCGGGACTTCGACCACCTGACCCGGGAACGGGGCGGGCTCTGCCACAACAGCGTCAGCGAATTCTGCCTCCTACCCCAGGAACGGATGCTCGTCGGGACATGGGGCGGCGGCATCGACCTCGTCTCCACCCGGAAACCTTACCGGGTGCTGGAGCATCTGCTGCCGGGCGACACCCGCCTGGACTTCATCGGCTCGCTGGATTATGATCCGGACAGCGGCCTGCTCTGGATCGGCTCCAACCGCGGGGTTTTCCACTACGATTTCCGCACGCGCGTATTGACGCCCGCCCTCGCGGAACAGGCCAGCGGCTGCATCGGCTCGTGCCTGGACGCTTCCGGCCGCCTGTGGATCGGATGCCGGGAAGGCCTGTACGCCTTCGACCTGCGGAAGCGCGCCGAGGACGGCAGCTTCCCCGCCACCCTGTATGCCTACAAGCTGGACGCGCCCGAATCCCATGTCCGGGAAATGATCTGCTGCATCATCGAAGCCGCGGACGGCAGCCTCTGGCTGGGCGGCAACGGAAGCGGCGTCTATCACGGCGTCCGGCTCGGCGACGGCTTCGTTTTCAAAGGCTACTCCACCCGCGACGGCCTCTCCAACGACCGCGTCCGCGGACTGGCGGAAGACACGTCTGGGCATGTCTGGATCAGCACGGAACACGGCCTTAACGTCCTGGACCCGATCAGCGGCAGGATCACGCCCTATTTCCGGGAAGACGGGCTCGCCAGCGCCCAGTTCCACTGGAACAATGCCTGCCGGGGCACCGACGGCCTGCTCTATTTCGGCCAGGTGAGCGGGCTCTCCGCCGTGGACCCGGCCCGGACGGTCGCCCGGACGATGGACGGCCCGCTCCGCCTGACGGACGTGCGGATCGGCGACACACACATCCACAACCCCTATCTGGAGAACGTCCGGCTGCACGAACGGGACCGGAACATCCGCTTCCAGTTCTCCCTCCTGAGTCCGGCCGCCCGCCGCCAGTACACCTATGAATACCGGCTGGAAGGCTTCGACAAAGATTGGACCCGGCTCTCGGACGACCGGCACGAAGCCGCCTACTCCACGCTGCCCCACGGGGACTACCGCTTCGTCGTGCGGGCGATCCCGCGCAATGCGGGGCCCGGCAAGACTCTGACCCTGCAGGTGGATGTCCGGCCGTATTTCTACAAGACCTGGTGGTTCCTCCTCCTCTCGGCCATCGCCCTCGCCGCGGCCGCGTACGCCGGGCTCACCTGGCGGACCCGGGCGCTCGTCCGGCAGCAGGAGCTGCTCCAGCGGACCGTGGACGAACGGACCCGGGAAATCCGGGAGCAGAAGAAGCTCGTCGAGCAGAAGGCCGACGAACTCGCCCGCCAGAATGTCGTCCTGCGGCACCAGAACGAGGAACTGGCCGGACGGCGGCTCCTGGCCGCGCCCCAGGCGCAGCCGGAGGACCCGTTCGCGGACAAGGTCCTCCAGACCGTCCGCTCCATGTACAAGGATCCCGACCTGGACGTCCCGGCCCTGTGCAACGCGATGGGCATGAGCAAGACCCTCCTCAACAAGCGGATCCAGGAAGCCTTCGGCCAGCCCGTCGCGCAGTTCATCCGGACCTACCGGCTGTCCGTCGCCCGGGAAATGCTCCGCACCAACCGGGAGAACAAGACGCTCAACATTTCCGAGATCGCGTACGAGGTCGGATTCAACGACCCGAAGTATTTCAGCCGCTGCTTCGCCAAGGAGTTCGGCTTCCCGCCCAGCAACTTGGCCGAGGACTAGTGTTCAAAAATCCACCTTTTAGGTTTGATTGTACACCACAGGCACCCGGAAAGTGCCTAATTTTGCCGTTGATTAACCAATACAATCGATGGCACTGAAACATTTGACCGCCCTTTTCGGCACCCTTTTCCTCGTTCTGGCCGCCTCGGCCCAGGGTGTTCGCCGTGAACCGGCCTTCAATCCGCTCCAACCCGCCGCCCACGATCCCGTCGCCGTCCGCTGCGGAGACACCTGGTATCTGTTCAGCACCGGGTTCGGCATCAGCGTCCTCACTTCACAAGACCTCAAGTCCTGGGAACCCGCCGGAAGAGTCTTCGACACCCCGCCGCAGTGGGCCCTGGACACCGTTCCGGGTTACCATGGGCACACCTGGGCCCCGGATATCCTCTACCACGGGGGCAAATACTACCTGTACTACTCCTGCTCTTCCTTCGGGAAGAACGACTCCGCCATCGGCGTCGCGACCAACCGCACCCTGGACCCGTCCTCCCCGGACTACCGCTGGGAAGACCAGGGATGCGTCGTCCGCTCCGTCGCGGGCCGTGACAACTGGAACGCCATCGACCCGAACGTCTTCATCGACACGGACGGGACCGGCTGGATGAGCTTCGGCTCCTTCTGGGGCGGGATCAAGCTCGTCCGCCTGGACGCCTCCCTCACCCGCGTCGCGGAGCCCCAGGAATGGTTCCCGCTCTGCCGGCGTCCGGAAGGGACGGCCGAAGACACCTCCGAGACCGACGACGCCATCAAGGCGGACCCCCGCGGCAAGGACTTCGACCCCGGCAACGGCGCGGTGGAAGCCCCGTTCATCGTCCGACACGGGGACTGGTACTATCTGTTCGTCTCCTACGACCTCTGCTGCAGGGGGCCGAAGAGCACCTATAAAGTAGTGGTGGGCCGCTCCGACAAGGTGACCGGCCCCTATGTCGACGCCGCCGGCACGCCCCTGATGGAAGGCGGCGGGACCGTCGTCGCCAGCGGAAACGACCGCTACCCCGGCGTGGGCCACTGCGCCGTGGTTTCCACGAAGGAAGGCGAGAAGATGCTCTTCCACGCCTACGACCGCGAAACCGGCTACAACGCCGGGCTCCTGGTCCGCCCTATCACCTGGGACCGGGACGGCTGGCCTTCCATCCGACTGTGATCAATTACAAACATCCATAAATCAACCAACAACCACATTATGAAAACCAGAGATTTGATGCTTAAGGCACTCATCGCCACGGCCTTCACGGCAGTGGTTTCGGTGGGTTGCACGGGCCTCGAGCCCTACACCATCGACGCTCCGGACGACCTGGCCGACAAGATCGCCGCCTACAAGGCGGAGAAGGAGGCCCAGAACGTCGTCCCCGACGATGCCGTGCCGATTGAAATCTCCCCCGCCGTTGTCGGCCAGGAAGACAACAATTCCGGCTGGTGGGCGGACTTCAGCCAGTACTTCACCATTCCGGTGGCGAAGAAACTCGTCCTCAAATTCAAGAACTACTCCCTCGGAGAGGCCAACTACCAGAACTGGGTTCTCGCCGTCACGAACGCGAAAGAGCGCGGCGGCGACGGTTACTCCGAGTATTTCGTCCTCCGCTCCGACATGTGGAAATGGGGAAGCGGGGACAACGGTTCCAACACCGGCGTCTCCCTCGACATGGACGGGGTCGCCCCTGACAGCGACGCCTGGTGGGAGAACTTCCGCGCCAAGATGAACGGAGCCGACGTGGAGATGACCGTGGACCACGCCAGCGAGGGTACCGCCTATGTGAAGGCGGTCGCCACCGCGACGGACGGCACGGTGATCACCGAGACCTACAGCCAGGCCGTCTCCTTCGTGGACGACATCAACGCCTTCCTGGTGGCCGACCACGACCATTTCGTGCTCGAGAGCGCTTTCCTCGCCACTTCGGACTACCCGATCATCCCGGATTCCGACCCGGACTACCTCGTCGTCACGGACTATCCCAAGGCCGTCAACTACAGCGAGAATCCGGAGGAGATGGACTTCTGGGGCACGGCCGTCGTGACCGTCTTCTTCAAGGACGGCTCTTCGATGCAGGTGGCCAAGGATGCCGTGAGCATCACCGAACCGGATCTCACCACGCCCGGCAACAAGACCGTGGTCGTGACCTACAGCCGCTCCAAGAAGGGCGTCCTCACCGAGGCCGCCGCCGGCTACTACAACTTCGAGCTGGTGGCCGACCTGGAGAGCCTGCAGATCACGCAGGCGCCTTCGCACAATACCTACTATTTCTACGACAACACCGGCCTGGACTTCCGTCCGTACGGCATCCAGTTCCAGGCGGTCTATCAGGGCGGCACCACCGTGGACCTCACCCTGGACGACGTGACCGTCTCCCCGATCGCCCTCGTGGAGGGTGAGCAGGACGTGACCTTCACCTACAAGCCCGGCTCCAAGCCCGTCACCGCCACCACCCGCATCAACCTCGTCAAGGGCGGCCTCGCCCTGGGCGTTCCGGAGCTGAACTCCGCCTGGTGGACCTACTTCGCGCCCGACCGGAAGGTTCCGCAGGGTGAAAGCGTCTCCTTCGAGATGGACGTCTATTCCCTCGCGGCTTCCAACTGGCAGGCCCCCGTCGCCATCCTCCGCAAGGGCGACCTCGCGCTCGGCGGCGCCGGCGAATATGCCGTGGTCCGTATCGACAACTTCGGCTGGGGCTCCAACTTCGTCAATGCCGACGAGAACAAGGAGAGCGACTGGAACTGGGATCTGTTCCTCCCGATGCTCACCAACGCCCACGTCACCATCACGGCCACCAACAACGGCGACAACGCCGTCGTCCGCTACGACGTCCTCTGGGCCAATGGCGAGGAGCACTTCCAGCTGTACAAGAACATCGCCATCAACGATCCGGACGATGTGTACCTCTCCTGCACCGTGGACAACTGCTACGCGGTCCTCGTGCCCGGCGACTACAGCACCCCGGATCCCGACCCGGAGGATCCCACCAAGATCGTGAGCCTCTCCGCCGGCGCCACGGCCAAGGTCGTGGGCGGGACGAAGGTCGTCACCCTCTCCCCCGAGAACGTCGTGGTGAAGGCCACCCGCGCCAATGGCGAGGAGATCACCCTCCCGGGCGGCTATACCGTCAGTTTCACGGGCGACAAGGTGGTCTATGACGCCACGCCCGGCACCTACGCCGACGCCTTCACGGTGACCTACACCCCGGCCGGCGGCGAGCCGCTGACCGCCCAGGGCGCCCTCACCATCGCCGCCAGCGACCAGGCGAAGCAGGCCGCCCGCGTGGGCGCCGACGACTTCAGCAACGCCTGGTGGAGCACCTTCTCCAAGGACTGGACCGTCGCTGCGGGCGAGAGCCTGAGCGTCGGCATGGAGGTCCATTCGCTCGCGCAGCTGAACCACCAGAGCCCCTGCACCATCGTCCGCAAGGCCGACGGAACCGAGTACGGCGTCGTCCGCATGGACCACTTCGGCTGGCTCTACGCGACCAACACCAACGAAGGTCTCGCCGAACTGGGCTGGAACCTCGCCAGCAACTGGACCTGGGACGGCTTCGCCGCGAACATCGAAGGCTCGCACGTCACGGTGACCGTCGCCAACAGCGGCAACGGCAAGGCCTCCGTCCGCTACCACGTGGTTTACGCCAACGGCGAAACCCACTTCCAGTACTACGACAACATCACGGTGGACAGCGCCGACGTGCAGTTCGCCTTCGTCACCGAAGCTTCCTACCTTGATTTCGACTGATAACCGCCTTCCGATATGAAAAACCTGTTTAATACGATATTCCTTTGCGCCCTCCTGGCCCTCGCGCCCGCCGCTTTCAGCGGCAGGGACGGCGGCTATGCAGCCTTCGCGCAGAACAACGTGACCGTCACGGGCACCGTCGTGGACGAGCTCGGCGAACCCCTGCTGGGCGCCGGCATCGTGGTGAAGGACACCACGACCGGCACCACGGCCGACCTGGACGGCAACTTCGTCCTCACGGTGCCGGAAGGCTCCGTCCTCCAGTTCATCTCCGTGGGCTTCCAGACGGTGGAGATCACCGTCGGCCCGAACGGCAACCTCGGCACCATCACGATGAAGACCGAGACCACGCTCCTGGACCAGGTGGTCGTCGTGGGTTACGGCTCCCAGAAGAAGGTGGACCTGACCGGTTCGGTCGCCATCGTCGATGCCGACGAGATGAAGAAGGTCTCCCACTCCAACATCTCCTCCATGCTCGAGGGTAAGGTCGCCGGCGTGCAGATCACCTCGGACGGCCAGCCGGGCGCCGACCCGGCAGTCCGCATCCGCGGTATCGGCTCCTTCGGCGACACCAGCCCGCTGTACGTGATCGACGGCGTTCCGATGGGCACCACCATCCGCGACTTCTCCCCGAACGACATCGAGACCATCCAGGTCCTCAAGGACGCTTCCGCGGCCGCCATCTACGGTTCCCGCGCGGCGAACGGCGTCGTGATCATCACCACCAAGAACGGCAAGAAGAACCAGCCCATCCGCGTGGAATACCGCGGCTATGCGGGCGTGGACCAGATCCGCAAGGGTGTGTACGACGTGATGGACGCCGCCCAGTACGGCGACTACATCCGGATGTCCTATGAGAACAACGGCCTCGGCGACAAGGTTCCCGCCGGCTACGTGAAGGGTTCCGAGAGCTACCTCGATCCCGCCACCAACAACACCGACTGGTTCAAGGAGATGTTCAAGACCGGCATCCGCCAGAACCACAACGTGAACCTCTCCGGCGGTGGCGAGAGCAGCACCTTCAACGTGGGCCTCGACTACTTCAGCCAGAAGGGCACCCTCGTAGGCGCGGGCCCGAACTTCGACCGTTTCACCGCCCGTGTGAACAACACCATGGACGTGAAGTTCGTCAAGCTCCGCACCGGTATCGTCTATTCCCATTCCGACCAGGACAACATGTCCTCCTCCAACGCCAACGAGTACGTCCAGGGCCTGTACGGCACCCAGTACCCGATCATGGCGACGACCCTGTTCATCCCGCCGACCATCAAGGCCTATGACGCGAGCACCTGGTTCCTGGACCGGGTCGTGGGCGCCGCCTCCGACTACTCGTACGACGCTTATGGGTTCGGCACCTACTATGACGCCGTCCATGGCGACATCCGTATCGCCAACCCGCTGCTGTACAACACCCTCATCCAGCGCAAATCCACGGTGGACCGCGTAGTCGCCACCGGCTCCGCCACGGTGGACCTGCTGGGCATGGTGGGCGTGAAGAGCGACAACCACAAGCTGGACTACAACCTGAACCTCTCCTACAGCCGCTCCTTCGTGAAAGGCTTCACCTTCCTCCCGGCCTTCATCCTCTCCAACGCCAACTACCTGGCCAAGAGCAACGAGCGCCTGAGCGAGAACTACAACAACTACTCCGACTTCCTGGTGGAGAACTACCTGACCTATGACGGCAAGATGGGCAACCACCACCTGAACACCGTGGTGGGCATGACCTTCCAGCGGGAGCGCTACCACACCCTCTCCGGCTGGGGCAACAACCTGCCGGAGCCGTACTACCTCCAGGTGGGCAACGCCACCGACCGCGACGCCAGCTCCTACGAGAGCGAGCACGTGCTTGCCTCCCTCATCGGCCGTGTCAATTACGACTACGACAGCCGCTACCTGTTCCAGGCCACGGTCCGCCGGGACGGTTCCTCCCGCCTGAGCGTGAACCGCTACGACTGGTTCCCGTCCTTCTCCGTGGGTTGGAGAGTGGACAAGGAGCCCTTCTTCAGCGTGGATCCCCAGCTGGTGAGCCTCCTGAAATTCCGCGCCAGCTACGGTATCCTGGGTAACGAGAACATCGGCGACTACGCCTTCATGGACACGATGGCCCGCGGCAACTACACCTATAGTTTCGGCGGCCAGAAGGTCACCGGTTCGGCCATCTCCAACTACGTGAACGAGTTCATCCGCTGGGAGAAGAAGAAATCCCTGGACATCGGTATGGACTTTTCCATGTTCGGCGGCGCCTTCGAGTTCAACGCGGACTACTACCGCAACGTCTCCGAGGACCTGCTGTACTCCGTCCCGGTCCCGGCCGAGGCCGGCGCTACCAACGGCAGCGTGACGATGAACGCCGCCACGATGGTGAACTCCGGTGTCGAGCTCAGCGCCAGCTACCGCAACTACAGCCGCGAATTCAAGTACGACCTCTCCGGCAACGTCACGTTCCCGAAGAACGTCGTGACTTCCCTGGGCATGGGCACCGTCTCCCGGGACGATGCGATGTGCCGCACCGTCGTGGGCGAGGAAGTGGGCCGCTTCTACGGCTATGTCTATGAGGGCATCTTCCAGAACCAGTACGAGATTGACCACCACATCAACGAGAACGGCGACTTCGTGATCCAGAACGGCGCCCATCCCGGCGACGTGGCCTACCGCGACATCAACAACGACGGCCAGATCACGGCCGACGACCGCACCTTCCTCGGCAGCGGCATGCCCAAGGTCACCTTCGGCCTGAGCGCCCGCTTCGAGTACAAGAACATCGACCTCACCCTGTCCACTTACGGCGCCGCGGGCCACAAGCTCGTGGACTATGTGGACCAGGCCCTGCACAGCTCCTACGGCATCAACAACAAGAGCGTGGACCTCGTGAACGCCTGGACGCCGGAGAATCCGAACACCACCGTGCCGCGCGTCGCGAACAGCGCCGACGGTACCGTGAACAACGACTTCTTCAGCTCCCGCTTCCTGCAGAACGGCGCCTACTGGAAGATCGCGAACGTCGAACTCGGCTACAACTTCCCTTCGAAGTGGTTCGAAGACGCGTTCCTTTCCAGCGCCCGCGTCTATCTGTCGGGCCAGAACCTCTACACCCTCACCGCTTACCGCGGTTACAACATCGACTTCGCCGGCGGCGTCTTCACCCCGGGCTTCAACTACTGCTCGTATCCGGCCCCGATGACCTTCATGCTGGGCGTGAACCTGTCCTTCTAAATGCTTGAGACCATGAAAAAGATATCGTACATCCTGGCTTCCCTCACCGTCCTCGCCGCTTTCGTCTCCTGCGACAAGCAGCTGGCCGTGAAGAACGTGAACAACCAGACCACCTACGACTTCGGCAATACCGAGTCCGACCTCCAGGAGGCCGTGATCGCCTGCTACAACCGCATCCGCCTGGAGGGCACCTTCGCCCGCGTGGGCTACATGCACGACGTCGTCCGCGGCGACGAGGCCTGGAACCCCCAGAACGCCTGGTACCTTCCGGCCGACCACCTGAATTCCCCGGGCACCATCGACGTCACCGACCAGTGGATCTGGCGCGACTGCTTCCACGTGGTGAACCGCTGCAACTTCGTCCTCTCCAAGATCACCGGCGAGGAGGAGAACCTCAAGGACAGCTACAAGCGGATGCGCGGCGAGGCGCTGTTCCTCCGCGCCCTCGCCTACTATACGCTGGCCACCTATTACCAGACCGTTCCGCTGTTCACGGACTACGCCCAGTACGGCTCCCTGGAGACCATCTACTCCGAGAACGTGCCCCAGGACGAGATCCTGGACCAGGTGGAGAAGGACCTCACCGAGGCAATGACCCTCCTGCCCAAGCGCGATGTCGGCGGTGAATGGGCCAAGGGACGCGCCACCTGCGGCGCCGCCGCCGGCTACTACGCCCGCGTGCTGATGTTCCGCCACAAGTACAGCGAGGCCCTCACCGTCCTGAAGGACCTCCTGAATTCCACGGACGGCGGCAGCGAGCGCTACGGCCACTATGAGCTGGTCGCCGACTACGGCGCCAACTTCCGCGAAGGCACCGCCGACGAGAACAACGTCGAGAGCCTGTTCGAGGTCCAGTTCATGGACTACGGCACCGGCGGCACCGACGAGGAATGGACCCCGGTGAACATCTCTTCCAACGCCACGCAGGGCCACGCCCTCGAGGCCAACTTCGGTCCCGGCAACTTCGGCGGCTGGAGCGACGTCGCGGTGAGCAACTGGCTCTACAACCTGTACAAGGCCGAGCGCTGCACCGACGGCCGCCTGGATCCCCGCCTGTACTGGACGGTCCTCTCCTACGAGGCCGAGTACAACACCTACACGGGCGTGGCGACGGCCGCCTACCCGAACGGCGACCCGCGCAAGAACGAGGCGTACCAGGTGGTCATCACCGACGCCAACAAGGGGATTCTCCGCACCAACAATGACAACGGCGGCATCCCGGTGGCCAAGTGGACCAACGCCCGCACCGGCCTGTACGGCAGCGTCGTCACGGGCCTGCACTGCGGCATCAACATCCGTCTGATGCGCTATGCCGACGTCCTCCTCCGTGCCGCCGAGTGCGAGAACGAGGTGAACGGTCCTACCCAGCAAGCCATCGACTGGATCAATGCGGTCCGCACCCGCGCCGCCCTCGCCCCGCTGCAGCTCTCCGCCTTCGCCGGCAACGCCAACAAGCTCTTCGAGCAGATCGCCAACGTCGAGCGCCCGAAGGAGTTCGGCCTGGAGAACGGCCGCGGCATCGACCTCATCCGCTGGGGCTTCTTCTACAACACCGACCGCCTGCGCCAGATTGCCGAGCACAGCCGCTACCTGTTCGAGAAATACGACAAGGACAATCCCGTGCCCGTCACGACCGAGAACCTCGCCGCCAAGAACGCCGGCTCCGGCATCCCCTGCACCGACGACTCCTACACCTCCTATTTCCGCGAGGGACACGAGTATTTCCCGATCTTCCAGGGCACGCTCAACGAGAACCCCAAACTGCACGGGAATTCCGCCAATACCAACACGTCCAACACGCCTTCCTGGCCCATCCGCCCGGTGACGTCCCTGAACTAAGAAACGAAGAAGGATCATGAAAAACAGACTCTATATCGCAGCGGCCCTCTGCGGCCTCCTGGCTGCCGCCTCCTGCACCAAGGACAACGGCGTGGGCATCATGACCAAGGAAGACTACGAAGGCGCCGTCGAGAACGGCATCCCGACGTACGCCGACGACTACTCCCCCATCTCCAACTGGGATTTCCACCCGAACTGGAACCTGGCCAACGTCCACGACCCCTCCGTCGCCTACTATGACGGTTACTACTATATGTTCGGCACCTCCGCTTCGTACGGAAACGAGCACGACAAGGCCACCATCGGCCGTCAGTACCAGGGCAAGCGCTCCAAGGACCTCGTGAACTGGACCCATGTGTACGGGCCCATGAGCACCGCCCCGGCGTGGGTGAAGGACTCCCTGAACAGCATCCGCGGCCGGATGGACCTGCCCGCCATCGAGAACCCCGTGTACGGGTACTGGGCGCCGGTCATCCGCGTGGTGGACGGCAAGCTCCGGATGTACTACAGCATCGTGGTGGACAACTGCATCAAGACCGGCGGCACCGGCTTCGACGGAAGCTGGACCGAGCGCGCCTTCATCGGCATGGCCGAGACCACCGACCCGTCCAACCCGGACGCCTGGGAGGACAAGGGCTTCGTGGTGTGCTCCTCCACGGCCAAGGCCGCAAATGACTGGGGCCGCGCCAGCGCCGGCGGCGACTACGGCAACGCCTACTTCTACTACAACGCCATCGACCCGACGTACATCGTCGCCCCCGACGGCAAGCACTGGCTCATCTACGGTTCCTGGCACAGCGGTTTCGCGCTCCTGGAGATCAATCCCGCGACCGGTAAGCCCGTGAATACCCTCGGCAATCCGTGGGCCAACGGCGACGTCGCCGACCTCCAGTCCCGCTACGGCGTCCGCATCGCCACCCGTGTCCCGACCGGCACCTGGTCGCACTGGCAGGGCAGCGAAGCCCCGGAGATCATCTACAACAACGGCTACTACTACCTGTTCATGGCCTATGACGGCCTGGACATCCCCTACAACACCCGCGTGGCCCGCAGCGAGAAGATCGAGGGCCCGTACTTTGACATCAAGGGGACCAACATCACCGACGGCGGCGTGGCCTATCCCATCGTGACTCATCCGTACAAGTTCTCGCAAGGTGACGGCTGGGTGGGCATCTCCCACTGCGGCGTCTTCCAGCAGGACGGCACCGGCGACTGGTTCTACGCCTCGCAAGGCCGCCTTCCGGCCGGCGTGAACGGCAACGAGAGCTCCAACGCCCTGATGATGGGCCATATCCGCCGCATCGTCTGGTGCCCTTCCTCCGCCGACAGCCTCAACGACCTGTGGCCGATCGCCCTTCCGGAGCGCTACGCCGGCGTGGAAGGCGGCAAGGTGACCTCCGCGGAGATCGCCGGCACCTGGGAGCACATCAACCTCACGTACCAGCAGGGTGTGATGGATACCTCCGAGACGCTGACGCTCGCTTCCGGCGGCCAGATGAGCGGCAAGTTCGACGGCACATGGACCTTCGACGAGAGCTCCCAGTATCTGACGCTTGCGCCCGACAAGGGCCCGAAAGTGGTCGTGGTCGTCGCCCGGGAGGCCGATTGGGAAGCCTCCCCGCGCCAGGCGACCCTCGTGTACGCCGGTACGGAGAAGACCCTGGACGCCACCTGGTGGGGAAAGAAGGTCAACTGACCTTCTTTCCCGGAGAATTGGTTTGTTCTTCATAGCAAATGAACCATTTTTCACACCCGATACGCGAGAAAAGGACTATTTTTGCGTATTGAGACTAATAACTTGATAATAATTATGATAAAGAAGACTCTGACCCTCATCGCAGCGCTTGCCGCCGCCCTGGCCGCCACGGCGCAGGTCAAGGTTTCCGTCCACGAGACGGCGCAGGACCAGCCGGTCATCCCGGCCGAAATCTACGGACAGTTCTCCGAGCACCTCGGGAAGTGCATCTACGAGGGCATCTGGGTGGGCAAGGATTCCTCCATCCCGAACGTGGACGGTTACCGCACGGACGTGCTGGAGGCCTTCAAGGCCCTGAAAGTCCCCGTGCTCCGCTGGCCGGGCGGCTGCTTCGGCGACGAGTACCACTGGATGGACGGCATCGGCCCGCAGGAGAACCGCAAGAAGCTCGTGAACAACAACTGGGGCAGCACGGTGGAGGACAACTCCTTCGGCACCCACGAGTTCCTGAACCTCTGTGAGATGCTGGGCATCGAGCCCTACATCTCCGGCAACGTGGGTTCCGGCACCGTCGAGGAGCTGGCCAAGTGGGTCGAATACATGACCGCCAAGGAAGGTTCCATGGCCGAGCTCCGCGCCAAGAACGGCCGCAAGGAGCCCTGGAAGGTCAAGTACCTCGGCGTCGGCAACGAAAGCTGGGGCTGCGGCGGCGACATGACCGCGGACTACTACTCCGACGTGTACAAGCGCTACGCCCTCTACGCCCGCAACTACAGCGGCAACCGCCTGTACAAGGTGGCCTGCGGCGCTTCCGACTACGACTACAACTGGACGAAGGTGATGATGCAGAACGCCCGCACGAAGATGGACGCCCTGTCCCTGCACTACTACACCTGCAAGGGCTGGACGGGCAGCAAGGGCTCCGCGACGCAGTTCACCACCGAGGAGTACTACAACGTCCTCGCGAAGACCTGCGAGATCGAGGAGGTCCTGAAGAACCACTTCGCCATCATGGACGCCTACGACCCGGACAAGAAGGTCGCCCTCATCCTGGACGAGTGGGGCACCTGGTTCGACGTGGAGCCCGGCACCAACCCCGGCTGGCTGTTCCAGCAGAACACCATGCGTGACGCGATGGTCGCGGCCCTGAACCTCAACATCTTCCAGAAGCACACCGACCGCCTGAAGATGGCGAACATCGCCCAGATCGTGAACGTCCTGCAGGCCATGGTCCTCACCGACGGCGAGAAGATGGTCCTCACCCCGACCTACCACGTCTTCCGGATGTTCAATGTCCATCAGAAGGCCACCTACGTCCCTTCCGACTACACGACCGGCAACATCGTCTCCGCCGAGGGCCGGATCATGGACGACTTCAGCGCCTGCGCCTCCCGCGACGCCGCCGGCAAGCTCCATGTCTCCCTGGCGAACCCGTACCTGGACAAGCCCGTCACCGTGGAACTCGCCTTCGACCAGCTGAAGCCGAAGACCGTCACCGGTGAGATCCTCAAGGCCGACAGGATCAACGCGTACAACGAGTTCGGCAAGGCCCCGGCCGTCGCTCCCGTTGCCTTCACCGGCGCAAAGGCCACCGGCAAGGGCGTGAAACTCACCCTGCCCGCCGCCTCCGTCATCGTTCTGGAAATCCAATAATACGATGAAACACAGTCTCTTACTGCTTGCAGCCTGCCTCGTCCTCGCGGCAGGCTGCACTGCGTCACCGAAGGAACAGGTGGCCGTCAATCCGCTGACCTACACGGACATTCCCGACCCGGACATCATCCGTGTGGGGGAAGACTACTACATGGTCTCCACCACGATGTACTTCTGCCCGGGCGCGCCCATCATGCACTCCCGTGACCTCGTGCATTGGGAGATTGTGAACTACATTTACGACGTCATCGAGGACGATGACATCTACAACCTCCGGGACGGCCGGAACGCCTATGGCAAGGGCCAGTGGGCGACGACGCTCCGCTACCACGACGGCACCTACTACGCCCTGTTCGTCGCGAATGACCAGCAGAAGACGTACATGTACCGCACGAAGGACATCGTGAACGGTCCGTGGGAACGGAATGTGATCGAAGGCTACTTCATGCACGACGCCTCCCTGCTGTTCGACGACGGCCGCCTCTGGGTGGTCTGGGGCAACGGCGACCTGCACCTCGTGGAACTCGAGCCGGACGGCAGCGCCGTCAAGGCCGGCGCGGAAGCCGAGCTCCTCATCGAGTCCCCGCGCGAGGGCTGGAACCTCCGGGCGGAAGGCGCCCATTTCTATCACATCGGCGATTACTACTACGTGCTGGAGATCGACTGGCCGCGGGACAAGCCACGCACGGCCACCATCTGGCGCAGCAAGGACATCCACGGACCGTATGAGTCCAAGGTCGTGCTGCAGGGCACCCTGGGCGGCCGCGGCGACGGCATCGCGCAGGGCCCGATCGTCGAGACGCAGAACGGCGACTGGTACGCCGTCCAGTTCCAGGACCACGGCGCCGTGGGCCGCATCCCCTGCCTCCAGCCCGTCACCTGGGTGGACGGCTGGCCGATGATGGGCGAAAACGGCGTCCCGCTGGAGGAAGTGACCGTGAACCTGCCGCCGCAGGGCCGCGACTACGTGTGGGACAACGACGAGTTCGACAGCGACAAGCTGGCGCTCGTCTGGCAGTGGAACCACAAGGCGCCCGAAGGCTGGTCGCTCACCGAGCGGCCGGGCTGGCTGCGGCTGCGCGCCACGAAGGCCACCGGCCTCGCAGACGCCCGCGGCACGCTCACCCAGCGCACCGTCGGCCCCCGCTGCATCAGCGAGGTGCTGCTGGACGCGTCCGGGATGAAGCCCGGCGACGAGGCGGGTCTCGCCGCTTTCCAGAGCGCCAGCGCCCGCATCGGCGTCCGCGTCTCCCCGACCGGCCAGCGCTTCATCGTCCTGCACGAGAACGCCCGCGTCTTCGCGCGCGGCGAGGACGGCAGGCCCACCTTCGAGAGAAAGGACCAGGACGTGGGCGTCGGCTTCCTGGAAGGCGACCAGGTCTGGCTCCGCATCAACTACATCTTCACACCGCAGGAGGACGGCGAGGAGGCCGATACGGCCTACTTCAGCTACTCGTACGACGGGGAGGAGTGGCTCGAATTCCCCTTCTCGCTCTCCATGCGCTTCTCGCTGGACTACTTCACCGGCTACCGCAGCGCCCTGTACAACTACGCCACCCTCGAGGAGGGCGGCATCGCGGACTTCGACTGGTTCCACCAGCGGGTCTATTGAGATCCGAACGCTAGTTAACCTAAAGATATACCCACTATCAAGTAGCAAGAAACCCCCTGGGAAGGCTTTCCCAGGGGGTTCCCCATGCTCGGGCCCCGGCTACTTGAACAGCATCTGCACGAATTCGTGCAGGGACTTGCGCCAGGGCTGCCACTCGTGGCCGCCGGGCCAGGCGGAGAAATGGACCTTCGCGCCCGCGGCTTTCAGCGCCTCGGCGGCCTTCCGGGTATGCTCGATGCGGGGATCGCCCAGGCCGCAGGACATGTAGAACACGTCGTGGGCCGCATTGAAGGCGGCCGGATCGGCCAGGAGTTCCGGCAGATGGCTCTCCACGGAGAACGGCGCATAGGCGCCCGGACCCACGCCGCCGAACATGCCGGAGGAGAAGATGCCGATGGAGGAGAACACCTCGGGATGCTTCAGGCCGATGGACCAGGACTGCCCGCCGCCGAACGACAGGCCGGCCATGGCCCGGTGCTTCGCATCCGTGATCGTCCGGTACCGACTGTCCACCATCGGGATGGTCTCTTCCAGCAGGATCTTCGCGAAATCGCCCGCCTGCCCGTAGTCCATCACGACGAGCATCGGCTCGCACTTGCCCTCCGCAAGGAGGTTGTCCAGGATGATGTCCGTCTTGCCCTGGAAGGTCCAGCCGGTCTCGTCCTCGCCCCCGCCGTGCTGCAGGTACAGCACCGGGTAGCGCTTGCGGGGATTGTTGTCATATTCGGCCGGGACGTACACCCAGGCGGTGCGCCAGGCCTTCAGGGACGGGGACCAGTAGCGCTCCAGGCGCACGTCGCCCCGCGGAACGTCCTTGTCCAGGTAGAAATCCACGCCCTTCTCGGGAATGTCGATGGCGCTGGCGTCCGTTCCGGTGCCGAAATAGTGCTTGCTGGCCGGATCGCTCGCGCGGAAACCGTCGATGACCAGGAAATAGTAGTGGAAACCGGGCTCCAGCGGGTCCGTCGTGACGCGCCAGGGGCCCTCCCCTTCGCGGACCATCGGATACACCTTGCCGCAGATGTCCACGCCCACTTCCCGGGCCTGGGGCGCCGTCACCTGGAAGGAGACGCTGAGGTCGTCGTTGATCTTCGGAGCGCCCCGCCGGGCCGGCTGGGCGGAGGCCGCCGCGACGCACACGAGCAGCGCGGCGGAAAGAAAGAAATGCTTCATCGTGAGATTCGTAATCATGTCTCTCAAAGATAGCGAATTAATTTGTTATATTTGTAAAAATAACCAATACCATGAAACGGATCCTCTCTTTTTCCCTGACTCTTCTGGCTTTCCTGCCCATCCTGGCGCAAAATCCCATCATCGGCACCTCCTACACGCCCGACCCGGCACCCTACGTGCACGGGGACAAGGTGTACCTGTTCGTGGACCATGACGAGGACGACGCCGTCTATTTCAAGATGAAGGACTGGCTGCTGTACAGCACGGAGGACATGGTGAACTGGACCTACCTCGGCGCGCCCGTGTCCACGGCCACGTTCCCGTGGGCCTTCCAGGGCGACCGCGCCTGGGCCTCGCAGGCCGTGGAACGGAACGGGAAATGGTACTGGTACGTGTGCCTGACCGAGGCCGCCACCCGGGCGGACGCCCTCGCCGTGGCGGTCGCGGACCGGCCCGAAGGGCCCTACACCGACGCCATCGGCGGCCCGCTCGCGACCGGGTTCTCGTTCATCGACCCGACCGTCTTCATCGACGATGACGGCACGCCGTGGCTGTTCTGGGGCAACAAGGGCTGCTGGTACGGCCGCCTGGGGGATGACATGGTCTCCTTCCCGGACGGCTGGAAGGAAGTCCCCGGCTTCCACGATCCCGCCTGCTTCGGTCCCGAGTCCATGAAACCGGACTGGTCCGACGGCGGCAAGGAGAAGATGATGGTCGGCTACGAGGAAGGCCCCTGGCTCATGAAGCGGGGCGACACCTACTACCTGTCGTATCCCGCCGGCGGCGTGCCGGAGCACATGGCCTATTCCACGGCGAAATCCATCCATGGGCCTTGGACCTACCGCGGTCGGATCATGGACGAGGCGGAGAACAGCTTCACCATCCACGGCGGCAACATCACCTTCCGCGGGCACGATTACATGTTCTACCACAACGGCAAGCTGCCCAACGGCGGCGGTTTCCACCGGTCCACCTGCGTGGAGGAATTCACCTTCGGGGCCGACGGTTCCATCCCCTTCATCCCCTTCACGGAAAAGGGCGTGGAACCCCTCCAGACCCTGAATCCCTACGTGATGACCCAGGCCGAGACCATGGCCGCCTCCTATGGGCTCAAGACGGACCGCACCGCCGGCAGCCGCCACTGGGTGACCTCCGTCCACAACGGCGACTGGCTCAAGGTCCGGAATGTCGATTTCGGCGACGAGCCCGCCGTCCTCGTGTCGCTGGAGATGCTCAACTTCAAGAATCCCGGCACCGTGGACTTCTACCTGGACGAGCTGGGCGGCCGTCCGATCGCTTCGGTTCCCGTCAACGGCGAGAACATGCTGGTCAAGGCGTCCGTCTCCCCCCGGGCGAAGGGCGTGCACGACCTGTACCTGATGTTCCGCGGCGGCGACGAGGAACTCTTCGACCTGGACTGGTGGGTGTTCAACCACCACCTGAACATGCCCATCATCCAGACCAAGTTCACGGCGGACCCGGCGCCGATGGTGTATGACGGCACGGTGTACCTGTACACCACGCACGACGAGGACGGCGCGAAAGGCTTCCAGATGTTCGACTGGCTCCTCTACACCTCCACCGACATGGTCAACTGGACGGACCACGGGGCCGTGGCCTCGCTGGACAGCTTCGCCTGGTACGACGGCAAGAACGGCGCCTGGGCCGAGTGCGTGGTGGAGCGGAACGGAAAGTTCTACATGTACTGCCCCATCCACGGGCACGGCATCGGCGTGCTGGTCGCAGATTCGCCCTTCGGTCCCTTCAAGGACCCGATCGGGCAGCCGCTCGTGTGGCAGAAGGAGCACTGGGAGGACATCGACCCTTCCGTGTTCGTCGATGACGACGGCCAGGCCTACATGTACTGGGGCAACCCGCATGTGTACTGGTGCCGGCTGAACGAAGACATGATTTCCGTCGATGGCGAGATCCACCGGATCGAGTATCCCATCGACACGTACCAGGAAGGTCCCTGGTTCTACAAGCACGACGGGAAGTATTACCTCGCGTTCGCGTCCACCTGCTGCCCGGAGGGCATCGGGTACGCGATGAGCGACTCCCCCGTCGGCCCGTGGAAGTCCATGGGCGCGATCATGGACCGCACCTGGCGCACCCGGGGCAACCATCCCGGCATCATCGAGTACAAGGGGCAGTCCTACGTGTTCGGCCTCAACTACGACCTGCATCACCTGGAAACCTTCCAGCACGCGGAACAGCGGAGCGTTTCCGTCGCGCCCTTGTACTACGAGCCCGACGGCTCCATCCGCAAGGTCCCGTACTGGCTGGACAACGTCGTGGAACAGGTGGAAGCCTTCAATCCCTACCGCAAGGTGGAAGCCGAGACGATGGCCTGGGGCTACGGCCTCAAGACGGACGTCGTGGAGGGCCGTGGCATCGTCCTCCGCGACATCGACGAAGGCGAGCACCTGCTCCTGAAGGGCGTCGATTTCGGCAAGGGCGCCCGGAAGTTCACGGCCTGCGTGGAGGGCCCCGCGACCATCGAGGTCCGGCTGGACGCGGTGGACGGCCCGCTCGCGGGCACCTTGACGGCGAAGGCCGGCAAGCCCGGCTTCCGCGAGGCCTCCTGCGCGCTGAAGGGCGCCACGGGCGTCCACGACCTCTATTTAGTATTCACCTCCGGCGGCTTCCGCTGGGACTGGTGGAAAATGACCCGATAAACCTGTTATTCCTATTGATATGAAAAGACTTCTTCTGCTTGCGGCGGCCGCCCTCGGGCTTTGGGCGTGCGCCTCGGTTCCCGGCCAGGTGAAAGTGACCGGCGGCACCATCCAGGGCACCGTCCTGGAGGACATGACTGTGTACAAGGGCATCCCGTTCGCGGCTCCGCCCGTCGGAGAGCTCCGCTGGAAGGCGCCGCAGCCCGTCGTGGCCTGGGACGGCGTCAAGGAATGCAAGGACTTCGCGCCCAACCCCATGCAGGGCAACGGCGAGGGCTGCAGCGAGGACTGCCTGTACCTGAACGTATGGACCCCGGCCAAAAGCCCGAAGGAGAAGCTTCCCGTGATGGTCTGGATCTACGGCGGCGGCTTCGCGGGCGGCGCCACGTCCTACTATGACGGCGCGCTGCTGGCCCGGAAGGGCGTGATCCTCGTGAGCGTCGCCTACCGCGTGGGCAAGCTCGGCTTCCTGTCGCTGCCCGAGCTGTCGGCGGAGAACCCGGACGGCGTGAGCGGCAACTACGGCCTGCTGGACCAGATCGCCGGCCTGCAGTGGGTGCAGGACAACATCGCCAAGTTCGGCGGCGACCCGGACAACGTGACCATCTTCGGCGAGTCCGCCGGCGGCATCTCCGTGAGCATGCTGTGCGCCTCGCCGCTGGCGAAGGGCCTCTTCCGGCGCGCCATCTCCCAGAGCGGCGGCTCCTTCGGCCCTACCAACCCGCAGTCCTATCCCGGCGAGAACATGCAGACGCTCGCCGTCGCCCAGGAAGCCAATGCGGCCTGGGCCCGGGGCGCTTTCGGCGACGACTATACGCTGGAGCAGCTGCGCGCGGCCGATGTCAAGGCCGTCATGGGCGGTTTCGGCGGCTCCGGCGGCTGGCCCATCGCGGACGGCTGCGTGATCCCGGACGACCAGTACAAGCTGTACGAGGCCGGAAAGTACAATGATGTCGACGTCCTCATCGGCTACAACTCCGACGAAGGCCTGAGCTTCGGCTTCTCCTTCGGCGGCGGCAGCCACGAGAACCAGGTCCGCGCCCGCTACGAGGATTATGCCGACGCCCTCCTCGCCGCCTACCCGGTGGAACCGGACGGCAAGGTGGGCAAGACCGCCCGCGACCTCACCCGCGACGCCGCCTTCGGCTGGCAGACCTGGGCCTGGGCGTGCCTGCAGGAGCGCACCGGCAAGGGCCGCGTCTGGCTCTACTACTTCGACCAGCACCCCGACTACCCGGCGGATTCCCCGCGCTACGGCCAGGGCTCCCCGCATGGACAGGATGTGGCCTATGTGTTCGGCAATCCGGAGGAGGTGCAGCCCACGGACATGGCCCTTTCCGGCTGGATGATGGACTACTGGACCAACTTCGCGAAGACCGGCGACCCCAACGGCCCCGGCCTCGCCCCCTGGCCGCGCTTCGTAAACAGCGCCCCGCAGACGATGGTCCTCACCGGCGACGGCTGCCACGCCGCCCCCGTCCCCTCCGAACCGGCCCTCAAGGTCCTGGACGAATACTTCGCCTGGCGCCGCAGCCAAGAGTAAGATTCTGAGCGACTTAACGCAAGAGAGGTGCACCGCGCGGTGCACCTCTCTTGCGTTAAGTCGCTGTAGCCCAGCTACTTGCCCATATCCGCCTGGGCGAAGCTTTCGCTCGGGGACTTGAACATGCGGCGGGCGTCCCGGACGGTCATGCCCGTGGAGGCGCGGCCGAGGTCGGGGACGTTGAAGGACTTGAAGGTGTTGTCGTAGAAGCGGGGGGACTTCTGCGGAAGGACGAAGGGCTTGGTGGCGCGGCCGGACTCGTCCAGGTGGCTGAAGTAGGGCTTGCCGTACATGCCGTCGCCCCGTTTGCTCGCGAAGACGAACCAGCGGCCGTTCGAGGACCAGCTGTGGTAGGTGTCCGACTTGTCGCCCTTCACCTCGTCCAGGGGCCGGACTTCCCCGGTCCGGAGGTCCACCAGGTTCAGGGTGGATTCGGGGTGGAAAAGCGGGAAGGTTCCATAGTCGGAGACCGTGAACAGGAGCCAGCGGCCGTCCGGCGAGGCCTTGGGATGGCAGGCGGAAGCCTGATGGGCCGGGCCGTTCCAGACGGTGTCCACCTGCTCGCCGATCCGGCCGGACGTCCCGTCGAACGGCGCCCGCACCAGCGAATACCGGACTTCCGCAATCTGCTGCGGCAGCGAGAGCGTGTCCGCCACGCAGTAGTACACGGACGAGCCGTCCGCCGAGAAGCACGGGAACGTCTCCCAGGCATCGGCCCTAGCGACATGCGGGGCATTGACCATCACGTTGTTGTCGAAGTCCGCGACCGTGAGGTCCGAGGCGGTGTCGTACACCTCCATCCGGTTCCCGGCCACCGTATGGAAGCCCGGGATGATGACGTTGGTGGAGAAGACGCCGAAGCGGCCGGAGGGATGGAGCTCCCCGTACACCGTGCCGGACAGCATGCCGGGCGCGTTCAGCGTAAGTTTCCGGAGGTTTCCTTCCTTGTTCAGGACCGCTCCCCCGCGGGGTCCGCGGATGTAGTACAGGGAATAGTCGCCGCGCTGCTGGCCATGGACATGGCAGTTCATGCAGGCGTTTTCCGTATGCTGATGGTCACAGATCGTGATTTCGTCGAAGGTCTCGATGCAGCGTTCCTCGATGGACACCTCGTTCCACATCTGGTACGACGGCTCGATGAGACGGTAGGTCAGGTATCCGTCGATGGGATCCTCGCTCACCTGGATGGTCCAGGCGTCGGCGACGGGCTTGCCGCCGACTTGGGCGGAAGCCTCCACGCGGATGGTCTTCCCGGCCGCATCGGCCAGGAACGCCTTCCATTTCCGGACGGGCCAGGTCACCTCCGCGCCCCGGATGGTCACGGAACGGCCGTCCACCGTGAAGGTGGTCTGCGCCTTCCGGACATCCTTCATCGCATAGCGGTAGTTCAAGGGCGCGATGTTCGGCGGGATGGTCACCTCCTTGTAATCGGGATAGATGACCAGGGGGCCTTCGCTGCCGGCGACGGCGTCGGCGAGGTCTTCCCCGCCGCAGCCGGGAAGCAGGAGACAGGCCAGGGCCGCAAGTAGGAAAAACCGCTTACTCATCTCGCATGGATTTCAGATAGTAATACCAATAGGTGTTCCGGAACCGGTCGGGATTCTGGAAGAACCGTTCCATCCGGTCCACGGCTCCTTTGTCCAGGCCGTACGGCTGCAGATGCGCTTCGTCCAGCTCGTCCCGGAGGCTGAGCGCGATGAGGACGGCCTCCGCGTAGATGGAAGACGCAGGCGTCCCCTGCGGATAATCCGCCAGGAAGGACTCCAGGTCCAGGGTTATGAGGTCGAAGCACAGCAGGTACTCGAGAGCCAGGGTGTTGGAAGGGTCCGCCTCCAGGAGCTCGCGGAGAACCTCCCGCGGGCGGGAGGAACGGTGGACGAAGTCCTCCCGGGCCAGCCGCGAACGGACGGACGTGAGCTGCTCCGTCGCCGTCCCGTCCTGCAGCCTGGCCAGCCATTTCCGTGCCCATTTTCCATAGAACAGGGTCCGGCTCAGGAGATTCAGGTATTTCTGGGCCGATGCATACTCGCCCGAGATGAGGCATGCCCGCGCCATGCGCCGCACATACCGCGCACCGTTATGCTTGGGAGACGCCTGGAGGGCGATGATGGCGCTCTGTTCGGCGATGGTCATGTCGCCCAGCTGGAACCAGACCTCCCCGGCCAGGCCGTCCGAGAAAGGAGAGCGGTCGGGAGAAATCATGATGAACAGGCTTCTCACCCCGTCCTGGGAATGATTGAACAGACCCGCTCCCAGTCGGCCCTTCATGGCATTCGCCAGGTTGTAGCAGAAACTCGCTTCCGTCATGTACAGGTCCTTCTCCGAGAGTTTGAGGACCTTGTCCCAGTTCTCCCGGTCCACTTCCGTGTCCAGGCCGATCATGCGGTCATAGGAGACGATGGGCGTTCCCCACCACTTGCCGTAATACCGGTTGGCGGGCGGGCCGAGCAGCCAGCAGCCGGCCGCCAGGAAAACGGCGGCCGCCAGGGCTTTGGCCCAGGCCGGCCTCAGCTGCAGGGCGGCGAGGACCAGGGCCAGATATCCCAGCGCGACCAGCGTATAGCGGGTGCTGTACAGATTCTCCGTCTCCCGCAGGAACGACCAGACGAAGAACACGGCGGCCACGGCCAGGGAGGGCCATTGCCCCAGAAAACGCCGGAAAATCTTATAGACGACCACTCCGATGGCGGTCAGGAGCAGGGCCACGACCAACGGCCCCACCAGGGGCAGGTGGAAGAACTGGTCCAGGAAATCGCAGACGAAGCGCGCCAGCGCTCCGGCGCCCCGGTAGGTCTGCTGGATGTAGTCCCAGTCATACGGGAACAGCGTCATCTGCTCCCGGCGCATCAGGTGATACGGATACGCCAGTGCAAAGAACCCCAGTGCGCCGAGGAATGCCGCGCCGGCCGCCAGCGGGCCGATATGCCTTTTCAGGAAACTCACTGCATGAGTTTTTCCGCCTTGATGCGGTTCAGGAAGGCGACCATCGCCGAGAGGGTCTCTTCCGTGTACATGTTCACGCCGTGGCCGCCGCCCTCCACCATGTGGAGTTCACTGTCCACGCGGGCGTCCTGCAGCAGGCCGTAGAAGTGCGGGGCCTGGCAGCTGGGGACCACGTTGTCCGCGGTGCCGTGGAAGATGCACACGGGCGGGTCGTCCGGGCCGATGTAGGTCGTGGCGTTCAGGTATCTGAAGGCCTCTTCATTTCCCTTGAAGGGGAAGCCCATCACAGCCTCTTCGGGGCCATGGTTCCAGGTATCCTCCCGCGCGCCGCAGCTCATGTAGTTCAGGTCCACGGGACCGGACCAGTCACAGGCCGCATCGACCGCGCTGGAGAACTTCAGGTTGCCGCCCACGTTGCCTTCCAGCTGGGGGTGGTTGCTGGTCGTGGCGGCGAGCGAAGCCAGGTGGCCGCCGGAGGAGAAGCCCGACACGGCGACGAAGGACGGGTCGAACTTGTACTTCGCGGCGTTGGCCTTGACGAAGCGGATCACGCCCTTGATGTCGTGGATCTGGGCCGGGAACTTGGCGTCCATCGAGGAACGGTGGTTCGGGCACACCACGGCGTAGCCCGCGTCCAGCAGGGCGTTCACGATGGTGCCGAGGTCCGCCATCCCCTTGGAATTGTTGGAGAACCAGGCGCTGCCGTAGATATGGACCACCACGGGATAGGCGTCTTTCTCCACCTTCGGGAGGTAGATGTCCAGCTTGTGGTAAACCTGGCCGTCACCGGCATAGTCCACGTCGGCGATCTTCTGGGAACAGCGGACGTCCACCTTGGGCATCTGGAAACCGCCGAAGCCCGCCGGCTGCGCGAACAGGCCGAGGGCGCCAAGGGCAAGGGTAAGGGACATAAGCAGTCTTTTCATGCGCAATAGATTGATGGTTGCAACACAGGTTATTCAATACATATTTTCAAAGATAGCCATTCTTTTGAAAAACCGCAAAAAAACCACCCCGGAGGTTCCGGGGTGGCCGATGTGAGATGGATGGTTACAGTCCCCTGCTACTCCCAACCGGGATTCTGCTTGAGGCCGACGCCTTGAGCCTCATCGTAAGGATTGAGCTGGAGTTCGCCGAACGGATACGGCATCAGCTCGTTCTTGTTGGCCTTGAAGCCGTACTCCTTGTTGTAATAGGCATTGGAGAGGTCGATCTTGGCCTCGTGCGGGTGGGAACCCTCGACGAAGAGGTCGGTGAAGGAAGGAACTTCCTTGCCCTGGTCCTTGAGGACCGTGGCGGCATCGCCCCAGCGTACGAGATCCAGGAAGCGGTAGCCTTCCATATAGAGCTCGAACCGCTTCTCCTTCTTGACGTTGTCCAGGGTGCAGGCGCTGTAGGTAGGAGCGCCGGCACGTTCCGCCACCATGTTCAGGTACTTGAGACCATCCGGATCGCCGGTCTGGGCGCAAGCCTCGGCATAGAGCAGAAGGACCTCGGCGTAACGCATGATCACGGTATTGTTGTCCGTGTCGGTACCGCTGTTGGTGATGAGGTCGGACTTGTACGGGGCGAACTTGTAGGTGAACCAGCCGCAGTTGCCGTAGTAAGCATTCACGGAGAGGCCGCGGTTCGGATCCATCAGACGCTCATCATAGCTCATCTCGTCGCCGCCATAGCTGAAGTCGCCGAGGAGCTCCTCATAGGAGATGACCCAGGCCTTGCGGCGGTAGGAGGCGCCTTCGTTGGCGACGATGGCATCGACAAAGGACTTGGACGGATTGCCGCCGCCGCCCCAGCCGATCGCGGAGATGACCTGGTCGGGCAGGCTCTTGAGGTCGCGCCACCAGCAGGAAGCGTTGCGCTGGAAGTGACGGAAACCGCCGAACGCGCTCAGGTTCACGTTGTCCACATAGTTGAACTCGAAGACCTTCTCCGGGCTGCCGTCACCGGCGCGATGGAAGATATTGCGCATCTCGGAGCCGGGGACAAGGGCGTACTTGCCGGAGTCGATGACCTTCTTGAGGTTGGCCTTCGCGCCGGCATAGTCACCGGCCTGCACCTGGGCCTTGCCGGCCAGGGCGAGGGCGGCCTCCTTGGTCAGGCGGATGGCGCCGTTCTTGTCGGAGGCGCTGCTGCGGGAAGGAAGATAGGCGGCGGCCTCGGTGAACTCCTTGATGATCCACTGCATCAGTTCGTCGTGGTTGGAGTTGGTCGGACGCGCGTCACCGCCGATGATATGGTCCACGAGCGGCGGGTTGCCCCAGTAGCTGGCCAGGTGCAGGTGCGCCAGGGCGCGGAGCACGCGAGCCTCGGAGATGTTGCGGTCGATGCTTGCGCTCGTGCCGTACTCGAAGTTGTCGGTCACGAGGTTGCAGGCATAGATGAACTGATAGAAGCCCTTGTAGTCGTTGGCGATGATGTCGCTGTGCGAACCGAAGGAAGGACGGTATTCGTTGATCTCCAGGCCGAACACGTGGTCACCGGGGGAACCGGAACCGTAGTAGATGTCGTCCGAAGGGGCGTTCGTGAGCACGAAATAGGACGGCGCAATGGTATGCGGGCTGAAGAAGGCGCCGAGGTTGTGGCATTTGATACCGGCAGCATAGGCATTGAGGGCCGCGGACTCCGCGCTCTCTTCGGAACCATCGAAGAAATCCTCATATGCGATGACGCCCTTCTGCGGGATCTCGAGCAGACTCTGGTTGCAGGAAGCGAAAGTGAACAGAGCTACTCCCAAAAAAGTACCGAGTATGATGATCTTTTTCATATTGAGTCCGTATTGAGGTTAGAAGGAGATGTTGACACCAAGGAGGAGCTTGCGGGCGTTCGGGTAGGAACCCTTGTCCAGACCCATGCCGTTGTAGGAACCGGTGGAAGCCGTCTCGGGATCGAAGCCGGGATACTTGGTGAAGGTGAAGTAGTCATCCAGGGAAACATAGACGCGCAGGCTGTTGATCATCACCTTCTGGGCAATCTTGCGGGGAAGGGTGTAACCGAGCTGGATCTGCTTGATCTTGAAATAGTCGCCCTTGAAGAGGTTGGCGGAAGAGCTCCAGAATTCGACGCTGTCGTAGATGTCGGCGATGTTCGGCGTGGTCTTGCCGGCATTGACATAGAAGTAGGACAGGGAATTGATCTTCGGGTGCTCCGTACGATAGATACAAGGCATGATCACGTTGCCGCCGGCGCCGGTGCCGAAGATGGTGAAGTCGATGTTCTTCCAGTCGGCGCGGAAGGTGAGACCATAGTTGAACTTGGGCAGACCGCTGCCGAGGTACTTCATGTCATCGTCGGTCACGCTGTCGACCAGCTTGCCGTCCTTGTCATAGTACTGCGGCTTGCCGTCGGAAGTGATGCCGGCGTATTCGAAACCGCGGAGGTACCAGACCGGATATCCTTCCTCGAAGGTGGTCTTCATCTTGAGGTTGGAGAAGTTCGCGCCGGAGATACGCTCGCCGCCGGACTTGTTCATGTAGGTGACCAGGTTCTTCAGCGTGGAGAAGTTGCCGTTGATGCTGTAGTGGAAATCACCGATGGTGTCCTGCCAGCCGAGTTCGAACTCCCAGCCCCGGTTGAGGATGGAGCCGGCGTTGATGGTCGTGGAGGCGATACCCACTTCGTACACGGGATTGACGCTCATCAGGAGGTCGCGGGTCTTCTTGTCATACCAGTCGATACCGACGGAGAGGCGGTTGTTGAGGAAACGGGCGTCGAGACCGAGGTCGATCTGCTCGGAGGTCTCCCACTTCAGGTCGGGATTCGCAAGGCCGGAAGGCTTGGAGCCGTTGGAGATGCTGGCGTCTTCGATATCCCACTGGTACTGGCTGCTGTTGTAGTCGATCGTGGTGGAATAAGGATAGCCCGAGAGCACGGCGATATTACCGTTCTGGCCCCAGGAGGCGCGGAACTTCAGGAAGCTCAGGGCGTCGGTGCTGATGTTGTCCTTGATGAAGCGCTCGTTGCTGATGGTCCAGCCTGCGGACACGGAAGGGAAGTAACCCCAGCGGTTCTTGGCGGAAAGCTTCGAGGAGTCGAACGCATCCGCGCGGAAGTTGGTCTGGATGCTATAGCGGTTGTCATAGGTGTACATCAAGCGGCCGAAGTAGGAGATCTGGGTGCTCTGGCTCGGGGTGCCGCCGCCGATGGTCTTGGTGCCGGAACCGTTGTCCTGCGTGAGGTAACGGAAGTTCTCCGCGTAGCCCTTCAGCGGGTCCTTGCCTTCCAGGCCGGCGTTGACGCCGCGGTTGTCGCTGAAGGTATAGGACATACCGGCCATCGCGCCGAGGGAATGCTTGCCGCCAAGGACGACATTGTAGTTGGCGAAGTTCTCCCACTGATAGTAGTAGTTCTGCGAGGAGCTGGCCGTGACCTTGTAGTTGTCGGCGTAGAGCTTGGGATTCAGGAAATACGGCTCCACGTAGTTGCTGCTGTAGCTCTGGGCAATCCGGTATCCCAGACGGGAAGTGAACACGAAGCCCTTGAACGGATTGATGTTGGCGAACAGGGTGCCGCGGACATTCCAGCCTTCGCTCTTGTTGTTGGCACGGTCACGGAACACGAGCGGGTTGCCGCCGTCACCCTCCTGGAAACGGGAAGTGGCATAGTAGTAACCGTCTTCGTTCTTGTAAACCTTGTAGTACGTGGTCTCGCTGGGGCGCTTGGTGCCTTCCGCAGCGGCGCGGAGGTCATAGGCCATCTGGTCCATGGAAGTGTAGAACACCGGGGTGAGCGGGTCGATGATGAGGGCGCCGAGCAGGGAGGTGCCGTTATCACCGTTGGAATACTCGGAGTGCTCGCTCACGCTGCCTCTCTGGTAACGCTCGATGGAGGTGTTGGTACCGACCGTGAACCAGGACTTGATCTTGTAGTCGGCGTTGACCTGCGCGGTGAGGCGCTTGTAGTAGTCCTTGTCGCCGCGGACCATACCGTCCTGGTCGACGAAGGTGAGGGACACGAAATAGTGGCCGCGGTCGTTGCCGCCCTGCGCGCCGAAGGTGTGGGTCGGGGAGTAGCTGGGACCGAAGAGGACGTCCGCCCAGTCGGTCTCGGTCTTGCCGTCCCACCAGCCGTCCGCGATGGCGGACTCGCGGGTGAAGTTGCCGGCCTTGGTGTTCCAGTCGAGATACTGCTCGCCGTTCATGACCTCCGCCTTCTTGCCGAGGACGCTGCGGGTGAGCTTGAAGTTGTAGAAGATGTTGCCATCCTTGCTGTTGGAGCCGCTCTTGGTCGTGATCAGCACGACACCGTTACCGGCCTGGGCGCCATAGATGGCGGCGGAGGCAGCGTCCTTCAGGACCTCGATGGATTCGATCATCGAAGGATCGAGGTACTGGATGTTGTCGACCTTCAAACCGTCCACGATGAGGAGCGGTCCGAGGCCCGCGCTGCCGTTGGAGGAGATACCGCGGACGCGGATGGAAGCACCCTCGCCCGGAGCGCCGGAGGCGTTGAAGATCTGCACACCGGCGGCCTTGCCCTGGAGGGCGGCTGCGGCGTCCGTGGTGGAACGGTCCATCAGGTCGGCTTCGCGGACGGAGGCGACGGCGCCGGTGAGGTCGCTCTTGCGCTGCACACCGTAACCGATGACCACCGTCTCATCGATGAACTCGGTGTCCTCGACGAGGACGAACCGGAAGGTGGACTGGTTGCCGACAGCAACGGTCTGGTCGGCATAGCCGATGCAGGAGACGTTGATGTTGGCGCCGGCAGGGACGTTGAGACGGAAAGCACCGTTCGCATCCGTCACTGCGCCGATGGACGTGTTGCCGACGACGACGATGGCGGCTCCGACTACCGGAGCTCCGCTTTCGTCGACAACCGATCCGCTGATGGCGCGATTCTGGGCATAACCCGTCAAGCCGGCCAAGGCGAGCATCGCCAGGGCGGCCAGTTTAGCAAAGAATTGCTTGGTCATAAACAGCGTTTTTTTGGTTGGTTAATTATGTTGGTAAATGAATTTGGCGATTCATTCAACACAAAAATACCCATATTTATAGGGGCATTCGTTCAATACGCGACCGAAAACCCTAAAAATTCAATCAAAAAATGAGAATCCGCCAGGGGAAAGCATTCCTCTGACGGATTTTTGATAAAAGATGACGGATTTTTATTAATGCGCCTTGAGATCCCACTTGGCGTTGTCGTCGTTGAAATCGAACTTCGCCAGGGTGGGGGTGCTGTCCGCCACGGAATAGAGGCAGAGCTTCTCGCTGCAGCCGGGGATGGCCTTCGGCATGATGCGGTAGGTCCCGTCGATGAGCTGGTCGATGCGCCAGAGCTGCTCGTCGGCGCCCGTGAATTCCTCCACGGTCGTGAGGGTCGCGCCCTCGGCGGCTGCCAGGGCCCGGTTGGTGCCTTCGATCACGATCTTGACATACGGACCGCCGAGGAAGCCGCCCGCCTCAGGCACGGCCTCGATCGTCCACTTCTGGTGCGGACGGGCCATGTAGTCGCTCAGACGCACGGGAATCTTGCCCGCAGGCCAGTCGGGAGCGACCTCCTCGAGCTTCTGGCCCTCGAGCTTGGTGACCGGCTGGTCCTGGCCGCGGCCGAAGCCGAACATGCGCATGCCGCCCTGGGCGCGGACGAAGTCCACGGTCAGCTCGAGCGCATAGCCGCGACGGCGGGACAGGATCTTGTAGTTGCCGTCCTGGAAGAGCTCGCCGGCCTCAGGCCAGCCGTTCTTCCACAGGATCGGACGGATGGCGAGGACGCTGCGGCCGCTGCGGTCCAGGTCGCCCTCCCAGTGGAAGGACATCTTCTCCACGCCCGGCTCCTCGATGTAGCGGCCGAAGTGACCGGCGCCGAACTGGCGCTCATCGGCGGCGACGACCATCTTGCCGCCGCCACGCAGCATGTCGCGGCCCACATTGTCCAGGAACGGGCCCGTGGGCTTGCGGGAACGGCCGCACACGATGTTGTACGTGGAGTTCACTCCGTCGCAGCAAGTGCCGTGGGTGCCCAGCAGGTAGTACCAGCCGTCATTGTAGATCATCACGGAAGCCTCGCAGTCGATCGCGACGTCCACGGCCTTGTTGCCGGGGAGACGGGCGCCCGTCTTGGGATCGAGCTCGACCATCCGGATGTTGCCGAAATAGGTGCCGTAGGTGCAGAACAGGCGGCCGTCGGGATCCATGAGGAGGCCGATGTCGATGGCGTCGCAGTCCTCGTCCATTTCCGAATGCGCCACCTCGATGGGCTCGGAGTAGGCAAAATCCGGGGAGTTCGGGTCCAGGGTCTTGTTCCACATCGTCAGGATGCGGCCGGCGTGACCGCCGCCGAGACCGCCGCCCGTGGCGCTGTAGCCCACGAGGTACCGGTCACCGATCTTGATGGCGTCCGGGGCCGCGCCGCCGCCGGGACGGACCGCGCCGCTTTCCCAGGTCCAGCCGTCGGCGGAGATCAGGCCGCCGCCACCGGTGCCGAAGGTGTAGTACTTGCCGTCGCACAGCTGGATCGTGGACGGGTCATGGATGTAGGGAGCGCCCACCTGGGCGGCTGCGGGGACACAGGCCAGGGCAAGAATGCCCGCGAGAAGGATATTCTTTTTCATGGCTTATTTCGTGCTGAGGGTGATGTTCTTGACAGGCTTGCCGGCTTCGTCGATGAAGCGCACGCAGAAGTCGCTCATGCCGGGGCCGTTGATGACGGCGCCCCAGATCACGTTGCGGCCTTTCTTGAGGGTGAGGCGCTCGGAGGCGACGTCGTCCGCCACCATCCGGCGGTCGCCGGACAGGATGACGGCCTCTTCGCCGTTGAGCCACCACATCGAAGCGGAGTTGGAACCGACGGACATGCGGACATTCGGAATGTCCTCCGGGCAGTTCACCACGGTCACGGCCCAGAAGATGACGCCGTAGCGGTCCTCGGTGAGGTTCGTCGCGAAGCGGAAGAGCTTCACGTTGTAGCGCTGGCTGTCGAAGGCGTGCCACTGGAGCTTCTTGTCCTTCTTCTCATACACGACCGGGCCCTGCGGCATGCGGGGACGGCCGGCGGACATGTCCACAGGGGGCTGGTACTCGACCGTCACCTTCACCTTGGATCCGTCCTTGGGGAGGACATCTCCCAGCTGGCCCTTGAAATAAGGGACGGCGAACGCCTCACGGATGTAGCTGTCGGTGAAGACCGTGTTGCTGCGGTTTGGCTTGCTGATGGGGTCCAGCAGCAGCCAACGGCCCAGGAAGCCGTCCTTGTCAGGGGTGGCGAAATCCCCGGTAGCGGGGACCATGTACTTCTCGAGGCTGGTCGAGGAGTCGGCATAGACCGGCTCGTCGGCATTCTGCGCGTACAGGCACAGGGCGCCGGCGAGGGCCGCCAAAGTCAATAGTACTTTTTTCATGCGCTATAAATTAAAGTGTTTTGGGTTTTCATTTCACGGCATAGGGGCCGACGGTGGTTCCGGTGAAACCGCCCGCGACGGCCGTTGACAGGTAAGAGGCATCGACACCGGCGACGAGCGTGCGCATTTCCCGGCCGTCCACCGCATAGCCGAAGCGGAAGGTGAGTCCGTCGTCGGAGACGATGGCCAGGTCCACGGTGCTGAACGTATCCGGGAGGCGCTTGCAGGAGAGGGTCTCGCCGGACCTTTCGAGGCAGATGGACGGTTTCTCGTCCACCAGGCACACTTTCAGGAAATACTGGTGCCGCTCGTCCTTGTACAGGAGCAGGCCCGCCGCCTCGGTCCCTTCCGGGACGAAACGCATGCGCGTGGAGGCGGTGAAGGCATGGTGCTGCAGCCGGCGCAGGATGAGGGCCGGTGTCTCGAAGCGGGTGGCGCGCAGGGGGGAACAGGTCAGTTCCAGCGCTCCGCCCTTCAGGGCATAAAGTCCATCTGCGGGGCCGCGGAGCGTCATCCAGGCCTTGTCCAGCCTGTCGCCCGTGAAGGAGTCCTCCACCACGAAGTTGCCGAAGGTGGGCGTCCCTTCCACCCGGGTGCCGGGGCGGCGGACGATGACGGGAACCGTCTCGTCCCCTTCCAGGAAGAACGGGAAACCGTCTTCCGACCAGCGGACGGGCAGCAGGAAGGTCTCGCGGCCGAGGTTCTCGAAACCGCCCTTGACAGGCCTGCAGCCTAGGAAAACGCCCCACCACTCCCCTTCCGGGGTGCGCAGCAGGTCCGCGTGGCCGGTGCAGGTGACCGGATCCGGCCGGTCCGCCGCGAGGTGGCGCTGGGTGAGGATGGGATTCCGGTTCCAGGGCTTGTATTCCCCCATCGGGGAATCGCTGCGGAAGACCACTTCCGAATGCTGGTCGGAGGTGCCGCCTTCCGCGCACATCAGGAAATACTTCCCGTCGATCTTGTACAGGTGCGGTCCCTCGATCCAGACCGGTTTCGCCGCGGGATCCACGCCCTTGTCCACGATGATCCTCCGCTCGCCGATCGTGCAGTCGTCCTGCACGTCGTATTCCACGATGCGGATCGTGCGGTGGCCGTCATATTCGGGCTTGCCGCCCGGCGCCTCGTCGTTGTTCACGATGTAGGCCCGGCCGTCGTCGTCGAAGAACAGGGACGGGTCGATGCCCTGCACCTGGGGCAGCAGGATCGGATCCGACCAGGCGCCGAAGGGGTCCTGCGTCTTCACCAGGAAGCTGCCCGTGCCCACGTTCGTGGTGATCATGTAGTACGTCCGGTTCTTCGGATTGTACTTGATGTCCGGGGCGTAGATGCCGCCGCTCGTGTGCTGGCGGCCGAGGCCCGTCAACTGCGACGGACGGTCCAGCACATGGCCGACCTGCTTCCAGTTCACCAGGTCGCGGCTGTGGAAGAGCGGGACGCCCGGGAAATAGCTGAACGTGGACGTGACCAGGAAATAGTCTCCTTCTCCGTTCGTGCAGAAGCTCGGATCGGAATACCAGCCCGGCAGGATGGGGTTGTACACCGCATCCTTCCCGGGCAGGGGATGCGCCTGATAGATGGCGTCCCTGCCCTCGTACCGGAAACTCTCGAAGACGGCCACTCCCGGAGAAATGGCCGGCTTGCAGGCCACGAGCGCGAGGCCCGCCGCCAGAGCAGTTGGTATCAGGCGACTCTTCATCTACGCTATTCGAAGGAAATCCAGTCTACGTCGAGGTCCTTGGCTTCGTCCACGATGAGTTTGATGTTCTGCATGCCCGTCAGCGGGGTCTCGAACGGAAGTTTCACTTCCTTCCAGTCCTTGGAGGCCGGGAGGTCGAAGGTTCCGACGATCTTCTCGTCCCGGGTCTGGAAGGAGACCTTGGAAGGCGCCGCGCTGCGGATGCGGAAAATGGCCTTGGTCGGCGCGGTCTCGCCGAAGTTGATCTCGTCGTAGCGGACCCAGGTGTTCCCGCGGGCGAAATGGATGTAGAAGCCCTCGAACGGGTTCGCCGCATCCAGCAGGTCGTCATAGACGCCATAGTGATAGACGGCGCTGTAGCGGTCCATCTGGATGTGGTCCGTGGCCTTGGTCTCCCCCACGCCGCGGAGGGTCGGGGTGACCTGCTCGATGGTGCCGTCCGGGAGGAAGGATATCTTGTCGATGCGCACCGAACGGTTCTTGTCGAAGTTCGGGGAGTAGTCGTTGTGGTGATAGAACAGGTACCACTGGCCTTTGTACTCCACGATGGAATGATGGTTCGTCCAGCACTCGTTCTGGGAACGCTCCATGATGATGCCCTTGTACTCGTAGGGGCCCATCGGGCTCTTGCTCATCGCATAGGCGAGCACCTCGGTGTTCTCCTTCACGTACGGATAGGTCAGGTAGAAGTTGCCGTCCTTCTCGAAGGCGAAGGGGCCCTCCGCCTGGCGGCTGGGCAGGCCCTGGAGGCAGTTGACGCCCACCATTTCCATCTCGCGGTTGCCCCACTTCATGGTCGTCCTGGGGTTGTCGTCGGCAAGTTTCTTCATGCTGGGATCGAGCTTGGCGCAGCGGCCGTTGCCCCAGAAGATGTAGGCGTTGCCGTCGGAGGCCTGCAGCACGCACGGGTCGATGCCGTTGATGCCCTCGATGGGTTCCGGTTCAGGAACGTACGGGCCTTCGGGACGGTCCGCGACGGCTACGCCCACCGCGAAGCCGCGGCCCACCTTGGAGGCGTTCGGGAAATAGAAATAGTACTTGCCGTCCTTCTCGACACAGTCGGGCGCCCACATGGAATACCCTTCCGGATTGCCCCAGGGCACGTTCTTCTGGTCCAGGATCACGCCGTGGTCCGTCCAGTTCACGAGATCCTCGGAGGAGAAGACGTGATAGTCCTCCATGCAGAACCATCTGCGCTCCGGCTCCACCGGGCTGATGATGTCATGGGAAGGGAAAAGGTACACTTTCCCGTTGAAGACACGGGCGGTGGGGTCCGCGCTGTACAGACCCTTGATGACAGGATTCTGGGCGAAAAGGCCGCAGGAAAGCAGCAGGGCGGCGATGGGGAGGATGAACCGTTTCATACGTTGCTTATTTCTTGAAGATGTGGGGAATGAATTCATTCAGGCAGCGGCGCCAGGTGAGCCACTCGTGGGCGGTGCCCGGGGACTCGTAGTACGTCGCGTTGATGCCGATGTCGTGCAGGTTCTTCACGAACGTGTTCGCGCCGAAGTTCTCCTCGGAGCCCATGCCCATGAACAGGTAATGGACCTGCTTGTTGAACTTGTCGGCATCCGCGAAGGCGCCGTCGTAGAGGGTCTTGAAATCGGTGCCCGGCATATTGAAGATGGCGCCGCTGAAGGTGCCCATCCAGGCGAACTTGTCCAGGTGCGTGAGGGCCACGTCGAAGGTCTGGTGACCGCCCCAGGAGAGGCCGGCCATCGCGCGGTTCTCGCGGTCCGCCTTCACGCGGAAGGTCTTCTCGATGTACGGGATGATCTCGTCGAGGAGGATCGGATAGAAGGAGGCGCCGAAAGTCTGCATGCTCTCCCCCTTCTTGGCGCCGAAGCCGTAGCCGCAGTTGCCGTAGTCCATCACCACGATCATCGGGACGCTCTTGCCGGCGGCGATGCTGTTGTCCATGATGTTGGCCATGTGACCCTGCTCGTGCCAGCCGCGCTCGTCCTCGCCCATGCCGTGCTGCAGGTAGAGCACCGGATACTTCTTGTTGCCCTGCTCATATTCGGCCGGGGTATAGACATAGCAGGTGCGGACCGCCTTCTCGATTTCGCTCCAGTACTGGCACTCGCGCACCTGGCCGTGCGGGACGGCCGGGTTGAAGGTGTAGTACGCGGCCACTTCCGGCTTCTCGGGGATCTCGATGCCGCTCGTCTGCTGGCTGCAGCCGTAGAAAGTCTCGCTGTTGGGGTCGTTCACGCGGACGCCGTCCACGAGGAGCGCATAATAGTGGAAGCCCACCACCAGCGGGTCCGTGGTACCGGTCCAGACCCCCTTCTCATCCTTCGTGAGGGGGTATTTCTTGTTGCAGATGTCCACCTGCACGTCCGTCGCCGTAGGCGCGGCGAGCTGGAAGGTGGCGCGTCCCTCGGCATCCACGCAGGGATACTCCTTGGTGGGGACGTTCGTGGAAGCGGGCGTTTGCGCAAACGCTACAAGGCTGGCGGCCAGCGCCAGGGTCAGGGTCAGTATCTTTTTCATTTGAAGAATTTTTGCAATGTCTCGTTCAGGTAGGCGCGGGCATTCATCCAGGTGTGACCGCCTTCGGTGTTCATGTCCTCGTGCTTGATGCCCTTCTTGTCCAGGTACTCGCGGTTCTCCACGACCTGCTTGTACAAGAAGTCCTCGGAACCCACGCCGTACCAGACCAGCTTGAACTGATCGTTGATGAGGGACGGATTCTCGCCGTACTGCGGGAAGCAGGTGTCCATCATCTCGGGCGTGAGGTAGGCGCTGTAGGAGGCCAGCCAGGCGAACTTTTCGGGGTTGCGCAGGGCGGTGAAGAGCGACTGGCCGCCGCCGCGGGAGAAGCCCGCGATGGCGCGGTGGTCGCGGTCGTTCACCGTCCGGAAGGCCTGCTCCACGTACGGCATGATGCATTCGGTCATTTCCTTCGCGAAGACTTCGTACATCTTCGTCGCGGCCATCGACGCGGGCTGCGGGGTCGAGCCCATGTTGCCGTACGGCATCACGACGATCATCGGCTCGGCCTTGCCGTCGGCGATGAGGTTGTCCAGGATGGTGTTCAGCTTGCCCACCTTGAACCAGGTCTCCTCGGTGTCGGTGGTGCCGCTGATGAGGTAGAACACGGGATAGTCCTTCCCGGAAGTCTCATAGCCTGCGGGCGTATAGACCACCAGCGGACGCCAGGCGTTCAGGACGGAAGAACGGTACTGGCAGTACTGCATCTTGCCGTGCGGGACATCGCGGACGCCGTACGGGACGCCCTGCTGCGGCGGGCGCTGCGGGCCGCCCGGACGGCCGAAGCCGAAGGCGAAGCCCGCCGGAATCTCCACCAGGGACGCCTTGAAGTTCTCGTTCGGGAAAAGGTCTTTGTTCAGCGGGTCGGAGATGGACACGCCGTCCACGATGAAATTATACGGATAGATGTCGCGCTTTTCCGGCGTGACCGTCAAGGTCCACAGGCCGTTCCGGCCCTTCACCATGGGCACGGGCTCCTTCAGGAACTGGCTGGAGAGCAGCACTTCCTTGGCGTTCGGGGCCTGGAGGTTGAAGGTCACCGCACCGGCCATGCTCACGAGCGGAGAGGCGACCGCGTTGGAATGATAGTCCCCCGGCGCGGGCTTGTACGGGATGCCCCAGATCTTGAGCATCTCCGCGGCGTAGCGGCGGCCGAGCTCCCGGTAGCCCGCGGCGGTGAAGTGCAGGAAGTCGAAATTCTGCGGGCAGCCGTCGGCCGGAATGACATGGGCCGTGGGAATCACGCGGGCGATCGTGTCGATGACGGCGTTGTGCGCGGCGCAGGTGCCGCCGCGGTCCGCCGCGACCACTTCACCCACGAGGAGCGGGACGTCCTCGGCATTCAGCTTCAGGTCCCGCAGGAGGTTCTCATAGACGGTCTTGACGTCGTTCGGCCACTTCGGGTCGCCGGTGTTCGTCTCGCCCTGGTGCATCAGGATGCCGGAAATGACACCTTTCTTCTTCGCGATCTTGCCCATCGCCACGAGCCGGTCGTACGGATGGCCGTCGTAGGCCGCCAGCATGGGCTTCATCCACTCCGGCGCCGTCTTCGCGTACTCGTCGATCCGGTCCGGCAGGAAACCGTCGATGCTGATGCCGCCGATGGCGACGTGCACGATGCCCACCTTATGTCCTTCCGGCAGGTTCTCCAGCAGGGTGCGGCCGAAATAATCGACCGGCGTCAGACCGGTGTTCTCGCGGCACAGCGGCGGCAGGGCCTTGTACCACTTTCCCATCTTGCGGGACTTGTCGGAGAAGTTCACGGCCGACAGGTTCAGGAAATTGTCGGACACCCCGACGGAATCCTGCGGCTCGATGCGGGCGTTTCCCTCCATGTTCGACTGCCCGAAGCAGAGGAAGATATGGAAATTCTGGTCCTGGGCGGTTGCATTGAGTACGCCTAAGGCGGCAACCATAGAAAGAAAGAGCCTCTTCATGGGTGCAGTGTTTTGTGGTTGGAACCCGGGTCGGGTATCACCCCGGCCCGGATTGATGTCAGACATCTGTTACTGGGCGTTCCAGTCGTGGATGTTCGGATTGACCTTCTTCTCGTCGAACGGAATCGGGAAGTAGCTGTGCTTCTCCTTCTTGAAGCCCATCTCCGGGTGCGCCTTCACGCACCAGTCGGCATCGCTCTCGTCGATGTAGCCGCGGTGTTCGGCCTCGCCAGGGGTCTTGGAGAACATGGCGTCGCAGTAGTTCGGGAGATACTTGCCATTATCCTTCAGCTCCTGCTCGGCAATGCCCCAGCGGACGAGATCCGGGAAGCGGCTGCCTTCGAGCCAGCACTCGAGATACTTCTCTTTCTGCACCTCGGCGAGGGTCAGGGCAGAGGACTTATGCTTGGCCTGGGCGCGCTCCTGGACCTTGTTCAGAGCGGCAAGGCCAGCGTTGTCACCCGTCTGGGCGCAAGCCTCGGCGTACATGAGGAGCACCTCGGCGTAACGCATGATGACCAGGTTCCACTGGATCTCGGCATTCGGAGTACGGTCTTCGGTACGATACAGGCGCTTCCACATGAAGTAGCCCACGTGGCCATAGAGGCCGCTGCCATCTTTGATACCGCGAGAATCATCCTTCTTCTTGTCAGCCAGGGTCCATCCGGTCTTCGGGACGAGATTGCCGTCGGCATCCTTTTCAAAGTCGTTGTTGTACGGCATTTCATAGAGGACTTCGTCGTAGCTCTTGATCCAAGCCTTGCGGCGGGCGGAATCGTAACCATCGTTCTCCAGGATGGTGTCGACGAACTTCTTGGACGGGTTGCACCAGCCCCAAGGAGACTCCGGAGGAAGTTCGGTACCCACACCGTCGGGTAATTTGACCCGGGAGGCGCGCCAGCCCCACAGCATCTTGAAGTTCGGCTGCGCACGCTGGTAGTAACCGTCCACGGTGGCGTCATACTTGAGGTTGATCTCGAACACGGACTCCTCATTGCCACGGCCGGTGTAATGATACAGGGTGCTCATCTGGTCGGAAGGAACGAGGTCGTACTTGCCGGAGTCGATGACGGCCTTGAGGGCGGCCTTGGCGCCGGCATAGTCACCCTTGAACAGCATGGCCTTGCCCTTGAGGGCGTTGGCGAAGCCCTTGGTCACCTTCACGGCGCCGTCCTTGTCACCCTTGGAGCTCTTCTCGTCCAGGTTCGGGAGGGCGGCATCGCAGTCGGCGATGATGAAGTCGAGGATCTCGTTCTGGTCCTTGGCGTTCTCGGGACGGGCATTGCCGTCGAGCACGTGGTCCACGATCGGCGGGTTGTACCAACCCATCGCGAGGAGGAGGTGGGCATAGGCGCGGATGATCTTGGCCTCGGCCACGCAGCGCTTCTTGGTGGGCGTGTCGGCGAGTTCGCCGTCGAAGTGGTCGATCACCTGGTTCGCGCTGTTGATGATCATGTAGTAGCAGTGGTAGGAACCGGTCAGGACGGAATTGGAGTCGTTGTACCAGAACGCGTTGATCTGGTTACCCTCCACACCGTCGGCCTTGTTCTCACCGGCGGCGAACATGTCGTCGGAAGCATATTCGAAAGGATTCAGCAGCGGGCACTCGTTCCAGCCGGCTTCCGTTCCCATCGTATTGGAAAGGAAACGGCCGGCCGTATAGTAAGCGCTGACAAGGGCTGATTCCGCATCGGCGTCCGTCTTGAAGAAGTCCTCCATCGCGATAACGCCTTTCTTCTGGATGTCAAGATACTTCTCACACCCGGTCAGGAACAGGGCGGAGCAGATGACGGTCAAGGCAATAAATATCTTTTTCATATCTCTTGTCATTTGTGGGATTAGAACTCAAGGTTGACGCCGAAGATGATGGACTTCGCGGTCGGATAGTTACCCATATCGAAACCGAGGGCGTTGCCGCCGGTGGTGGCGGTTTCCGGATCCAGGCCGATATATTTGGAGAAGGTGAAGAAGTTATCCAGCATCGCAAAGACGCGGAGGTTGCTGATGGCAATCTTCTGGGTCAGGTTGCGCGGCAGGGTGTAGCCCAGCTGGATCTGCTTGATCTTGAAGTAGGAACCGTCGAACACGGTGGCGGAGGAGCTGAACGCCTCGGAAGTCCAGTGGTTGGCGGCAGGGAACTTGGCCCAGGATTCGTCACCGGCCTTCTTCCAGGAATTATTCCAGTACCAGGCGTAGGTGTTACAGGAAGGACGGTCCACACGGAAGGCAGTCGGATAGATCTGGCAGCCGGCGACGCCGTTGCCGAAGATGGAGAGGTCGAAGTTCTTCCAGTTCATGTTGATGGTGAGACCGTAAGTCCAGGTAGGAATGCCCTTGCCCAGGTAGACGCGGTCGTTCTCCTGCGGGGAGATGGTCTCGCCCGTCACATTGCCTTCGTCGTCATAGTCGAAATAGACCATGTTACCGTCCTTGTCGACACCCTTGGCCTTGTAACCGCACATGTACCACAGCGGCATGCCGGGCTCGCAGTAAGAGGTCAGGTAAGTACCCTGGACCGTGCGGCCGGTGAGACGGCCCACAAGCGGATCCAGATAGGTCATCCGGTTCTTCAGCCAGGCGGCGTTGCCGCTGATGGAATAGCCGAAGTCACCAATCTGGTCGCGCCAGCCGAGTTCGACTTCGAAGCCCTTGTTGTTCACGGCGCCGGCATTGACGGTGGAGGAAGCGCTGGGGCCACCTTCGAAGAAGACGGGCACACCCACTTCCATGGCCGGATTCACGCTCACGAGCAGGCCGTCGGTGTTCTTGTTGTACCAGTCGAGGCCGACGGTGAGGCGGTTGTTGAAGAAACGGGCGTCCACACCGAGGTCAAGCTGCTTGGAGGTCTCCCAGCGGAGGTCGGGGTTGGAAAGGCCGGAAGGCAGGGAGCCATAGTCGGACACGGCGGAATCGACATGGTATTGATACCATACCCGGTTCAGGAGGATATCCGTGGAATACGGATAGTTGTTCAGCACGTTGATATTACCGTTGACACCCCAGGAAGCGCGGAACTTGAGGAAGTTCAGGAAGTTCTGGTCCACATTGTCACGGATGAAGCTTTCGTTGCTGGCGGTCCAGCCCACGGACACGGACGGGAAGTAACCCCATTTCTTGTTGAGCGGGAGTTTCGAGGAGTCGAAGGCGTCTGCGCGGAAGTTCGCCTGGATGGCGTAGCGGTTGTCATAGACATAACCGACACGGGCGAAGTAGGAAAGGTTGGCGGAACGACCGGGCGAATTGGAGATGGTCTTCGTGGTGGAATCGCTGGACTTCAGGAAGCTCAGGTACTGGAAGTTGGGCTCATAACCCTTCAGGATGTCCGGACCGGAAGCGCTGCCGGAGACGCTGTCGCTGGAGGACTGGATGAAGGACATACCGGCCATGGCGGAGACGTCGTGCTTGCCGAAGGTGCGGGCATAGTTGGCGAAGTTCTCCCACTGGTAGTACAGGCCCGTATTCGCGCTCGCGCTCAGGTTGTAGTTGTCAGCCTTGATGGTGGCGGTGGAGAAGTACGGCTCGGTATAGCTGTGGGAAGTGCTCTGGGAAATCCGGTAGCCGAAACGGGAAGTGTAGGTGAAGCCCTTGAAAGGCATGAAGTTCAGGTAGGCGACGCCACGGATGGAGATACCTTCGTTGGAGGACTCGGTCGCATCGCGCTGGACGAACGGGTGGCCGGACTGGGTTTCGCCGATGAGCGGAACGGTCCAGTAAAGGCCGGTCTCGGGATCCTTCAGGATCTTCTTGCCGGCGTCGAGGGCGTTCTTCAGGCCGGAGGAGAGCTTGCTCTCGTCGCCACGGACCGGGAACAGCGGGGAGGAAGTGATGGCGGACAGGAGGGCGGAGCCGTTGTCGTTCGCCTCGGAAACGCCCTTGGTGCTCCACTTCTCGATGGAGTTGTTGACACCGACGGTGAGCCAGGACTTGATCTTGTAGTCGGCGTTCACCTGGAAGGTCAGACGGCGATACTGGTCCTTGTCGCCGCGGAAGATACCGTCGTTCTTCAGGTAGTTGAGGGAGGAGAAGAAGCTGCCACGGTCGTTACCGCCCTGGAAGCCCACCGTGTGGCGGTTGCTCCACGTGGGGACGAAGATTTCCTTGCTCCAGTTGACATCGGTGACCTTGTCATAGTAACGGTCCAGGTCGGCGTCGGTGAGATAACCGTTCGCCTTACCGAAAGCGATATACTGCTCGGCGTTCATGATGTCGAGCTTGTTAGAAAGGGTGGAATACTGGAACTGGTTGTTATAGAACACCTTGCCATCACCCTTCTTACCGGTCTTGGTGGTCACGAGGACGACACCGTTACCAGCCTCGGCGCCATAGATGGCGGCGGAGGCGGCATCCTTCAGGACCTCGATGGACTCGATCATTTCCGGATCCAGGTACTGGATGTTGTCCACCTTCAAACCGTCCACGATGAGGAGCGGTCCGAGGGAACCGGAGTTGGACGAGTAACCGCGGACACGGATGTCGGAACCGGCGCCCGGCTTACCGGACGTGTTGATGACCTGGACACCGGCGGCCTTGCCCTGGAGAGCGGCGGCCGCGTTCGGGGTGGAGCGGTTCTGCAGGTCTTCCGCACGGACGGAAGCCACGGAACCGGTCAGGTCGCTCTTGCGCTGGACACCGTAACCGATGACCACGGTCTCGTCCAGGAATTCAGTGTCTTCCCGGAGGACGATGTTGAAGACGGACTGGTTGGCCGTCGAGAGCGTCTGGTCGGCATAGCCGATGCAGGACACGTTGATGCTGGCCCCGGCGGGAACGTTCAGCCGGAAAGCGCCGGAGGCATCGGTGACAGCACCGATGGCGGTGTTTCCAACGACGACGACGGCGGCACCGATGACCGGCGCTCCGCTCTCGTCGACAACCGTTCCGCTGATGGCGCGGTTCTGGGCGGTCGCAACCGTTCCCAGGAGGCCCGCTGCGACGATCATCACAGCGGCTGCCATTCTTGCAAAAAATTGCCTTGTCATAAAAGCGTTGATTAGGTTGGTTAATTATGGTTAAAAAATGTATTTGCTCTTGGAGCCGGAGGCAAATATACCCTTTTATATAGGCGGAGGCTTTCAAAACGCGACCGAAATCGGAAACAAATCAACCAATTTTCAACCATTTGAAGCCCACTCGGGCCGTTTTGGAGGATTTTTAGTATCCTATGAGCGGATTTTAAAAGATATTTTTGCTACCTTGCATCGCCAAAGAACGAATAATGAAAAGAGCGCTCCTGTCTGTCATCCTCCTTGCGTCCTTCCTCGCCGGATGGGCCCAGAATCACCATACTTCCTTCCGGAATTTCTCCACCGACGACGGCCTTCCCGACAACTCGGTCCGCGCCATCTTCCAGGACAGCGACGGCCTTATATGGTTATGTACGCGCGAAGGCATCTGCATGTACGACGGCCTGCATTTCAAGCCGCTCGAGGACGCTTCCTGCGACATCCTGGACGGCCTGGCGATGAGCCTGGCGGAGGATCCGCAGCATCGCCTGTGGTTCATCACCACGCGCGGCATCGGCTTCCACGACCTCACGACCGGGGAAACCCGCACCGTCCACCGCAACACCTCCGGCGGCCTCGTCGGCGCGGCCGACATCGCGGTGGACCGCAACGGATACGTCTGGTTCGCCAACGAGGACATCTTCTGCTGGGACCCATCGCGCGAAATCCTGATGGACTACTCCCCGTCCGCCCTTTTCCGCAGCAACACGGTCGAGGCCGACAGCAACGGCAGCATCTGGTTCCTCTCCACGGCCGGCGACCTGTACCGGTTCAATACCATCAACAACGGCTTCGAGCGGATCCATCGCGGCGACGGAGAACGGTTCTCCCGCCAGGATATCGTCTCGGACGGCGCCGGCCACATCCTGTCCTCCTCCCCCGGCGGCATCGTCCTCCGGACCGACATCATGACCAACGCCACCACGTCCCTGTACCGGATCGACAGCGGAGAGATCCGCTGCATCGTCCCGGAACGCGGCGGGCGCTGCTGGCTGGGCACCGACCACGGCATCGTCCTCGTGGACGGAAACCGCCGCCAGGTCTTCACCCACGACCGCCAGGACCCGGACTCCATCGCCGGCGAGGACATCTGGTCCATGCTCCTGGACCGCCAGGGGAACCTCTGGGCGGGCATGTTCTACAACGGCCTCTCCCTGCACCGCAACCCCAGGAACCTCGTTTCCCGGCATCTGGGCCGCCGCTCGGGCGGGGACCTGCCCGGGGATATGATCCGCCCGGTCGTCGCCGTGGACGACAGCCACATCCTGGCCGGCGCCGAGGACGGCGGCCTGTCCCTGCTGAACCTCGCGGACGACACCATCGAGGACCTGACCTTCCCGGGACCTGGCGGCGCTCCCGTCAATGTCCAGGGCCTCTGCCTGGATGGGGACCAGCTGTGGATCGCCACCTTCGGCAATGGTGTGTACCGGATGGATTTCCCGAGCCGGAAGCTGGTGAAATCCTACCTCACCGACCTGTCGGCGGCCACGGTGACCGGCACCCGGTCCGGCGACATCTACCTGGGGACCACCTCCGGCCTGTACCGGTATGACCGGACGGCCGACCGCTTCCAGTCCTGCCCCGAGTTCGGCAGCAACTTCATCCACGCCCTGTACGAGGATTCGCGCGGCAATCTATGGGTGGGCACCTACGGAAACGGCGTATGGACCGGAAAAGACGGGCAATACAAGCATATCACCCTGAACGACAAGGAGTTCGGGCTCTCCTCCGACTACATCACCAGCATCCGCGAGGACAGCCGCCACCGGCTCTGGGTGCTCACCGAGACGGGGGGCGCCTGCTTCGCCGGCCTGGACGAGATCGCCTCCGGAACCTTCCGGTTCCGCTCCCTGTCCCGCCGGAACGGACTCCCCTCCTCCATCGCCTCCTGCATCCAGGAAGACCTGGACCAGGTGCTCTGGCTCACCACCACCCACGGCATCGTGAAGCTCGATCCCGACGACCTGAGCATCCGGGAAATCTACCAGGAGGAACACGGAGACACGATGAACCAGTTCTCCTACGGTTCCGCCTGTTCCACCTCCAGCGGCCGCCTGTTCTTCGGCACGAGCCGCGGCCTCGTCGGCTTCACCCCGGCGGAGCGCACCAACCGGCAGCCGCTGAAGCTGTTCATCACCGAGATTTCCGCCAACGGCCCCGGCGGGCCTTTCTCCGTCACCCAGGAAGGGAAATCCACCCTCCACACCGAGAAAATCCGCCTCCGCTACAAGGACCTTTCCTCGCTGACCATCCGATATGCCGCCCCGGATTTCCAGTCTTCGCGAACCGGGATGTTCCAGACGGTCCTGGCAGGCAAGCGACGGTCTATCCAGAGCTTCACCTCCAGCGGCGAGACCACCTACACGGACCTGGCGCCCGGAAAATACCAGTTCCGCGTGAATGGCGTGGGCGCCCGCCGGGAAGCCTTCCGGGCCTTGGACATCGAAATCCGCCCGCCCCTCTACCGGTCCATCGCCGCCTTCATCCTGTACGCCCTGGTCGCCCTCCTGATCCTGGGCATCCTGGCGCGGCAATGGGACCATATCCGCCAGATGCGGATGACACGGCAGGTGGAGAAGCTCCAGGCCGAGCAGGAGAAAGAGCTCTATGACGCGAAGATCAACTTCTTCACGAACATCACCCACGAGATCCGTACCCCGCTGTCCCTGATCAAGATGCCGCTGGACAAGATCATCTCCAGCGGGAACTACACGGAAAGCAACCGCCAGGAACTCCTCACGATGCAAGCCAACGCGGAGCGGCTCCTGAACCTGATCAACCAGCTGCTGGACCTGCGGAAGATGGAAAAGATGGAGGTCAAGCCGGTCTTCGTGTCCAACGACCTCTGCGCCCTCGTCCGGAAGACCTGCGGCCGGTTCACCGCGATGGCGAAGGACCAGCACATCAACCTGGAGACCAACCTCCCGGACAAGCCTTTCCCCGTGGAATGCGCCGGCGAAATGATCGAGAAAATCCTCGGAAACCTGCTTTCCAACGCCTTCAAGTATGGAAACGGACACGTCCGCGTCGCCATCGAACCGGTGCCGGACCAGGACCGCGTCCGCGTCCGCGTGGACAGCGACGGCAACCGGATCGAAGAGTGGGACGCCGAGCGAATCTTCGAGAAGTTCTACCAGACCGGCACGGCCCGGCAAGGCCACGGGACCGGCCTCGGGCTTCCCTTCGCCCGGAGTCTCGCCGCCCTGCACGGGGGGACGCTCACGCTGGACCGCTCCGTCCCGGACTACAACTCGTTCGTGCTGGAGCTTCCCCTCCACCAGGAGACTGCCGTGGAGATTCCGACGGGCCACGAGAAAGAAGAGAACGAGGAGGTCCCCGTCGCCATCGACAACCTGCTCCACACCATCCTGGTCGTGGAAGACGACCCGGACATGCGGGGTTACCTCGCCAAGGAACTGTCGGAAGAGTACAACGTCCTGGTGGCCGCCAACGGCGAAGACGCCCTGCAGCTGGTCGAGAAACAACGCATCGACCTCGTCGTGAGCGACATTATGATGCCGGGAATCGACGGCGTGGCCCTGTGCAACCGGATCAAGTCCACCACCGAATACTGCCACATCCCGGTCATCCTGATGACAGCGGCCGTGGGGATGGAGACCCGCATCGAGACGCTCCAGGCCGGCGCTGACGGCTACATCGAGAAGCCGTTCGCCATCGAGCTGCTCCTGGCGAACATCGCGAACCTGTTCAAGAACCGGGAGATCGCGAACCGCCAGTTCACCCAGTCGCCGCTCACCCACTTCAACTCCATGGTGACGGGCGGCATGGACCAGGAATTCATGGAACGGCTGCACGACATCGTGATGAAGCACCTCGCGGAACCCGACCTGAACATCGAGACGCTCACCACCGAGCTGGGCACGAGCAAATCCACGCTGTACCGCAAGGTGACCGCGAACACGGGCCTCAACATCAACGAGTACATCCGCGTGAGCCGCCTCAAGAAGGCCGCCGAGATGCTGTCCAGCCAGAAGTACCGGATCAGCGAAGTGGCCTATATGACCGGCTTCTCCTCGCCATCCTATTTCGCCACCTGTTTCCAGAAACAGTTCAATGTATCCCCTTCCGCCTTCGTCAAGGGGTTAAAGGGTTGATTGTTCGGTAATTTTTGCGTATATTAGTTTCGTTAATCCCGAGACTATGAAGCGATTCTCCCTTTTTGCCGCCCTGCTGCTCGCGGCGGCGTGCCAGAGCGAAGCTCCGGACCTGAAACTGAACGACCTCGGCTACTTCGAGCGCCAGGGGGTCAATGTCCTCGTGTTCAGCAATCCGTTCAGCGGCGGGTTCAACGACGAGAAGAATTCCGGCATCGAGATCATCCACCACGGCGTGCGGACCGTCCAGGGCGGCGCCGTGCGGCTGAACGTGACGCCGGAGCAGTGGGACCTGGTGCCCACGATGACCTCACGCGTGGTCGATACGCTCGCGCAGACCATCGAGGTGGGGATGCGCTTCGACTGGTACGACTTCGATTCCCGCGTCGTCGTCGAGCCCAAGGGCAAGGCGGTGGAAATCTCCGTCTATCTGGACAAGCCGGTTCCCGAGGCGCTCGCGGGCGAAGCGGGCTTCAACCTGGAGTTCCTGCCCTCGCAGTACTGGAACAAGGCCTATCTCGTGGACGGCAAGCCCAACCGCTTCCCGCGCTATGCGGTGAGCGACACCAAGGTGCGTCCCAATTCGGAGAAAGTGCGCCAGTTCAAGGGCTACCGGACGTATGACGACCGGGGCACCGGCGAGTTCATCGAGCCGCTGCCGCTCAGCGCCGGCCACGAGTTCCTCCTCGCTCCGGACGACCCGGAGCGGATGGTGAAGGTCACCAGCGAGAGCGAGATTCGGCTTTACGACGGCCGGATGCTCGCGCAGAACGGCTGGTACGTCCTCCGGACCGTCCTCCCGGCCGGCCAGACCGGCAAGGTCGTCACCTGGACCGTGGAGCCGAACGCCGTCCCGGGCTGGATCCGCGAGCCGAACGTGGGCTTCTCCCAGATGGGCTATGTCCCCGACCAGCCCAAAGTCGCCGTGATCGAACTGGACAAGAAGGACAAGGTGCAGGCGAAGGCTTCCGTCTGGAAGGTGGAGGCCGACGGCTCCGAACATGAGGCCTTCTCCGGTCCTGTCAAGCTGTGGGGCGATTTCTTCAAATACAACTACGCGAAGTTCGACTTCACCAAGCTCTCCGAACCCGGTGTCTACTTCCTCAAGTACGGCGACGTCCGCACGGGGAACTTCATCATCGACCCGTCCGTCTATGACAAGATCACCGTAGCGACGAGCGACGTCTGGATTCCGGTCCATATGAACCACATGGCGGTCCACGAGGCCTACCGCCTCTGGCACGGCGAGCCGTTCAAGGAGGGTTACCTGCAGGCCCCGCCGTCCACGGACCACTTCGACCTGCACGGACAGGGTCCCACCACCGACACGCGCTTCAAGGCCCTGGAGCTCATTCCCGGGCTGAACGTGGGCGGTTACTTCGACGCCGGCGACTTCGACATCGAGACGGGCTCCAACATCAGCGTGGTGATGAACCTCATCACCCTGTGGGAGCGCTTCCGCTCCGAGCGGGACGAGACGTTCGTCAGCGAGGAGCAGCGCTACGTGGAGCTCCACCGGCCCGACGGCACGCCGGACATCCTCCAGTACATCGAGCACGGCGTCCTGAACCTCGTGGCGCAGGCCGAGCAGATCGGCCACATGGCCCAGACCCTCTCCAACTCGGTCCTGGACAACTACCACCACCTGGGCGACGCGGCCGGCATCACGGACGGCCTGCACTACGACCCGCGCCTGAAGCCGTACCAGAAGTCCGCGGACGGCAAGTCCAGCGGCACGCCGGATGACATGTGGGCCTTCACGAGCCGCAATCCGGGCCTGGACCTGCAGGCGGCGACGATGTTTGCCGCGGCGAGCCGCGTCCTCGCGGAGAAGAATCCGGACCTCGCCCGGCGCGCCCTGAAGCAGTCCATCCGCCTGGACGAGGAGGCCACGAAACTGATGGCGGCCGACACCACCAGCCGGTTCCGTCGCCGCAACCAAGGCAACAGCTTCTCCACCGCGCTCCAGCTGTACGTTTCCACGAAGGATCCCAAGTATCTGGAGCAGTTCACCGCCGGCGTCTGGCCCGCTCTGGAGCGGATGCCCAACAATGCCATCGGCGCGGCCCTGGACGCGATCCCGTACCTGGACGACGACTATAAGGAGAAACTCCGCCCGTATGTGGAGAAATACCGCGACTACATCCTTTCGCTGGAGGAGCAGAATCCGTACGGCGTGCCCATCGGCCTGGGCAACTGGGCCGGCGGCGGCCAGGTGACGGGCTTCGGCACCACCGTGTGCAACGCGCACCGGCACTTCCCCGACATCGTCGGCAAGGAACACATCTACAAGGCCCCGGCCTGGCTCTTCGGCTGCCACCCTTACCACAACTACTCCTGGGTGGCCGCAGTCGGCGCCGCCCGCCCGAAGCAGGTCTTCTACGGCAACAACCGCGCGGACTTCTCCTTCATCCCCGGCAACATGGCCCCCGGCCTGCTCTTCCGCCAGCCGGACCACTTCGAGAACTACGACGACTGGCCGTTCCTCTGGGGTCAGAACGAAGGCACCATCGCCGGCAACACCGGCTACCTCATCTGGGGCGAAACCTTCCGGAACACCCTATCTGAATAGGGCGCGGTCGATGCCCCAGCCCATCTTCTCGTAGCCGGCGGCGTTCAGGTGGAGCCAGTCGCGCTGGTAGAGGAAGGCGGGGTCGAGGCGGTCGGGCTGGGCCGGGTCGGCGACGAGGCGGTCAAAGTCGATCACACCGTCAAAGACGCCGCTTGTGCGGATCCATTCATTCAAGGCGACGCGCCCGGCCTCATGGTCCGGGGAGTAGTAGCCGTTGCCCTTGACGGGCGTGACGGTGGCGCCGAAGACCTTGATGCCCCGTTCGTGGGCCTCCTGGACGATCCGGGTCCATACCTCCTTGATGCCCTCGGCGGTGGCCTTCGCGTCGCGGCTGCCGCCCAGGTCGTTCGTGCCCTCGAAGAGGATGATGTACTTGACGCCGGGATGGCAGAAGAGGTCGCGGACGTAGCGGCTCTCGCCCGTGGGGCCGAGACCGCCGCGGAGGATGCAGTTGCCGCCCAGGCCGAAGTTCAGCACGGAGAGGTTCCGCGTGGCGGGATCAGAGAGGAGGGACTTCGAGAGCTGGTCCGTCCAGCGGTCCTGGCCGTTCGTCGTCGTGCCGCGGCCGTCGGTGATGGAATCACCCAGGACGGCGATCGCGGCGCTTCGCCGGCGCGGCTTCACGTCGATGGAACTGATGGTGTACCAATGGTCCGTCTTCGCGACCGGCGCGGAGAAGTCCGTGGTGTAGCCGTCGGCGATGTAGGACGTGGTCCGGGAGCCCGGATGGCTCGTGAGGAGGGTCGATGAGATCCGCCCGAAATGGATGGTGATCGCGAGGTTCATCCGGTCCTCCAGCGGGAAGGCGACCGGGTCGGAGACCACGGACTGGCCCGGGTACATCGTCACGGAAGGATGGCCGTCGAACGAGAGCTTGACGGTCGTCGCCTCGTCGATCTCAGGGGTCGCGCCCATCGTCTTGGCCACGGCGATTTCCACGCCCAGGATGTCCGTCGGATCCGCGTTGAACAGGTTCGACAGGTGCAGCCGGAGGGCTTTTCCGCCGATGGACACCTGCACGATCTGCCGGAAGGAGTTCCCGGCGAGGCCGGGCTCCGGCGGACGGTTGTGCGGTTCGGCGATCTGCAGGGCCGTGGCCCAGGTGGTGACCCAGTCGCGCGTCTGCGCGAAAGCGGGGGTCAGGCCCGCCGCGAGGGCGAGCACGAGCAGGAATCTTTTCATCGCTGGGGAGGTCTTCTGGGGAAACGTCTCGGTTTGACGATGATCGGGTCGCCCGCCTCATCGTGCTGCGGCATGCCCAGCCGGTCGGACTGGATGCTGCGGAAGAGGAGCGAGTCGATGGGGGTTCGCAGCGGCTCCACGCCCGCGGGCAGCGGACGGCCGGAGAAAGTCTGGAAATAGCCCACGCAGGCGTCGCGCCACCAGCGGGCGTCGCTGGCCTGGATCGTGAGCTTCCGCTCGGCCTCCGCCCAGAGGACGGGGCTCACGTACGGCTTCAGCTCATTCCAGGTGGCGCGGAAGCCCTCCACGGTCTTGATGCCGCGGTCGTAATGCAGGCAGATCTCGTCCCACAGGTCCTTCCCGGACGACAGCTTGTAGTCCCAGGGAAGGTGGTGGAACCACAGCAGGAGGTTCTCCGGGCAGGTTTCCACGTTGTTATAGGTCGATGCCAGCGGCTCGTTGTACTGGTCCACGTTGTCCGAGCCCGTGCGGGTGCGGTCGAAGCCGATGCCCGCGCTGTCCGCCTTGTGGTAGTAGGCCGGCGTCCAGTCGGGACGGGCGCCCCGGTCCCACGGCATGGGCCCGTAGTGCGTCCCGCCGAACAGATGGTGCAGGCCCAGCGGCATCTCGTAGTCCACCACGGCCTCGCGGGAAGCCATCAGGATGTCCTTCACGGGCTCCTGGAACTTCTTCGCGAACGCCTTCTCCTTCATCCCTTCCGGCTTCAGGAACGTCTGGCGGACCCATTCGTCGGCAATCTGCTCCGCGCTCAGGGTCGGGTCCCAGGCGAGGCGGCCGTAGGCGTACCAGTTGGCCTGGGCGAACACATAGCCGCAGAAATTGGGATCCTGGCCCGTGTTGGCGACGCCGGCGATGCCCGTGAGGTTCTTATACACGGGAGAGCCCGCGCCGTGCTGGTACGTATCGGCCTGCAGGCATTCCTCCCAGGTGGTGCCGTGGAAGGCCAGGTGGTTGGAGAAGCCCAAGTACTCCTGCGTGACCTGGAACTCCATCATCATCTTCGTCTTCTCCAGCTTGCCGAACAGCGGGCTGAAGGGCTCGCGGGGCTGGAAATCCACCGGGCCGTTCTTGACCTGGATAATCACGTTGTCCGCGAACTGGCCGTCCAGCGGGAGGAACTCCTCCACGGCCTGATTGGCCCGGTCAGGGCTCGTGGGCGCGTACACGAAGGCGCGCCACATCACGATGCCGCCGTAGGGCGCGACGGCCTCGGCCAGCATGTTGGCGCCGTCCGCGTGCGTCCGGCCGTAGTCCTGCGGGCCGGCCTGGCCTTCGGAATTGGCCTTCACCAGGAAGCCGCCGAAGTCCGGGATCGCGGCGTAGATCTCCGCCGCCTTGTCCTTCCACCACTGCCGCACCTTCGGGTCCAGCGGGTCCCCGCTCTTCAGGCCGGAAAGCGTGATGGGGCTGGTCCATTTGATGGACAGGTAGGTTTTGATGCCGTAGCCGCGGAGGATGTCCGCGATCTTCGCGACGCGGGCAATGTGCTCCGCATCCAGGACCAGCGGATTGGCGTTCACGTTGTTCAGCACGGCGCCGTTCAGGCCCACGGAAGCGCAAAGCTTGCCGTAATGGTGGATGCGCTCAACCGGGATATCCGGAGCGGTCCACTCCCACATCGACTTGCCCGCATAGCCGCGTTCCACGCTGTCATCCAGGTTGTCCCAGTGGTTCAGAAGGCGAAGGTCGTAGAACGGCTTCTCCTGCAGGTCCATGCCCGGGCCGGCCTGCCCGAGCACTTCCGCGCGCTGCAGGGCATAGACGCCGTAGCGGAGGCCCGCCTCGGAGCCGGCATCGACATGCCGGACGCCGTCGGAGTCATAGATGTGGAAGCCTTCCGCCGGGAGGGCGGGGTCGATGCCCGCCGCGACGGAGGCAAGGACTTCGTCATAGGAACGGCCGGCCGCGAGCCAGAGGTCGGTGCCGTCCTGCGCCACGGGCACAGGCTGGCTGCAAGCGGCGAAAAGGAGCCCGGTCAGGGCCCAGAAAAGGTATTTACGCATGCTCCAATGGATTTCTAAATGGTATCCTTTACAAATATGCACTTTTTTTCCGGCTTCTCAAAGAACAAAGGGGGCGGCCCCACACCGGCCGCCCCCTCCTCTCTAACCATTCACTTAACCAAACTGCTCAAATCGTTATTTCTCGAACGGATAACCCGGGTTCTGGTACTTCTTCAGGTCCTCCTCGGGCATGTCCATCGCGGAGATCTGGCCCTTCGGGATCGGACGGAGGTAGTGGTACTTCTCGATCTTGCGGGTGTACACGACCGGGTCGTGGTCGCCCACGACGGTGCCGGCGATGGTGTACTTCCCGGCGCGCTCCGCCCACTTCTGGGTGCGCACGAGGTCGAACCAGCGGAAACCGTCGGCATAGTACTCGCGCGTCATCTCGTCCAGGAGGTAGTCGATCGTGATGGTCGCCGGGGTGGCGGCCGTCAGCTCGGCGCTGAAGTCGGCCACATACTCGTGGTCCTCGTTCACCTTGTAGGCCCACTTGCCGGCGCGGGCGCGGATCACGTTGATCAGCTCGCGGGCGGACTTGCCGGCCTTGGTCGAAGCGCCCTTGACGGCGGCCTCGGCGGCGACGAAGTAGAACTCGGAGAACTTGGCGAGGTTCACCGGACGGGTGCTGCCGCAGTTCGGCTCGCCGATGCCGGTGCCGGTGTTGGTGCGGTACGGACCGAGCTTCCAGGGACCCGGATAGATGCGGCGGCTGACGCCGGATCCGCCGATCACAAAGTCGGCGCGGCCGGGCAGGATGCCGAGACCGTAGTCCGCGGTGGTCTTGTCATAGACGATCCCCTGCTCGTCCTCGTCGAAGACAAAGGTCAGGAACGGGTCGTCCGGATTGATGACGGTGCCGGGGTTGGCGCCTTGCAGGTACGGCACGTCCGGATTGAGGAACTTCCAGGTGGCGTGGTAGATGTAGGTGAAGGTACCGTCGAAGCGGGAGTCCTTCTTCTTGTCGGTGAAGGTGTTCAGGCACTCCTGGGTCGGCGCCATACGGGACCAGGGACGGCCGTAGGGCTGGCGGTCGGTACGCACGCAGGCCGTGACCTTCTTGCCGTCGGGGCCGGTGCCGTTCATCGTCGGGTAGTTCCAGTTGATCATCCAGTAGCCGGTGTTGGAGGAACCGGTCGTGCCCATGCCCGTCACGTCGGAGCCGTTGTACTGGGCGTTGGTCTCGGTATGGTCCGCGTAGAGCATGATCTCCGCGTTGCGGTCGTTGGAGCCCAGGTGGACCAGGTAGAAGTAGTCCATCAGCTTGAAGGGACCGGGATTCTCGATGCCCGCGACGGCGGTGTCATAGGCCTTCTGGAAGTAGCTCGGGGCCTCGGCCTTGTTACGGGTGCACTCCGGCCAGGTGGGGATGTCGTTCGGGTTCTCCAGCCACCAGGCATAGGCGAGGTAGGACTTGGCAAGGAAGAGGCGGGCCAGGTTCTTGGTCAGACCGCCGGTCACGCGGCCCACTTCGGGCAGGTTCGCGACGGCGAACTCCAGGTCGGGGAAGATGGCCTTCTCGTACACCTCGGGCACGGTGTTGCGCACGGAGGTGCGGACGGCGGACTCGTTGAATTCCAGTTCGCCGGAGCCCAGGTCGAGCGGCACGCCGCCGAACGCCTGCACCATGTAGAAGTACTCGTAGGCGCGGAAGAAGCGGGCCTCGGCGATGAGCGCGTCGCTCAGGCCGACCTCGGCCGCGTTCTTGATGATACCGTTGGCCGTGTTGATGTAGGAGAAGCCCCAGAGGCCGTTGGCCGCGCTGTTGGAGCTGAGGAGGTCACCGCCGAAGCCGGCCATGTCCATGATCTGGAAACCGCCGCCGCCGGATTCGCCCCAAGTGAGCTCATCGGTGCCGTCCACGCCTCTCTCCAGGTAGTTGGAACCGCCGTAAAGGTCGCGAAGGTGCGAATAGAGCGCGGTCAGACCGCCGTTCACGCCGGCCTCCGTCTTGAAGAAATCCGGAGTAAAGGAGGTTCTCGGAACCTCGTCCAGCAGGGAGGTGCAGGAAGCCGCCGTAACAAGGGCGATCGCAACACCTGCAAGTCTTTTAATCATATGTTTCATGGTTCCTGTCGATTAGAAAGTTAAGTTGATACCCAAGAGATAGTTGTGCGTAGCCGGGGTGTTGAAGCCGACCATACCGCGGGCGCCGGCGCTGCCGGTGGCGAGGCCGGTGCCGCCACGGGTGTTGACCTCAGGATCGAGGCCGCTGTCCTTGTGGAACTCGGAGAAGAGGACGATGCCGGGGTTCTGGACGGTCGCATAGACGCGGAGGCGGTTGATGCCCGCGCGGCGGACGGCCGGGACCTTGTGCAGGTTGTAACCCAGGGTGATCGTGCGGATCTTGAAGTAGGAGGCGTCGTAGCGGGCGGCCACGTCGAGGTACTTCGGGTTGTCGCCGGAGAGGAGTCCGCCCGGCTTCGGGTAACGGGCGCCCGTGTTGGTCGGGGTCCAGAAGTCGACGTCCAACTGGCCGCGACGGCCGGTCAGGAGGTTCAGGTAACCGTTGGTGCCGTGGATACCGGAGCGGAGGATACCGCCGGCCTGGAAGGCGCCGAGCACGGTCAGATCCAGGTTCTTCCAGGTGAGCGTGGTGTTGAAACCGCCCTGGAACAGCGGATCGCAGACGATCGGGACGCGGTCGTTGTCGTTGATGGAACGGACCGGCGTGCCGTCGGCGTTGTATTCGCCGTGGTACTTGACACGGATGTCACCGGGGGCCGCACCCTTCTCATAGAGCTGGATGATGTCCTTGTCGGCCTCCTGCCAGATGCCGTCATACTCGTAGTCATAGAGGCAGTTGATCGGATAGCCCACGAACCAGCCGGCGCCCGTGTTCTCCTTCTGGCCGGAAGCCAGGGCGACGAGCTTGCTGCGGTTGTGGTAGATGTTCAGGCCGGCGCTCCAGTTCCAGTCACCCTGCTGGATGATGGTACCGTTGACGGTGAATTCGATACCCTTGTTGGCGGTGGCGCCCACGTTGGACATCACGCTGCCCACACCCGAGGTGCTCGGCAGGGAAAGGCTGAGGAGGATGTCCTTCGTAGCGACCGAATAGTACTCGGCCGTACCGCGGAGACGGCCCTTGAAGAAGGCGAAGTCCACACCGAAGTTCCAGGTCTGGGAGTATTCCCAGCCGAGTTCCGGGTTCGGCAGCGTGGTCACGTAGTAACCCGTGGCGTAGTTGTCGTCGCCGTAGTTGTACACTTTCGTGCCGAGGGAGCCGAGGGTCTGGTACGGGCTGATGGCCTGGTTGGAGGTCTCACCGTAACCGAGGCGGAACTTGAGCTCGTCGAGCCAGCCGGAGGCGTTCTTCATGAAGCGCTCCTTGTGGAGGTTCCAACCCACGGAAACGGCGGGATAGGTGTGCCACTGATGGCCCTTGGCCAGGCGGGAGGAGGCGTCGGAACGGACAGCCACCGTCAGCATGTAGCGGTCGTCGTAAGAATACATGAGACGGCCCATGTAGGAGAGGAGGCTGGCCTCGGTGCGGCGCCAGTTGTTCGGGCTGACCGTCAGGTTCTGCTGCGCATAGCCGAGGTTGTAGTACTGGAAGTTCTCGTTGGGGATGTCGTTGCCGGAGACGGCCTGGGTGGTGTACACATTGTTGTCCGCCTCCATCAGGCCGGTGAGGTTCACGCGGTGCTTGCCCGCGAAGACATGGTCATAGGTCAGGAGGTTCTGGATGTTCCAGCTGACCGTCTTGTTGTGCGACCAGGAAGCGCCGTTCAGCGAGGTGGGCGTGTCGGTGGCGATGCCGCTGCCGGTGAAGGAACCGGACTCGCTGTCCCGGTAGTTCAGGCCGAGATTGACCTTGTAGGAGAGGCCCTCGATCCAGGGCTGGGTGAGCTCCACATAGCCGGTGTTGTAGGTCGCGAGGGCCTTGCGCTCGCCGATATACTTGCCGGAGGCCGTCCATTCTTCGATCCGGCCGCGCGTGGCGACATACTGGTTGTCCATCGGCATCTTCACGATGGCGCGCAGGTTGCCGGCCTCGTCGTACGGGTTGATCATCGGGGTCTTGGACAGGACGTTGTAGATGTCCGTCTGGGTGCCCCGGTTCTTATTATAATTGGTATTGGTGGAGAAGCCCACCTTCACCCAGTTGCCGATCTGCTGGTCGATGGCGGCGCGGAGACCGATGCGGTCGTAGTTCTGCGTCGGGACGACGGCCTGGTCGTCATAGTAGGAAGTGCCGAAGCTGTAGCTGCCCTTCTGGTTGCCGCCGCTCACGGAGACTTCGTAGTTCTGCGTGTAACCCGTCCGGTAGAAGAGGTCCTGCCAGTCGGTGTCCACGTTCGGGTCCTCGTCCAGGGAGTTCTGGTACTTGCCCGCCATCTCACGCATCTGGAGATACTTCTCGGTGCGCATCAGGGGGTACTTGATCGCCTGCTTGAGGGAGACATAGGAGTTGAAGGAAACGCGGGGCTCCTGGCCCTTGACACCCTTGTGGGTCGTGATCATGATCACACCGTTGGCGCCGCGGGAACCGTAGATGGCCGTGGAAGCCGCATCCTTGAGCACGTCGATGCTCTTGATGTCGTTGGTGGAGATGTCGGACAGGGAACCGGAGAACGGGATGCCGTCGAGGACGATGAGCGGGTCGTTGGAGGCGTTCAGGGAACGCTCACCGCGGATACGGATGCGCATGGACTCGCCCGGACGGGAGGAGGACTGGGCGAACTCGACACCGGCGATACGGCCCTGCAGGGCGTAGGTGATGTCGTTGGCCGGGATCTCGCGGAGGCTCTCGCCGGTGACGGAGGCGATGGAACCGGTCACGTCCGTGCGGCGGGCGGTACCGTAACCGACCACGACCGTGGCTTCGAGCTGTTCGGCATCCTCCTCGAGGACGATGTCGATCCGGCTGCGGCCCTGGACGGGAACGCGGATGGTGGTGTAGCCCATGCAGGAGACCTCGAGAATTGCGGAGGATCCCGCCTGGAGGGAATACGTACCATCGACGCCCGTGACGGCGCCGTTGGAAGAATCCACGACCATCACGGCCGCGCCCGGGACAGGCGCACCGCTCTGGTCCGTGACCGTACCGCTGACGCGGACGCTCTGCGCCAGGGCGAAGAGCGGGAGCATCAGGCCGGCTGCCACGAATGCAAGCGTTTTCTTTAGGTTAAATCGCATAGTGTAAAAAATTAAAAGTTGATTGATTTGGTTGTCGGTTTGCGTTTTTGCAAATGTATCATCTTTGTAATCGTCTGAAAACGCGGGATGTAACAATAGTTGTCGTTTTTGAACCATGGCCCTTGCAAGACAAAAAGAATTTGTATTTTTGTAACAGATGAGCCAAAAATGACGATGAAACGATTTTTGCTTTCAGCCGCGCTCCTTTTGGGCGCATTCCTGCCGGCGGCGGGCCAGAACGCCCGCCTGTACCTGCCGGAATTAGGCCTCCCCAACTCGCAGGTGAACCGGATCTACCAGGACCGCACCGATTATATATGGATCTGCACCGAAGGCGGGCTGGTCCGTTTCGACGGGCTGCGGTTCGAGACCTACCAGCATGACCGGGAAAGCGCGAACTGCCTGTCCAGCTCCTCCGTCATCGACATGGTCGAAGACGGCCGGGGCACGAAGTGGATCGGGACGGCCGCCGGCCTGGACATCCTGGATTCCGAATACTCCTCCTTCACGCACTTCGACCTGCACCGTACCCCGGATACGCCTGTGAATCCTTATATCGGACGGCTCCTGGAGGTTCCGGCCGCCGGAACCCTGATCGTGGGCACGGGCGGCGCGGGCGTGTTCGTCATCGACAGTGAAACCCGACAGGAACTTCCCGAGAAACGCGAAACTGTCAACCGGACCCTGCACACGGATTACATCCATACCCTGTTCCTGGACGCTTCCGGACGGCTGTGGATCCTCCCGGGCGACAGCCAGCCCGTCATCCTGGACGCCATCACCCTGGAGCCTGCGAAAGGGCTGGCATGGAGCCCGGAGCTGCAGAAGGCCGGCGACCTGATCCGCGTCAACGACATGGCCGAAGACCCGGTCACGGGCGACATCCTGCTGGGAAGCACGGAAGGCCTGCTGCTGCTCAAGGCCGGCTCCGGCCTCATCCGGAAGGCTTCCGGGCGGCGGGCGGCCACGACCGTCGGCGCATCCGTCATCTTCGACTCGCAGACCGCCTCGGGGGAAGAGCGCCTGTTCCTCGTGGGGAACGAGGACGGCGGCCTGCTCCATTTCGACACGGAAACGGAGGAAGTCCGGACCGCGCTCGTCTCGTCCATCCGGCAGGAAACCGGCAACTGGAAAGCCACTTCCAGCCTCCGGGACTCCGAAGGGAACCTTTGGCTGGGCCTGTACCAGACCGGCGTCCTGGTGGCGCCAAAATCCCGTTTCGGATTCTCCTACATGGGATTCAGCACCCGCGGGATGCCGGGCGAGAACAATACCGTCGTCACGGACGTCTATGAGGACGGCCAGAACCTGTGGGTCGCCACGGACGGCGGCGGCCTGTTCTGCCGGCCGGCGGCCGGCGGCCGCAAGCGGCAGGCCGAGCGCGTGTTCACGCGTGACAACTCCGCCCTCAACAACAACGCGATCCTCACGGTGACCGGCGACCGGTACGGCACCATCTGGCTCGGAACCTACCTGGGTGGTCTCTATTATATTGAAGGCGGCGCCACGCTGAAACCCTACCCCTATGCGGACCAAGTGGGCACGGACCGGATCCGGACGCTCGTCTACGACCCGGCCCGGGACCTGCTGTACGTGGGCACCTCGGGCGCCGGCCTCACCGTCATCGACGCGAAAACCCGGAAACCCGTGGCCCGGCAGGTGGACGAGGACTACCGATGGATCAGCGCCTTGCATCTGGATGCGACCGGCCGGCTGTGGGTAGGCAGCTACAACGGTCCTTTCTGCTACGACCCGTCGCTGGACCGGATCATCCCCTTCAGCGGGACCGCCGGGAACGACCTCCCGCCCCGCATCTACGACATCTGCAGCAGCGCGGACGGTTCGATCTGGTTCGGCACCGAAGAGGGTCTCTTCCAATGGAATGAAACGGCGCGGGAACTCCGTCGGTACACGCAGCAGGACGGCCTCTCCAACAATGTGATCCGCGGAATCCTGAGCGCCGACGGCGGCGATATGTGGGTCTCCACGTCCAGCGGCCTGAACCGGCTCTCGCCGAGAACCGGCAAGGTCACGGTGTTCCAGTCCTACGACGGCCTGCAGGGCAATGAATTCCGCACCGGGTGCGCCTTCAAGGCGCCGTCCGGACGGCTCTATTTCGGCGGCAACGGCGGCCTGACGAGTTTCTCGCCGCTCGTGGTGGACGGCGGCGGCGACCGGATGCCGCAGGTGGCCCTGGCGCGCCTGACGATGCTGGACCAGCCCGTCGTCTACGATCCCGCCAAAGGAAACAACAACCTGATTGACAAGCATATATCGGAGGCGACCAAGATCCGGATCCCCCGCGGTGTGGACATGTTCTCGCTGGAGTTCTCCGTCCCTGAGTACACCAATCCGCAGCGCCTGCGGTTCGACTACCGGCTCTCGGGCTTCGAGAGCGACTGGAAAACCGCGCCTTCGCTCCTGCGGATGGCCACTTATACCAATGTGCGACCGGGCCGCTACCGTTTCGAGGTCAAGGCCTATTTCGACGGCTCGCCCGAAGTCTATTCCGAGCGCAGCGTGGACCTGCGCGTCGAAGCGCCGTGGTTCCTGACCGGATGGGCCTGGGCCGTATATGCCGCCATTCTCGCAGGAATCATCCTGCTGCTCCTGCACTTCATCCGGCAGCGCCGGCGCCAGTTCCAGGAGAAGAAAGAGGCCGAACTGAAGGAACTGCGGCTGGGCCTGTTCACGAACCTCACCCACGAGATCCGCACCCCGCTGAACCTCGTCATGGCCCCGCTGGGGGCCATCCGGGAAGCCGAACAGGACCCCGTCCGCAAGGACACGTACAACCTGATGTACCGCAACTGCCTGCGTATCAACCGCATCGTGAACCAGCTGATGGACCTGCGGAAGATCGACGCCGGCCAGATGCAGCTGTTCTTCCGCGAGACGGACATCGTCTATTTCATCCGCGACATCATGCAGTCCTTCGGGAAGCTCGCGGAGAGCAAGCGGATCGACTTCTCCCTCACCTCCGCGCATCCGGAGGAGACGCTCTGGATCGACCAGGGCAACTTCGACAAGATCGTGTACAACATCCTGTCGAACGCGTTCAAGCACACGCCGGAAGGCGGGCGCATCCGTGTGGACGTGTCCGCGCCGACGCCCAACCGCGGCGAACTGCAGGCCGATGTCAAGGAGTACGTCCAGGTGCGCATCTTCAACTCCGGCAGCCGGATCGAGGAGGCCTGGATCAGCCACGTCTTCGACCGCTTCGTGCAGGTGAACCCGCATGATGCCAATTCGGGCTCCGGCGTGGGCCTCAACCTGACGAAAATGCTCGTGGAGCTGCACCACGGGCAGATTTCCGCCGAAAACGAAGACGACGGCGTGGTGTTCCGCGTGCTCGTGCCCGTCGGCAAGGACCACCTGAATGAGCAGGAACTCTCCTACACCTCGCACCACAAGGACCTCTATATCAAGTCCCCTTCCGCGCAGGAGCACGAGGACCAGACGTTCACGCAGGAGGAGGCGCCGGCCGACAAGGCCGCGCGCGCCCGGAAGAGCGTGGTCGTCGTTGACGATGACGACGACACCCGCGAATACCTCCGCAACCTGCTGCGGAACCGGTACAACGTGACGGCCTGCGCCGATGCGAAATCGGCCTGGGACGCGGTTTCCGGGACACTTCCGGACGCCGTGGTCACCGACCTGGTGATGCCCGGCGAAAGCGGCAGCGACCTGTGCGCCCGCATCCGGGCGAACGACGCCACGCGCCACATCCCCGTCCTCATCCTGACCGGCCAGAACGGCGTCGAGGAGCAGCAGGCCGCCAGCGACAGCGGCGCCGACAAGTTCCTCTCCAAGCCCATTTCCGTGGAGCTGCTCCTGAGCAGCATCGCGCAGGTGATTTCCAGCCGCGAGGCGGTGAAGGAGAAGTTCGGCGTCGCGCTGAACTACGACTACACCGGCATCAAGATGGGCTCCGCCGATGACAAGCTGCTCCACCGCATCGTGGAAAGCATCCAGAACCACCTGGACGATCCCGATTACGGCGTGGCTTCCCTGTGCGAGGACGTGGGCATCAGCCGCGTGCACCTGAACCGCAAGCTCAAGGCCTTCGGCAAGGACTCCCCCGGCGTGCTCATCAAGACCTTCCGGATGAAGCAGGCCGCCTACCTGCTCGCGAACAACAAGGTCAATGTGTCCGAGGTCGCGTACCGCGTGGGCTTCTCCTCGCACTCGTATTTCTCCAACGCTTTCCGGGAGTATTTCGGGATGTCGCCGGGCGAATTCGTGACGCGCATCCAGGAAAATCCGGACGACGACTCCTTGAAACAATTGTTCAGGTAACATTTTCAACAACGATTGTAACCAAATCGTTGGGGCGTCGCTTTCGTTTTTGTTACATTTGCACTCGAAACAACGAAGCTTCCGCCCATGAACAAGCCGTATTCGTTCCTCCTCGCGGCCTGCCTGCTGCTCAGCCTGCCGGCCGCCGCCCTCGACCATCCGGGCCTCGCCGAGCGCCGCTCGGCTCCCGGCCGGTTCCCGCTCGTGGAAAAAGGCGTTCCCGCCGCCGTCGTCACGGACCCCGCCGACCGGCGGGGCGTCCTCATCGCAGCGGAGACGCTGCGCGAGGACTTCGCCCGCGTGTGCGGCGTCAAGGCGCCGGCGCAGGGCGCCCGCGTCCTCTACGCCGGCACGAAGGACAGTCCGCTGATCAAGCGCCTCGCGGCGGAAGGGCGCATCGACACGACCCCTTTGAACGGGCAGTACGAGACTTACATCCTGCAAGTGACCGGCGACGCGGTCATCATCGCGGGCGCGGACATGCGCGGAACCATTTACGGAATCTACGAGATCTCGGAGCAGCTGGGCGTCTCGCCCTGGTATGACTGGGCCGACGTTCCCGTCCCGCACGGCACGGACATCTCCCTGGCGGCCGGGACCTACACGGTCCCCCAGCCCGGCGTCCGCTACCGCGGCATCTTCCTCAACGACGAGGCCCCGTGCCTGACTTCCTGGGTGAAGAACACCTACGGGACGGACTACGGCGACCACCGCTTCTATGCGCGCGTTTTCGAGCTCCTGCTGCGCCTCAGGGCCAATTTCATGTGGCCGGCGATGTGGGGCTGGGCCTTCTACGCCGACGATCCGGAGAACAGCCGCACGGCCGACGAGATGGGCATCATCATGGGCACCTCCCATCACGAGCCGATGGCGCGGAACCACCAGGAGTGGGCGCGCAGGCGCGGTTCCAGCGGTCCCTGGGACTATACCGCCAACAAGAAAGTGCTCACGCAGTTCTTCACGGAAGGCATCGAGCGCGCCAAGGATACGGAAGACCTCATCACCATCGGCATGCGCGGGGACGGCGACGCCGCCCTGGGCAAGGAAGGCGAAGAAGCGAACTACATCAAGCTCCTGGAAACCATCATCAAGGACCAGCGGAAGATTATCCGCAAGGTGACCGGAAAGCCCGCCGAGCAGCGGCCGCAGGTATGGGCCCTGTACAAGGAAGTCCAGCAGTACTACGACCTCGGGCTCCGCGTCCCGGACGACGTGACCATCCTCCTGAGCGACGACAACTGGGGCGACGTCCGCAAGCTTCCCACCGCCGCGGAACGCGCGCGGAAGGGCGGCTGGGGCCTGTACTACCACGTGGACTACGTGGGCGCCCCGCGGAACTCCAAGTGGCTGAATGTCACGCCCATCCAGAACATGTGGGAGCAGCTCCAGCTCACCTGGGCCTACGGCGTGGACAGGATCTGGGTCCTGAACGTGGGCGACCTCAAGCCGATGGAGTATCCCATCGACCTGTTCCTCGCGATGGCGCGGAATCCCGAAGCGATCACGGTGGACAATCTCGCGGACCACACGCGCGCCTTCTGCGCGGCGGCCTTCGGCGACGACCAGGCCGACGAGGCCGCGCGCATCCTCAACCTGTACTGCAAGTACAGCGGCCGCACCACGGCGGAAATGATGGACGCGCGGACCTACGACCTGCCTTCGGGCGAATTCCGCCAGGTGCGGGACGATTTCGTCCGCCTGGAGGCGGAAGCCCTTCGGCAGTTCCTCACGCTGAAGCCGGAATGCAAGGACGCCTACCGGGAACTCATCCTCTTCCCGGTCCAGGCCCTCGCCAATATCTATGAGATGTATTACGCGCAGGCGATGAACCTGGCCCTGGCCGGCCGGAAGGATCCGGCCGCGAACGCCTGGGCCGACGAGGTCGAGCGCGCCTTCGCCCGCGACGCCGCCCTGATGAAGGAATACAATAAGGACATCGCCGGCGGCAAATGGGACGGCATGATGACGCAGAAGCACATCGGCTACCGGACCTGGAACGACAACTTCCCGGCGGACCGCCTGCCGCGGGTGGAGCGCGTCGAGGACGCCGCCCCGGGCGGCTTCTCCTTCGAGGCCGACCCGCGGGGCTTCACAGCCATCGAGGCGGAACACTGGAACCGGTCAGAAGCGGCCTCCGGCGCGGCCTGGACCGTGATTCCGGACATGGGCCGCACCCTGAGCGGCGTCGCCCTGATGCCCTACACGGTGCCCACGGAGGGCGCTTCCCTCACCTACCGCGTATGCATTCCCGAAGGCGTGACGGGCGTCAAGGTCCATGTCGTCACGAAATCGACCCTCGCCTTCAACAACACCGGCCACCGCTACGAAGTGGACCTCGCGGGACAGAAGCAGACGCACCGCTTCAACGAGCGCCTGAACGAGGATCCGCGGAACATCTACTCCGTGTACTACCCCACCGTCGCCCGCCGCGTCGTGGAGACGGTCTCCGACCTCCCCGCCGCCCCCGGCTGGCAGGACCTCGTCCTGCGTCCCCTGGACCCCGGCATCGTCTTCGAGAAGATCGTCATCGACTACGGCGGCTATACGCCCCGCTTCCTTTTCGGAAACGAGTCGGCCGCCAATAAATGATGGATTGACAATAGGGCTCGAAAGGGCCCTATTGTTTATAAGGATCCAACCCCGCGACCTCGCAGAGGTACAGGTAGAGGGTATTCCAGGCGGGTTTGCGGGCGTAGTTGACGCCCTGGTACAGGAGCGGCATGTTCTCTTCCTTCACCCAGGAATCCCTGTCGTTGATCCCCCAGATGGTGATGCCGCCGCGCTGGGCGGCCGGGACGATTTCCAGGTACTGCTGGAAGATGAACTTGTACAGGTCGGCCTGGGCCGTCAGGTCCGTGCACTTGATGTCCAGTTCGGAGATGCGGACCAGGCGGCCGGTGTTCTTGAGGTCCGTCAGGCTGGCGACGATCAGGTTCTTGAGGTCGGGCGTGGCCATGTCCAGGTGCATCTGCGTGCCGACGCCGGTCACCTGCGGATTACCCTTCACGTAGTCGCAGTAGGCCTTCCGCTTGTCGGCGCTCGTCTCCAGGTTGTAGTCGTTCAGGTACAGGACGGCGGTCTTGCCGTTTCGGGCGAGGGCGTCCGTGGCATAGGCGAACGCCTTGTCCACCCAATCCTTGGTGCTCTTGAAATACTGGCCCCAGACGAAGACTTCGCCGGAGGTGTTCTGCGGTGTGCGGAACGCGCCGGCGGGCCAGTCGCTGAACGTCTCGTTCACGACGTCCCAGCCGTACGCGTCGAAGTGACCGACCATCGTGTACACCCAGTCGCGGTACACATAGCCGATGACGTCGTTCACGAGCTCGCCGTTCAGGCTGGAGACCGCCGAGAAGGCGGGCGCGGCGCGGCGGCGCGGCGCGGAAGCCGCCGCCGAGGCCGGCGCGAGCCGGATGTCGTCCAGATAATAGGTCACCGTCTCCACGCCCCCGTAGAAGGCGAAGGAAAGCTCGGTGCCCGACGCCACGGTGAACTCCACGCTCTGGTACGTCCAGTCAGTGCCTGCCTTCGGGAAACTATTATACTTGGATTCAAAGTACTTGACATCTCCGTCGCCACGGACGTCGATCTGGAAATCGGCGGCCTTGCTTGCCTTGGCATACCAGGAGAGCCGGTAGGTCGTTCCGGGCGTGACGGCGAAGGATTTGGTCAATACCTGGATGCTCCAGGCGTTCTGCGCATACCCCGAGGAATTGTCCATTTTCAGCGACAGCGAGCCGCCGTGGGCCGTTTCGCCCGTCACGCGCACATAATCGGCGCCGTTGATCGCGGAAATGTCCGGCGAGTTCAGCGGGCCTGCGGTAAGGCCCTCGAAATCGATTACTTCGGCCGCCGGCTCCTGCCCGCCGCCCCCTTCCCCGAGGATGCGGACATTGTCGATGACGACGTCCTTCGACGCGGTGATCCGGAAGGCGAAATCGCCCGGGGATTCCAGCGTGAAGGGAACGCTGTACTTGTACCATTGGCCGCTGACTTTCGTCTGCGCCGACTGGCCGTCCCCGGAAGTGACGCTGAGGGTGCCCTCCTTCGCAAGGGTCTTGGCCCAGAAAGAGAAGGTGTACGGCTTCCCCGCCTCGAGGGACGCATCGACCGTCAGGGTGGCGCCGTCGGAGCCGGCCTTCGCGGCATAGTCGCCGGCGAAGACGTCGTACAGGCTCTGGAAGATCTCGAACCCGGCGGCCTGGAAACCGTCCAGGGTGCCGGCCTCGAAGTTCCAGTTCTGCTTCAGCAGCGAGGCGCTGTTGTTCCGGGAGGCCCTGGAAATCAGGTTGTTCAGATACGTGCGCTGCTGCTGGCTGTGCCAGCCCAGGGTGTGGCCGAACAGCTCGGTCCCGCACGCCTTCGCCCAGCCGGCCATCTGCTCGGCCCTCGTGAAGTAGTAGGCGCCGCCCTGCTGGACGATGGCGTCATGCTTCATCTCGTTACCGAAGGTGACGGCGGCGAAATCGCGCTTGAGGATTTCCGCGACGACCTTGGGGTTCTGCTGGTATTCCCCATAGGTGAACGAGACGCCCAGCTTGAGGCCGGCCTTCTCGGCGACCTCCCTCAGCGCGTACTTGTCATAGTCCACGACCTTGGGCTGGGGCGGGTCCGGGGTCACGGGCGTGTCCGGTTTCTCTTCGGGTTTCTCCGGGGTGACGGGGGTCGGTTCGTCCTTGCCGCAGGAAGACGCGGCGGCCGCCGCCAGGGCGGCCAGCAGGACGAAGGTCCATATCCTTTTCATTCGCATCATTCGTCTATTACCCTGCAAAAATAGAAAAAAAGACCGGATTTAATATTTTCTGACCTATTTATAGCCTTGTTTTCTGCAGGGAAATCGTATATTTGTATTCGGTAAAAACTACAATAACCCGGAATAACACCTTAAACGATATGGCAAACAACGAATCCAAAGGCTTCTACAAGCTGAGCTGGGCCCAGCGCATCGGCTTCGGCGCCGGCGACATGGCGCAGAACCTCATCTACCAGACCATCTCCATCTGGCTGCTGTTCTTCTACACGAACGTGTTCGGACTGGATCCGGGCGCGGCCGCCCTGATGTTCCTCATCGTCCGCCTCGTGGACGTCCTGTGGGACCCGATCGTGGGCACCATCGTGGACAAGGGCAACCCGAAGTGGGGCAAATACCGCTCCTGGCTCATCCTCGGCGGCATTCCGCTCGTGGGCCTCGCCATCCTGTGCTTCTATAACGGATTCAGCGGCTCGCTGGTGTACGCCTACATCACCTACGTGGGCATGTCCATGTGCTACACCCTCGTGAACGTCCCTTACGGCGCCCTGAACGCCTCCTTAACCCGGGACACGAACGAGATCACCATCCTCACCTCCACCCGTATGTTCATGGCGAACCTCGGCGCCCTCTGCGTGAAGTCCCTTCCGCTGATCATCGCCCTCTTCGCCCCGAAGGTGCTGAATCCCGAGACCGGCAAGATGACCGCCGTCTACAACACGCCCGACGCCGCCCACGCCTGGTTCATCACGATGACCATCTTCGCGCTCGCCGGCCTGGCGCTCCTCGTCTTCTGCTTCTTCCAGTGCAAGGAGCGCGTCGTGATGGACGAGAAGGAGTCCGCCAACGTGAAAGTGAGCGACCTCTGGATGGAGTTCGGCCGCAACAAGCCCCTCCGCGTCGTCGCCTTCTTCTTCATCACCGCCTTCGCGATGATGAGCGTGAGCAACGCCGCCGACGCCTACTTCATGACCTTCAACGTGGGCGCCACCCCGCTCCTGACCACCCTGTTCATGTGGCTCGGCACCATCCCGGCCTTCATCTTCATGCCGCTCGTGCCCGCCATCAAGCGCAAGATCGGCAAGAAGGGGATGTTCTACCTGTTCCTCGGCGTCGCCATCGTGGGCATGATCCTGATGTACACCTTCGTGTCCATCCCGGCCACGAAGTCCAACTTCGTCCTCCTGTGCATCGCCCAGTTCGTCAAGTCCACCGGCATCATCACCGCGACGGGCTACATGTGGGCCCTCGTCCCGGAGGTCATCGCCTATGGCGAATACACCACCGGCAAGCGCATCGCCGGCATCGTGAACGCCCTCACCGGCATCTTCTTCAAGGCCGGCATGGCCCTCGGCGGCGTCGTCCCGGGCCTCGTCCTCGCCTGGGTGGGCTTCAATGCCGATGCCACCACGCAGACCCCGCTCGCCCTCCAGGGCATCCTCTGGCTCGTGTGCGTGATCCCGGCCATCCTCCTGCTCCTCGCCATCTGGATCATCTCCAAGTACGACCTCTCCGACGAGAAGATGGACGAAATCAACAAGGAAATCGAAGCAAGACACCTCAACGCATAATTCATTGAAAACCATGGCCAAGAAAGTTCTCAAACGCTACCTCCTCCCCGCCGACTACATGGCGGACCCGTCCGTACACGTGTTCGACGGCAAGATCTATATCTACCCTTCCCACGACTGGGAGTCCGCCGCGCCGGACGACGATTTCGGCAGCGAGTACGACATGAAGGACTACCACGTCCTCACCATCGAGGGCGACGACCCGATGACCTCCCCCGTCGTGGACCACGGCGTCGCGCTGGACATCAAGGATGTCCCGTGGGCGCGCCGCCAGCTCTGGGACAACGAGGTGGTGAAGGGCCTCGACGGCAAGTACTACATGTACTTCCCGGCCAAGGACAAGACCGACATCTTCCGGGCGGGCGTCGCCGTCAGCGACTCCCCCACCGGCCCGTTCAAGGCCATGCCGGACCCCATCCGCGGCAGCTATTCCATCGACTACGCCATCCTGCACGACGATGACGACGAGTACTACATGTACTTCGGCGGCATCTGGGGCGGCCAGCTCCAGCGCTACGAGGACAACCTCGCCAAGGACTGCGGCACCTCCTACCCGGCCGACGGCCAGCCCGCCATCCCGGCCCGCGTGGTGAAGCTCTCCAAGGACATGCTCCAGTTCGGCGAGGAGCCGAAGCCGGTCGTCCTCCTGGACGAGGACGGCACCCCGATCAAGGTCGAGGACAACGAGCGCCGCTTCTTCGAGGCCAGCTGGATGCACAAGTACAACGGCAAGTATTACTTCAGCTACTCCACCGGCGACACGCACAAGCTCTGCTACGCCATCGGCGACAACCCTTACGGCCCGTTCACCTACAAGGGCGTGATCCTCACCCCGGTGTTCGGCTGGACCACGCACCACTGCATCGTGGAATTCAAGGGCAAATGGTACCTTTTCCACCACGACAGCGGTCCCTCCAAGGGCATCAACCGCCTCCGCAGCCTGAAGGTGTGCGAACTCACCTACAACGAGGACGGCACCATCCAGACCATCGAAGGCCTGGACGACTAGCTTTTTTGAGTTTCGCTCCATAAGCTGAGTACCAAGCGTTTATCGGAAAGTCCCTGGTACATTTGCTCCGGGGACTTTTCTTTAATCGGATGATTGTCAGACAGTTGGGCGAAATGGGAATCCTTATCTCCGAAGCAGTATGAAAAAGATAGCCTTGATTTTCAGCTTGGTGCTTCTCGCGCTGCCGGTGGCGGCGAAGGAGGAGCGTGTGGCCGGCCCGGACGGGCGGCTGGTCGTGACGGTGTCTGACGAGGGTGGCAAGCCCACGTACAGCGTGACGTATGACGGGGTGGCGTTCGTGGCGCCGTCGCCGCTCGGCCTGAAGGCCGACATCGGCGACTTCACCGCCGGCCTCGCCCTCACCGGCTTCGCCCGGGAGGCGGTGGCCGACGACTACAGCGTCCCGACCATCAAGGCCTCGACCGTCCATTACCGCGCGAACAGGGGCGTTTTCTCCTTCGCGAAGGACGGGAAGCCCGCCATCGACATCATCTTCCAGGTGAGCGCGAACGACATCGCGTTCCGGTACAAGATTTATCCGCCGAAGCCTGATACGAAGGTATGCGTGATTACGGAGGAGGCGACGGGGTACAAGTTCCCGGACGGGACGACGTCCTTCCTGAGCCCGATGATGGGCCCCATGTCCGGCTTCGCCCGCACCACGCCCAGCTATGAGACGGACTACCGGGCCGACGAGCCCCTGGGCAAGAACGGCGACGGCCACGGCTACGTGTTCCCGGCGCTGTTCCGCAACGGGAACGACGGCTGGGTGCTGCTCAGCGAGACCGGCGTGAACGGGACGTACTGCGGCGGGCGGCTCATCGGCAACGCCGACGGCTCCTACCGCCTCGCCTTCCCGATGCCGGAGGAAATCGGCGGCAACGGCACGAGTACCGTGGGCCTGGCCATCCCGGGCTGCACGCCCTGGCGCACGCTCACCGTCGCCCGCGACCTGAAGCCCATCGTGGAAACCACCGTCGCCTGGGACGTCGTGGAACCGCAGTACGAGGCCTCCCAGGTCTATGAGCCTTCCCGCGGCTCCTGGAGCTGGATCCTGAAGATGGACAGCAACACCACCTATCCCGTGCAGCTGCAGTACATCGACTTCAGCGCTGCGATGGGCTGGGAAACCATCCTCGTGGACGCCCTCTGGGACACCCAGATCGGACGCGAGAACATGGAAAAGCTCGCCGCGTACGCGAAGGAGAAGGGCGTCCGGCTCTTCGTCTGGTACAACTCCAACGGTTATTGGAACGACGCCCCGCAGGGTCCGCGGAACATCATGAACCGCAGCGTCACCCGCCGCGCGGAGATGGCCTGGCTCCAGAAGCTCGGCGTCAAGGGCATCAAGGTCGATTTCTTCGGCTCCGACAAGCAGGTCATGCTCCAGCTCTACGAGGACATCCTCGTCGATGCCAACGAATACGGCCTCCAGTGCGTCTTCCACGGCTGCACCCTGCCGCGCGGCTGGGAGCGGATGTATCCCAATTTTGCATCGGCCGAAGCCGTCGTCGCCAGCGAGAACCTCTATTTCGGCCAGTACCGCTGCGACCGCGAGGCCTTCAGCGCCACGCTGCACCCCTTCATCCGCAACACCGTCGCGGCCATGGACTTCGGCGGCAGCACGCTGAACAAGGTCTATAATCCCTTCAACGACACGGCCCGCCGCGGCTCCATCCGCCGCACCTCCGACGTCTTCGCCCTCGCTACGGCCGTGCTCTTCCAGAGCTACGTCCAGCATTTCGCGATGACCCCCGAGAATCTCACGGACGCCCCCGCCTGGGCCGTCGACTTCATGAAGGAGGTCCCGACGAAGTGGGACGAGGTCAAGTTCATCGACGGTTATCCCGGCCAGTTCGTCGTCCTCGCGCGTCGCGCGGGCGATAAATGGTATTATGTGGGCATCAACGCATCGGCGGAATCCCGCACCGTGGAGGTCGACCTCCCCGCGGGCGCCTACACGCTGTATTCCGATACCGTCGAGCCCGCGACGGCGAAGGCCGCCCGCAAGCTCCACGGCAAGAAGGCGCCCCTGACGCTGGAACCGCGCCAGACCACCGCCGCCACCTTCCTCGGCGCCCGCGAATCCCGCACGCACAAGGGCGGCGCGGTGAAAGTCACCATCCCCTGCAACGGCGGCTTCGTGATCGTGCAATAGGCGGAGAGGCGGCGCCCCTTCTTCCTCATACCGCTCGGTTTCGCCAAACAGCCGCACAGTGAGAGGGCGTCTGTGCAATATATCGAGGCCTGCGGTGCGGCAAGTGCCGATTTCGGACCTTGCCGCACGGCAATCGGCCTCTAACGCGCCTGGAAGGGGTGTTGATGTGCGGCTGTTTGGCGGCGAGGTCCCGATGGGACAGCATAGGTCTACGGAAGAGAAGATACTTTGGGTCTCCGAATGATCGGGGCACGGTTGCGTACGCTTTGACGTCCATTTGTACTCAACCGCGAATCACTGGTCTCCAGTCACGTACAATAATACAGTTTTTTGTACGCAATTGGATACCTGGCTGCGAAACCGATTCCCCACAACAAATCAACAAATCGAATACGAAATCTTTTAAAAAGTGTTGCACGTACACTTTTATTTTCCTATCTTTGCAAGTGTAGTTTTGACACTCAAACGAAAACCATGACGCAGCAAGCGTTCTACAGTGTCCACCCCAAGTTCCACGCAGCCGTGGACTGCATCATCTTCGGATTCGAGGAAGGTGAACTCAGCCTGCTGCTGCTCCAGCGGAATTTCGAGCCGGCGAAGGGTGAATGGTCCCTCGCGGGCGGGTTCGTGGAGGACGGCGAGAACATCGACGACGCCGCCCGCCGCGTCGTCGCCGAGCTCACGGGCCTCGACGACCTGTACATGCGCCAGGTCCATACCTACGGCGAGGTGGAGCGCGACCCCGGGGAGCGCGTGCTCTCGACCGCGTACTACGCCCTCGTGGACATCAAGAAATATGACCGGGAACTGGTCCGGGCCCACAACGCCTTCTGGATCCGGCTTCCCGAAATCCCCCACCTCATCTTCGACCACGACCGGATGGTCACCGACGCCCTCCGCTTCATGCGCTACCAGGCCTCGGTGAAACCCGTGGGCATCAACCTCCTCCCGGAGGAATTCACCCTCACGCAGCTCCAGAACCTCTACGAGGCCATCCTCGGCGAGCCTATCGACAAGCGGAACTTCCGCAAGCGGATCGCCCAGATGGACTACATCGAGAAGACGGGCGGCATCGACAAGACCCTCTCCCGCAAGGGCGCGGCCCTGTACCGCTTCAACCGGGAGAAATACGACGGCAATTTCAAAATCTAACTTCAATAACACTCACACTCTATGTTCAACAATCTTCTCATCGCGGCTGCGGACCTGAACCGCATCTCGCTCGCCTCCTGGGACTGGATCGTGATCGCCATCTTTTTCCTGGCGATGGTCTGGATCTGCTGGGACGTCTCCCGCAAGAAGAAGGAAACCTCCGGTGACTACTTCCTCAGTGGCCGCAGCGCCACCTGGATCGCCATCGGCGCCTCCATCTTCGCCTCCAACATCGGCTCCGAGCACCTGATCGGCCTCGCGGGCACCGGCGCCTCCGCCGGCATGGCCCAGGCCCACTGGGAAATCCAGGGCTGGATGATCCTCATCCTCGGCTGGGTCTTCGTCCCGTTCTACGAGCGCAGCATGGTCTACACCATGCCGGAATTCCTCGAGAAGCGCTACAACAAGGAAAGCCGCGGCATCCTGACCTGGCTCTCCCTCGCCAGCTACGTCCTCACCAAGGTGTCCGTGACCGTCCTCGCCGGCGGCCTCGCGCTGAACACCCTCCTGGGCATCAACTTCTGGGTCGCGGCCCTCGCCCTGGTGATCATCACCGCCATCTACACCGTCATCGGCGGCATGGAATCCGTCCTGAAGACCTCCGTCCTGCAGACGCCGATCCTCCTCATCGGCTCCCTCGTGATCCTGTACCTGGGTCTCCGCGAGCTCGGCGGCTGGAACGCGATGATGGACATCTGCGGCGCCCAGCCCGTCAATGACCTCGGCGACTCGATGACCGACCTCATGCGCTCCGGCAAGGATCCCGAATTCCCGTGGTACGGCGCCCTCTTCGGCTCCGCCATCATCGGCTTCTGGTACTGGTGCACCGACCAGTTCATCGTCCAGCGCGTCCTCTCCGGCAAGAACCAGAAGGAATCCCGCCGCGGCACCATCTTCGGGGCCTACCTGAAGCTCCTCCCGGTGTTCCTGTTCCTCATCCCCGGCATGATCGCCTACGCGCTCACCAAGACCCCGGATTCCGCCATCGGACAGCAGCTCGCGACCGCCCTCGGCCTCCAGGCCGACGGTACCGTCGCCAACCCGGACATCGCCTTCCCGATGCTCGTCAACACCCTCCTGCCGGTGGGCCTGAAGGGCGTGGTGATCTGCGGTATCCTCGCCGCCCTCATGAGCTCCCTCGCCTCCCTGTACAACTCCTCCGCGATGCTGTACACCATCGACATCTACAAGCGCAAGCACCCGGAGACCGATGAGAAGAAGCTCGTCACCATCGGCCGTATCGCCACCGTCGTCGTGGTCGTCCTCGGCGTCCTGTGGATCTTCGTCATCCAGCGCATGGGCAAGAGCCTGTACAACTACATCCAGAGCGTCCAGAGCCTCCTCGCCCCGGCCATCGCCGCCGTGTTCCTCCTGGGTATCAGCTGGAAGAAGACCTCCCCGAAGGCCGGTATGTGGACCCTCATCGTGGGTCTCGTCCTGGGCTTCACCCGCCTCATCACGATGATCATCAACCCGCAGGCCCACAACGTCTTCACCTTCATCTTCAACGAGCTGAACGTCTATGCGTTCTGCGTCTGGATGTTCCTGTTCTGCATCGCCCTCGCGATCGTCGTCACCCTGTGCACGAAGAAGCCCGCTCCGGAGCAGGTCCAGGGTCTGTGCTTCGGCACCGCCACGCCCGAGCAGAAGGCCGAAACCCGCGCCTCCTGGGGCACCTGGGACATCATCCACACCGTCATCATCCTGGCCTTCACCGTGGCCTTCTACATCTATTTCTGGTAGTCTATGTTAGAACAACTGAAAGAAAAGGTCTGCAAGGCCAACCTGGACCTTGTGAAGCACGGCCTCGTCATCTTCACCTGGGGCAATGTCTCCGCCATCGACCGGGCATCCGGCCTCGTGGTGATCAAGCCCTCCGGGGTCTCGTATGACGACATGAAGCCGTCCGACATGGTGGTCGTGGACCTCGAAGGGAAAGTCGTGGAGGGCGATCTCAACCCCTCCTCCGACACCCCCACGCACATCGTCCTGTACAAGGCGTTCCCGGAGATCGGCGGCGTGGTCCATACCCACTCCACCTTCGCGACGGCCTGGGCCCAGGCCGGCCGCGACATCCCAAGCCTCGGCACCACCCACGCCGACTACTTCTACGACGACATCCCCTGTACGCGCGACATGAAGAAGAAGGAAATCTTCGGGGAGTACGAAAAGGAGACCGGCAACGTCATCGTCGAGCGTTTCAGCGCCATGAAGCCCATGGATACTCCGGCCGTCCTCGTCAAGAACCACGGCCCCTTCACCTGGGGCACGGACGCCGACAACGCCGTCCATAACGCCGTCGTCCTCGAGGAAGTCGCCAAGATGGCCTTCATCGCCACGTCGATCCATCTGTCCAGCAACATCTACATGGGACCGCTGGAAAGCAACAAGCCCTCGATGAACAAGATGCTCATCGAGAAGCACTACTCCCGCAAGCACGGCCCGAACGCTTACTACGGCCAGAAAAAGAAGAAAGAACCCAGAATCAAGAAACACTAAAACACTGCATTGAATCATGGCATTTGAAAATTGCGAATTATGGTGGGTGACCGGTGCGCAGCTCCTTTACGGCGGAGATGCGGTGGTCGCCGTCGACGGTCATTCCAAGGAAATGGTGGATGGCCTGAATGCGTCGGGCAACATTCCCGTCAAGATCGTCTATAAGGGTACCGCCAACTCCAGCAAGGAGGTCGAGGCCGTGATGAAGGCCGCGAACAACGAGCCCAAGTGCGTCGGCGTCATCACCTGGATGCACACCTTCTCCCCCGCCAAGATGTGGATCAAGGGCCTCCAGTCCCTGGAGAAGCCCCTCCTGCACTTCCACACCCAGTACAACGCGGAGATTCCGTGGGGCGACATCGACATGGACTTCATGAACCTGAACCAGAGCGCCCACGGCGACATCGAGTACGGCCACATCTGCACCCGGATGCGCGTCCAGCGCAAGGTCGTCGTCGGATACTGGAAGGACGAGGCCGCGCAGAAGCAGATCGCCGTGTGGGCCCGCGTGGCCGCCGGCGTCGCCGATGCGAAGCAGGTCCGCTGCCTGATGTTCGGCATGAACATGAACAACGTCGCCGTGACCGACGGCGACCGCGTCGAGTTCGAGCAGCGCCTGGGCTATCACGTGGACTACTACCCGGTTTCCTCCCTCATGGAGTACTTCAAGAAGGTCACGGACGCCGAGACCGACGCCCTCGTCGAGGAGTACAAGAAGCTGTACACCGTCAAGATCGACGAGACCGGTGAGAAGGTGTACTGGGAGAAGGTGCGCAACTCCGCCAAGGCGGAGATCGCCCTCCGCCGCGTCCTGAAGGACGAAGGCGCCACCGCCTTCACCACGAACTTCGACGACCTCGGCGACGCCGACGTGGACGCCCCCGACTTCTGCGGCTTCGACCAGATCCCGGGCCTCGCCTCCCAGCGTCTGATGGAGGAAGGCTACGGCTTCGGCGCCGAAGGCGACTGGAAGACCGCCTGCCTGTACCGCACCTGCTGGGTGATGTCCCAGGGCCTGCCGAAGGGCTGCTCCTTCCTCGAGGACTACACCCTCAACTTCGCCGGCGACCGCAGCTCCTGCCTGCAGAGCCACATGCTCGAGATCTGCCCGATGATCGCGGTGGACAAGCCCAAGCTCGAGGTCCATTTCCTCGGCATCGGCATCCGCAAGCAGCCCACCGCCCGCCTCGTCTTCACCTCGAAGACCGGCTTCGGCATCAAGGCCACCGTCGTGGACCTCGGCAACCGTTTCCGCCTCATCGCCCAGGACGTGGAGTGCATCGAGCCCAAGCCGATGCCCAAGCTCCCCGTCGCCTCGGCCCTCTGGGTCCCGCAGCCTACCTTCGAAGTGGGCGCCGGCGCCTGGATCCTCGCGGGCGGCACGCACCACTCCGCCTTCAGCTATGACCTCACGGCCGACTACTGGGACGATTTCGCCGAGATGACCGGCATCGAGTTCGTCCACATCAGCAAGAAGACCACCATCCCCGAGTTCAAGAAGGAGCTCCGGATGAACGAGGTGTACTACATGCTCAACAAGGCGCTCAAGTAACATGGACGCAAGAAGAACCATCGAATCCGGCAGGGCCGTCCTCGGCATCGAGTTCGGCTCCACCCGCATCAAGGCCGTCCTGGTCGATGAGGACCACGTCCCCATCGCCCAGGGCAGCTACGAGTGGGAAAACCAGCTCGTGGACGGCCTGTGGACCTATAGCAAGGAGCTCATCTGGTTCGGCCTGCAGCAGTGCTACGCGGACCTCCGCGCCGACGTCCGCAAGCAGTACGACGTGGAGATCGAGCGCCTCGGCGCCATCGGCCTCAGCGCGATGATGCACGGCTACATGCCTTTCGACGAGGAAGGCAGCCTGCTCGTACCCTTCCGCACCTGGCGGAACACCAACACGGGTCCCGCCGCCGCGGAGCTGTCCAAGCTGTTCGTCTATAACATTCCGCTCCGCTGGAGCATCTCCCACCTGTACCAGGCCATCCTGAACGGCGAGGAGCACGTGCCCCAGATCGCCTATTTCACCACCCTGGCCGGCTACATCCACTGGAAGCTCACCGGCGAGAAGGTCCTGGGCGTGGGCGACGCCTCCGGCATGCTGCCCATCGACCCGGCCACCGGAAACTACCGGGCCGACATGGTGGAGAAGTTCGAGAAGCTCGTGGAGCCCAAGGGATTCCCGTGGAAGCTGCGCGACATCCTGCCGAAGGTCCTGCCTGCCGGCGCTCCGGCCGGCCGCCTGACCGAGACGGGCGCCAAGCGGCTGGACATCTCCGGCCACCTGCAGGCCGGCGTGCCGCTGTGCCCGCCGGAAGGCGACGCCGGCACCGGCATGGTTGCGACGAACGCCGTGCGTCCCCGCACCGGCAACGTCTCCGCCGGCACCTCCTCCTTCTCGATGATCGTCGTGGAGAAGGAACTGTCCAAGCCGAACGAGATGATCGACATGGTCACCACCCCGGACGGCAACCTCGTGGCCATGGTGCACTGCAACAACTGCACGTCCGAGCTGAACGCCTGGGTGAAGATGATCCGCGAGTACCAGGAACTCCTGGGCCCCGTCAAGGACAAGCACGCCATCTACGGCATCCTCTTCAAGCACGCGCTGGAAGGCGATCCCGACTGCGGCGGCCTCGTGGCCTTCAACTACGTCTCCGGCGAGCCCGTCACCGGCTTCGCGGAGGGACGCCCGCTGTTCGTGCGCAACGCCAACGACAACTTCACGCTCGCGAACTTCATGCGCGCGCAGCTGTACGGTTCCATCGCGGTGCTCAAGATCGGCAACGACGTGCTCTTCGAGCAGGAGCACGTGAAAGTGGACCGGATCACCGGCCACGGCGGCCTGTTCAAGACCCCGGTCGTGGGACAGCGCTTCCTCGCCGCCGCCCTGAACTCCCCCATCTCCGTGATGGAGACGGCGGGTGAAGGCGGCGCCTGGGGCATCGCCATCCTCGCCTCCTTCCTCGTGAACAACGCCAGCGGGATGACCCTCCCCGACTTCCTGGACAAGGTGGTCTTCGCCGACCTCAACGCCACGGAAATCGCCCCGGATCCCGCCGATGTCGCCGGTTTCAACACCTGGCTCGCGGCCTACCAGGCCGCCTTCCCCATCGAGCGCGCAGCCATCGAGTGCAAGAAATAGCTGACAGTCAGCGCCATAACGTTTGAGAGGTGCACCTTGCGGTGCACCTCTCTACATTTAAAGATCTGACGCTCTGCGACTTACAGTTCCCAGGCGAGGGCGGAGGCGCCGAGGATGGCGGCGTCGGATTCCTTGAGCTGGGAGAAGACGAGCTTCACCTTGCCGCGCCAGAGCGGGATGACGTTCTCGTCCATGGCCTTGCGGATGGGTTCCTCCAGGAACTCGCGAGCGCGGGCGAGGCCGCCGAAGAGGACGATGGCCTCCGGGGCGGAGAACTCGATGAAGTCAGCGAACTTCTCGCCGAGGATGCGGCCGGTGTACTCGAACACGCGGAGGGCGAGCTTGTCGCCTTCCTTCGCGGCCTCGTACACGTTCTTGGACTTGATCTTGTCCAGGGAACGCAGGAGCGAGGGTTCGTCGGTCATGTCCAGCCATTCGCGGGCGGTGCGGGCGACGCCGGTGGCGGAGGCGTAGGTCTCCAGGCAGCCGTCCTTGCCGCAGTTGCAGCGGCGGCCGTTGTGGCGCACGGCGCAGGTGTGGCCGAGCTCGCCGGCGAAGCCGTCGTGGCCGTACACCACCTCACCGTTGATCACGATGCCGGAACCGACGCCGGTGCCGAGGGTGATCATGATGAAGTTCTTCATGCCGCGGGCTGCGCCGTAGGTCATTTCGCCCATCGCGGCGGCGTTCGCGTCGTTGGTGAGGGAGACGGGGATGCCGTTCATCTGCTCCTGGAGCATCTTCGCGAACGGGATGTTGCCGCCCTGGGCCCATACGAGGTTCACGGCGTTCTCGACGACGCCGGTGTAGAAGTTACCGTTCGGGATGCCGACGCCGATGCCGCGGATGCTGCCTTCGGCCTTGGCCTCCACAATGATGCGGTTCAGGGCCTCGGCGAGCGCCGTGACGAATTCGTCCGCATTGGTGGTGTTTTCGGAGCTGATGACGGTCTGGGCGACGATGTTGCCGCGGGCGTCCACGACGCCGCACTTGGCGGTCTGGCCGCCTACGTCGATACCGATGACGAGATCTTGTACCATATTCGATTAGTCTACAGGGATGTCTTTATTCACGTTCTTGGAGCCGATGAGGGCGTAGAAGAGCAGGTAGCCGAGCATGGCGACGACGAGCCAGTAGCTGTTCATGTAGCCGGCGCTCTTGGCGATCTGTTCCTGGATGAACGGCATGATACCGCCACCGACGACCAGCATCATGAAGATACCGGAAGCGGCCTCGGTGTACTTGCCCAGGCCTTCGACGGCGAGGTTGAAGATGGCGCCCCACATCACGGAGGTGCAGAGACCGCAGAGGACGAGGAAGAGGCAGCTCAGCGGAACCTGGAACATGGCGAAGCCGTCGGCGACGCTGTAACCGGGCATGCTCACGGTGACCGTCTTCGGGGTGAAGATGGCGGCGAGGACGAGGACGATGGCGACGGTGCTCACGACGGTCATCTGCGTGCGGGTGGAAACCTTGCCGGAGATGAGGGTGGAGGAGAAACGGCCCACCATCATGAGGAGCCAGTACACGGCCGCGATGGCGCCGCCGATGGCGGCTCCGTTGACGGCGATGCCGGCGCCCTTGGCGGAAGCGTCGGCCAGGAAGAAGTTCACCTGGGACGGGATGCCGATCTCGATACCGACATACATGAAGATCGCGACGGCGCCGAGCACGAAATGGCGGAAATTCCAGGCGCTGTGCTCATAGACAGTGGTCTTGCGCTCCTTGGCGGGCTCGGGGATGGTCAGGAAGGAGATGATGATGAAGGCGATGGCGAAGACGGCCATGGCGATGAACAGCAGCGGGGTGACGTCGGCCATGGAGGTCTGCGCGGTCACGGTGCCGATGAGGGCACCCACCAGCAGCGGAGTGAGGGTGCCGGTCAGGGAGTTCAGGGTACCGCCGATCTGGATGTACTGGTTGCCCTTGTTGCCACCGCCGCCGAGGATGTTCAGCATCGGGTTCACGACGGTGTTCAGCATGCAGACGCAGAAACCGCAGACAAACGCGCCGAGCAGGTAGATGACGATGGCCCAGTTGAAGTTGGCGCCGAAGAAAGGAACATCCAGGAAGGAACGGCTGGACAGCCACTGGATGATGACGCCGATGAGGCCGGTGGCGAGGGCGATGAGGGTAGTCTTCTTGTAACCGACCTTCAGCAGCATCTTGCCGGCGGGAATGCCCATGAACAGATAAGCGGCGAAGTTCATCAGGTTGCCGGCCATGCGGGACCACTCGAACTTGTTGCCCCAGATGGTGCCGAACGGAGCGGCCATGTTGGTCACGAAGGAGATCATCGCAAAGATGAAGCACATCGTGATGATGGCCACCAGATTGGTGTTTTTCTTGGTTTCAGTCATGTTGTCTTGTGTTTTATTGTTAAATAATTATAGTCGGTCGGTTAAAAATCTCTCAAATATAGAAATTTTTTTGCAACTTTGTATAGGCTAAGACAACACAACAAAACAATTGTACATATGAAAAAATTACTGATCCTGATCGGTGCAGTCGCGCTTCTCGCAAGCTGTAACCAGAAGAAGGAAGTCGCCCTCACGGCCTCCGGCCTGAACCCCGAGAATTTCGTCGACACGTTCAACGACGCCCCCACCGCCCTGTATACCCTGACCAATGCCAACGGCATGGAGGTGTGCATCACCAACTTCGGCGGCCGCATCGTCTCCATCCTCGTCCCGGACAACCAGGGCCAGATGAAGGACGTCGTCCTGGGCTTCGACAAGGTCTCCGACTATTTCCCGCACAACAACCAGACGGACTTCGGCGCCTCCATCGGCCGCTATGCGAACCGCATCAACCAGGGCAAGATCACCCTGGACGGCAAGGAGTACCAGCTCCCGCAGAACAACTTCGGCCACTGCCTCCACGGCGGTCCCACCGGCTGGCAGTACCAGGTGTATGAGTGCGTCGAGGCCGATGCCAAGCACGTGAAGCTCCTCCGCGTCTCCCCCGACGGCGACAACAACTTCCCGGGCGAGGTGAAGGCCTACGTGACCTACACCCTCACCGACGACAACAAGATCGACATCGCCTACGAGGCCACGACCGACGCCACGACCGTCATCAACATGACGAACCACTCCTACTTCAACCTCGCCGGCGACCCGGCGAACCACAGCGTCACCGAGGACATCCTGTACGTGAACTCCTCCGCCTACACCCCGGTGGACGACACCTACATGACCACGGGCGAAATCGCCACCGTGCTGGACACCCCGTTCGACTTCCGCAACCCGCACGCCGTGGGCAAGGACATCGACGCCGACAACGAGCAGATCCGCAACGGTAACGGCTACGACCACAACTGGGTCCTGGACACCAAGGGCGACATCACGAAGGTCGCCGTCGAGCTCTGGTGCCCGACCACCGGCATCGACCTGAAGGTCTATACCGACGAACCCGGCATCCAGATCTACTCCGGCAACTTCCTGGACGGCACCGTCATCGGCAAGAAGGGCGTCACCTACCTGCAGCGCCGCGGCATCTGCCTCGAGACCCAGAAGTATCCCGACACGCCCAACAAGCCCGAGTGGCCGTCGGCGGTCCTCCGTCCCGGAGAGACCTACCACAGCCACTGCATCTTCGCTTTCAGCGTGAAGGACTGATCGTCCACGGTACGATCCCGGAGACCTGCTGGGGACTCTTCCGCAAGACGATAATAATCAATAAGTTACAAATTGGCATTCCGCAGACCTCCCCAATAAACCGGGGGTCTGCGGAATCGCTTTTTGTAATTGCCTTGTAATCAGAATTATACATATGCGAATTCAGCCGACCCCAGGGAAGAGGTTGACTTATTTTTCGTATCTTTGTATGTTATGACACGGAAACTAGTGACCTGGGCCCTGATGCTGGGCCTGTCGACCATACTATCGGCGAAGGAGCCGACGCGGCAGCTCCTGCGGGAGCTGGACGCGGCCCTGGCGAACGCCGCCACCTACGAAGGCTATTTCCAGCAGCGGACGGACGTGCTCCGGCAGATGCTCGCGGGGAAGAACACCCCCGAGCAGGAGTACGAGATCCGGAAGAAGCTCGCGTCCGAATTCACGGCCTACAGCCTGGACTCCACCGTCGTGCAGCTGGGCCGGAACCGGGCGCTGGCGCGGCAGCTGGGCGACGCCTACCGCCAGGCGGAGACGGATTTCGCCCTGGCGCGGGAATACGCCCTGGCGGGCTACCATTCCGACGCGCTGGACATCCTGTCCGGCTACCGGCTGGAAGCGATTCCGCCGGGGCTGGAATATACGTTCTTCGAGGTTTCCTGCTACCTGTACGGGGAACTCGCCGCCTATTCGTCCAACAACGCCCAGTATTGGCAGAAAAAGGACATGTACCGCGTGTCCATGCTTCCATTCCTGGAGGAAGGGACCTATGAGTGGTACGACCTGCAGCGGGTCCAGGCGGAATCCGACCGGGACAAGGAAAAGGCCCTGGAATACGCCCTGAAGGCCCTGGAAGTGACCGAGCCCAATTCCCGCCAGTATGCCCGCGCCGCGTTTTTCGTGTCTGTCTATCAGCAGGACCCCGACGACGAGATCGCCTGGCTGGCCCGCTCCGCCATCGCCGACGTGCTGTGCGCCAACAAGGACTACGCCTCGCTGAACACCCTCGCCGAGCGGCTGTACCGGCAGGGGGACATCGACCGCGCCTTCAAGTATGCGGCGGACCACGGCATGCCCGACGCCCTGTTCTTCGGCGGCAAGCTCCGTCCCTGGCAGATCGCCCAGTTCTTCCCGTCCCTGGAGCAGGCCTACGCCGCCAAGAACGCGCGGCACACGCGGCAGATGTGGCTGCTCATCGGCCTGGCCGGGCTCCTGCTCCTCGCCCTCGCCGGCCTCCTGTTCTACCTGTCCCGCCGCCAGCGCGTCCTGGTCCGCACCCGGAAGGCGCTGGAGGAGGAGAAGGCCCGCGTGGACCGTCGCAACCAGACGCTCCAGGACGTGAACGAGCGGCTCCAAGCCCTGAACAACGAACTGCAGGAGTCCAGCAAGGTCCGCCAGGAGTACATCGCCCTGTACCTGCAGAACCTGTCGGAGAACATCTCCACGTCCCGGCAGTACAAGAACCACGTGCTCAAGTACATCCGCCGCGGAAACGACAAGTATCTGATCGAGGAGATCGAGGCCCTGCCGCCCATCGAGGACGACATCCGGGAGTTCTACCAGATGTTCGACCGCACCTTCATCAACCTCTATCCCGACTTCGTGGACGAGTTCAACGCCCTCCTCGCGGACGGCGAGGCCATCGTCCCCAAGGGCGACGACATCCTCACGCCGGAGCTCCGCGTCTTCGCCCTCATCAAGCTGGGCATCACGGAATCCTCCAAGATCGCCGCGCTGCTCCACTACTCGGCCAACACGGTGTACAACTACCGGGCGAAGATCAAAAATAAAGCCCGCGGAGACCGCGAGCTTTTCGAAGACGCCGTTCAGGCGATCGAGTAGATTCCGGGTCAAGCCCGGAATGACGGGGACTAGAGCTTCTCGAAGGTGATCTTCTCCTTGCCGGCGGTGATGGCGTTGCCGTCGATGGTGCAGCCGGTGAAGTCCACAGTCATCCGGTAGGTGGCGCCTTCCTCGAGGGTGCCGACGAGGTTCAGGTTGCCGTCGCTCCCCTGGCTCATGTGCTCGGCGGCGTTGCCGTCGATGACGATCTCCTTGGAGCTCTCGCCGCCCCAGCCGTCCTGGAAGAAGAACTTGAAGTTGGCGTAGTCGATCCGCCAGCGGCCGCCGATGGTGCTGTCTTTCTCACCCACGGCCTTGCCGGTCATCTGGAAGACGCCCTCGGAGACCTGCGCGAGCTGGTAGCCACCGGCGCCCGGCCAGCCCACCTGGCCGCCATCCATCATGTAGGGGGCGATGCCCCAGCCCTGCACGTACAGGCCGCCCTCGGCGAGGTTCGCCCGGGCGCCGGCGCCGTTCACGCGGTAGGCGCGGCCCACCTTGATCCCCTTGTCCAGGGTCACGACGTAGTCGCCGTCCACGGCGTTCCACTTGCCACCGGCCACGAAGTCCGGATCGAACCACCAGGAAGCGAGGTCGTCGATGCCCTTCACGGAGAGGGCGTCGCCCTTCTTCAGGGACACCTGGCCGGCGTACTCGTTGGCGCTCAGCATCTCGAGCTCGACCCCGTTGACGGTGATCTTGTCGGACTCGACCTCCTGCTGGCCCACCTTCTCGACCTTGAGCACGGCCGCGGAAACGCCGCCGGTCAGGTCCAGGGTGAAGCGGTAGATGCCGCCCATCTCGATGGACTGGCCCTCCAGCAGGTGGATGTTGCCGTCGGACTCGCCCGCATAGGCGAGGTCGCTCACCACGGAAGCGTAGGAGCCGCCGCCGAACTCGCCGCCCCAGCCCTTCTGGTGGAACAGCTTGACATTCAGGTTGGTGCCGGTCTTCAGCGAGGTGCCGCCCACGAAGGTGATCTGGTGGATATTCGGTTCCACCTCGGCGAGGCACAGGCCCAGGCCCGTGTTCCAGGAAGCGGAGAAAATGCCCGGCTTGCCGTAACCGTCGCCGATCAGCCACACGGCGTTGCCGTTGGTGAGGGTCGCATACGCATCGGCGGAAATCATCTTCTCCACGAGGAAGAACTTGTTGCCCATCTGGATGGTGACCTTGTACAGGCCGTCCACCGCGTTGAACTTGAAGTCCTCGGTGAACCAGTCCGGATCCAGGGTGAAGTCGTCGAAGCCGGGCGCGTAGCCCTCGATGACGATCGCCTCGCCCTTGCGCAGGTTCACGACCGCGGCATAGTTCTGCTTGTCGATCATCACGGCCTCGGTGCCGTTCACCGTGAGTTTCACGAACGGAGCGGCCTCCCAGGTGCGGGTGTTGAAGGAAATCTCGTAGTTGCCCGCGACGCCGTTGGAGAACGGGATGGGCGTGGTGCCCCCGAGGTCGACGCCCGTGGCGCCATAACCGAAGGAGAACTTGCGGCCGGCGGCGTCGAAGGGAGCCGTCTCGATGAACGCATCGACGGAGGCGTCGAAATCACCGCTCACCGCGTAGGTGAACTCGCCGGTCTTCTCCATCCGGTACTCGCCGCCCACGACGGGCTTGAGCAGCAGATACTCGAACTCCGGACGGGTGACATGCACGTCCTTCTCCTCGGTGGTGACCCCGAACTGGATGTTCTGGGACGTGAACACGGCCGTGGCGACGCCGTCGGGAATGTCCTTGTAGAACGGGACGAGCAGGCGGCCCGCATAGGTGCCGTTCGTCTTCGTGCGGATCGTGGTGTCCGCCACGACCGTATCGTCGAACTTGAGCTGGACTTTCAGCGTGGACAGGGCGATCGGGTCCTGCAGGTCCACGGAGAAGAGGAAGTCGGACCCCATCAGGGTGGCCGCGTCGCAGGTGATCGTCTGCTGCGGGCCCTTGTCAGTGGTGAGGAACGCCGGTTCCTTGGGCTGGCAGGCCGCGAGGGCCGCGGCCGCCATCATCATATAGAGATACTTTTTCATATTGCGCTTAATCTTTCCAAGTAGCTGAAACAACGGACTTTGCAGGTACCGTAATGGGAACCGAATGGGCGTCGGTCGCGAACACGAACTGTTCGGGATTCGAGCCCTCGTTCAGGAAGAGGACTCCGTAGGAGTTGTCCGGATTGCGGAACGCGAGGTAGGTCACTTTCGCAGCCGTCCGTCCCGTCGTGCCGATCCGCACCGCGCCGGGCTTGACGACCACGGACGGGTGGATGACGTCGTACCAGTGGGACTTGCGGTCCACGGACTTGAGGGCGTAGGATTTCGGGTCGATGGACACGGCGCCGTAGCAGGTGCTGCAGCCGCCCGGACGGTAGGGTTTGCCGTCATTGTCCAGCATCATGTTCCACAGGGTCACGCCCTTGCCGTAGCGCTTCAGGGTGCCCAGCACGATCTCGCGGAAATCCTCCTGGAACTGGGCGCCGAAGCCCTGTCCGTAATTCCAGGTGCCGATGGACGCTTCCGTGAACCAGATGCCCTTCTCGGGGGCCGCCTGGTGGATCTTGTCCAGCTCGGTGACACGGCCGCCGTAGTTGTGCCAGGCGGAGCCGGCCGCATACTTCGCGGCGGCCGCGTCGGCATAGATGTTCAGCGGGTAGTTCCGCTGGTCGGCCTTGTCGTCGTAGTTGTAGTTGTGGTCGAAAAGCATGATCTCCGTCTTCAGGCCGGCCTTCTCGAAAGCCGGGCCGATGACCTTCAGGAAATCGCGCTGGTCTTCCCAGGGCATGTACAGGGACATCGAGTTGCCGATGTTCAGGGGCTCGTTCTGGAGCGTGACGCCCAGCACTTTATACCCCCTCTTCTGCATCTCCTGGATCCACTTCACGAAATAGTCGGCATAGTCGGCGTAGTATTTCGGGTTCAGGCGGCCGGAGGTCCAGCTGTTGAACGGGTTGCCGTTCCCCTGGAGATCCATCTTCATCCAGCGCGGGCAGCTCCACGGGGAGCCGATGATCTGCACGTTGGGATTGATCTTGTAGATCTCGTCCAGGATCGGGAACAGGAACGTCTTCTCGCTCTCGTGGACGGCGAAGTTCGCCATCCCCTCCTTGTCGCACCAGGTGTACTCGTTCATCGAGAAGTCCGAGCCGCCGATGCAGACGCGGATCAGCGAAGAGCCGGCGCCGGCGGTGGTGCTGAACAGTTCGGTGAGGAGCTTCGTACGGTCCTCCTGGCTCATTTTCAGGAGGTTATAGCAGGATGCCTGGGTGATGGCGAGGCCGAAGCCGTCCACCGTCTGGAACGTCTCGTCCGTGAAGCGGACGACGTTCGGCGACATCGTGGCCGCCTTGCCGAAGGCCACGCCGGACTTCTCGAAGTCGCGGGTCTTGTCGAAGGTCGTGGTCCACAGGGTGGCGTCATAGACCTCCACCGGGGGTTCCGGTTTCGGGTCCGGTTCCGTCGACGGCACGGGGTCCTTGCCCCCGCAGGCGCAGGAGCACAGGGCGAACAGGCCGATGAGCGTATATAAGGATACCTTCTTCATAGCATCAATAACCGGCGTTCTGACTCATGTTCGGGTTGGCGTCGAGGGCTGTCGTCGGGACCGGCAGGAAGAGGCGGGTCTCGGTGAGGGGCTTGCGCTGCTGCCAGTAGGGATCCTTGGCGTTCATGCTGTCATGGACCTGGTAGATCCGGTCGTGGCGGGCGAGGTCGAAGAAGCGGAAGCCCTCGAAGGCGAGCTCCAGGCGGCGCTCCTTGAGGATCGCGTCGATGGCGGCGTCCTGGGAGGACGGCACGGCGATCCCGGCGAGCTTCGCGCGGGTGCGGACCTTGTTCACATACTCGGTCGCGCCGGCGAGGTCGCCCGTGCAGGCAAGGGCCTCGGCGTGAAGGAGATAGATCTCCGCGAGCCGCATCACGAGGATGGAGGAGATGTTCGTCGGCATCTTGTGCATGAACGCGTAGTTGTCGGACGGATAGTAGTTGCTCCAGCCGCAGGAATCCCACACGATGGAAGCCTTGTAGCGGACCTCGTCGCCTTCCTTCTGGAAAGCCTCGATCAGGTCGCGGGACGGGGTGGTCCACTTGGCCCAGGAATAGCTGTCGTTCGGGCTGTAGGCGTTGCGGTGGTACATCATGTACACCCAGTTGCCGCTGGCCTTGTTGGTCCACTGGACCTCGAAGATGGATTCCGGGGAGTTGCGGTACGCGTCGTCGTCGTCATAGCTCCAGAGCTTGCCGTATTCGGGCTCCAGGGAGAATCCCATGCCCTCGATCTGGTTGCAGTACTGGATGACCTTGTTCCAGTCGCGGATGGGCTTCTCGGCGTAGATGCGGGCCAGGAGGCCGATCGCGAAGGCGTCGGACATGAGCATCTTGTTGGCGGGGTTGGATTTCGGGGCGTACTGGGCGGCCCAGGTGAGGTCCTCCACGAGCTGCGCATAGACGTCGTTCATGGGCACGCGGTCCGGATAGTAGAGCGGATACACCTCTTCCACATTCTCGACGGTGATGGTCGGGGGAATCTCGAGCACCATCGGGGCGTCGCCCCAAAGCTGGGTGAGGCGGAAGAAGCAGAAGGCTCTCCAGATGAGGGCCTCGGCCTTCCACTGGTCACGCTCGGTCGTGGACATGGAGCTGTCCTCGGCCTGGATGCGGTCCACGTTGCAGATGATCTGGTTCGCGTTGGAAACCTGGGTCTGGTACCAGTTCCAGTCGCGGGTGATGTTCTTGTTGGAGCCGTCCTGCTTGTTGGCCTCCAGGGCCATGATCTCAGCCGTGTTGGTGCCGCAGTAAGCGTTGTCGGCGCGGGTCTCGGAATAGACGAGCCAGTCCTCGAGGCCCATCTCCTGGATGTCCTTCACCCAGCTGTTGTACAGGGAGTTACGCAGGCTCTCCATGTCGGAGCGCTTGGTGTACTGGGAAGCGGTCTCCTCGGAGTCGCCGGAGGTTTCCACGTTGCCCTTGTTGAAGGAAGTCGGGGAATACAGGTCCAGGTTGCAGGCAGTCAGGGCGAAAATGGCGGCGAAGGCCAGGATATTCTTGATCTTTTTCATATTGCTGCCGGTTTAGAAGTCGATGTTCACGCCGAAGATGGCGGTCTTCACGTTCGGATAGGTGCCGTAGTCGATGCCCATGTTGGTGGCGCTGGAATACTGGCTCATTTCAGGGTCGTAACCCGTGTACTTCGTGAGGGTCAGGAAGTTGGAGAGGGTCACGTAAGGCTGGATCTTCGCAATGTTCAGCTTGCGGAGGAACTTGCCCTGGAAGTCGTAGGACAGGGTGATGTTCTTCACCTTCAGGTAGGAACCGTCCTCGATCCAGTAGTCGGACGGCTTCGCGTTCCAGGTCTCGCCGGCCTTGGGGATGTCGGTGATCTGGCCGGGGATCCGCCAGCGGCGGACGACGCTGTGCAGCTGGTTCGCGCCGTTCTGCATGCCCATCATGTCCACCTTGGACACGTTGAAGATGTCATTGCCGTAGGAGCCGGTCACGAGGATGCTCAGGTTGAAGCCGTAGAAGTGGAAGTTGTTGGTCATACCGCCGATGAACTTCGGGTTGGCATCGCCGATGTACTGCTTGTCCGCGTCGGTGATGTCGCCGTCGCCGTTCAGGTCCTCGTACACGAGCAGGCCCGTCTCCGGATCCACGCCGCCGGTGACCTTGTAGCCCCAGAACTTGGACAGGGCCTCGCCGGGCGCCATCCGGACGATGTTCTCGCCGATGCGCTCGGGATTCACATAGTAGTACACCTTCTGGAGCTGCAGGTTCTCGAGCTTGTTGCGGTTCAGGGAAAGGTTGAAGTCGGTCGTCCACTCGAAGTTCTTCCGGGCGACGTTCACGGTGTTCAGGGCGAACTCGACGCCCCAGTTCGACATCTTGCCCTCGTTGCGGAAGATGCTCGGGTTCGGAGCCGGGAGGGAGACGTTCATCAGCAGGCCGTCCGTCTTCTTGTAGTAGGCGTCCAGCGCGAGGGTGATGCGGCTGCCGAAGAGGCTCGCGTCCACACCCACGTTCGTCTGCGTGGTGGTTTCCCAGGTCAGGTACTTGTTGCCGAAGTTGGACTTTCCGCCGATGGACGGCGTCGCGTAGGCGTATTCCTCGTTCGTCCAGTCATAGTAGGTGGTGCCGTAGGTCTGGACCCAGGCGTAGTCGCCCAGGCCGGACTGGTTGCCCTGCTGGCCCCAGCCCGCGCGGAGCTTGAGGTCGTTCAGCCAGGAGACGTCCTTCAGGAAATCCTCGCCGGTGAGGCGCCAGGCGGCGGAAGCGGACGGGAAATAGCCCCACTTGTGGCCCGGAGCCAGCTTGGAGGAACCGTCCGCACGGAAGTTCACCGTGAGGTAGTACTTGCTGTCGTAGTTGTAGGCGACGCGGCCCAGGTAGGACATGATCGCCCACTGGGACCAGCCGGTGGACTGGCCGCGGAGGCCGCCCTTGTTACCGCCGCCGAGGCCCCAGATCTTGTCGTAGTACTCGGGGTTGAAGTTGCTGCGGGAGCCGCTCAGCTGCTGCCAGTCGGAGGTGGTGGCGGAGGTGCCGGCCATCACGTCCACGTTGTGCTTGCCGCCGAAGGTGTCCTTGTAGGAAAGGATGTTGTCGAAGATCATGCGGCGGTCGTCGCTGCGCGTATCCGTCGCCTCGCCGTGCTGGGTGCGGCCGTAGCCGGTCTGGACCGGGTCCAGGTAGGACCAGCTGTGGACCCAGCGGCGGTCCATGGACACCGTGCTCTTGAAGTTCAGCTTCTTGGTGAAGTTGATCTGCGCGTAGCCGGTGAGGATGGCGCGGTCGGTGGTGTCGAAGTTGCTTTCGCTGCGGGCCATGTTCTCGGCCGGCGTGGTGTAGCCGCCCAGGCCGTAGAAGGCGTCGTAGTACTGCTTCGGGTTCTCCGGATCCCACACCACGGCGTAGGTCGGGGTGTTGATGACGGAGAGGACGACGCCGGCGCGGTTCGCGCCCGTACCGGAGATGATGCCGTTGTTCTTGTAGTTGGAGTAGGCCACGTTCGCGCCCACGGTGAGCCACTTGTACATGTCCACGTCGAAGCTGGCGCGCACGTTGTAGCGGCGGGCGTAGGCGACCTTGATGATACCCTGCTCGTCGGAGTAACCGCCGCCGATGTAGTAGCGGAACTTGTCACCGCCGCCGGACACGCCCAGCTGGTAGTTCTGGGTGATGCCGGTCTTGTAGGTGTAGTCGAACCAGTCGGTCTCGTCCTTGAGGCCGGCGGGGACGTTGATATTGAATTCCTTCGCGTATTCGCGGTACTCGTCCACGTTCAGGACCTCGTAGGAACGCGTCACGTTGGACACGCCCACGTAGGAGGTGAAGTTCACCCGCGGCGCCTGGTTACGGCCGCCCTGCTTGGTGGTGATGAGCACGACGCCGTTCGCCGCGCGGGAACCGTAGATGGCCGCGGAGGAGGCGTCCTTGAGGATCTGCATCGTCTCGATGTCGTTCGGAGACAGGTAAGCGATGGCGTAGGAGCCTTCACCCACGGGAACGCCGTCCACGACGTACAACGGGTCGTTGGAGGAAGCGATGGAGCTGTTGCCGCGGACGCGGACCGTCATGCCGGAGCCCGGCAGACCGCTGGTCTGCTGGACCTGGACGCCGGCCACCTTGCCCTGGATGAGGCCGGAAGCCTCGGAAACGGGCCGCAGGGCGGCGTCTTCGGTGGAAACGATGGACACGGCCGTGGTGAGGTCCTTCTTGCGGACGGAGCCGTAGCCGATGGCCACGACGGCGTCCAGCGCGAGGGCTTCCTCCTCAATGGTCACGTCGATGACGGAACGGGAACCCACGGTCTCGGTGACGGTGCCGTAGCCCAGCGCGTCGAACACGAGCACGGCCTGCGGACCGGCGACCGTAATGGAATACCGGCCGTCAGCGTCGGTCACGGCGCCGTTCTGGGTGCCCTGCTCCACGACCGTGATACCGATCGCCGGATAGCCGGACGCTTCCGTCACCGTGCCCGTAACGGTCCGCCTCTGCGCGTAAGCCGCTACGCTCAGAAGCATCATTACGAATACAACGATTTTTTTCATAAAGGTTTTTGGAATGGTTTGTTCAAGTGTACGCCCGGCAGCCGGTGCCGGACGGTGCAAAATTACGGACGAACCCATTTCATTATTCCACTTTTCCGCCGAAAGTGGATAACAAGCGAACCCCTGAAAGAATTCACACCTGACTATCAGGCTGTTACGAACTCTCTCAGGGGAAACAAAAGTGGATTTGTAAAGGGCCGATGTGGACTCATGAGATTCCGGGTCAAGCCCGGAATGACATGATAAAGCCTCATTCTGAAGCGTCATGCCCGGCTTGACCGGGCATCTCTTCCTCGTCATTCCGGGCTTGACCTTCCTCGTCATTCCGGGCTTGACCCGGAATCTAAAAACTTTTAAATTAAAAGTAAAATATTTTATTTTACTTAAAAACCGTAATTGGTTTGGTTATTTCAGTAAAAGGTTATACCTTTGCCATGGACATTGAATTCAAGTTCATGTCTATTTGTTAAGTTCGTTTTATATACCGGCCGGGTCTCTTGGGGAGGAGACCCGGCCAATTCTTTGTCCTTATGTCAGTTAGCTTGCCTGGTCGCTTCGACAGGCTCAGCGACCTAGAAGCGGAAAGCGATACCGCCGGTCGCGTAGGGCAGGCAGTTGGAATAGCTTCCTTCCAAGACAAGGCCGAAGGAATCGCTTACATTGAACCGGAAACCGCCGAAGCCACCGTAGCAGAAGGCAAGCTGCATCTTGTCCGCATCGAAACGCTGTGCGGCGATACCGGCCTGCCCACCCAGGTGGATTTCAAAGACCCGGCCCAGGTTCCAGCCCAGCATGAGACGCGGAGCGACCGAGAGGTCAATCTTCCTCGTATTCAGGGTAGAAACGGCGCCGTGCCGGAAATTCCCTCCCAGCTGAAGACCGCCGTACAGATGCCCAGAGGCGAAATTCGCCATGGCGATCTGGCCGGAAATCAGCCCACCGAAACCGGGAAGCCCCCCGGCCTGAATGGTAATCAACTTGGTACCGGGCGAATCCGGTTCGGACGCAAAAGCAGAAGAGGAGGCAGTCAAGGCCCAGACGGCCGCTGCAAGAAGAGTCACAATCTTTTTCATACTCAAAGATAAGAAGAACTGCGGAATAAAAAAAGGGCCGATCCCTCAGGAACCGGCCCAATTCAGTGTATCGTTCAATGATTAGTCACCAATACCCTTGATGAAAAGCTTGTAGTCGAAGCTGATAGCTTCCTGCCAAGGATTATTGAGCACCACAGAGATCGGAACTTCGATGACACCATGGAACTGGATCTGGGAGCTGTAGTCGAAGACGATGTACGGAGGCAGGGTCTTCTTCTGCTCAGGAGTAGCGTCCTTAGCATCGATGTACTGCTGGCCGTCGAAGAACTTCAGGGTGAGAAGCTTCTGCAGTTCAAGCGGGAGCTCGACAGTGCTGAAGTCGAAGACCGGATCAATGTGGTAAGCAACGTCGGAACGGATGCCGGCAAGGTAGCCGTTAGTTTCGCTTTCGGCGGTAGCATCCGCAGCAGCGTTACCCATAACCCACTGACCATCGGCGATAACATCGAAGGAAGCACCATTCGGACGGATGTCCTTCAGGTTCACACCCTTAAGCAGAGGCTCACGATAAACCTTATTCTCATCGAGAATGATTTCGATATTCTTCACAGTCGGAGGAACCTTGAACGGAGTCCAGCGAACTACAGCGTAGGAGCTGTAATCAAGAGCCTCCGAAGGATGCTTCACGGAATTCCTACCGTTGTTCTGGAAGCGGGTCTTGATTTCGAAGTCAGTGTTACCAGAGCGAATAGCCAGAGTACCGACGACAGGGATGAACTCGTACTCATTGGTTCTGTAATAGAAGGTGGTCGGAGCCATCCACAGATCCTTGTAATCCTTAATGATAGGATTGCCATTGAGCAGCTGGTCAACGGTCGGAAGCGGATCGAGACCCTTGTTCTTCCAAGTGTAGGCGAAATTAACAACCAGATTTTCGTCGGCAATCTGCTCCTCAGTCATCGGCTCATCCTTCTCATCGACCACGTTGAACGCAAGCTCAGCGAGATTGATATAGGCGACATCGTAGTCAGCAACAGCGTAGCGGTTGGAGATGCGGTTGTCCGGATCGACGGCGGCGCCATCAGCAGCCTTGTCGGTGTAGTAGGAAGGATAAACCTGAGACCACCATTCGACATCGGCCTTACCAGCCTGCTTGGCAGTGAAGTCAAGCTTGGTGATGAAGTCAGCGGCTTCACGCTTCGTGTTGAAGGTGTAGTAGCGGAGGTGCAGGAAATCATAGTTCGGGATGTCAACCGTCACCGGCCAGGTTATCTTAACCTGCTGACCGATGAAGGTCAGGACGTTGCGAACCTGAGGCTCACCAGCCTTCCAAACGTCATAAAGCTGCGCGGAAGTAACCTGGTAGAACAGGGCATAGTCGTCACCGCAGATGACATACTTGGAATCAGTCGCAGGGATGTTGCCGTCCTCGTCATAGTAACGGGTCAGGTGACCTTCCTTACCACCGATACCAGGGGTACCATCACCCTTGAAGTCGGCAGCCTCCTCATAATCCTTCACTTCCTCCTGGTTGATGATCTTCTGATCAACAAACTTGGCGAAGAGCTGATCCAGGAACTGCTGAGGCTTGCTGGTGTAAGTGTCATTCGTAGCGTCATAGTCCTCACCATTCAGCTCGAAGGCATACTCAGGCAGCTCGATCGTGATGACGTCACGATTACGGTCGACCGTGGTGATCGTCCAGGTAACGGTAACGAGAGCCGCTTCAAGCTCGTAGTCAGCAGTAACAGTGTAAACCTTATTCCACTCGAAGCCAGCGATGTCAACGGTCAGGTTACCATCGGCGTCAATCTTGACCGGATATTCACCCGGGAAGGTAATGGTATCCACAGTGACAACAGCGCCAGTTTCATCCGTAGTGGTGACCTTCAAGGAACCAGCAACCGGAGCAGCATGACGGAAGTCCTCGATGGTCAAACCGAGATTTTTCTCAAGCGTAGCGGCGCCTTCAGCATCCACATTGACAGCGAGAGCGGTACGGTTGTAAACCTCACCACCTTCGACAGTCTCGACAGCCTGGGTGCCCTTGTAATCCTTGACCCAAAGGTTGTGGTCCACATTGGCATCGAGGGAGTAAGTCCACACGATGTTGGAATTAGCAGAGATCGTGCCCTGGGGCTTGGTGATCTCCACAGAACCAAAGGCCTGGAAAGCGCCAAGAAGGGATTTGAACTCGTACCAACCGAGGATGTGGTCACCAACTTCCATCTTGCGGCTGGAAGCGGGTTTTTCCGCATTCATCTCGAACTCGGCATAGACCTTCGGGGTCTCGACGAAATTCGCCTTCTTCTCCTCAGCGAGCTCAGCACCATCGGGATCGAAATACTTGAATTCCTTGAACTCGGTCGTGATCGGAGGAACGTGATAACCGGCCTTCTCAGCAGCCTCGAGGGACATCGGCTGACCGCCGTCGATGCTAACGACAGGGACAGCCTGGTCGAGGATGATACGGTAACCCTTAGGATCCTGCTCCGGCTTCTCGCCGATCGCATTGTCACCATCCTTGCGGAGGGCGCTGTAAGGGAGGGTCTGATAGACCTCGTCCTCAAGGAACGGACGGACGGAACCATCTTCTTCCTTCTTGTACGGATCCGGGAGGATCTGGATTTCGCTCACCTTAGGATAGAGAACGTTGTACGGGGATGCGAGCTCGTTCTCGTAATCGATATAGGGCTCTTCCTCGTCATCATACTCGTAATACGGATTCTCGTCGAAATCCTGGAAGGCATACATACGGAGCTGGGCGGCGAAAGCGGCGCGGTCCTCATAAGCCTTCAGATCATTATAGTCATAGACATAGTGGACGAATCTACCCCAATCCGCATCGGTATACTGGTATGACTCTCCATCCTGGGTCAGGACAGGCCAGTAGAGCATCTTATAAATATCATCATACACAGCGTCAGTCATGTACAGGTCCTTGATCGGCTTGATACCGTTGGCAGCGTACTGAGCGGAAGCGACGTTCACAGGCTGGACCGTGAAGGTGATTTCACCGGTGGCGGTGTCCACCTTGTCCACGGAAGTGATGACAAACGCGGGCTGGGGAGCCTCAGGAGCATCGTCATCGCGGGTATTGACCGGACGGACATCGAAGAAAGGAAGGATACCGGAAATTCCCAGTTCCTTGAGTTCCTCACGGGTGAAAGGATCGTCAGTCACCTCATCAGCTAAGCCGAAGAGATACATGATGAACCGCCAGGAGGAAGGATCGGTAATGAATTCCTCGACACCGTCAGCGACATCCTGCGCATACTGGGCAGGGAGGAACTGATAGGTCACCTGCGTAGGCTGGTCGACGAAAAGGACAGGGATTTCCTCGGTCTCGTTCTCACTGGGAGCACGACCGTCGCTTTCAAGCTGATAGACATAGGACATGTTGGTCGTGATCTTCAGGTCGTCGTAGTCCGGAACATACTGGACGCTCTGGATGCGGGAGAGAGCCTCGATAACACGCGCGTTCAGCGTCTCGAGCTGAGAGTAGATGTCAGCGAAAATTTCGTTGAGCGTCGGAATCAGATACTCATCGACCCATTCCCAGATTTCGTCGATCTGATCCTGGAGGAGCTGGTCGGCATCGTCGATATAGCCCTGGAGGTCATAGTAAACATTGCCGTCCTCATCTTCCTTGGCGCAGAATTCAAGCGCAGCTAGAACTTTGTCCATGGAAGCCTCGAGCGTACCGACGCGGACCTGGAGATCCAAAACCTTCTCTTCGATCACGTCGATCTGGTCCTGGAGGTTCTTCACTTCGCCATCGATGTACTCCTTGACGGTCTTGTCACCCCAGTCACCGGCGAGAAGGGCCTCGCAAGCCTCGAGACGGCCGAGGAGGGTTCCCTTCATCTCGTTCATCTTCTCCTCGGTGCCAAAAGCCTTGGCGACGACGGAGAGATACTTGGCGGTGTAGTCATCCTTCAGGGTCTGGTCGGCCTCGTCGATGTACTCCTTGATGGTCTTGTCCTCCGGGAAGCCGGCGGTCAGGGCAGTGAGGGCGTCGATGGCTTCCTGCATGGAATCGATGGTAGCCTTCGTGTACTTCTCGTAAGCGGCCTTGTAGTAGGTGTCGAACTCGGTCTTGTCAAGCTTGCCGTTCTGGAGGTCGATGATGTTCTGACGGATGGTCGGGAGTTCATCTTCGATCGCCTTGATCCGGTCCTTGATCTGGTCGATGATGCCACCTTCCTTGGTGAGATCGTCGAGGGTCTTCTCGGCAGCCTGCAGACGGGTGTCGAGCTTGCCGATCTCGCCGGAGATGAGGAGACGGAGGTCAGCCTCGACCTTGGCCAGTTCTTCCTTGCTGGCCTTGTTGTTCTCGAGCTCCTGATACTTCTCCGTCAGCGTGTTGATCTGCTTCTGGAAATCAGCGTCCTCGATGGCCTTGACACGGTCCTTGAGACCCGAAATCTCGCCGTTGAGAGCGGTCTGGAGGTCGGAAATGGCCTTGTTCAGCTTGTCGATGTCGGCCTTGTGGTCGGCGGCTGTCTCAAGGGTAGCAACGGTAGCCTGAAGCTCCTTGACCTGGTTCTCGAGCGTGGCAACCTTGCCCGAGGTCAGATCGTCAACCTTCTTGTCTACCTTCTGGATGTCGACTTCGTAGTCGGTACATCCGGTCGCAAACAGGGCTACTCCGGCGAGGAGCAGCGCTGCAAGTTTGGTGAATTTGACTTTCATAAAGTTGGTATGGAATTAAAGTTGTTTGTTTCCTTACTTGATGGTGCTGATGACGACGCGGTTCAGGTCGTTCTCCTCGAACGGCTGGATGCGGTCGCCGTTGGCGACGACGGAGACGATGCGGCTTTCGGCGATGCCACGCTCCACCAGGAAGTCCTTCACGGCGGCGGCACGCTGCTCGGAGAGCTTCTGGTTGATGCGCTTGGTACCGGTGCCCTTGTCGGCGTGGCCGGCGATGGCGATGTTCACATCCGGGTTCGCCTTGAGCCAGTCGATGTAGCGGACGAGCTTCGCGGCTTCCTCGTCGGAGATGACGTAGGAGTTGATCGTGAAGAAGGTGTTCACCTGGCGCATTTCGGCGGCGAGCGCCTCGGCGGCAGCCTTGGCGGCGGCAGCCTTCTCGGCGGCGGCCTTCTCAGCGGCGGCCTTCTCGGCGGCGGCCTTCTCAGCGGCGAGCTTCGCCTGACGCTCGGCCTCGAGGCGGGCCTTCTCAGCGGCGGCGGCAGCCTCCGCGGCGGCGAGCTCGGCGAGGTACTTGGCGCTCGGACGGGTGGTCTTGCCGAAGTTGATCTTCAGGCCGGCGAGGGCGTTGAACTGGAAGTCCGGATGACCGACCTTCTTGGAATTGAACTTGTCGGAGAGGACATTGTCGTTCACCTCGAGGGTGAGGGCGACGGCGTCGCTCAGGCGGAAGTCAGCGCCCAGGCCCACGCGGGCGACCGGGGTGACCATGTTCTTCTCCCAAAGATAGGCGAAATACTCCTTCGGGTTAGTCTTGGTGATGTTGTTCGCGCCGTTCTTGAAGCCGTAGGCGACACCGCCGCCGAGGAACACGAACGGGTTGAACACGCGGTCATGCTTGTAGCCGAGCAGCTGCGCAAGGTTGAGGGTGAGGTCGAACGCGCCCTGGAGGTAGTTGAACTTGTACACCTCGAGCGGGGCGACGACGTTGCCCTTGCCCTGATAGCCGGCCACGTTGAAGCGAAGGCCGAGGGTGGGATTGAACTGATACCCGAGGGAGAGGGCTCCGGCAGGGGAGATCAGGTCCTTGAAAGCGGTTTCGCCGATGGTGTAACCGGCGCCGCCCTGGATCTGGCCGTACCAGTGAGGATTGAACTCCAGGCTGGGATCGGACTTGCTCTGCTGCGCGAACGCCACCTGGGCGCCCAGCGCAAGGGCGAGGATCAGTGTTAAGCTTTTCAGTTTCATATGATAAGAATTGTGTTGTTCTTATTAAAATATTTAAGGTATATCTGCCTCGTTTTTGCCCTTTTTTTCCCTTCGGTGGGGGCCGAAAAACGCAGCGTCCCATTTGGACACTCCAATATACGATGACAAAATTAAGCAGAATAATCTGATTTTCCCAACAATTTCTGAACTTTTAACCAAATAAATCGGCGAAAAATGGGATTGTACGAGGTTTTTCGTACCTTTGCAGACGGAAAAAACAGATAACTTCTTCTATGGCAATCACTATCGACCTCAACGAGCAGGAACGCGGACGCCGGGAATCCCTCGCGAAGCTCCGCGAACTGGGCATCAATCCATATCCGGCCCCCCTCTATCCCGTGGACACCACCACCGCCGAAATCGCGGCCGGCTACGACCCTGAGAAGGGCAATTTCGCCGACGTGTGCCTCGCCGGGCGCATCATGTCCCGCCGCATCATGGGCGCCGCCTCCTTCATGGAGCTGCAGGACCACACGGGACGCATCCAGGTGTATGTCAAGCGGGACGAGATCTGCCCCGGCGAAGACAAGACCTTATATAACACCGTCTTCAAGAAGCTCCTGGACATCGGCGACATCATCGGCATCAAGGGCTTCGCCTTCATCACCCAGACGGGCCAGCTCTCCGTCCATGCGAAGGAGCTCACCGTCCTCTCCAAGTCCCTCCGCGTCCTCCCCATCGTGAAAACCGACGCCGACGGCACGGTGCACGACAGCTTCGAGGATCCGGAGCTCCGCTACCGCCAGCGGTACGTGGACCTCGTGGTGAACCCGCAGGTGAAGGAAACCTTCGTCAAGCGGGCGAAGATCATCTCCACGATGCGCCGCTACTTCGACGAGGCCGGCTGCCTGGAAGTGGAAACCCCGATCCTGCAGCCCATCCCGGGCGGCGCGACCGCGCGCCCGTTCATCACGCACCACAACGCGCTGGACGTGGACATGTACCTGCGCATCGCGAACGAGCTGTACCTGAAGCGCCTCATCGTGGGCGGCTTCCCGGGCGTGTACGAGTTCGCGAAGAACTTCCGCAACGAGGGCATGGACAAGACCCACAACCCGGAATTCACCTGCGTAGAGCTGTACGTCGCGTACAAGGACTACGAGTGGATGATGGAGTTCACCGAGAAGATGCTCGGGCAGGTGGCCGAAGCCACCGGCGGTCTCACCAAGACCATCGCCGGGAACGAGATCTCCTTCCAGGGCCCGTTCCGCCGCCTCCGCATCCTGGACGCGATCAAGGAATACGCCGGGGTCGATGTCAAGGGCATGGACGAGGCGCAGCTGCGCGCTGCCTGCAAGCAGCTGAACGTCGAGGTGACCCCGGAAATGGGCGTCGGGAAGCTCATCGACGCCATCTTCGGCGAATACTGCGAGAAGAACCTCATCCAGCCCACCTTCATCATCGACTATCCCGTGGAGATGTCCCCGCTCACCAAGCGCTGCCGCTACGACGACACCCTCACCGAGCGGTTCGAGCTCTTCGTCGCCGGCAAGGAGCTGGCGAACGCCTACTCCGAGCTGAACGACCCGATCGACCAGCTCGAGCGCTTCGAGGAGCAGGCCGCCCTCAAGTCCAAGGGCGACGACGAGGCGATGTACATCGACTATGACTTCGTGCGCGCGCTGGAGTACGGCATGCCGCCCACCTCGGGCATCGGCATCGGCATCGACCGCCTCACGATGTTCATGACGGGCAACGACGCCATCCAGGACGTCCTCTTCTTCCCGACGATGAAGCCGGAAAAATTCTAGATTCCGGGTCAAGCCCGGAATGACGGCCATGCGTATCGAAACCATCACATCGGCGCAGAACCCGAAAATCAAGAATCTGCTCCTGCTGCAGGAAAAATCCAAGGCGCGGCGGGAGCAGGGTCTTTTCGTGGTGGAAGGCCGCCGCGAGCTGGAGCACTGCCTGGAGGCGGGCTTCCGGGCAAGGACGGTGTTCGTGTGTCCGGAGGTGATGGGAGAGAGATGGCCGGTCGGGGCCGGCCATGACGACACCCTCGTCGTCGAAATCCCCGAGGCGCTGTACCGGAAGGTGGCGTACCGAGAAGGGACCGAGGGCATCCTCGCCGAGGTCGAAGTCCGCGAACGGCGCCTGGAGGACCTCGCGCTGGGCGAGCGTCCGCTGGTGATGGTGCTGGAGTCGGTGGAGAAGCCGGGAAACCTGGGCGCGGTGCTCCGCAGCGCCGACGCCGCCCGGGCCGACGCGGTGATCGTCTGCGACCCGCTGACGGACCTGTGGAACCCGAACCTCATCCGGGCGAGCATCGGCGCGGTGTTCACCGTCCCCACGGTGTGCGCCTCGTCGGCCGAGACCATCGACTGGCTCAAGGCCCGCGGCATCCGCATCCTCACCGCCCAGCTCCAGGATTCATCCTGGTACTATGATACGGACATGACCGGCGGAACGGCCCTGGTGATGGGTACCGAATCCACCGGTCTTACCGATGTCTGGCGCCGCGCCGCGGATGCGCACATCCGCATCCCGATGCTCGGCCGCCTGGACAGTCTCAATGTGTCCGTTTCCGCCGCCATCCTCCTCTTCGAGGCCGTCCGGCAGCGGAACAGCTGATTTCCTATTTGATTTCTCCGCTCTTCACGCGGTCCAGGAAGTACTTCACCCGCCAGGTGTAGTTCTTCGGGTCCTTCGCGTAGGAGTTCGCGTGGACGGCGCCGGGGACGAGGACGAGTTCCTTGTAGCCGTGCGTCTTGGCCTCGTAGTTCTTGAAGACGTGGTCCACGGGGACGAAGTCGTCCTCCGTGCCGTGGATGAAGAGCATCGGACGGTCGCACTTGGCGAGCTGGTCCACGGAGGAGGCCTCCTTGAAGCCCCAGCCGTAGCGCTGCTTCGACACGATGCTCGCGCTGTTCAGGATCGGGAACGGGGGCAGGTGGAAGCTGTCCTTGAGGTTGTGGGCGAACTGGTCCCAGGCGGAGGAGTAGCCGCAGTCCTCGACAAAGGCGCGGATGTAGGGCGGGAGGTCGTCGCCGCTCATCATCATCGCGGTGGCCGCGCCCATGGACACGCCGTGCACGACGGTGAAGTCGTCCTTGAAGAGGTCGTGGGCGACCACGGCCCAGTCTTCCACGTCCAGGCGGTCGAGCCAGCCCATCTGGGCGGCCTCGCCCTCGGAGTAGCCGAAGAACTGGAGGTCCGGGGCCATCACGTTATAGTTGAACTCGTCGCGGTACATGCGCACGAGGTACATGAAGACGAGGTGGTTGTCCGTGTAGCCATGGACCACGATCGCCGTGCCCTGGGCCGTGGCGGGATCCTTGGCGGGGGCGTAGACGGCGTGCAGCTTGTGGCCGTCCGGGTCCGTGCGGGTGATGTCCTTGAAGATGCCCTTGGCGTGCAGGTCGTCGTACCAGGCCATCACGCCGGGGGCGAGGGAGTCGGCCTTGGCGCGGGTGCGCTCGATGTCGGCCTCGCCGTGCTGGGCGGGCTTGAGGGCGTAGTTGGTCATGAATTTGCCGGCGAGGCAGCCCGTGAGGCAGTTCGCGGCGAGGAGGAGCGAGGCGCTCCAAAGGAGGATGCGTTTCAGTGTCATAGTTTGTGTGTGGTTGCTATTTCAGGAAATCGATGGCGCCGAACAGGCCCAGCGACGCCAGGAGCATGATCGCTCCGGCGAGGAGGACGCCCAGCAGGACGAACAGGACGCTTTTCTTGAAGTCCATGTCCAGGATGCTGGCGGCGAGGGTGCCGGTCCACGCGCCCGTGCCCGGCAGCGGGATGCCCACGAACAGGAGCAGCGCGACGTACAGGCCGCGGCCGGCCTTCTCCTCCAGCTTGCGTCCGCCCTTCTCGCCCTTCTCCAGGCACCAGGTGAAGAACTTGCCGATGTACTTCTTGTCCTTGCCCCATTCCAGGATACGGCGGGCGAACAGGAAGATGAACGGGACCGGCAGCATGTTGCCGATCACAGACACGATGATGGAGGGGACGATGGGGAGGCCCATGCCCACGGCATACGGGATGGCGCCGCGCAGTTCGATGAGCGGGACCATCGAGATGAGGAAGACGATGATGTATTTCTTCATCGGATCTTGTCCATGAACTTGATCAGTTCCTTGCACACTTCGGCCTCGCTGAGCCTGCGGTCCTCGGGATCCTTGATCACGAGGTCGAAGGTGTTGCCCGGCAGCTGGACGCGGCCGATCTTGAAGTGCGCGCGGGAGGCGGTGGCCATGAACTCGAGGGGGAAGTCGGTCGAGGGAAGGAGGGAGATGAACAGGTCTGGCTCGCCGTCGAGCATCAGCGAGACCTTCTCGCGGGAGGGCTTGCCGAACCAGTTGAGGTCCTTCTTGAGGATGGTGGTGGTGATGCTGGTGATGAGGCGCTCCCCTTCCGTGAGCTTCCGGAAGTCGAAGAAGAAGATGTCGCCCTTGATGTTGTGTTCACGGAAGAACAGCAGGAGGGTGTTCTTGCACTCGTTGAACGAGGTGTCCTCCACGTCGATGAACGCGACGGCGGAGCGGATCTTGTCCAGCGGGACGAATCCCGTGGGCTCCGTGGAGGCGTTCTTCTTCAGGCTCTGGCGCCTGAGCATTTCTTTTACCGGTTCCAGCATAGTCTATTTCGTGTTGGCGGCGATCAGTTCGCGGATTTCCTGCTTGGCGTCGCGCCAGCGGGGTACGTCGATCTTGGTGCCGATGACCTCGACCACCTTCGCGGCGATGATGGAGCCCACCTCGCCGCAGACGCGGAGGGGCATCCCCAGGGAGTGGGCGTACAGGAAGCCGGCGGCGTAGGTGTCGCCTGCGCCGGTGGCGTCCACGGGCGTGGCCGGCCAGGGGTCGATGAAGTGGTACTCGTCGCCGGACTGGACCATCGACCCGGCCTTGCCCACCTTGACCACGGAGATCTTGCAGTGGCGGGCGATTTCGGCGCAGGCCTCGCGCGGCTCCAGCTTGGTGAAGGCCTTGGCTTCGGTCTCGTTCGCGAAGACGATGTCCACGTAGTTTTCCACGAGGTTGTGGAAGAAGGCGTCATTGGATTCCACGACATTGTAGGAGGCCATGTCGATGGAGATGATGCTGCCGGCGGCCTTGGCGAGCCGGACGGCCTTGGCGATGAGCTCCTGGTTCTGGACGAGGTAGCCTTCGATGTGGAAGTAGTCGTACCCCTCGAACATCTCGGGGACGAGGTCGTCCGGACCCATCTCCAGGGTGGCGCCCATGTAGTCGGCGAAGGTGCGTTCCGCATTGGCCCCGGTGATGAAGACCATGCAGCGGCCGCTGGACTTGGTGCCGTAGAGCATCTGCGCGCGTACGCCGTACTGCTCCATCGTGCTCTTGAAGAGGTTCCCCAGGTCGTCGTTGCCGATCTTGCCGATGTAGCCCGACGGCATCCCGAAGATGGACGTGCAGGTGACGGTATTCGCGGCCGACCCGCCGGGCACGTACTTCACGCCGTATTCCTTGAGCGCGTCCCAGATCCGGTCGCCCGTCTCCATGTCCACGTGCTGCATGCTCCCGAGCGGGAGGTGGAACCTCCGGAGGAGCGTGTCGTCCGAAAGGACGGCCAGGATGTCGGTGAGGGCGTTTCCGATGCCCAGGATGGATTTCATACGAAGGCGGTTTTTTCCAATAACCTACAAATTTATACATTATTTGGGGATTTTCCATTAACTTTGTGAGAGCAATGGACAAGAAAGTGAAGAATATCCTCCAGTACGGGGGTTGGATCGCGGTTGCGGCCGCGCTTCTGTACTTTTCCTTCCGGGGCGTGAACTGGAAGGATTTCGGTGTCGCGCTACGCGAGTGCCACTGGGGATACGTCGTCCTGTCCATGGCGCTGGGCGCGGCGGCCTTCTGGCTCCGCGCGCTCCGCTGGCGGATGCAGCTGCTGCCGCTGGACACATCGACATCCCGCGTGACCACCTGGAACGCCGTCAACATCTGCACGCTCACGAACTACGTCCTCCCCCGCGTGGGCGAGATCGCCCGCTGCGGATACGTGGTCAAGCATTCCGGCCGGGACGGCGAAGGGAAGCGGCTCGTCACCTTCGACAAGGCCCTGGGCACGGTCGTGGCGGACCGCGTGTGGGACGGGCTGTCCCTCCTCGCCGTCGCCCTGCTCATCTTCGCGTTCCTGTGGAACCGGTTCGGGAGCTTCCTGACGGAAAACATCTTCCCGAGCCTCGCCGACAAGAGCCACCTCTGGTGGATCCTCGCCGTCGGCGTGCTGCTCGCGGGCGGACTCCTGTACCTGTGCTGGCGCCTCCGCGAGCACGGGGGGTTCTGGGGCAGCGTCTGGGGCTGGATCCGGGGCGGCTACGACGGCCTGGTCTCCTGCCTCCATATGCGGCACGGCTGGCTCTTCCTCCTGTACACGGTCCTGCTCTGGACCACGTACTGGCTGATGTCGGCCACCATCCTGTGGGCCCTGCAGGGCATCGACCCGGCCTCCGTCAGTCCGGAGCTCGCCGGCGCCCTCGGCAAGATCGACACGCTCGGGATGGACGACGCCCTGCTGCTGATGTTCGCCGGGGCCGTGAGCTCGCTCGTCCCCGTGCCGGGCGGGTTCGGCGCCTTCCACGGCGCCGTCGCCCTCACGCTCTCGAGCGTGTACGGCGTCCCCTTCGCGGCCGGCCTCATCTTCGCCACGCTCTCGCACGAGTCCCAGGTCCTCACCGGCATCCTCTGCGGAGCGGAATCCTACATCCACGAAACCTTCTTCCGCCGATGAAACGGTTTGGATTAATCGGGCACCCCGTCGCGGGCTCGTTCAGCCCCAAACTCTTCGAGGCGGCCTATGGGGGCCGCTATCCGTACGACCTGATCGAAGGCGCCGAGTTCGGCGCCTCGTGGCAGCGCTTCCTGGACGAGTACGACGGCATCAACATCACGGCGCCCTTCAAGCAGGACGCCTACCGCGCCGTGGACGCGCTGTCTGACGACGCGCGCCTCTGCGGCGCCGTAAACCTCGCCGTCAAGACCCCCGCCGGCATCGTCGGCTACAACACCGACGTCGCCGGCGTCGTCCTCGCCGTGCGCGAGGCGCTCGCCGCGCGCGAGGCCTCCGGCCCCCAGCCCGTCATTCCCGGCTCTCCTGACGCCCAACCCGCGATTCCCGGCGCGACCGGGAATCGCCTCAAAGAGGCGCTCGTCGTCGGGTGCGGCGGCGCCGGCCGCGCCGCGGCGGTAGCCGCGCTGCGCCTCGGCTGCCGTGTCACCCTCGCCAACCGCACCCCCTCCCGCGCCGCCGACCTCGCCGCCGACCTCAACGCCCGCCTCTCCCCCATCGCCACGGCCACATCCATCGGCACCACCCCTATCGGCACGGCCACATCCATCGGCTCACCCCTCGGCACCACCCCCGTCGACACCACCCCTGTCGGCACGTCCGGAACCGAGCCGGCCAGCGCTGCAGGAAGCCTGCCCGTCTGCACCTGGGTGCCCGTCAAGAACCTCGACACCCTCTCCCCCGACCTCGTGATCTATACGGTGCCCGGTCCTATGGACGGTTTCCCGGAATTCCCGGAGGCGATCGTCCTGGAAGCGAACTACCGCACACCGTGCCTGAAGGGGTGCGGACGGACCTATATTTCCGGCCTCCGATGGCTCCTTTTCCAGGCCGTCGCAGGGTATGAGATTTTTACGGGAGAAACCCCGGACGCCGATGCGATGTTCCGGATTTTTTGCTAACTTAGGGGTGTAAAATATTTGTATTATGGCACTCAACAAAGTCATGCTGATCGGTAACGTTGGAAACGACCCCGAAATCCGTTACCTTGATTCCAATCCCCAGAGCCCCCAGGGCAATGCCAAAGTGGCATCCTTCCGTCTTGCCACCACCGAACGCTACCGCGACCGCAACGGCGAAACCCGCGAGAACACCGAATGGCACTCGATCGTCGCCTGGCGCAGCAACGCGGACCTCGTGGAAAAGTTCGTCCACAAGGGCAGCCAGATCTTCATCGAAGGAAAACTCCGTACCCGTCAATGGACGGACCAGACCGGCAACAAGCGCTTCACCACCGAAGTCCAGGCCGACAACATCCAGCTCCTGGGCAAGCGCCCCGACGCCCCCCAGGGCGGCCAGCCCGGCTACCAAGGCTCCGCCGCCCCCGCCGGCTATCAAGGCCAGGGACAGAACGGCTACCAGTCCGGTTATCAGGGCCAGCAGGGCGCAGGCTCCCCCACCGGCTACCAGGGCCAGGGCGCCCAGGGCGGTTACGCCCCCATGGGCCCCGCCCCCCAACCCGCCGCTCCCGCCTACGCCCCCCAGCCCGCGCAACCTGCTACCGGACCTGCCGCCAGCCCCTCCTATCCGGCCCCCGGCGCCGCCCCCGTCCCCTCCGACGCCCCCGACGACGACCTGCCCTTCTAGGCCCCGCTCACACACGGAATTCCGCCCCCCAAAAAGGAAGCCTGCCGATTTCCCCCGGCAGGCTTCCTTTTTGCGTCCCACATTCCCCCCGAAATGCACACCGTCGATGGTGGTCCACGCCCTGGACCACCATCGGCGTTTTACCCCCTTTTTCGCCGATGGTGTCCCGCTCAATGGACCACCATCAGCACTCGGTCGGCATCTCGGTCGGCACTCGGCCAGCACCCCGGTCGGCACCCGGCCAGCGCCGGGGCTCGTCCGCTGCGAAAAATCTTCAGAAAAGCTTCCGTTTTCTGGACAAAAGCGCTATCTTCGTGCTTGTCGATGGACCGGCATCGACAGATTCTGAATTGTTTGTGAGATTTGTGTTCTGGAGGTTCGTATGGAATTCTGGTTTGTCACTACAGATCATTTGACGAAAAAGATCTGGTTCCGGGATGAGGAAGACTTCAAGATGGGGATGAATTTGGTCGCGGTGCTCGCGGTCGCGCTGGACGTGGACGTGCTCTCGTTCATCCTGATGTCCAACCATGTCCATTTCGTCTTGTGCTGTTCAAAAGCGAAAGCGCATCAGTTTATCAAGGAATTCAAAAAGCGCCATTCGCAGTATATGAACAAGAAGTATGGCGTCAAGGAACTGCTGCGAAGGGTCCACGTGCAGATCGATCCTGTCAGCGGCGCGGACGAATCCCTGGAATGGGTCATCGCCTACACGAACATGAACAGTGTCGCGGCCGGCATCTGTCTGGCCCCGACCGGCTACCCTTGGGGGACCGGGGACACCTTCTTCAAGGCCAAGCCGGCAAAAGGCCGGCGGATCGGAACCTATTCCGACCGTGCCCGGGTTGCGCTGCTCCACAGCACCCAGCCCATGCCTCCCCATCTGCTCGTCGGGGATGACGGCTACATCCTTCCCGACTCGTATGTCGACGTCGAGAAGGTCCAAAACCTCTATCATACTCCCAAGCGGATGAACTATTTCCTGGTGAATTCTTCCAAGGCGAAACGGCGTCTGGACGCCAAGGACAACGCGCCCAATTTCCGCGACCAGGTCATCCTTCCCGCCATCGGAGACCTGTGCCAATCCCTGTTCCAGAAATCGTCCCTGGAAGCGTTGACCCAGGACGAGCTGGCCGAGCTCCTCAAGCAGCTCCGCTACCGTTTCTCCTCCCATGCCAACCAGCTCGCGCGGGTGACGGGAATCCCCTATCAGAAAGTGGTTGATCTGCTGGACAAGGTCTGACAAGGGCCGATGGCGCCTTTAACTGTCGATGGTGGTCCATGCACTGGACCACCATCGGCATTTTACCCCCTTTTTCGCTTATGGTGTCCCGCTCAATGGACCACCATCGGCACGCAACCTACCCCAGGACAAGCTCCACGGGGCAGTGGTCGGAGCCGGTGATTTCGTCGTGGATGGCGGTGGTGAGGATGCGGGGGCGGAGGGCCTCCGAGACGACGAAGTAGTCGATGCGCCAGCCGGCGTTGTTGGCGCGGGCGTTGAAGCGGTAGGACCACCAGGAGTACTTGACCTCGCCGGGGTGCTGGAAGCGCCAGGTGTCGATGTAGCCAGCGGCCAGCAGGGCGCTGAACTTCGCGCGCTCTTCGTCGGTGAAACCGGCGTTGCGGCGGTTCGAGGCGGGGTTTTTCAGGTCGATTTCCTCGTGCGCGACGTTCAGGTCGCCGCACAGGATGACGGGCTTCGGGAGGGCGCCGAGGTAGGCGCGCATGTCGTCCTCCCAGCGCATGCGGTAGTCGAGCCGCCGGAGGCCGTCCTGGGAGTTGGGGACGTAGGCGCACACCAGGAAGAAGTCCGGGTACTCGAGCGTGATCGCGCGGCCCTCGTGGTCGTGTTCGTCAATGCCGATGCCGTACCGCACGGACAGCGGTTCGTGCTTGGTATAGATCGCGGTGCCGGAGTAGCCCTTCTTCTCGGCGTAGTTCCAGTAGGAAAGGTAGCCCGGGAATTCCAGGTCGATCTGCCCGGCCTGCAGCTTGGTCTCCTGCAGGCAGAAAAAGTCGGCGTCCAGGTCCACGAACACGTCGGCGAACCCTTTCCCCGCCACGGCCCGGAGGCCGTTCACGTTCCAGGAAATGAACTTCATAGGATGACAGGATCAGTCAAGCGTCCAGGTGGCGCCGTCCTTGGTGTCCTTGACGGTGATGCCGAAGGAGGCGAGGAGGTCGCGGATGCGGTCGGATTCGGCCCAGTTCTTTTCCGCGCGGGCCTTGCGGCGGTCCTCCAGGACGATGTCCATGACGCCTTCCAGGGCCTTCTCGGCCTTGCCGGAGCCGCCGGCGGCCTCTTCGTCGCGGAGGCCCAGGACGCCGTACACGATGTCGTCGAAGAGCTTCCGGAGGGCGGCCTTGTCGGCCTCCGGCAGCTTTCCGCCGTTCACCAGCTTCACGGCCTCGAACAGGTGCGCGATGGCGATGGGGGTGTTCAGGTCGTCGCAGAGGGCGTCATAGACGTTCTCGACGAGGGCGGCGACAGGGGCAGAAGGAGATTCCTTCGCTTCGCTCGGAATGACAGAAGGAGCTCCGCTCGAAATGACACCCTCCCCGGCTCCCAGCTCCCGGCCGGCCTGCATCAGGCGCTTGTAGCCCTTTTCGGCGGCGGCGAGGGCTTCGTTGGAGAAGTCCAGGGTGCTGCGGTAGTGGGCCTGGAGGATGAAGAAGCGGATGGTCATCGGGCTGTAGGCGCGGTCCAGCTTGGGGTGGTTGCCGCTGAACAGCTCGGGCAGGGTGATGAAGTTCCCGAGGGACTTGCCCATCTTCTGCCCGTTGATGGTGATCATGTTGTTATGGACCCAGTAATGCACGCCCTGGGTGCCGCGGGAGGCCTGGTTCTGTGCAATCTCGCACTCGTGGTGCGGGAACATCAGGTCCATGCCGCCGCCGTGGATGTCGAACTCCTTGCCGAGGTACTTCTCCCCCATCACCGAGCACTCGAGGTGCCAGCCCGGGAAGCCTTCGCCCCACGGGGAAGGCCAGCGCATAATGTGCTCCGGTTCGGCCTTCTTCCAGATGGCGAAGTCGTACGGGGCGCGCTTGTCGGACTGGCCGTCCAGGGTGCGCGTCCCTTCCAGGGTCGCCTCCAGGGTCCGGCCCGACAGCACGCCGTAGCCGAAATCCCGGTTGTACTTCTCCACGTCGAAATAGACCGACCCGTTGGACTCGTAGGCGTAGCCCGCCGCGAGGATCTTCTTCACGGTCTCGATCTGCTCGATGATATGGCCGGAGGCGCGCGGCTCGATGGACGGGGACTGCACGTTCAGCAGGCGCATGGCCTCGTGGTAGCGCTCCGTATAGGTCTGGACCACCTCCATGGGCTCCAGGTCCTCGAGCTTCGCCTTCTTCGCGATCTTGTCTTCGCCCTCGTCCGCATCGTGCTCCAGATGGCCCACGTCGGTGATGTTCCGCACGTAGCGGACCTTGTAGCCCAGGTGTTTGAGAAGCCGGAACAGGACGTCGTAGGTCACGCCCGGGCGGGCGTGCCCGAGGTGCGCGTCCCCATAGACGGTCGGGCCGCAGACATACATGCCCACGTGGCCCGGATGGATGGGCACGAAGAGCTCCTTGCGGCGCGTCAGGGTATTGGTCAGAAAGAGATTACGCATAAAAAAAAGCAGTCTGTAAATCCAGACTGCTAATATACGATTTTATTTGCAATTATCCTTTGTCCATCGCCCTGCGCTGGCGGACGGTCCGGACCGGCTTCAGCTGGTCCCGATGGACGGTCCCCTTGGTGCGCTTCCGGACAGCCGGCGCGGAAACGGTGGAACGGGTGCCCGGGATGAGGGTCATCTCCGCCGGGAGCGCCGGAACGCCCGCGGTGTTGTAGAAGGCCCAGTTGGCCGTGTTGCCGTTATCCGTGAACCACAGGCGGGAATACCGCATGCTGGCGTACGTGAAGGTATAGCCGTTGTCCAGCTGGATCGTCCAGGGCTTCAGAATGAGCTTGTCCCCCTCATACACGGTATAGGCGAGGTTGTCCTCGTAGTCGACCCCTTCCCAGTCCAGGTCGCCGATGGCGTCGGAGGAGGCGGACAGATAGGTTCCCGCGAACACCTCGTCCACGGTGGTGCCGTTGTAATCCTCCGTCTGCAGGAACTGGGAATAGAAGACCAGCCGGTCCACGTCGAAACGCGCGTAGATCCAGTCCCGTTCGCCGTCCATCTGCTGGCTGACGGACGGGCCGGTCTCCCAGCCGTCGACATAGTAGAGATAGTTCGCATCCGCATCGGAGACGACAATGTCGAAGGCGCCGTAGCCGTTGGGATCGACCACGTGATAGGTGCCGATCCAGCGCTTGAAAGCCTCCGTCGGGGTCTCCTCCTGGATGGTGAACTCGTATTCCGCATACTTCCCGGTCAGGTTCAGCTTGCTGTCCAGCTCAGGCACGTACAGGAGCCAGGTCCCGTGCATGTGCCGGTTGAACCAGACATTGGTCTGCTTGGCGGAATAGACGCCGAGGTCGGCCAGCGGCGTGGTCGGATTGGCCTTGGCGTCGTTCTGGAGGAGCTCCACCTCATAGGTGAAGAAATCCACCAGGTCGTTATTGTACACGTTCTTGAGGTCGTCCGGGCTGATGATGAGCGGGAACAGGTTGGTCGCGCCCGCGCAGCCGAGCTGGAATTTCTCCAGCACGGCGGACGTCCCGTCGTCATAGACGACCGGGTCGCGGCCGAGATATTTCACGGACCAGCCATCCTGCTTGACCAGCAGGAGCTTCTCGGTGGGGGTTCCGCCGCCGTGTCCGCTGCCGCTGCCGCCGCCGTCGTCCGGATACGGACGATGGCCGAAGGGCTCGTGCTTGATGCAGCCGGTGAGCGCCAGGGCGGCTATCGCCGCCAGGGCGAAGGTTTTGATCATGCTTTTCATCGTTTCTGGAATTTTCCACAAAGATATACAAAAAGCCGGCCATACTGAAATGGCCGGCTTGGATTTGAGATTCCGGGTCAAGCCCGGAATGAGGAAAAACGCGTTCCTACAGCTCGTTCATCGCGGCGACGTAGTCGGTCTTGGACCCCACGACGATGTCCTGGTATTCCGCCAGACCGGTACCGGCCGGAATGAGGTGACCGCAGATGACGTTCTCCTTCAGACCCTCGAGGTGGTCCACACGGGCCCGGATCGCGGCTTCGCTGAGCACCTTCGTGGTCTCCTGGAAGGAGGCGGCGGAGATGAAGCTGCCGGTCTTGAGGGCCGCGCGGGTGATACCCTGCAGGATCTGGGACGCCGTCGCCGGCTTGGCATCGCGCACCACCATCATCTTCATGCCCTGACGCTCCAGCGAGGCGTTCTCGCTGCGCATGTCGCGGGCGCCGATGATGTCACCTTCCTCGAACCGGACGCTGTCGCCCGGATCCAGGACGTAGTACTTGCCGAAGATGGCGTCGTTGGCGTCCATGAACTCCCACTTGTCCACGAGTTCCTCCGGGAGGTACTCGGTGTCGCCCGGGTCGCCGATCTGGACCTTGCGCATCATCTGGCGGACGATGATCTCGAAGTGCTTGTCGTTGATCTTCACGCCCTGCAGACGATACACGGCCTGGATCTCGTTGACGATGTACTCCTGCGCCTTCACCGGACCGAGGATGTTGAGGATGTCGGTCGGGGAGATGCCGCCGTCGGAGAGGCGGGTGCCCGCACGGACATAGTCGTTCTCCTGGACGAGGATCTGCTTGGTCATCGGGACTTCGTAGTGCTTCTCCACGCCGGAACGGTTCCGGACGATGATGTCGCGCTTGCCGCGCTTGACCTTGCCCATCAGGACTTCGCCGTTGATCTCGGAGATGATGGCGGGGTTCGACGGGTTGCGGGCCTCGAAGAGCTCGGTCACGCGCGGGAGACCGCCCGTGATGTCGCTCGCCTTGCCGATGGCGCGCGGGATCTTGATGATCACGTCGCCCACCTTCACGGCGTCGCCGTCGTTCTTCATGATGTGGGCGCCGACCGGCAGGTTGTACTGGCGGAGGGTCACACCATTCTCATCGACGATCAGGAGGGCCGGGCTCTTGGTCTTGTCACGGCCTTCGATGATGACCTTGTCGGTGTTGTTGGAGTATTCGTCGGCGTTCTCCTCGCGGTAGGTGACGCCTTCGGCCATGTTCTCGAAGCGGATGGTACCGGCGCTTTCCACGATCGTGGTGGCGTTGTAGGCATCCCATTCGCAGATGAGGTCGCCCTTGTGGACGGTGTCGCCATCCTTGAAGTACAGCGTGGAGCCGTACGGGATGTCGTACTGCGAGTAGGTCATGCCGGTGTTCTCGTCCACGATGCGGAGTTCGGTCATCCGGCTCACGACGATGGTCTTCGCGGCGCCCTGCTCGTCCACGCCCTCGACGGTGCGGAGTTCCGTGAACGCGAGCTTGCCCTCGTACTTGGATTCGATGGTGTTGTCCACCACGGAACCGGAAGCCGTACCACCGACGTGGAAGGTACGGAGGGTCAGCTGCGTACCCGGCTCACCGATGGACTGCGCGGCGATGACACCGACGACCTCGCCCTTCTCGACCATGCGGGAAGTGGCCAGGTTACGTCCGTAGCACTTCGCGCAGACGCCCTTGCGGGACTCGCAGGTGAGGACGGAACGGATCTCGACCTGCTCGATCGGGAGGGAGTCGATGAGGGCGGCGGTGTCCTCGCGGATTTCCTCGCCGGCGGCGATGATGAGTTCGCCGGTGAGCGGGTTGTGGATGTCATGGACGGACGTGCGGCCGAGGATTCTTTCGCCGAGGGACTCGACGACCTCGTCCTTGTTCTTGATCGCGGTGGCGATCAGGCCGCGGAGCGTGCCGCAGTCTTCCTCGGTGATGATGACGTCGTGGGAGACGTCCACCAGGCGGCGGGTCAGGTAACCGGCGTCCGCCGTCTTCAGGGCGGTGTCGGCCAGACCCTTACGGGCACCGTGCGTGGAGATGAAGTATTCGAGCACCGTCATGCCCTCCTTCAGGTTGGACACGATCGGGTTCTCGATGATCTCCGCGCCGGAGGCGCCGGACTTCTGCGGCTTGGCCATCAGGCCGCGCATGCCGCAGAGCTGCTTGATCTGCTGGACGGAACCACGGGCACCGGAGTCGAGCATCATGAACACGGGGTTGAAGCCCTGCTGGTCGGCGGAGATCTGCTCGCGGACGATGCCCGTGAGCTTGTTGTCGATCACCGTCCAGAGGTCGATCACCTTGTTGTAACGCTCGTTGTTGGTGATGAAGCCCATGGCGTAGTTCATCTTGATGCCCTCGACATCCTTGTAGCCCTTCTCGATGAGGCCGTACTTCTCCGCCGGGACGAGGACGTCGCCCAGGTTGAAGGAGATGCCGGCGCGGAAGGCCTGGTAGTAACCGAGGTTCTTGATGTCGTCCAGGAACTGGGCGGTACGGGTGACGCCCGTGGACTTGATGACCGTCGTGATGACGCTGCGGAGGGCCTTCTTGCCCAGGAGCTCGTTCACGTACGGGACCTCGTCCGGGACGTACTGGTTCACGATGATGCGACCGGCAGTGGTCTTCACCATGTGCGTACCCTTGGAAGCGTCCTGCTTGTCGACCGGGAGGCGCACCTCGATGGGCGCGTGCATGTCGATCACCTGGCCGTCATAGGCGATGATGACCTCCTCCGGGCCGTAGAACTTCAGGCCGGAACCCTTGGCGCCCGGACGCTCCTTGGTGATGTAGTACAGACCGAGGACCATGTCCTGGGACGGAACCGTGATCGGGGAGCCGTTGGCCGGGTTCAGGATGTTGTGGGAACCGAGCATCAGGAGGTGGGCCTCCATGATGGCGGCGTTGCCCAGCGGGAGGTGGACAGCCATCTGGTCACCGTCGAAGTCGGCGTTGAACGCCGTACAGGCGAGCGGGTGCAGCTGGATGGCCTTGCCTTCGATCATCCGCGGCTGGAAGGCCTGGATACCGAGGCGGTGCAGGGTCGGAGCACGGTTCAGGAGGACCGGGTGGCCCTTCATCACGTTCTCGAGGATGTCCCAGATCACCGGGTCGCGGCGGTCGACGATCTTCTTCGCGCTCTTGACGGTCTTCACGATGCCGCGCTCGATGAGCTTGCGGATCACGAACGGCTTGTACAGCTCGGCCGCCATGAACTTCGGCAGACCGCACTCGTGCATGTTGAGTTCCGGACCGACGACGATGACCGAACGGGCGGAATAGTCGACACGCTTGCCGAGGAGGTTCTGGCGGAAGCGGCCCTGCTTGCCCTTCAGGGAGTCGGACAGGGACTTCAGCGCCCGGTTGGACTCGCTCTTGACGGCAGAGGACTTCTTGGAGTTGTCGAAGAGAGAATCGACGGCTTCCTGGAGCATGCGCTTCTCGTTGCGGAGAATCACTTCCGGAGCCTTGATCTCGATGAGCTTCTTCAGACGGTTGTTGCGGATGATGACGCGGCGGTACAGGTCATTCAGGTCGGAGGTGGCGAAGCGGCCGCCGTCCAGCGGGACGAGCGGGCGGAGCTCCGGCGGAGTCACGGGCAGGACCTTCATGATCATCCACTCGGGACGGTTGACGTCCTTGGACTCCTGGAACCACTTCACGACGGACAGGCGCTTGAGGATGTCGGTCTTCCGCTGCTGGGAAGTCTCGCTGCGCATCTGCTGGCGCAGGGACTTGCCCAGGGCCTCGACGTCGATCTCCTTCAGGAGGTCGTAGATGCCCTCTGCACCCATCTTGGCGACGAACTTCTGGGGATCGTCGGCGGCGAGGGTGTAGTTCTCCGGGAAACGGTCCATCACGGTCAGGTACTCGTCCTCGGACAGGAGGTCGTACTTCGCGTACTCGCTCATACCCGGGTTGATGACGATGTACTTCTCGTAATAGATCACGGACTCGAGCTTCTTCGACGGGACGCCGAGGAGGGCGCTGATCTTGTTCGGGGCGCTCTTGAAGTACCAGATGTGGGCCACCGGAACGGTCAGGGTGATATGGCCCATGCGCTCGCGGCGGACCTTCTTCTCCGTCACCTCGACACCGCAGCGGTCGCAGACGATGCCGCGGTAGCGGATGCGCTTGTACTTGCCGCAGTAGCACTCGTAATCCTTGGTCGGACCGAAGATCTTCTCGCAGAAGAGACCGTCACGTTCGGGCTTGTAGGTCCTGTAGTTGACCGTTTCCGGCTTCAGGACCTCACCGCAGGACCTTTCGGTAATGTCCTCCGGGGAAGCGAGTGCGATGGAAATCTTCGAGAAGTTCGACTTCACTTTGCTTTCCTTGTTGTTATATGCAGGCATATTCGTAACAGTCTTTAAATTAGTCCAAAGTGACCTTGAGTCCGAGGCCGCGGAGTTCGTGCAGGAGGACGTTCAGGGACTCGGGGATGCCCGGGGTGGGCATCGGGTCGCCCTTGACGATGGCCTCGTACGTCTTGGAACGGCCGTTGACGTCGTCGGACTTCACGGTAAGGATTTCCTGGAGCGTATTGGCGGCGCCGTAGGCCTCGAGGGCCCAGACTTCCATCTCACCGAAACGCTGGCCGCCGAACTGGGCTTTACCGCCGAGCGGCTGCTGGGTGATCAGGGAGTACGGTCCGATGGAACGCGCGTGCATCTTGTCGTCGACCATGTGGCCGAGCTTGATCATGTAGATCACACCCACGGTGGCGGGCTGGTCGAACCAGTCGCCGGTGCCGCCGTCGCGCAGGCGGGTCTTGCCGAAGCGCGGCACGCCGGCCTTGTCGGTGTAGTCGCAGATCTCGTCGATGGACGCGCCGTCGAAGATCGGGGTGGAGAACTTCAGGCCCAGCTCGGAACCGGCCCAGCCGAGGACCGTCTCGTAGATCTGGCCGAGGTTCATACGGGAAGGCACGCCCAGCGGGTTCAGGACGATGTCCACGGGAGTACCGTCCTCGAGGAACGGCATGTCCTCCTGGCGGACGATCTTCGCCACGATACCCTTGTTGCCGTGACGGCCGGCCATCTTGTCACCCACGGTGATCTTGCGCTTCTTGGCGATATAGACCTTCGCCAGCTGCATGACGCCGTTGCCGAGCTCGTCGCCGACCTTGATTTTGTCGAGTTCGCGCTTGGAGCGGGTCTCGGCCTCCTTGTGGGCGATGCAGTAGTTCTGGATGAGCTCGCGCACCAGACCGGCGGTCTTGGCGTCGTTCGTCCACTTGGAGGAGTTGATGTTCATGTAGTCGGCTTCCTTCAGGCCCTGGAGCGTAAACTCCTTGCCCTTCGGGAAGATCTCCACGCCGTAGAGGTCGCTCACGCCGGCGCTCTTCTTGCCGTTCACCAGGGACCACAGCTTCTCGATGAAGGTGGCGCGGAGCTTCTCCGCGGCCTTCTCGAATTCCTGCTGCTTGATTTCCAGGCGGGCCTTCTGCTCACTCTTCGCGCCACGGCGGCCGCTGTCCTTGGAAACCTTCTGGTAGAGGGCGGTCTTGATCACGGTGCCGCTCAGGGAAGGATTGGCCTTCAGGGAGGCGTCCTTCACGTCGCCGGCCTTGTCGCCGAAGATGGCCTTGAGGAGCTTCTCTTCCGGGGAAGGATCGCTCTCGCCCTTCGGGGTGATCTTGCCGATCATGATGTCGCCCGGCTCGATGTGGGCGCCGACGCGCACGATACCGTCCTTGTCGAGGTCCTTGGTGGCGTCCTCGCTGACGTTCGGGATGTCGGAGGTGAGCTCTTCCATGCCGCGCTTGGTCTCACGGACCTCGGTCAGGTACTCGTCCACGTGGATGGAGGTGAGGATGTCCCACTTCACCATTTCCTCGCTGAGGACGATGGCGTCCTCGTAGTTGTAACCCTTCCAAGGCATGAAGGCGACCTTCAGGTTGCGGCCGAGCGCGAGCTCGCCGTTCTGGGTGGCGTAGCCTTCGGTGAGCACCTGGCCGGCCACGACCTCGTCACCCTTGCGCACGAGCGGCTTGAGGTTGATGGTGGTGGACTGGTTGGTGCGGCGGTAGATCGGGAGCTTGTACACCGTCTCCTCGGGCTGGAAGCTCACGAACTTCTCGTCGTCGGTGCGGTCGTACTTGACGCGGATCTCGTTGGCGTCGACATAGGTCACCAGACCCGTGCGCTCGGCGATGATCTGCGTGCGGGAGTCGATGCAGACGCGCTCCTCCAGGCCGGTGCCCACGATCGGGGATTCCGGGCTCAGGAGCGGCACGGCCTGACGCATCATGTTCGCACCCATCAGGGCGCGGTGGGCGTCGTCATGCTCGAGGAACGGGATCAGGGACGCAGCCACGGAAGCCATCTGGTTCGGGGCGACGTCCATGTAGTCGACCTCCTCCTTGGAGACCAGCGGGAAGTCGGCCTCCAGGCGGCACTGGATGCGGTCGCCGAGGAGCTGGCCGTCGTCGGTCATCTCCACGTTGGCGAGGGAGACGTGCTTGTTCTCCTCCTCTTCCGCGCTCATGTAGTGCCAGCCGCTGTCGCTGAGGTCCACCTTTCCGTCGTGGACTTCGCGGTACGGGGTTTCGATGAAGCCGAGTTCGTCGATGCGCGCATACACGCACAGGGACGAGATCAGGCCGATGTTCGGACCTTCCGGAGACTCGATCGGGCACAGGCGGCCGTAGTGCGTGTAGTGCACGTCACGGACCTCGAAGCCGGCGCGGTCACGGGAAAGACCGCCGGGGCCGAGGGCGCTGAGACGGCGCTTGTGGGTGATTTCGGCCAGCGGGTTGGTCTGGTCCATGAACTGGGAGAGCTGGCTCGTGCCGAAGAACGAGTTGATCACGGAGGACAGGGTCTTCGCGTTGATCAGGTCGATCGGGTTGAACTGCTCGCTGTCACGGACATTCATCCGCTCGCGGATGGTGCGGGCCATGCGGCTCAGACCGACGCTGAACTGGTTGGCGAGCTGCTCGCCCACCGTGCGGACGCGGCGGTTGGAGAGGTGGTCGATATCGTCGACCGTGGCCCTGGAGTTGATCAGGGAGATCAAGTACTTGATGATCTCGATGATGTCGGTGTTCGTCAGAACCCGGACATTCTTGTCGATCGTCAGGCTGAGCTTCTTGTTCAGGCGGTAACGGCCCACGCTTCCGAGGTCATAGCGCTTCTCGGAGAAGAAGAGCTTGTCGATGACGTCGCGGGCGGTGGACTCGTCCGGGGGTTCGGAGTTGCGGAGCTGCTTGTAGATGAAGTTGACAGCTTCGATCTCCGTATTGGTCGGGTCCTTCTGCAGGGTGTTGTAGATGATGGCGTACTCGGCCGAATTGGCCTCGTTCTTCTGCAGGAGGATGGTCTTGACGTCGGTGTCAAGAATCTTGGCGATGGTGTCCTCGTCGAGCGCTTCCCCGCGGTCGACGATGGCGAACGTACGTTCGATGGGAATCACCTCGCCGGTGTCCTCGTCTTCGAAGTCCTCGGTCCACGTCTTGAGGACCTTGGCGGCGAGGAGGCGGCCACTGTTCTCCCGGAGGGTGGCCTCGTCGGCGGCGACCTCATCAGCGAGTCCGAAGATGTCGATGATATCCTTGTCGCTGTTGTAGCCGATGGCGCGCAGGAGGGTGGTCACGGGCAGCTTCTTCTTCCGGTCGATGTAGGCATACATCACGCTGTTGATGTCCGTCGCAAACTCGATCCAGGAGCCCTTGAAGGGGATGATGCGGGCGGAATACAGCTTGGACCCGTTGGCGTGCATGCTCTGGTCGAAGAACACGCCCGGGGACCGGTGGAGCTGGGATACGATGATGCGCTCCGATCCATTGATGATGAAGGTGCCGGCAGGGGTCATGTACGGGATGTTGCCCAGGTACACGTCCTGGACCCTCGTGTCGAAGTCTTCGTGCTCGGGATCGGTGCAGGAAAGGCGGAGTTTCGCCTTTAGGGGGACGTTGTAGGTGAGGCCCCTCTCAAGGCATTCCTCGATCGAATACTGGGGAGGATCGATGAAATAATCGATGAAGCGGAGTTCGTAGTTGTTCCGCGTGTCCTCGATCGGGAAAATTTCCTGGAATACCTGGAACAGGCCCTCGTTGCGTCGGCTTTCGGGCGTGGTCTCGAGCTGGAAGAAGTCCCGGAAGGACTTGAGCTGGACCTCGAGAAGGTCAGGATACTCCAGAATTTTGGATGTTGCGAAATTGACTCGCTTGTTTTGGGTCTTGTTTGACATTTGTGCTTCCTTCGCTTTGGGAGAAAAATTTAAGACGGAAAAAAGGTTTAGAGCCTACTATGGGCTCTAAACCTGATTCTTTCCCTTACGGGAAGCGGGCGGGAGTTACTTAATCTCGACCTCGGCGCCAGCTTCCTCGAGCGCGGCCTTGAGAGCCTCGGCCTCGGCCTTGGAAACCTTCTCCTTGACGGCGACAGGAGCCTTGTCGACCAGTTCCTTAGCCTCCTTGAGGCCAAGACCGGCGTTCTCCTTGACGGCCTTGATCACCTGCAGCTTGGCCTGGCCAGCGCTGGTGAGCATCACGTCGAACTCAGTCTGCTCGGCCGGGGCGGCAGCCTCGGCGGCGGGGGCGGCGGCCACGGCCACGGCGGCGGCGGCGGGCTCGATACCGTACTCTTCCTTCAGGATCTTAGCGAGTTCCTGGACATCTTTCACAGTAAGGTTAACCAACTCTTCTGCGAGAACTTTAACATCTGCCATAGTTGTAAATATTTGATTGTTTGTTATTGATTAGTTTTCTCTTTCCTCGAGGGTCTTCACGAGGCCGGCGATCAGCTGGCCGCCGCCATTCTGCAGCGCGGAGACCACGTTCTTGATCGGGGACTGGAGCATCGCGACGATGTCGCCGATGAGTTCCTCGCGGGACTTGATGTTGATGAGCTCCTCGAGCTTGTCAGCGCCGAGGAAAGCGCACTCCTGGACATAGGCGCCCTTGAGCGCGGGTTTCTCGGAACCGGCCTTGTTGTACTTCTTGATGAGCTTGGCCGGAACGGCCGGAGCCTCGCAGTACATGATGGCGGTGTTGCCTTCGAGCGCAGGGACCAGCTGGTCCATCTCGCTGTTCTGGGCGTCCTTGATCACCTTGTGGAACAGGGTGTTCTTGACGACGGTCAGCTTGATGCCCTCGTTGAAGCAGTCGCGGCGGAGCTTGGAAGTATCTTCGGCGTTGAGGCCGGCGATATCGGTGATGTAGAAGTTAGGATACGCGGCAAGGTTTTCCTTGATCGCGGCGATCACCTGCTCTTTCTGATCTTTGGTCATATTCGTTTCCTCCCTTCTATTATTCGGCGGTGAACGCCTTCGGATCCAACTTGACGGCCGGGCTCATGGTCGTGCACAGGGTCGCACCCTTGAAATAGGTGCCCTTGAGGGACTGGGGCTTGAGCTTGAGCACGGCGCTCACGAACGTCTTGGCGTTCTCGGCGATCTGCTCCGGGGTGAAGGAGACCTTGCCGATGGCGGCGTGGATGATACCGGTCTTGTCCACCTTGAAGTCGATCTTACCAGCCTTGACTTCCTTGACGGCATTGCCGACCTCCATGGTCACGGTGCCGGTCTTGGGGTTCGGCATGAGACCGCGGGGACCGAGGATACGGCCGATCTGACCGACCTTGGCCATCACGGACGGGGTGCAGATGATCACATCCACATCGGTCCAGCCTTCCTTGATCTTGGTGATGTATTCGTCGAGACCGACATAGTCGGCGCCGGCTTCCTTGGCCTCGTTCTCCTTGTCCGGGGTGCAGAGGACCAGGACGCGGGTGATCTTACCGGTTCCGTTCGGAAGGGTGACAACGCCACGGATCATCTGGTTCGCCTTGCGGGGGTCCACACCGAGGTTGGTGGTGATTTCCACGGACGCATCGAACTTGGTGTAGGTGATTTCCTTCAGCAGCGCGCACGCTTCCTGGAGGCTGTAAACCTGGTTCTTGTCATACTTGGCAAGAACGGCTTTCTGATTCTTGGTCAACTTGCTCATGGTTCGTGCGTGTGATTAAAGGTTCTCGGGGAATTCGCCTTCCACCTTGATACCCATGCTGCGGGCCGTACCGGCCACCATGGACATCGCGGAGCGGAGGGTGAAGCAATTGAGGTCGGGCATCTTGGACTGGGCGATCTCCTTGACCTGGTCCCAGGTCACGCTCGCGACCTTCTTACGGTTCGGTTCGCCGGATCCCGAAGAGATCTTGGCGGCCTCCTTCAGCGAGACGGCCACGGGGGGCTGCTTGACCTCGAAGGAGAAGGACTTGTCACTGTAAACAGTGATGACGACAGGGAGGACCTTGCCGGCCTGATCCTGGGTGCGAGCATTGAACTGCTTGCAGAAGTCCATGATGTTCAGGCCCTTGGAACCCAGAGCAGGTCCTACCGGCGGCGCAGGATTCGCAGCTCCGCCCTTGATCTGGAGCTTGATGAATCCAGTTACTTCTTTTGCCATGATTAAATGTTATTCTTTCGTTACTTGAGTAAAGCTGAGCTCGAGGAGGGTCTTCCTCCCGAAGATCACTACCACTACCTTGAGTTTGCTCCTGTCTTCGATGATTTCTTCGACAGTTCCGCTGAAGCCGCTGAAAGGACCGTCCGTAATCTTGACGGATTCACCGACTGTGAAGTTGACTTCCGTCTCGGCTGCGCTGACGGCGTTCTCGTCCTGACCGCCGAGGATGCGGGCCGCCTCCTCGTCCCGGATGGGGACAGGGATGCGCTCGTACTGGCCGTTGCCGGTCTTCTCGGTCAGGAACCCGGACATGCCGGGGATGCCGTTGCGGATGACATATTCGAGATCAGGGTTGAGTTCCGCGTGGATCAGCACGTAGCCCGGGAAAAGGAGTCTCTCGACTTCTTTGCGCTTGCCATTCTTCGTGACGATCTCCTTCTTGACAGGAACGAGCACCTGGTCCACAACGGATTGCAGATCAGCGTGTCTTTCGATTTCCTTGACGAGATATTCGGCGGCCTTCTTCTCTTTTGTTCCCGCGGTACGCAGAACGTACCATTTCTTGTCAGCCATAGACAAAAATCAAATTACAATGCGTAAATAAACTCCATCAGCTTCTGGAAAGCGAAATCCATCGCGAAGACGACCACAGCGAGGATGAACGTAGAGACGAGGACCAGCACCGCAGAGTTCTGCAGCTTGGACCAGGTCGGCCACGTCACCTTCTTGGTGAGCTCCACCCAGGATTCCTTAAGATAGTTAATGAACTTTCTCATCTTGCTTTAAATGGACGCCGGAAAATTGGAAGCGGGAATCCGGCATCTGTTAAACATTTACCAAATCGTAACCTTTGATATTGGCAGGGGAAGCAGGATTCGAACCCACATCGACGGTTTTGGAGACCGCTGAACTACCCTTGTTCTTGAACTACCCTTGTTCTATTCCCCTGTGAAAGGCGGGTGCGCCCGGGGGCGCTCCCGCCAGTTTGGCAATGGGCCGATGATTACTCGACGATCGCGATCACCTGGCCGGCGCCGACGGTACGGCCACCTTCGCGGATAGCGAACTGCAGACCGTTGTTCATGGCCACCGGAGTGATGAGCGTCACGGTGATTTCCACGTTATCGCCAGGCATGACCATCTCGACACCTTCCGGGAGCTGGATCTCACCAGTCACATCGAGGGTACGGATGAAGAACTGCGGACGATAGTGATTGTGGAACGGGGTGTGCCGGCCGCCTTCGTCCTTCTTCAGGACGTAGATCTGAGCCTTGAAGATCGTGTGCGGAGTGATGGACTTCGGCTTCGCGACGACCTCACCACGCTTAACCTCCTTCTTGTCCACGCCACGGAGCAGCAGACCGACGTTGTCGCCAGCCTCGCCCTGGTCGAGGAGCTTGCGGAACATCTCGACACCCGTCACGACGGAGGTACGAGGCTCGTCACCGAAACCGACGAGTTCGACGGGATCACCCACGTGGATGGTACCGGACTCGATACGGCCCGTCACGACGGTGCCACGACCGGTGATGGAGAAGATGTCCTCGATAGGCATCAGGAAGTCCTTGTCAACGAGACGCTCCGGCAGCGGAATGTACTCATCGACGGCATCCATGAGCTCCATGACCTTGTCTTCCCAGACCTTCTCACCGTTGAGGGCGCCGAGGGCGGAGCCACGGATGATCGGGCAGTCCTCATCGAACTTGTAGAAGCCGAGGAGGTCGCGGATTTCCATCTCGACGAGGTCGAGCATCTCCTCATCGTCCACAAGGTCGACCTTGTTCATGAAGACGAGGATCTTCGGGACGTTGACCTGACGGGCGAGCAGGATGTGCTCACGGGTCTGCGGCATAGGACCGTCGGTGGAAGCGACAACGAGGATAGCGCCATCCATCTGGGCAGCACCGGTAACCATGTTCTTCACATAGTCGGCGTGGCCAGGGCAGTCGACGTGAGCATAGTGACGCTTTTCGGTCTCATACTCGACGTGGGCGGTGTTGATGGTGATACCGCGCTCCTTCTCTTCCGGAGCGTTGTCGATCTGGTCGAAGGACTTCACCTTGTCCGCGTTACCGGCGACGCGCTCGGCGAGCACCTTGGTGATGGCGGCGGTGAGGGTGGTCTTACCGTGGTCAACGTGGCCGATGGTACCGATGTTGACATGCGGTTTGGTTCTCTGGAATGTTTCTTTT
>ONEX01000012.1 GCA_900316955.1 uncultured Bacteroidales bacterium
ATCAATGTCTCCTGATTAGCAGCAATATACGAAAGAATTGAAGATAACCTTTTTTTGATGATAATCTTTCTTATCGTCAATTGACGATAAGAAAGACAATGCCCAGGCGGAGCGCATCAACAACACGATGAAGAATGAACTACTCAAGGATAGACGCTTCTCCCGCATAGAGGAAGTAAATATTGCTGTGGCTCATGCCGTGGACTTCTACAACAACGAGAGGCCGCATATGAGCATCGATATGATGACACCATCCGAGGCCGCCCTCTGTGAAGGTGAAATCAAGAAGCACTGGATCAGTTATCGCGAGAGGGCGATCAAGGAGAAACAGGCATTGGGTCAATTACGTGTACCACGACAGGGTCAGATTCGAGAGGATTTTCCAGTTTATACATAAGTGGGTATTGTGTTACCCCGACGCCTTCGGTGTCGGCAAAACCCGGGCAAGCCCGGTGGACAAGAAAACCACAGGAATGCCAAGCAGGCTATTGGAAAATCCCAAGCAAATTCACCACCTTGACCCGCCCCTATTTCCTCGTTCATCCTGACAATACAAGCAGGCTGAAGAGATGAAAAAACGCTTCAGCCTGCTTTCTATTTAGGTTTTTCCTTTCAGCCAAGGCGGAGCACTTGGGAGTGTCCGCGTGGATTACGTTCACAAGACCCTGACCGGCTCATTTTACGTAGGAATCTCCAGGCTATTGCCGTAGGTTGGAATTCTGAATGGAAAAGCGCGGAAGAAGCCGTCGGTTATGAAGTAGAACTATGGACGGCATTTGTTCCCGAGATATACATCTCGTTGTTCTGTTTTCAATGCAGTAAGTCAGAGTATGATCTTTGCATGGAATCGAGCAAATCTTCGAGTATACCTTTCACTAATCTAGCCAGCCAAGAGATTGGTACAGTTCCTTAACATCCGCCCGAAATGCCTCTTTATCAAAATCCTTCAATCTTTTTGGTAGTTTGTCAAGCAAATTAAGCGCTATCAGGGTCTCGCGGGCGAGAATATGTTTTGCCTGATCTTCGTCAGCAGAAATAAAATCATCATACACATTACCATCGAATCGGATTTCAATATGGAAACGTTTATCCCAAACCAGTGGTTTATCATCAGAAAAAGGGAGGATTCTACTCTCTTTATGCTGTATGTATTGTGGCCGACGGGGTTGAAAAAAACGTTCAAAACCTGGTTGTGTTTTTATTAAAACAATGTAAATGCAGATTTCTTGAACATCCGTCCCATAATCCCGGGTTGCAAAAGCATTTTCTAGCACCTCCTTTGACAAATGCTCAACAAATACAGTCTTATCCCAAAGGCCGTGATCAAACTCATTGATTCGAAGTTCGTATTTCATCATCTAAATATTTTATTTCCAGGGGGAAGGTGACCGTGGCTTAAAAAATAGCCATATATCTTTCTTTTTTCCTCTATCTTAATCTCTCTCTGCGTTCCATAAAACTGCTTATCCATTTTAAGAGCATGGCTATCAAGCCAGGTTTGCGAATACCGATCTGATCTCGTGGTCTCTCCATATTTCCAAACATCCCCACTATTTAAATACGTTTCTCCTGTACTTCCAACAGAATAAGAAGGGTAAGGTCCATCATGAGTAGCCAGAAGAGCATATTGCCATCCATAAGGACCTGCGGAACGCATATTTAGACGTTCGATCTCCTGATTCATTTTTTCCACATAGAACCATGCTCCTAATCCAACTGCAGAAATCGCATAAACTGCCCATTTGGGAAGATAGGCATCCGTAGGGTCAGTTACTGCCAAGTCAGAACTAAACGCTCCTGCTAATGATGCAGCAAATCCCGAAAGTGTGCTATCATCGGAAAACACAATCGATGCAGCCAACACTTGATTACCTTCTCCGTCCGAATACCCATTCTGATCCATAAGACTATATCTGGCAAGATCATAAAACGAATCGCTTGTCCGAGATAAGAAATCAAGGGTATAATACTGCATAATCGTAGCAGTTACAGTATCATCATAACCATCATCGATAACATATTCCATCCCATCAACAACATATGTTGTTAATCCAAAAGGGTCAACTAAATTCGCAGGATTATTGGCACAATACGCATACGGACTGATGCTATAATACTTTTCCGCCAGTGGATCCATGGTCGTGAAGCGATGGAAGGACGGCGAGAGGTAGCGAGCCTCAAAGTCGTAGGTGGATGTCGTTTCGTTCCATTCCTTGCCGCCGTACTTGTAGGGGCTGTCTTTGGCGCCCGGAGGAAGAGGATACGGCAGGGAGGAGGATGCTACGGCAATCTCTTCTCCGTACGGATCGTAGTCGTGAAGCGCGACGGCATTGCCACTCCCGTCCGCCAGCACGCGGTTGTTGCCCAGATGGTCCTTCAGGTACCAGATGTGCGTATAAGACGAGGCGGTACTCCCTCCGGGAGCCAGCAAAGGTGTATAGTATCCGGCGGACGTGTGGATCATCGTAACGGTCCCGTTTTCAATGCGGTAATTCGCTGCATATTCCGTGCCTCGGGCTGCGCTGCCGGACAGGTTTTCTGCCACATACAGCTTTTCTCCGTCGGCGCTGTAGACATAGCGTACCGTATCGCCCTGGGCGCTGACATACTCCTCCGGCAGGTTCAACAGATTATACCGCGTCATATTCAGCGTGTCACCTTGGGCATCCAGGACTTTCGTTCGGTTGCCGACCGCATCGTAGGCATACGATTCCCGAAGAATACTTTTTGGAAAAGTGCCGTTCAGATTACGCACTGTCTCGGTAAGCGATAGGGGCTGGTTTCCTGTTCCGGATGGCCAATCCTCCACGAAAGGTATCGGAAAACCAGGAGTAGTTCGGGTTCTCAAGTTCCCATTCAAGTCATAGGAATATGTGCGCCTATAATCATCTTGATCGGAAAGATCACATCCGTAGGACGCTTCCGTCAGCCTTCCGAGCAGGTCGTATCCGTAGTCGTACCATGTTGAGTCCGAAGGGGCTTGGGATGTATTCCAGGTCGATGAGCTGATGTTCCCGCCCCACTGTCCGGGCCGCGAGTTTCCGTGTCTCGGGGTCTCATAGGTGAGCGTCTCCGTAAACAGGGTTCCCGAGATCTCCGTCATCCAGTCTCGGACGTTGTATGTATAGGCGCTTGCGAGGGCAGAGGGACCATTCTGATTCCCCGTACCACCCCTAGATGTCGATGCCAGGCGGCCGACCATGTCGTAGTTGTTTGATGCAAGCTTAATAGTCGTTCCGCTCAAGGAATGGAACGTGTCTTTCAAGCGCCCCCAACTATCATAGGTATAAATGTACTCCTCTGTCTTTCCTGTGTTGTCAGGAAACTGCATTGTCCGGAGACGGTTCGTCAATTCACCGGCGAAACTATATCCCATCCGTTCAATCATCCTGTTCCCCGAAGGATAGCCCTTCACGTGGAACACGGTCCTACCATGATCGTCATAGTACCAAGTCTCCCGAACGGCAGAATCCGCCCAGGTGCTTGGAGCGTCTCCCAGCGTTTTGCACCACCGCCCTGTCAAGAGACCTTGGGCCTCAGTCCCGTAGCTCTTACCATACTCGGCTTCATCGGAGGTAGGTGCTACATAACTGAAGGCAGCAGAGGTCATCCCAGACTCGTGGTTCAGGAAAGAGTAGTCGTCCCAGAAATTAACGGTTAAGACTTCGGCGTTGCTAGGAAGTGATAAACCGGAAACTGCATAGTCATGGATAGCTCCGTAGTTGCCAGCACCTCGTTCACGAGTAACAACAACCTGCACGTTTTCCAGAGGGTTAGAAAACGCGTTATAGGTCCCTTGCATTATCCCAGTCAGGCATTCGCGTCCAAGGATATCCTGAAGACGGAAACTCCATTCGTCGCGAACCCGCTGGTTCCCGTCCTGTGTCAACACCAAACGATTCCCTTTATCATAGATGTAGTACGTCCAGGCCGCTCCAGGGAGTTTCTTGGCGATCATCCTTCCTCTCGCGTCATAACGGTACTGGTAGGCAAACCCTTCCACTTTGGGGGCCGTTTCGGTACTGCCGGACCAACTGCCGTCGGCGAAGTACGCGGACAGTTCCGGAGGAAGAACGGCGATGAGTTGACCAGCATCGTCATAGAGGTAGTATGTGTCGGCATAGGTCGCCGGCGTATCGCCCTGAGACGCCTCGGCAAGGCGTCGTTCCAGTACCACCAGGTTCCGCATGTCCTTGAACACCCACTGGGTCCGCCCGTCTTCGTCCTCAGTACGACTCACCAAAAGAGAGCCGGAGGGCCAAGGATGGAGGATGTCAAGCCCGAAAGATATTCCCGTGTTTCCAGATAAGACAAAACTGTATTTTTTGCAGTAGAGGGAGTCGGAAGCAATGCTCTCCGAATTAGTCAGATAGACGCTCGTCACTCCTTTGTCGGCTTGGTGCCAGGCATTACCCGGTCCGGTAACCTTGCGGACCCGATTAAGCGGGGAGTTGTCGTAGCGCGTTTCTCGGAACGGCGCCATGTCGCCATAAAAGCCCGCTGCGGTGGGAACGAACATGGCGGAATCCACGGGGCCTCCGTTAGAATATGGGGAACGAATCGTCTGCCAGGTTCTGGACTCCCGGCCCAGCGAGTCATATTCAAAGTGGTCCGCCAGGTCGTGTCCATCCGGAGATGCTCCTTTGAGGATCGTCTGAATGGGACGGCCAAGGCCGTCATAGTAGGCGACGGTTTGACGTTTGGTCTGCGTGCTGTCCGCATCGGTGTGGACAGTCTTCATTACGTAATTCCGGTAGATATCCTGAGCCGCCCCGAAGAAAGGAACACCCGTCAGGAACAGGATGGCCGCCATAACGGCTATTGCACATTTCTGTTTCATTGTCTTAGCGGTTTTGATAGTTGTACTGGTATCCTTCCACTTTCCTCCCCTCGTTATCATACACGCCAATCAGGCGACCAAATAGGTCGTATCGGTAACGCTCTGTAACCCCGCGAGAATCAGTATGGCTCAGCTGATTACCGATGGTATCCCAGGTATAACTCTCCACGGTGGTTCCGACCGGGAAAACCCGCACATGGTCGATATACTTTCCGGCTGTTCCCGCACTGAAGGTATCCGATGGCGACGCCGTCTTTGAGTTGTACACCCAAGTTCCATCCGACTGCAGTTCCTGCCAGTCTATTATATAGGTCTTCTCTGAGTTAGGAACGAAGTCCAGCACTTTCACGCCATAATATGAGCGCCCGCTGTAGAAGCCATCGTGGATGCTGGATGTGTTACTCTCGAAATCCTCGAACAGACATTCGTCTGCGCGCACCTCACTCTGCACATCCTCATACGCGGGATATTGGACCTCAATCGTCCCCCACGAAACCGACGATCGCAGTGGGATACCACAGATAGTTTCATCGCCAGATTCTCCTTCTTCCTCTTGATCTTCCTCTTCTTCGGTATAGTTACCTTGGACAGCCGTAATCTGGAACAAATGGTTTCCTGCAGGCAGGACAGCCGAGAAGAGCGTCTGAACTTCCAGTTCTTCGTCCGGTCCAAGGTTGGGCCATACCCATTGATGCTCTGTTCCTCCGTCCATCCGCCACCAGACCGTTCGGCCATACTGACGAAGGAAGTTCAGATACACATTTACGGTTCCAGCATACGCGACATTAAAAGGGATGTCAATGGACGATTCATAATAGAGCCCATACAAGTCGGCGGACTCAATATCGGTCACTTCTTCTAGATAGGAATCCGTTCTTGTTCCGTTCTTTGCCCCTGCAAAAACCGCCGAAGGATGACATTTGTCTGACGTCCAGAAATATGTTGTCGGCATACAGGAACGATCCTCTGAAAGAATAAGGTTTGCGTTGGAATCGTATTCGGAGAAAGACAACTCGGGCGCGGATCCATAGTGGGAGTCTTTTGACGAGCCATTGAACTGATTGAATGACAATCCTGCGATACCGCCTCCGAAATCCGCCTTCCACTGTTCTGATGGGACGTAGAATCCATTATCTTTCTTCCATGTTATCAATTCCGCTGCGATCACCTTCTCGGAAGCGAGCGTGTCTTTCCTAAATCGTATGTGCTCCACCGGATAGGTAATCATATTGCGTAACTTCATCCCCGTGTAAGGCTCATTATTATAGATGCCAGTATAGGTGTAATTGTCTCTTTCTATCGTACCGGCTACGTTCCGAGTCACTTCTGTCAGGCGACGATGCAAGTCGTAGGTATATTCCGTGGTTATGGAGTAAGGTGACCCCTCGTCTGGATAATCTGTCACGACTCTCTTCTGAAGATAAGGGTGATAGGAGTATTCTTTCAGATACGCGATTTGCATAATATAACTGCCGGCGAAACTTCGTTTGGGAAGGGTTTTTATATATCGAGTCGTATCTTGTGCATACTCTCGAACGTCTCTCCTTTTCAGAACTCCCTCCTCGTCATATTCTTCTTTCCTCAATAGCAAACCACGGCTTAAAGCCCTTGAGATTAGAGGTGTCGTAATGAAATCCGATTCTTCATCATACCATGTTCTGACGGGGTCCACATCCAGGCAGGAGGGTGTATCATGGTTTGAATAATGATACACCGTCCTGCCCTTTCCGGGAATCACTTCGGTCACCGAACTATAGGTGACATGATTCCCGTCTGTTAAGGAGATCTGGTTATAAGACCGCTCCGAAAACATTTCATAATAGTAGGTGTAGTCGATTGTTTCAGAATACGAATCAGATAGTTTGAACTTAAGGCACCCTTCAAAATCTCCTTTATCCACACATTTGGGACGCCCGGACAGGATCCCGCTTGAAACGGTGTCGCCATAATAAAACCGCCTTTCAACAGGCTTGGCATCAGCCGAGGTGTAATCCTTCATCCTTTTTATTCGCAGTCCGCCAGCGGATCCTTGCCTGGCAATGAACCGGATAGGATGTTGTTCCACTACATGAGAATAATCATGTGGCTCGTATTCGAACACGGTATATCCTTCGGTTGGATATACCAGTTTCGTGAGAATCTCCGCTTGAAGAGCGGCCGCATTCACTAAAGAACGGTGGCCCATAATCAAGGTGTCGTTAAGCGGGTAGGTCGTCCCGAGATAATACCCCCAAAGGTCACTCATACGAGAATTGTATTGTGCCGGAAGGGACGTGGTATTATAATACATTTCGTATTTACCAGCGTAGTCTGGCACCTTGAGAAAAGAAACTTCCCTCAGTTTGAGTCTCGTGGTTTTCGATTGTGTATAACTGAAATCGATATTCCCATGAGGGGTTTCGATCTGAGCGAGTTGCATATAGTGATTTTGGGAAACCATTGCTGGTTCAAGTAGTTGCCCATTCGTTCTTTTTTCGAATTCATCCTCATCGATTTCATACGGCAATTCCGTGGTTTCCTCAATGGAAAACCGAATCCAATCACCACTGTTTCCGCACGTGATTGACTGAAGGTAACAAGGAGTCACGAAATAATAGTTGATGCTCATGTGGCCATTCGCATTGATTGATGCTTGAGTCTGATTCCGCGTATCAATGGAGTCCCTCAAGGGGAGGTCAAACCGCCTGGCAAAATCGGGTGTCGTCCGGAAGTCCCTTCTCCAATGGCTGTCTTCGCAGATAATAGGCGTGCCGTCTTTCACATATTGGAAAACAACGGATTCTCCATCCGGGCGTTCAATGCGGGTCAGCATCCAACTGTTCGCCGTAGCCGTCCCGGAAAAACCACTCGACGCACCCTGCTGGTTGATGTTCGGTGATACACTGAACTCAATCGCAGATTCGTCCTGCCCGAAATAGTATTTTGTCCCGTCATGGTTAGTAATGACGAAACTATCGATGTAATCAAAGGTGCTCACTCTGATCGGCGTGAATCCGATATCGGCATGGAACAGTTCTATGGTAGTAGATCCATTTCCACCTGGCTTAACTGTATACGATACGGTAAAGTCGGACTCGTCTTTGGAGACGATCTTGATGTTTTGGGCAGAAACAAAATAGAACGAAGCATGGATATCCTCAATATTGACCTGAAATTCATCAGGCTCGCGGTCCAAAGATCGCCTGATAACCGGACTATACTGTGCTGAAGATACTATCACCGCCATTTCTTCTTCTAGTTCTGAATCGTTGTCCCAGTTAATCTCATCTTGTGTGTCAGATGCATGATGCAGGTAACCGGGGTTACAATGCGGATTGCCATGATACACATTGTTGAATTCATAGAGTGACATCTCATCTTTCAATCCGTTCACAATCCGGTTGATACACCCTCCTGCATGTAAGGTCCACCCCATCCCTACCCAACCAGGATGCTGGTCGGGCTTATTGCCTCCTGCATGATAGGTCAGATAGATGGGAAGAGTATAGCCTTTAGCGTGTAATTCAGTCAAAGGGATGCTGATGTTCGGTAGGCCGTTGAAGTAGCTCACGGGAATCTTCCCGTATTTGCCAAGTTCCGCGGCGTTGGGAGAGAATACCTGCGGGAGGTCATTCTGGGCCTTGAGCCCCGCCCCCAGGAGGGACAGGGCCAGGCACAGGAGGATATGTGGCGTTTTCCAGGAGAAGGGAATCATCGCCAATCCTGTTCCCGCAATGGTCCCACTCACGTAGGAACTGTCATTAAGGTTTTCGAGTTGGAAATGAACAATCCCACATGGGGTGGTAAAGTAAAGGATTGCTAATCCTGCGCTTGGGTCGACATATCCTTCTACAATTTGATAGGCAGGAGCCCGATTGTCCTGGGCCCCCGGATCTTCAAAATTGATCTGGATTGTGTCCGATCCCTTTTCTGGAGTCGTCGTGGGCGAAGTTGCTGCAACCGCCAATACACATAACAAAGTTTGAAACATCGCAAAATAGAATTGGTTCGATGTAACAAAGCTATGCTAATTTCGTATTGGCAGAAAGACTTTTTTTGCTTTTCGCTCTTACAATGCGGCTTGTTTATTCACTCTTAATCTCCTGAAAATCAGCAGAATAATAGAAACCGCCAATCCATGCTTGGAAAAGGAATCTTACATCAGTTCCAAATCATCGAAATCTGCGCCTCTAAATCTTTCGCACATCTGCTTCAACCACCAGTATTTAAACCCCGCTTGGGATGACATCAATTGCTCCGTCTATTTCCTATGGTTCTGTGAATAATGCGAACAATAAAAACAAACGTGCGGATTAGCAAGGAGCTCTAGGTCGATAATACGGACAGCAAACTAGACATCGGCGCTTCCTCATACTAACGAAGAAGTTAAAGCACGTTTTCCTAAAGAAGACATCTTCAGCCCGTCCTTCATCTCGCCAACCTGATTTCATGAAGAAGATTCTAATTCATAAATCAACTCATTGTATTTAGAAAACCGCTATTAAGCGTTTGAATATCATTCTGATTTCTTATCCCCCTTTTCCCTCGCTACGGGGTCGGTGTGTTCAAGTGAGACCGACGCCCATATCGAGGGTGCTCGGGGGATAATTCTTTACTGCTTAAATCCAAAATCTTGAAATCAGAGAATCACCTGATCATCACCGGCATCGTCATCTCTGACGTTGCAGTCAATCCGGGGCAAATCCATTTCCGGTTCCGCATCATCCACAACTACGGAGGCGGAAGACCGCCGCTTACCTTGAACTGTGTCCAGATCGTCAGGCCCGGGACAGAGCCGAAGATTCCCCCAGAAGGGGGATGCTGTCCGGGTCCGCGCATACCTGCGCATTCATACGGAAAGAATCGAGGCAGTCGTGAAATCGATCGACATCGACCGTAACAACCTTATCCGATGGTCACCTGGAAACCCGCTCGAGGCGTCACTCTCGCAAGGGTTTCCCATGTTCCTTTCATCAAGGCGACACATCTGTCGCCTTGCTCAATACATTACTCATTTTCAACTTTTTATCCATTTTCACTTCAACGTTATGTGTAACACTGACAACACCAACTTCGCCGGCACCCGCGATGCCGCCAACCGTTCCATCCGCTTCGACATCCGCATGGGCAAGTTCGCCCAGTGGATGGGCCAGGGACAGCAGTCCCGCGAGTTCGACTATGTCCAGGGGTACCTCACCGGCATCTCCCTCCGGAAGCACGAGATGCCCACCGGAGAGATGACCTACCTGGACGTCCACTTCAAGAACGGGGAGATCCGCTTCGACGTGTCGGCCATCGCCTCCGGCAGCGTCGCGGCGGAGCTCATCTCCAAGCTCGTGAACATCCGCGACTTCAATTCCATGGTCCGCATCGACGTCTGGCAGAAGGAGACGTTCACCAACTGCGTCGTCTACGAGAACGGCGAGAAGCTCCCGTTCCGCATCCTCCCCAAGGTAGAGCGGAAGCAGAAGGGATTCAGCACCTCCTACGACACCTCCGAGCGGGACGCCGCGGTCATGGCCATGATCGTCGAGCTGAACGCCAGGATCGCGCAGGCGTCGCGGTCCGAGAACGCGAGGAACTAAAAGATGAAGCGATGAAGGACACGCAGATCATCCGGCAGTTTGTCTCCGACAACAAAACGCAGGAAGTCCTAGCTCTCGTCGAAGAGCTGGGACTATCCCTTATAAGCGTAACCCACGAGAATTCAATCAGCTAGAAGACATGGACAGACAGAAGCAGATCTTTGAAAAGCTTGGATTCGGACCGTTCCTTGCCAACCTCACCACCATCCTTTTCCTCCCGAGGAAGGAGAAGGGTGACGTGTTTTATGCCAGCGCCAACTACAAGGTACAGGAGCCGAACTACACGCGCCCCGACGACCATCGGAACTACTTCGAGCACGATGTCATCATGACCGTCGTACACTGCGGTGAACGCATCGACAAAGGAAGGACCCGCCGCAAGATCGTGAGCAAGTTCGTCGTGTCGATCGAAATCAAGACGAGCGTGGACGACATCTGGAAGTCTTCCATCGACAAGTACCTCGGAGCGACGCGGCTTTTCTTCATCGCCGCGCCCAAGCACCTGCTGCGGCAGCTCGTCCAGAGGTATCGCTCCCATCCCCGGAAGGAGGTGATCGGGATTGTCGATGCCGACACCGGGCAGGTCGTCGTACTCCCGCAGTACCAGGACTTCCAGAAGGACCGGTGCGACCGGCTGCTGGCCCGCTGCTATACGAGCGAGCACCGCTACCCCTTCTGCTGCGGGGACGTCGAGCCGTACGGCATCCACCGTGTCATGGAAAACGACAGTCCCGCTCCCGAGTGGACCGACTGCGGCGGACTCCGCATGAACACGGCCTACCAGAACCTCTTCACGCGCTGACCATGAACGAGATTCGAAAGACATCCGACAATAGTGCGTCACTGTCGCTTCCGCCGGAAGAGCAGCTGCTGTTCAGATTCTCCTGGGCCTGCAAACAGTTCCGGGAGAACTGCGAAAAAAACGCGCTCGCAGTCGATGGAAATCCGGTGGCGTGGCTCATCCGGGAGATCCGGGAAATGATGTCGCAGTTCCCGGAGACGCGTTTCGTTCAGGGGCTCCAGGAACTGGGAGTGATCAGGCTCCCGGTTATGGCCCAGTGCGTCCTCTACTGCCTCTGCGAGCGGTTTCTGGCCAAGCCGCTCGAGCCGGTGGACTCACTCTCCTTCATCTCCGACGATGCGCAGTACGCATTCCGGAAAGGGATCGATCTGCTTGTGGGACAGGGGCTGGCCGTCGCCGTCGCGGTGAACAATTCAGCGGAATCCAAGGCAACCAAAGACAATTACCTGCTGTCTCCGGAGGTCTGCCGGGTGCTGTTCCGAGGCCGCGAGGACCTCATCCGGACGACCGTCGTGGCTCTGTTCGGATCCATCACTGCCAGCAGGGACATCCGGGAGCGGACGCTCATCTTCCCGGAAGGCCTGAGGGACCGGCTGCGGCTGGTCTCGCGGGCCGTCGCGGCGGACCAGTTCGACCAGGTGGTCAAGGAACTGACGGAGAACGGTCTGCGGGGCGGCATCACGGTGATCCTGTTCGGACCTCCCGGGACGGGCAAGACGGAGTTCGTGCGGCAGTTGGCGCTCGCCTCGGGGAGGGACTTATTCTTGGTGGACAGCGCCAAACTGGACGCCTCCTACTTCGGCGAGAAACCCCGGAACCTGCGGGACTTCTTCCGCCTCGTCCGATATGTCCAGGCCATCTCCAACCTCGCTCCTATCATCTTCATCGACGAGGCGGACGCGCTGCTCGGCAGGCGGGTGGCCGTGGAGAAGGCCTCCGACAAGGAGGAGAACACCTCGGCCAGCGTCATCCTCGAAGAGCTGAACTCCTTCTCGGGCATCCTGTTCGCCGCCACGAACTTCATCACCACCATCGACCCGGCGATGTACCGCCGCTTCCTGATGAAGATCGAGTTTCCCGTCCCAGGAAGGGACGTGCTGGCGAAGATCTGGCGGGCCAAGCTCCCGTGGATCACCGCCGAGGACGCCGAGACACTGGCGGAGCGGTTCCCGCTGTCCGGCGGCATCATCGACAACGTGGCGGCCCTGTGCCTCCTGGAGAGGATCATCGACGGGACGTCGCCCACCCTGGACCGGATCCTGCGGCACTGCGCCGAGCAGGGCGGGAAGGAGCGGAGCACCCCCATCGGATTCCACTGACGGCCCTAAAAACTACTTCTTCCGGACTAACCGAACTAAAACCGTACAAACTTGGCCTCAAAAAATGCACTGCAAGCCCCTCAGGTGGAGTTTGTCCGGATAGTTCGGTTAGTTCGGTATATGTTAGGGGGTAAAAGCCCCATTTTCGGCATCAAATTGACGGATGAATCCAGGTGGAGAGAGATGGAAAATGGGCGTTCTCGCAAGGGGCAGATTGGGGCAATAATTGGGGCAACAAAAATGAAAAGTGCCCTGCAATAACCTGCAAGGCACTTTTTTGTGGAGGTGAGCGGACTCGAACCGCTGTCCAAACGCCGCACCAGGCGGCTTTCTACACGCTTATCCGTCCTTTGGTTTTCGTGCCGCCCCTGCCGGATGGCGGGCGAAGACGGCCTTAGCCTTTGAATCTTAGCCGGTTTTAAAGGCGTCCACCGGAGCGTCCCGGTCTGGATGATACCCCTGGGTCGGCCGATACCGGGCGGAACGTCCGAGGGATACTCGTCGGCGGCGCAGCCTAGGCGTCGCGGATTAAGCTAATTGGCTTTGCCGAATTAGGCAGCGAGTGCGTAGTTGTTGTTGGCAACTGATTTTTTGGAATCTGAGATTTACGGGCAAGGTTCCAACGCCCGGCGTGCTTACCGTCCGACATCAACGCTGTCAAAACCAAAACACCCCCATTGCGGTGTGGGCGATGGCGGATTCGAACCGTCGACCCCCTGCTTGTAAGGCAGGTGCTCTGAACCAACTGAGCTAATCGCCCGAAAAGGATTGCAAAGATAAGCTGAAAAAGCGAAAGTTGCAAATTACAGCCAAGTCACAATCTTCTCCAGCCAGACCCTGTCTTCCTCGTCGAAGGTGGCGAGGCGGTCGCTGTCGATGTCCAGCACGGCGGTGACGGCGCCGTCGGGTCCATGGACGGGGACGACGATCTCGCTGCGGGAGGCGCTGCTGCAGGCGATGTGTCCGGGGAACTGCTCGACGTCCGGGACGACGACGGTCTCATTCCGCTTCCAGGCCGTGCCGCAGACGCCCTTCCCGAAGGGGATGTGCATGCAGGCGACGGGGCCCTGGAAAGGGCCGAGGACGAGCTCGTCCTCCGCCACGCGGTAGAAGCCGGTCCACCAGAATCCGAACGTTTCGTGCAGGACGGCGGCGACGTTCGCCATCTTCGCGATGACGTCCGTCTCCCCTTCCAGCAAGGCGGCCACCTGCCGCTCCAGCAGGCGGTATTTTTCGGTCTTTTCCATTATAACAAAAAAGTTAAGTGGTAAAACATAATTGTTTTACCACTTATACTTCAACGAATTGAGCAGCTACTTCTGCATCGGGGCCGGTGCGGGCTGCGCCGGGGCCTGCGGGAGCGGGCGGCCGGTCATCTGGGCCACGATCTTGTCGAATTCAGCCTCGGAAATCATCCGGCAGTTGCCGTTGAACTTGGCGTCGAGCTCCACCTGGAGACGCTTGATGTTCAGGTCGCCCTCGATGGTGCAGCCACCCTTCAGGGAAAGGGTGTCCTTGACGTAGAAGTTGCCGTGCATCGTTCCGGTGAAGTCGACGTTCTGGCAGATGATGTCGCCCTTGATCTGGGCCTTCTCGCCCACGACGACGCGGCCCTTGGAGCAGATCTTGCCCTCGAAGATGCCGTCGACGCGGAGGTCGGTGGGAGTGGTGATCTCACCCTTGAAAGTGGTACCGGCGGAAATCCGGCTCACTTCGTTCACATTGACAGGTTCCATTGGTTTAGCCATATTTTAATTTGATAGATTCTTTCGCTTCGCTCAGAATGACAGCGGACTACGCAATCCCCTTGCCGTGGCAGTTCTTGTACTTGAGGCCGGAGCCGCAAGGGCAGGGATCGTTGCGACCCACGCGCTTGTCCACGCGGATCGGGGTGCGGGCCTTCTGCTCGCCGTTGGTGGAGAGCTGGGAAGGATCGTTGGTGCGCATCTGGCTCAGGTCGCGGCGCGGCTGGGCGGCCGGGCGCGGGGCGCGGGCCTCGTTGGCGTCGCGGAGCGGGATGAAGGCGCGGAGGAGGAAGGTCAGGACCGCCTCGTTCAGCTCCTCGAGCATCTGGGAGAAGAGGTTGTAGCTCTCCAGTTTATAGACCACCAGCGGGTCCTTCTGCTCGTAGGCGGCGTTCTGGACGCTCTGACGGAGGTCGTCCATGTCGCGCAGGTGCTGCTTCCAGTATTCGTCGATCTCGTACAGGATCACGGAACGGCTCAGGGACTTGGCCACTTCGCGGCTCTCGGTCTCGTAGGCCTTCTTCAGGTTCACGGACAGTTTGAGCATCCGCTTGCCGTCGGAGATGGGGATGGCGATGTTCTCGTACATGGACCCCTGCTTCTCGTACACCTGCTTGATGATCGGGTTCACCTTCTCCACCATCGCGTCCATACGGCGGTCATACACCTCCTGCATGTGCGCGCAGAGCTTTTCGGCGATGTCCTGCGGCTTCGCGTGCTCGAAGAAGGCTTCGTCGAAGCCCAGGTCGATGGACAGGGTCGCGATGACGTATTCCTCGAAGGAGGCGTAGTCCATGCCTTCGGCTTTCTCGGCGATGATGGTCGCGGTGTCCTGCATCATGTTCTGGACGTCGATCTCGATGCGTTCGCCGGAAAGGGCGTTGCGGCGGCGGGCGTACACGGCCTCGCGCTGGTAGTTCATCACGTCGTCGTATTCGAGCGTGCGCTTGCGCCAGCCGAAGTGGTTCTCCTCCACGCGCTTCTGCGCGGTCTCGATGGACTTGGAAAGCATGCCGGAGACGAGGGCCTCGTCATCGGCCATGCCCAGCTTGTCCACGACCCCGGCGATGCGTTCGGAACCGAACTTGCGCATGAGGTCGTCCTCGAGGGAGATGTAGAAGGTGGAGGAACCCGGGTCGCCCTGACGGCCGGCGCGGCCGCGGAGCTGCCGGTCCACGCGGCGGCTGTCGTGCCGGGTGGTGCCGATGATGGCGAGACCGCCGGCTTTCTTCACCTCCGGGGTGAGCTTGATATCGGTACCACGGCCCGCCATGTTGGTGGCGATGGTGACCTTGCCCGCCTGGCCCGCCTGGGCCACGATTTCCGCTTCACGGGCGTGCTCCTTCGCGTTCAGCACGTTCGGGCGCAGGCCGCGGAGGCGCATCATGCGCGCGAGGAGCTCGGAGGTTTCCACGTCGGTGGTACCCACGAGGACCGGGCGTCCGGCGTTCGTGAGCTCGACCACGCGGTCGATGACGGCGTTGAACTTTCCTTTCTTGGTCTTGTAGATGATGTCGTCCTGGTCGTCGCGGATGACCGGCCGGTTGGTCGGGATGGACACGACGTCCAGCTTGTAGATGCTCCAGAACTCGCCCGCCTCGGTCTCGGCGGTACCGGTCATGCCCGCGAGCTTGTGGTACATGCGGAAGTAGTTCTGCAGGGTGATGGTCGCGAACGTCTGCGTCGCGGCCTCCACCTTCACGTTCTCCTTCGCTTCCACGGCCTGGTGGAGACCGTCGCTCCAGCGGCGGCCCTCCATGATACGGCCCGTGCTCTCGTCCACGATCTTGACCTTGTTGTCCACGATGACGTAGTCGATGTCCTTGGTGAACATCGCGTAGGCCTTCAGGAGCTGGATGACGGTATGGACGCGCTCGCTCTTGAGGGAGAAGTCCTCCATCAGGGCGTCCTTCTTCTCGGCCTTCTGCGCCGGGGTGAGGGTGGCGTCGTTCTGGATTTCCGCGATGGCGGAGCCCATATCGGGCAGGACGAAGAAGTTCGGGTCGGACACGGCGTTGGCGAGGACCTCGTGGCCCTTGTCGGTCATATCCACGCTGTTCTGGATCTCGGTGATGACGAAGTAGAGTTCGTCGGTGACCTGCGGCATCTCGCGCTCGTTGTCCTGCATGTAGTAGCTTTCGGCCTTCTGCAGGAGCTGCTTCATGCCCGGCTCGGAGAGGAACTTGATGAGCGGCTGATACTTGGGAAGACCCTTGTTGCATCGGAGGAGGAGTTTTCCGCCCTCCGCCTCGTCGCCAGCCGCGATGGCCTTCTTGGCCTCGTTCAGGGTCGTGTTGATGAGGGCGCGCTGCTTGTTGTACAGGTTCTCCACGTAGGGGCGGTACTCCATGAACTGCTCGTCGTCCGCGGCCTTCGCCATCGGGCCGGAGATGATGAGCGGGGTACGGGCGTCGTCGATGAGGACGGAGTCCACCTCGTCGACGATGGCGTAGTGGTGCTTCCGCTGGACGAGGTCCGACATCCGGGTGGCCATGTTGTCACGCAGGTAGTCGAAACCGAACTCGTTGTTGGTGCCGAAGGTGATGTCGCAGTCGTACGCCTTCTTGCGGGCGTCGGAGTTGGGCTGGTGCTTGTCGATGCAGTCCACGCTGAGGCCGTGGAACTGGTACAGCGGGCCCATCCACTCGGAGTCACGCTTGGACAGGTAGTCGTTGACGGTGACCACGTGGACGCCCTTGCCGGCGAGCGCGTTCAGGAACACCGGGAGGGTGGCGACGAGGGTCTTGCCTTCACCGGTCGCCATCTCGGCGATGCTGCCCCGCTGCTCCTTGTTGGTCTTCAGGGAGCCGTTCAGGACGATGCCGCCGATGAGCTGCACGTCGTAGTGGACCATGTCCCAGGTGATCTCGTTGCCGCCGGCGACCCAGTGGTTCTGCCAGACGGCCTTGTCATCCTCGATGTGGACGAAATCGCGGCCGTGGGCCGCCAGGTCGCGGTCGAAGTCCGTCGCGGTGACCGTGATGGTCTCGTTCTGCGCGAAGCGGCGGGCGGTGGACTTCATGATGGCGAACGCCTCGGGGAGGATCTCGTCGAGACACTTCTCGATGGCGTCGTCCTCGTCCTTGACGAGCTTGTCGGATTCGGTGGCGAGGGCTTCCTTCTCGGAAACGGGGATGTCTTTCTCCAGCTCCGCCTTGATTTCGGCGATGCGGTCCTCGAAGGGCTTCTCGACGGCGAAGATCTTCGCCCGGAGGGCGGCGGAACGCGCCCGGAGCTCGTCGTCGGAGAGGGCGTCGATGCCGGGATAGGCCGCGAGGACCTTGTCCAGTATGGGCTTCACCAGCTTCATGTCCCGGTCGGACTTGGAGCCGAAAACTTTCTTCAGTATATCTGCGAATGCCATAGCTTGCTTCTCAAATACCAGTTAAAAATATTATCTTACAAATGTACATATAATTCAGCGGATACACAAATTGTATTTCCCCCAAATTATCCTTAACTTTCGGTCCTGTACGACAGAAAGACCGAACCGATGAAAGAAAAAAAGAGTTTCTTCCAGTATGAGGGGGCGAACTATCTGCTGCCCTTCATCCTGATCACCGCATGCTTCGCGCTGTGGGGCTTTGCGAACGACGTCACGAACCCGATGGTGAAGGCGTTCTCCAAGATTTTCCGAATGAGCGTGACGCAGGGCACCCTGACGCAGGTCGCCTTCTACGGCGGGTATTTCGCGATGGCCCTCCCGGCCGCCATCTTCATCCGCCGCTTCTCCTACAAGAGCGGCATCCTGATGGGCCTGGGCCTGTACGCGGCAGGCGCCTTCCTGTTCATCGCGGCCCGTTCCACGGGCTCGTACTGGCCTTTCCTGATTGCCTATTTCATCCTCACCTGCGGCCTCAGCTTCCTGGAGACCAGCGCGAACCCTTACATCCTCGCGATGGGCGACCCGGCGACGGCCACCCGGCGGCTGAACTTCGCCCAGTCGTTCAACCCCATCGGCTCCCTGTGCGGCATGTACGTGGCGATGAACTTCATCCAGGCCCGCCTGAACCCGATGGACTCCGCCGCCCGGGCCACGCTGTCCGACGCGGAATTCGAGGCCATGAAGCAGTCCGACCTGGGCATCCTCATCACCCCGTACGTTGCCATCGGCATCGTCATCGTGGTGATGTTCCTACTGATCCTGCTGAAGAAGATGCCGGCCGTCCACGAGGAGAGCTCCCAGAGCGTGGGCGCCTCCCTGAAGCGGCTCGTCGGCATCCCCCGCTACCGCGAAGGCGTGCTGGCGCAGTTCTTCTATGTGGGCGTGCAGATCATGTGCTGGACCTTCATCATCCAGTACGGAACCCGGATCTTCATGGAGCGCGGGATGAGCGAGATCGACGCCGAAGTCCTCTCGCAGAAGTACAACATCGCCGCGATGGTCCTCTTCTGCTGCAGCCGGTTCATCTGCACGTACCTGATGAAATTCTTCAAGCCCGGGAAGATGCTCTACTGCTTCGCCTTCGGTGGGCTGCTGTTCGCCCTCGGCGTCATCGCCTTCCAGGGCATCGCCGGCCTGTACTGCCTCGTCGCCGTCTCTGCCTGCATGTCCCTGATGTTCCCGACCATCTACGGCATCGCCCTCGAGGGCCTCGGGGAAGACGCCAAGTTCGGCGCCGCCGGCCTCATCATGGCCATCCTGGGCGGCTCGGTCCTGCCGCCGTTCCAGGCCATGATCATCGACCGGGGAACGGTCCTCGGAATGCCGGCGGTGAACGTCTCGTTCATCCTCCCGGCCCTGTGTTTCGTAGTGATTGCGATCTACGGCCTCCGGGTGCACCGGAAGGTCATCTAGCCGAGCGAAGCCGGGAAATTCTGATCTCGGGAAGCATCTTGCAGAGGGCGCGGAAGTGCTTGAAAGGCAGGATGCTTCCGTATTTTACGGCCTTCACGAGCGTGAACAGGCACACGAACAGGAAGCGCTCCCACAGCGGGCGGTTGATGTCGCACAGCCGCACCAGCGAGCCCATGTAATAGTTCCGGTAGATGACCTTTTCCTTCGGTTCCTCGCGATACGCCCGGTCGTGGACGGCTCTCGCTTCAGGCACGATCCCGATCTTGAACCCGTGATACCGCGCCCGGTCGCACCAGTTGTCGTCGTTCCCGTAGATCGGGAACAGCGGGTCGAACAACCCGATCCTCTCCAGCGCCTTACGAGGAATCAGCCAGTGTGCGGCCATTACTTTGGTCACCGTCGACGGGTGGCACACACTTCCAGAATCGTCGCTGCGCGACCCCTCCCTAAAGGGCCCCTCCCTCTTATATTGCCGAGGGTGGCATAGATTCTGGAAGTGTGTGCCACCCGCTGACTCCAGAATCTTCTCAAACTGTCTGTCAAGAGCTTGGAAGCCGCCGGTCATCTGGAGGGGGCTCAGGACGGCATAGTCGGGGTGCGCCTCGGAGGCGGCGACGAGGGTGCCGAGGGTGGAAGGTTCGAGCCAGGCGTCCTGGTTCAGGAGGTAGACATAGTCATACCCCTTGTCAAGCGCATAGCGCATGCCCATGTTGTTGGCCTCGGCGAAGCCCAGGTTGTCGGCGCTGCGGACGAGTTTCGCCTCGGGGAAATGCCCCTGCACCCAGTCCGCCGACCCGTCCGTCGAGTCGTTGTCCCACACGTACAGGTCCGCCGGCGTCTCCGAAGCGCGGACGCTCCCGAGGCACCGTTCCAACCATTTGAGGCCGTTGAACGTGACGACGATGACGAGGATCTTCATACCCTGCAAAGATAGCAAAAAAGTGCTTGTACAGGTCCATATTTATGGCTACTTTTGTAAGTTATGCCGAAAGTCAGTGTCGTCATCGTATGCATGGACAGGCCGGATCTGCTGTATCCGTGCCTGGAAAGCCTGCGTGCGCACAACCGGGCCGAGCTCGAAATCTGGGTGGTGGCCTACCGGTTCTCGGCGGAGAACCTCGCCCGGCTGCAGGCGGACTGGCCCGCGGTGAAGGTCGTCGAGAGCCGCGAGCTCCGGGGCTTCTCGGAGAACAACAACCTTGCCCTGCGGCAAGTCACCGGGGAATACTGCTTCATCGTCAATGACGACACGCTGATGCGGATGCCCGTCATCGACCGGCTCCTCGCCGATTTCGACCGCCTGCCCGCAGACGCCGCCGTCGTCTCCCCGAAGATCGTCTTCCCCGACGGCCGGGTGCAGACCTGCGGCCGCGCCCCCTGGACGGCCTGGCGCTATGTGAAGCACTATCTGCACCGGGTCGACGAAACCGTCCCGACCCCCTGGTCCATGCAGGAAGGACTCTTCCGTACCTGGACCGTGAACGGGGCCTGCTTCCTCATCAGGACGGACGTCTTCCGCGCGGCGGGCTGGTTCGACGAGACTTATACCTTTACTCCGGAAGACATCGCCATCGGACACAAGATCAACGAGATGGGCTATACGGTCTGGGCCGACGCCGACGTGGAAATCACCCACCTGGCCGGCGGCACCGTCTCGCGGATGGAAGCCGCCATCAAGCCCACGCGGGTGCGCGGCGCCCTCCAGTTCTACAGCGGCGGGAGCAAGCTCAAGTACGCGCTCCTCGGCTCGTTCGTCTGGTGCGTCGAGGCCCTTCGCCGGCTGAAGTACATCTTCGCCGACAGGTCGGACCCTTCCTCCCACGCGGCCATCATGTACGCCACGGCCGGGAACGTCATGCGCTCCATCTTCACCCGGCGCACCTCCAAGGAAATCTTCACAGAACTCTACCAGCAAGTCATCCATCCCTAGCATCGCCGTGCCCTCCAGCGCCAACATACGGATCGCCCGCAACACGGTCGTCATCTACATCCGGATGGCGGTCACGATCCTCGTGGGACTCATCACCAGCCGGCTGGTGCTGCAGGCCCTCGGGGCGTCGGACGTGGGCATCTACAGCGCCGTGGGCTCCACCGTCGCCCTCATCGCGTTCATCACCGGGGCCCTCACCGCGACCACGGTCCGCTTCATGAACTTCGAGATGGGCCGGGCCGACGGGGACACGAACCGGATGTTCAACATCTGCCACGTCATCCACATCGGCGGCGCCCTCGTGCTGTTCCTGCTGCTGGAATCCATCGGCCTCTGGTACATCCACCACCACCTGAACGTCCCGCCCGGGAAGGAGGCCGACGCCATGTTCGTCTTCCAGGTCTCCACCGTCGTCGCCTGCCTGGGCATCGCCAACGTCCCCTTCCAGAGCCTCTTCAACGTCCATGAGCGCTTCGCCACCGTCGCGGTGGTGGACATTGTCAATGCGCTCGTGAAGCTCGGGCTCGTCATCGGCCTCCTGTACTGGAAGGGCAACGGCCTGCGGCTGTACGCCGTCCTGATGAGCGTCACGACGTGGATCTGCTTCGTCGTGTACCGGTGGCTGTGCCGCCGCAACTGGCCGGACATCATCCGATGGAAGTTCGTGCGGGAGCGGAAGGCCTACCGGGAGGTCCTGGTCTTCAACAACTACAACCTCCTTTCCTCCGCGTCCATGATCGCCCGTTCCCAGGGCTCCAACATGCTCATCAACGCCTTCTTCGGCACCACGGTGAACGCGGCCTACTTCTATGCCGGCACGGTCCAGAACTACGTGAACCAGTTCATTGCGAACTTCGACACGGCCGCCGCGCCGCAGATCACGCAGAACATCGGCGCGGGCAACGCGGACCGCTCGGTGGCCCTCGCGGAGCGCGTCTGCCGCATCTGCATCCTCCTGTTCCTCCTGCTGTTCTTCCCGCTGTGGAGCGAACTGGACTTCATCCTGAACCTCTGGCTGGGCGCCAAGATTCCTGCCGGAACGGTGCAGATGTGCCGGTGGACCCTGCTGGTCGCCGCCGCCTCGGCCACCTCGGCCGGCCTCGCCCAGCTCATCAACGCCTACGGCCGCGTCAAGTGGTACAAGATCGAATTCAGCGTCCTGTACCTCCTGTGCCTGGTCGCCGGCTGGCTGCTGTTCCGGGCCGGTTTCCCGGCCTACACGATCATCATCTGCTTCGTGGCGGCGGACCTCCTGAGCCGCGTCATCCAGCTCCTCCTGCTGCATTTCCAGTTCGATTTCAAGGTCGGCAAGTTCCTGAAAGAAGCCTACTTGCGGCCTGCCGTCGCCGCTGCCATCCTCATCGGCTGGCTCGCCCTCTACCGCCTCCTGCCGCAGGAAAGCGCCTGGGCGAAACTCGGCGGCATCGTCCTCACCGGCTGCGTGACCGCGGCGGTCCTCTGGTTCGTCGGCCTCAAGGCCCAAGAACGGAGGGCCATCCTCAGCTTCCTGATCCTGAAGACGGACAATCCCCGCTACCCGCAGCTCTTCCCGGACAGCGTCCTGCTGAAAGCCCGGTACTACCAGGTCTTCCACCGGCCGCTGGACCTGAAGCATCCCCGGACCTTCAACGAGAAGATCCAGTGGATGAAGATCTACGACCGCAATCCCCGGTACACGGTCCTGTCCGACAAGTATGCGGTCAAGGAGGAGGTGGCGGGAATCATCGGCCCGGAGCATGTCATCCCCACCCTGGGGGTCTGGGACCGTTTCGACCAGATCGATTTCCAGTCCCTTCCCGAGCAGTTCGTCCTCAAGTGCACGCACGATTCCGGCGGCCTTGTCATCTGCCGGGACCGGAAGGAGCTGGACATGGAAGCCGCCCGCGCCAAGATCGAGGCGTCCCTGAAGACGAATTTCTACTATCACAGCCGCGAGTGGCAGTACAAGGACATTCCGCCCCGGATCATCGCCGAGCCCTACATGCAGGATGGCGACAGCCGGGAGCTCAAGGACTACAAGTTCTACTGCTTCGACGGGGAGCCCGCCTTCCTCTATGTCTCGGAAGGCCTCGAGAACCATCAGACCGCCCGGATCAGTTTCCTGAACCTGGACTGGACGCGGGCGCCGTATCTCCGGTCGGATTATGCCGGGTTCGAGACCCTGCCGCCGAAACCGGACCGCTTCGACGAGATGGTCCGGATGGCCCGCCAGCTGGCCCGGGGCTTCCGCTTTGTCCGGGTGGACCTGTACGAGATCAATGGCCGCGTTTACTTCGGAGAAATGACCTTCACGCCGACCGGCGGATTCGTCCCCTTCATCCCGGACGAGGCCGATGCGGAAATCGGCAAACTGCTGCACCTATGAAGAAAGTGATCTACACCTGCCTGACGGGCGGCTACGACCGCCTGGAGCAGCCCGCCGCCGTGGCGCCGGACTGGGATTACGTCTGCTTCACGGACACCGAGGGGCAGGACGGGGTGTGGCAGCTGCGGAAGATCCCGTTCGAGAGTCCGGACCCGGTCGTCCGCTCGCGGTATCCGAAGATCCTCCCGCACAAGGCGCTCCCGGAATACAAGTACAGCGTGTACCTGGACGCGAACCTGTGCATCGTCGATGCGGAATTCTACCGCATCGCGGACCGGCTCATCGCGGACGAGATTCCCTTCGTGCAGGTGGAGCACCCGGACCGGGACTGTGTGTATGAGGAACTTAGGTACTGTTACCTGAAGGACAAGGTCGATACCCGGACGGCCTTCCGGCTGTACCGGAAATGGACCGCAGAAGGCCTCCCCCGCCACGCGGGACTCTACGAGAACAACCTCATCTTCCGGGAGCACAACCTCGATGAAGTCCAGGCCCTGGACGAAGCCTGGTGGAAGGGCTTCTCGTCCGGCATTCCCCGCGACCAGCTGTGCCTGGCGCCCATCTTCCTCCGCCACAACATCCACCCCGCCCTCCTGCTGGGCAAGGGCCTCAACGCCCGCAACGTCCCCTATCTGAAGTACACGCTTCATCCTCCGACCGGGAAAGAAAATACCCCGGGCCGTCTGACCTGGGGCAATCTCGTATACCACGTCCGCCTGGGATGGCGGAAACTGATGCTGCAGTTCTTGAAATAGATTATTCCGGTTTGTAAGAGTCCTTCAGCGCGGTGGTCTTGTTGAAGACCGCCTTTTCGGGCGTGGAGTCCTTGTCCTTCACGTAGTAGCCGGTGCGCTCGAACTGGACCGCGATGCCGGAGGCGTCGTCCAGGAGGGCGGGTTCCGCCCAGCCTTCGCCCACGACGAGGGATTCCGGATTCAGGAAGTCCTTGTAGTCCTTGTCATCGGGGACCTGGGACATGTCGGCCAGGGTGAAGAGGCGGTCGTAGTTGCGCAGTTCGATTTCCTTCGCGTGCGGGACGGAGACCCAGTGGATGGTGCCCTTGACGGAGCGCCACTCGCCCGTGGTCGGGTGCGTGGTGGGATCGTAGGTGCACTTGAGTTCGACGATGCGGCCGTCCTCATCCTTGATCACCTCGTTGCACTTGATGATGTAGGTGTACTTGAGGCGCACCTCGCCATCCGGCTTGAGGCGGAAGAACTTCTTGGGGGCGTCCTCCATGAAGTCCGCGCGGTCGATGTAGAGCTCGCCGCTGAAGGGAACCTTGCGGGTGGCGCCCTCCGGCTCCGCCGGGTTCAGCGGGCAGTCGAACCATTCGACCTGGCCTTCCGGATAGTTGGTGAGGGTGACCTTGACCGGATCCTGGACCACCATGTAGCGGTTGGACCGGGCGTTCAGGTCCTGGCGGACGCACCACTCCAGGAGCTGGATGTCCATCAGCTGGTCGCGCTTGGAGACGCCGATCTTGTCGCAGAACATGCGGAGCGCCTCGGCTGTGTAACCGCGGCGGCGGACGCCGCAGAGCGTGGGCATGCGGGGGTCGTCCCAGCCGCTCACGAGTTCCTTCTGCACGAGCTCGAGGAGCTTGCGCTTGGACATCAAGGTGTACGTGAGGTTAAGGCGCGCAAACTCGTACTGATGAGAGGGATAGATGCCCAGCGTCTCGATGAACCAGTCATACAGGGGGCGGTGCACGTCGAACTCCAGCGTGCAGATGGAGTGGGTGATGTGCTCGATGGAGTCGCACTGGCCGTGGGTATAGTCGTACATCGGGTAGATGCACCACTTGTCGCCCGTGCGGTGATGGTGCGCGAACTTGATGCGGTACAGCAGCGGGTCGCGGAACATCATGTTCGGATGGGCCATGTCGATCTTCGCGCGGAGGACCTTCTCCCCTTCCGCGTACTTGCCGGCCTTCATCTCGCGGAAGAGCTTCAGGTTCTCCTCCGGGGTGCGGTCGCGCCAGGGGCTCGGGGTGCCGGGCTTGTCCACGGTGCCGCGGTTCAGGCGGATCTCCTCCTGCGTCTGGTCATCGACATAGGCGAGGCCCCGCTTGATGAGGTCCTCGGCCCATACGTACAGCTGGTCGAAGTAGTCCGACGCGTAGAGTTCCTTGTCCCAATGGAAGCCCAGCCACTGGATGTCCTCCTTGATGGAGTCCACGTATTCGGTGTCCTCCTTCGTGGGGTTCGTGTCGTCGTAGCGGAGGTTCGTCTTGCCGCCGTATTTCTGCGCGAGGCCGAAGTTCAGGCAGATGGACTTCGCGTGACCGAGGTGCAGGTAGCCGTTCGGCTCCGGCGGGAAGCGGGTCATGACGGTGTCCACTTTGCCCGACGCGAGGTCGGCTTCGATGATCTCTTCGAGGAAATTCAGTTTGCGTTCTTCCATGGTTTGTTACCTTATAGATGGCAAAGGTACGCATTTTAAATTATTTTTACTAACTTCGCACCGTACTAAAACAAACAAGTAAATGGGTTTACTGCACGCGCGGCTTGCCAAGTACGACCTGCCGCAAAAAATGATAGAGAAAGGGGTCTACCCCTATTTCCGTGAAATTGAGAGCAAACAGGGCACGGAAGTCGAGATGGAGGGCCACAAGGTCCTGATGTTCGGTTCCAACGCCTACACCGGCCTCACCGGCGACGAACGCGTCATCGAGGCGGGCGTCAAGGCCCTGAGACAATACGGTTCCGGCTGCGCCGGCTCCCGTTTCCTGAACGGCACCCTGGACATCCATGTCCAGCTCGAGAAAGAGCTCGCCGCCTTCGTGGGCAAGGACGAAGCCCTGTGCTTCTCCACCGGCTTCACGGTGAACTCCGGCGTCATCCCGCAGCTCCTCACCCGCGACGACTTCATCATCTGCGACGACCGCGACCACGCCTCCATCGTGGACGGACGCCGCCTGTCCTTCGCCAAGGCGCTGCACTACAAGCACAACGACATGAAGGACCTGGAGCGCTGCCTCCGCCGCTGCCCCAAGAACTCCGTGAAGCTCATCGTCGTGGACGGCGTCTTCTCGATGGAAGGCGACCTGTGCAAGCTCCCCGAGATCGTCGAGTTCAAGCACAAGTACGACAACGTCGTCATCATGGTGGACGAGGCCCACGGCCTCGGCGTCTTCGGCCGCCAGGGCCGCGGCGTCTGCGACCACTTCAACCTGACGAAGGACATCGACATCATCATGGGGACCTTCTCCAAGTCCCTTGCCTCCATCGGCGGTTTCGTCGCGGCGGACAAGATCATCATCAACTGGCTCCGGCACACCGCCCGTACCTACATCTTCAGCGCCTCCGCCACCCCGGCCGCCACGGCCAGCGCCCTGGAGGCCCTGCACATCCTCCAGAAAGAGCCCGAGCGCATCAAGGCCCTCTGGGACGTCACGAACTACGCGCTGATGAAGTTCCGCGCCGCCGGCTTCGAGATCGGCGACACCGAGAGCCCGATCATCCCGCTGTACGTCCGCGACCTGGAAAAGACCTTCATGGTCACCAAGATGGCCTTCGACGAAGGCGTGTTCATCAACGCCGTCATCCCGCCGGCCTGCGCCCCGCAGGACACCCTCGTCCGCTTCGCGCTGATGGCCACCCACACCAAGGAGCAGGTGGACCGCGCCGTCACCGCCCTCACCAAGGTATTCAAGTCCCTCGATATTATCAAGTAAGTCGATGATCCAGTCGATGACCGGCTACGGCAAGGCCGAAGCCCAGCTGAAAGGTGGAAAGCTCACCGTCGAAATCCGCACGCTCAACAGCAAGAGCGCGGATATCAATATCAAGACCTCCATCCTCCCGAAGGAGCAGGACATCCCCGTGCGGAAGAAGCTTGCCGAGCGCCTGCAGCGCGGCACCATCGACTTCTTCCTCACCTATGAGACCGGCGCCGCCGACGCCGCCCGTCCCATCAACGCCGAGGCGCTGAAGGCCTACTACAACCAGGTCATGCTCCTCCGCCGCGAACTTCCGGGCTTCACCGCCCCCGGCGACGAGGCCAACAGCGAACTTCTCGCCGCCCTCCTCCGCCTGCCCGACGTGGTGGACACGAAGAAGGCCGACGCCATCGGCGAAGAGGACTGGCCGGCCGTGGAAGCGGCCATCGACGAGGCCCTGGACCATCTCCAGGCCTTCCGCAGCCAGGAAGGCGTCGCCCTGTACAAGGACGTCACCGGCCGCGTGCAGACCATCCTCGGCCTCTATGACGAGGTGGAGAAGCTGGAAGGCGAACGCATCGAAGGCGTGAAGGCCCGCCTCCTCAAGAACCTCGAGGAACTCTCGCAGAAGCCCGATCCCGCCCGTTTCGAGCAGGAACTCATCTTCTACCTGGAGAAGTACGACATCAACGAGGAAAAGGTCCGCCTGCGCCAGCACTGCCGCTATTTCATGGAAACCATCGACGGCGAGCCCTACCCCGGCAAGAAGCTCGGCTTCATCATCCAGGAGATGGGCCGCGAGATCAACACCACCGGTTCCAAGGCAAATCACGCCGGCATCCAGCGGCTGGTCGTCCGGATGAAGGACGAGCTGGAGAAGATCCGGGAACAGTCGATGAACATCCTGTAGATTCTTCGCTGCGCTCAGAATGACAAAAGAGGCCGTCCCTTGCGGGGCGGCCTCGATTCGTTTCAGAAAGAAGGAGCTACTCGATGCGGGTCATCTCGAACGGGAGCGGGATGACGCCGGAAGAGGCGCTCAGCGTATAGGTGCTTCCGGTGCCGGCCAGCAGGTATAGACGGAACGCGGCATAGTCGTAATCCACGCCGCCTGTCGTGCGGATGCCCGGCTTGATGGTGGCGGTGGAGAAATCCTCCGACATGGTCGCCGAGAAGATCTCATACCCCACGGAAGAGACACGCGTGTAGGAAGTTCCGTTCTTCGTGTAAAGGCCCTGCGGCATCATGTTGCTGTCTCCGTAGCTGGCGCTGTACGGGAAGGTCGGGCCGTGCTGCGAGAGGAACTTGATGGAGCCGTCCTCCTCATTGTACGTGAACTTGAACACGGCGGCATCGTACTGGACGACGACGGCGGTCGTGATGCTGTTGATGCCATGGACGGTCAGCGTCTTCTCCAGGTTGTCCTCGTCGATGGTGATCGTCCAGGTTTCCGGCTGCACCCAGGTGACGCCGGAATAAGGCACTTCGCGCCCGGTGATCTTCCACTTGCCAGCCCACCGGTAATAGGTAGGCATCTTGTCCGCGACAGCCACTTCCGCCCACTGGTACAGGCCCGTGACATAGCCGGTCGCATCGAAGCCCACCAGGAGCACATAGACCTTGGCGGGAAGGTCTTCGGAGATGATTCCGGAATCACCCGAGAGGAGCCCTTCCTCGAACGAGGAGATGACCCCGTCCGCCACATCCTTGTCGATCTTGTTCTTGGCCTCCACGGCGAAGACATCGAAGATATAATCCTCGACACTTCCCGTGATGCTGCTCTTCGGGACAACCGTGAGAACGTACTTCTCGCCGGCGATGGCGGCATCCGCCGTCGCCGTCACGTTGTTCCGTTGGTGAGGATAGACGAAGGTGCCTTCCTCGACAGCGAGCGTCCAGCGGGTCTCACGCTTGACGGGCGGATACTGGAGCACGTTGATGCTCCCGTTGTGGGAGCCGGCTTCGAAGCTGAGGAGACCGGTCCGGACGGCCGGATTCGGATTCTGACCGATCTTGATCCGGAGGACCGTTCCCAGTTCCTTGTCCTGCGAGACGGAGGTCTCGATCCAGTCCTTGTCCGCGGAGACTTTGACGTCCATGTTGGTCTTGATGGGATACGTGAGTTCGGTCCCCTCGAACGGGGCCGTGATGTCCGTCAGGTCGAGACCGGCCAGGACTTCGCCCATCTGCTGGACGGTGAGCGTCAGGGACTCGTCACCGGAGCGGAGGGTCACCCGCGCATACCGTGATTCGATGGAGAGATTCCTGGTCACCGACACCTGCACTTTCTTTTCGGACTCGTTGACCGTCGCCGTGCACCAGTCCTTGTCGGCCTGGACGCTGACGGAATTCACGGCGTCATACTTGATGACGCCTGCGCCGACACCGTCCGGAGAGAAAAGCAGGTCGGAGTCGACGACCTTGAGCGTCTTGGCGGCATTGATTTCCTGCCCTTCCCCGTTGTCACAGGAGAAGAAGGCGAAGACGGCCGCGACAGATAACAGAATATGGATAACTCTTTTCATGGCGCTTTACTTTTTCTCGATGGAATAGACATAAGGGAGAATATACGAGCCTTTCCCCTCGCCGGTCTGGAAGCCGTATCCGCTTTCCGGATTCAGCTGGTAATAATCCACGGACGTGTTCGTCGCGCTGGAGAAGCAATGCAGGTACCAGGAATTGGCGGCACGCGTCTGGCTGGAAGAAGTCCAGGTATAGGTGTTCTTGAAGCGGAAGGTCTTGGGGCCGGACTCCTTTCTCCAATCCAGCACGAACTGGCCGACGCAGCCCGAGTACACGGTGCCGGACAGATTGTACCGGAAATTGACGCCCGAATTGGTCAGGGGGGCCAATCCGTCGCTATAGTTTTCCGGGGCATACGGAAGTTCCGCGTTCTTGTTGAAGTAGGAATAGTCCGCATAGCAGAAACGGGGGTACGCCGTCACTTCCTTCATGATCTCGTGCTCCTCGCCTTGCTCGTCCGTCTCCTTCTTTCCCGTGTGCTGCATCACCTTGGTCGTCAGGCCCAGGCTCTGCATGGGAATCGTCACCAGGCCGGACCATTCGTCATAGCCGAGGTTCAGGCTCCAGTGCTCGTTCATTCCGCTGAGGACCAGGCCATTGCCGGCCTCGTTGAGGGACAGCTTGAAAGGAATCGTCTTGAACTGGTCGTCTCCGTCCCACGTCTTGTCATAGGTCATCACGTAGTCGCCGGACAACTGGTCGAGCGGGACATAGGAGAACGGCTTGACAAAACTGATCGGAGCGCCGTCGACCGGCTCGATTTTCCGTTCGGCGAGATTCACCTTGAACTCGCGGGCGGTCACGTCGCCGTACTTGACATCCTTGTAGAAACGGATCCGGTCCGGGAGATAGACGAAAGCGTGGTCCTCATAGCCGATGGAACCGTCTTCTTCCTCCACTTCGAACTCGAAGATCCGGTAAGGATAGCTGCTGGTATAGGACGTCGCGCCGTTGTCATAGTATTCGACCAGCATCTTCTCAGAGCCGAAATTCACGCCGAACATGACATCGCCCTGCTGCCGGTAGGCACGGCATTCCTCCAGGTAGGTGGCGGCGTCCTTCTCGAGCGGATACATCTCATAGATGCCGCTCTTGCGCTTGCCGACCGCCCGGATGTGGTCCTTGTCGTACGATTCGATGACGAGGTCCACATCGCCTCCGCGTCCGGTATACAGGGACGAGGAAGAGCCCGGAGTCGCCCAGTAGTGGAAGACCTCGTTAAAGGTGTCGAAAGAAAGCACCGGGCCCGTATCGCCGGTGAGGGCAAAGTAGGACGTCGCGGCCTTGTCCCCGTCGCGCTCGCTCCGGAAAGTGACCTGCTTGTCCTTGAAGGTGGCCGTATAGACATAGCCGGCTGTCGGCGCCCCGCTGTAGATGGGGAAGACATAGATCTTCCAACCGTATTCGGGAGCCTCCAGCACCTTGTTGAAGTCTTCCAGATACGCCTGCATGCGTTCCGCCGGGGACTTGTCGAAGATGTCCGCCTGGTCTTTCAGGCAGGAAGACGCGCAGAAAGCCAGGGAGACAAGGCCCAGAATTATCGATAATTTCTTCATTGTCTTCATAATCTGTCCGGTTTTACTTGATATCCAGGGATTCGATGTCCACCTGGCCGGAAGCGAGCTCTTCCTCCCGACGGAGGATGACGCTGCGGAGTTCGTCCAGGTCGATGCCGAAGCTGTTGTCCATATAGTCCCGGACGATATCCAGCTTGGACTCCAGGAAACTGCGTCCCGAATCACCGGCGGTGTTGAGCCAGCTTTCCCAGCGCTCGGGAGAATTCGTGATGTACATGGACATCATCTCGGCGAAGTCTTCCCGGTCGGAATGCTGGGAATACTTGGAGATGAAGCCGCGCCTGAGATAGTCGGAATCCGTGTCGTTCCAGCTGTCGGTCACATAGCTCTCCGGCGTAATCTGGCTGAACTTGACCGGGAAGTCCTTGGTCTGGTTCAGGATATGGGTGAACTCGTGATGGATCGTCTTCAGGTAATAGTGATTCAGCTGGCCGGGATCCCGGGCGTAGCCGGGCAGATAGTTGATGCCGGCCAGCTTGATCTTGCGGCCGGATTCCGCCGTACCCAGGATCATCGTACCGTTGTTCTTGTACTCCCACTCGCCCATCAGGAAGAACATCTTCGGGAAATAGCGGCGTGTGAAGTCGATGCCGGCCACCTCGTCATACGTGTCGATGCACATGAACTTCACGATGTGAGCCATCATGATGGCGGCATTGTAATCCGCAGGGATGGAGGTGTAGCTCAAGGTGGACTCGTCCATCTGGTAACGGTACTTGAACTGGATGTTATAAGGATGGACGAAGTACGCGTCCAGCCAGTCATCGAAGGGAGTGCGATCCTTCTTGTTCACGACGATGATGGAGTTGTCCCGGTCCGGATTGTCCTGCTCACAGGATACCAGGAAAGGAGCGGCAGCCAGCATCGCGGTCAGGATGTATGCTAATCTTTTCATGGGTCTCACGTTTTAATTGTTGCGGGGATTGGGTTCGAGACCGGCATCACGGACCTTCTGGGGGATCTGGACAGCCAGGCGGGGATCGCCGGCCATCATCACGTCGGTCGTATGGTCCGGAAGACCCGCCGTATTCATGTAGCGGCGGTAGATGGTGATGCCGTAGCGCTTGATGTCAAACCAGCGAAGGCCGAAACCCATGTTCTCCATCCTTCGGAGATTGACCACATACTGGAGCATGCACTCCTTCACGCCACCGTTCTCGCCGATGTCGAAGGCCGGGTGGAATTCCTTCTTCACGGTTCCGGAATCCCAGGTGGCATAGTTGACACCGTTGTAGAACTTCTGGATGTCCGCGGGCGTGAAGTCCGTCTGGCAGATCGTGAAGTTGTGGACGAAGAGATTCAGGTCGGCGGCCGCTCCGTCGAAGTCGTTCAGCAGGATCTTCGCCTCGGCCCGGTTGAGCAGGCACTCGTCCGTGGTGAAAGCCGGATAGATCGAGCGGGAATAGCCGGTGCCGGCGACAGGGTCCGTATACTGGAACAGATAGGGAACCCGGTAGAACATGACGCGGTCGAAAGAGCCGGAGAAGGTATGCGGCGCATCCTTGCCCAGGAAGGGATGGTCGGTGCTGTTCACCCAGGCGCCGTAAATCTGCTTTGCCTTGATATCTTCCGTCGTGGCGAGATAAGCGCCGTGGTTGTATCGGGTTTGCGTCGTGTAGTTGAGCCAGAGGGCGTACTGCTGGGAATAAGCCGTCATCAGGAGCAGGTTCGCCGCGTCCTCGGAACTGACATACCGCTGGGCGCGGAGGTTGGCCGTGCTCGGCATCGTTCCATAGACGTCATAATCGCGGAGCACCGTCTCGGGCGCCGTTCCCAGGCACTGGTTGGCCGCGGCGATCGCCTTCTCGTACTTCCCGTAGTACAGGTAGAAGCGGGTGGCGAAAGCGTAGGAAGCGGCCCGGTTGAAGTGATACTTGGGAACCTTGAGATGGCTGTCCCCCACCATGGTGAGACCCTTCTCCAGGTCGGCCTCGATCTTCTCGTACACCTCGGCGACCGTACCGCGCTGATACTCCGGACGGAAAGACTTTTCCGGCTCCGTGATGTAAGGAACGCCCAGGTCCGTCGAGCTGGTCTTCTCGTTGTACTGCATCGAGAAGATGTTCACGAGCATGAAATGGGCATAGGCCCGGCAGATGAGCGCCTCGCCGTACGCCTCGATCAGGGCCGTGTTGTCGCCCAGCCCCATCTCGTCCATCGCCTCGATGGCCTGGTTGGCGTTGGCGATGGCCAGGTAGAAATTGCCCCAGATGTTCTCCGGGCTCTCGTTGTTGCTCTCGGAGACGTCCTTCCAGTTCCAGACTTCGTCGCGGAAACGGGAGGTCTTCGTATACTGGATGCTGTAGTCGTCGAAATTGTCCGACATCAGCTCGGTGACGCAGGTATAACCCGTCGTGGAATAGGCGGCGCCCACCAGAGAAATCGCTTTCTCCGCGGTGTCGACTTCCGTACGGTTGTCCGGGTTCTTGTCCAGGAACTTGTCACAGGCGGCCAGGGACAGGACGGCCAGGGCGGCAATACCGTAATATATAATGTTCTTTCTCATAGCTTCAATCTTTTAAATGCCGATCTTGAGGGTCATGGTGAACTGCTTCGCCATCGGGACGGCCACACCGCCCGTGTTGAAGAACTCAGGATCCTGTCCGTTCAGCTTCTTGTCGGCATACAGGAGGAAGAGGTTCGTGGCCTGGAGCTTCACGGAGAGCGTGTTCAGTCCGATCGACTTGGCCGCCTTGGCCGGAAGGTCGTAGGAGAGCGAGACTTCCTTCAGGCGGATGAAGTCGCCGCTGGCGATGCGCTCCGTCGAGTAGTTGTACGCGTTGTACGCGTAACTCAGGTTAGAATTGTTGTAGTTCTGGATCCGGGAGGCGATGACCGGGATGGTCGTCTTGTCCTCGTCGCCGGGAACCACCCAGCGGTTGCGGAATTCCTTCGGAGTGGAGACCAAGTCGTCATACCGGCTCTTGAACACGGGATCCAGACGGACCACGTTGCCGAAGGAGCCCGTGATGAACACGTTCAGGCGGAAGCCGCCCATCTGGAACGTATTGCCCAGGGAGCCGACGTCGGTCGGGTCGGACGTGCCGGAGAACTCAAGGAAATTCAACTTCTCGGGATCGGATTCCTGGAAGTAGATGCCGGTCACGGAGATGTTTCCATCCTGGTCCAGGAAGGTAGGCATACCGACCTTGTTCAGGCCCTTGAACGGGATCGAGAAGATACTGTGGTTCGGATAGCCCTGGCGGGCGAAACCGGTACCGGAGACCAGGTTGATCAGGCGACGGGTCGAGAGGAGCTCGGTCACGATGTTGTGCGAATGCGAATAGATGACATTCGTCGTCCAGCTGAAGGAGCGGGTCTTGACATTGGTCGTGGTGAGGGAGAGCTCGAAACCGTCGGACTTCATCGTGGCGATGTTACCGTACTTGGTCACGAAACCGCCCACGCCCTGGGTGACGGCCGGTCCGATCAGGTCGAAGTTGTTACGCTTGTACCAGTCGCCGACGAAGTTGATGCGGTTGTTCAGGAAGCCCAGTTCCAGGCCCACGTTGAACTCGTGCTTCTTCTCATAGGTCAGCTCCGGGTTAGCCAGGTCATCGACAAAGAGAATCGTCTCCCGGTCGTCCGCGACGGGCTTCCAACGGGTGGTGGAGGCGATCACCGGGAGGGAATTGTCCACGGCGCCGCGCTCGGCGGTCAGGGAGTAGGAGAGCTTGATGGCCGCGTGGGAGAGGACCGGCTGGACGCTGCGCATCCACGGTTCGTCGATGATGTTCCATCGGCCGGACACGTTCCAGGTAGGAAGCCAGCGGGCCTGACGGCTCTTGCCGAGCTGGTTGGAACCCTCGTAGCGGATGGTTCCGTTCAGGCTGTAACGCCCCTTGTAGGAATAGGTTCCCGTGCCGAAGAAGGCGGCGCGGCGGTCGAAGGTGTTGGACATCGTGAAATAGTTCGTGCCCTCTTCGGCGCCCTTCTTGAAGACGCGCCAGTCGTAGTTGGACTTCTCGCCCATGGAATACTGCATGCCCCAGCCGCGGAACCAGATCGCGTGACGGTCGATGGAGTTGGTTTCCATACCGCCGTACAGGTTCACGGTGTGGTCCGTGAAGAAGGTGTCATTGTAAGAGGCGGCCAGTCGCATGTCCCAGCCGAACATCTTGTTGTCCGTCCGCTGGAAGATACCGCCGTAAGGGAGCACGGTGACCGGAAGCGCGTACGGATCGTCGGGATCGGTGTACAGGTAGGAGTTGGAATCCCGGATCGTGGTCGTCTCCATGGAACGGTAGGCCTGCGCCTGGTTGGAATCGTCCAGGATGTAGTGCTCGCGCGTGGAAGCGGAGTACTTGACCGCGCCGAGGGCGGACAGCTCCAGCTTCTGGAACAGCTTCCATTTCAGCTCGCCCTGGAAACGGAGGTTCGTCACATCCAAGTCCATGTAGTTGTTCTCGAGCTCGTGGATGATGTTGAACGGAGCGTAGTTGCGGGTGTAGAACTCGTTCGGATCCAGGGCGCGGGACGTATTCAGCGCGTAGGAATACGGGTTGATGTCGAAGTCGCGCTTGACGGCGCCGCGGACGACATCGACGCTGGAACCGAGGGTGCCCGGAGCCTTCTGCGTACGATAGGACGCGTTCGTGATGACGTTCAGCGAGAGGTTCTTCAGGATCCGGAACGTGCTGTTGATGTTGCCGGTGTAACGCTGGACGGAGCTCTGGAGCGTCCAGCCCGGGTCATCCATGATGGACAGGGAGGCGTAGTAGTTTCCCTTGTCGGTACCGCCGGACATCGAGACGGAATGGTTGTGCTGGATGTTGTAGGTGAACAGGCGGTCGAACCAGTTGGTGTTGCGCATTTCGGCGGCACGCAGGTAGGCGGCCCGGGCCTCGTCCGTATTCTCCAGGCCGAACTGGCCCGACGTCTTGTCGTACAGGGTGATCAGTTCGTACATCTTGCCATAGATACCGCTCTCGGAATCGTTGGCCGTCGTCGCATAGTTCAGATAGCCCTTCTGTTCCAGTTCCTGGTAAACGGCCATCTGGTCCTGGGAATTCATGATGTTGAAGGTCGCGTAATTCGGCTTCAGGCGCATCGTGTATTCACCCGTATAGGAGATCCGGCTGCTGCCGGTCTTACCCTTCTTCGTGGTGACGACGATAACGCCGGCCATGGCGCGGGCGCCGTAGATGGAGGTCGCGGAGCCGTCCTTCAGGATGTCGAAACTCTCGATATCGTCGGAGTTCAGACCGGCGATGGCCGAGGAGATCAGGGTGTTGGCATCACCGGAGGACAGGGATTCCGCATCCACTTCCACGACGTCTTCCATGATCACGCCATCGACGACCCACAGCGGCTTGGAGGAGCCGTAGATGGAGGTCGCGCCGCGGACGCGGATCTTCGGAGCCGTACCGAAAGTACCGGAGACGTTCTGCACGGAGACACCGGCGACACGTCCTTCCAGCGAGCGGGAAACGTCGGCCACACCGGCCAGCGTCGTTTCCTCCGCGTCCAGCTTGGCGGAAGAACCGGTGAACAAGCGGCGGTCCACCTGGGTCATACCGGTCACGACCGCCTGCTCGAGGACTTCGGAATCCGGCCGGAGGGCGACGCGGACGTTGTCCTGCACTGGAACTTTCGTCTCCTCATAGCCCATGAAGGAAACCACGAGGTTCTTCGCATTTTGCGGCACCTTGTCCAGGACAAAGTTACCGTCCTGGTCCGTGATGGATCCGATCTTGGTCTGGCCTTCCACCGTCACGAACGCTCCGACGACCGGTTCTCCGTCTTCAGCCGAGACGACCGTACCGCGGACCGTCCGCGTCTGTGCAGAAGCCGTCACCAGCCCAAGGAGGAGGGAGCCGACACAGAGCAGATAGGTTAATAGCTTGGTTCTCATTAGATAAGGTTTAGAAGAAAAAATAGTTTTTCAGGCATTTAATGTGCTAATTTATAATAAAAATTTTTAATTTACAAGAAACTCCTTAAAAAATATTAAGAATATTCACATTTCCCGAATATATTCTTTGGATAATAAAACGAAATCGGGAGGGCGCCGTGCCCTCCCGATCGTCATGGTTTCCGTCCGGATCCCTTACAGACTGTAATCGATCCGTCCCCAGAAGACCCCGTAGCAGCCGTCCTGGACGATCGGCGTCGGAACGCCGTCCACGTTCGGGAGATAGACCATCTCCTCCAGGAACGTGTGCGAATGGCCGCCCACGATGAGGTCGAGGTTCCGGGTCCTGGAGCACAGGATCGGGTCCGTGATGTCCCCGGGCGTATGCTCCGTGTAGCCGATGTGCGTGAGGGCGATCACCAGGTCGCAGCCCTCGTCGACCTTCAGGAGGTCCGCGTACTTCTGCACGGTCTCCACCATCGGGAACTCGGGGACACGCTCGGCGATGTCACCGGCGACCATCGACTTGAGGTCGCACAGGACGCCGATCACGCCGATCTTCAGCCCCGCCTTCTCGAGGATCACGTAGGGCTTGATGTACTTCCCCGCCTCGAAGGGCGAAAAGTCGTAGTTGCACACGACGACCGGCATTTCCAGCGAGGAGAGCCGGCGGCCCAGGTCCTCCAGGCCGTTGTCGAACTCATGGTTGCCGAGGGTGACGACATCGTACTTGAACGCGTTCAGCGCCTGGATCTCCAGGTTGCCGCCCAGTTCGGAGAAATAGGTCGTTCCCTGGCTGAAGTCGCCCGCGTGCAGCAGGAGCACGTTCTCCGGGCCTTCCGCCACGCGGACGCTGTCCAGGTAGGCGGCCCGTTCGATGACACCGCCCATGCCGGGATACTCGTCGTCCCGCACCGGCTCGAAATGGCTGTGCGTGTCGTTCGCATGCAGGATGACCAGATGGGTCCGAGGCTCCGCGTTCCGGGTTTTCCAGAAATAGCCCACGCCCGCGGCCAGGGCCACGGAGAGGCAGATGAAGAGGATTCTTGCTGTCTTGTCCATACCTTAGTCCTCCATGACGACGCGTCCGTCCTTCTGATAGTCGATGATCTCGCCGGCCTCTTCCTTGGCCCGGATGAAGTCCAGCATCACGTCCTTCATCAGGACCGTGGTGAGCTTCACGTCCTCGGCCCGGGCGCCGACGGCGATGCCGTCCCCGCCGGACAGGAGGAAGTCGATCGTGGCCACGTTGTACAGGCGTTTCGGGTCGATGGGTGCGCCATCCACCTCCGCCTCCACGAGTTCATGGGCCTTGACCTTCACCCGGCAGCCGCTCACGGCCTGGAAGGCGGGCGTCTTCGCGAGCTGCTCCAGCAGGCGGGTCAGTTCGCTCCCCCGCACCTTCGCCAGACACATGTAGTTCTTGAACGGGAACATGGACTCGATGTCGTCCAGGGTGACGGCCCCTTCCGGCATCGGGATGCGGATGCCGCCGTAGTTGGTGAGGGCGAACTCCACCGGCACCTGGAAATAGTCGGCCGCCTTCGCGCGGAGGGCGTCCGCGACGAGGTTGCCGATCGGGAGGTCGCACTCGGTCCGGGGATTGTCCATGAACCGGGCGTTGTGGCCCACCACGACCTTGAGGTGCGCCATCTTGGGCTGGACTTCCATGAGCATCGCGGCCACTTCCGGGGTCGCCCCGTCCGTGAAATGCCGCCCGTTCGGGGCGATATAATCGTCCTCGAACGCGCCCAGGGCCGTGTCCACGTTCTCGGCGTTCACCGCGACCACACCGGTCCGGCTGCCGTCCATCGCGACGCGCTTCCACTCCATCCGCGGCCCCTGCGAACAGGAGACCGCGGCGAGGAGACAGAGCGCTGCTAGTTCTGCTTTAACCATTTCCACAAGTCTTTGAATGTCGATTTCTTGCCGTACATCAGGATGCCCACCTTGTAGATCTTCGCGGACGCCCAGGCGCAGACGAAGAAGGTCAGGATGAGGAGGCCGATGGACAGGCAGAGCTCCCACATCGGGACGCCGAACGGCAGGCGCGCGAGCATCACGATCGGCGAGGTGAAGGGGATCATCGAGCCCCACCAGACGATGGTGCTTTCCGGCGCGCGGAAGGCGTAGAAGGCGATGAAGAAGCCGATCAGCAGCGGCACCGTCACCGGAATCTGCAGCTGCTGCGTGTCCGCCTCGTTCTCCACGGCCGAGCCGATGGCCGCGAACAGCGACGCATACAGCAGGTAGCCGAACAGGAAGAACAGGAGGAAGGAGACGATGAGCTCCGTGTAGTTCAGGGAGCCGAGCGTGCCCAGGACGGCCTCCATGCCGGTCGGGCCTTCGGCCACGGCGGTCGTGTCGGTCAGGGCCTGGAGCTGCTCCATGCTGAGGGTGTTCCCCATCGCGTCGTTCATGGACGTCATTCCCGGCATCGTCTCCACTTGGTTCTGGCTCAAGGTACCCGTGATCTTGTCCATGCCAATGATGCCGCCCAGGATGCCGATGATCATCAGCGTGAGGACGATCCACAGCAGGAACTGCGTCAGGGCCACGAGGGCGACGCCGATGATCTTGCCGAACATCAGCTCGGTGGACTTCACGGAGGAGACGAGCACCTCCACCACGCGGCTGGTCTTCTCCTCGATGACGCTGGACATGACCATGCCGCTGAACAGCGCGATGAACATGTACAGGGCCATCGCGAGGACCATCGACACGATCATATAGACCTCGCTCTGGGAGATGGTTTCCTTGCCCTCCTCGTCCACGGTGTAGGACGTCAGATGGACGTTGGAATGGACGTCCTCCATGATCTGTTCCAGGCCGGGGATGTCATAGGAGTCGATGCGGTAGGCCTCCACGGCGTCGTTGATGCGGTGCTCGATGGCCTCGGCCGTCTCCATGCCCATGGGCTTGTCGGCGTAGGTGGTCGCCGTCACGGACTTGGTGGCGCTGTCCAGCGGAGAGATGTACAGGAGGACGTCCGCGTCATACTCGCCCAGCCGGTTCTTGACCGCCTCGGGATCCGTCTCGGAAAGCTGCGTGAAGGTGATCAGCTTGGTGTCCTCGAGCTTCTCCATCACGATGCCGGAGTTGTCGATGACCGCGATGCGCTTGGAGTCGCCCTCCGCCTTGAGCATGACGAAGAGCATCACGGCGTACATGCCGGCGAACAGGATCGGAACGCCGAAGGTGGTGAGCAGGAAGGACTTCTTCTTGACCTTGTTCAGGTATTCCCGCTGGATGATGATGCCTAATTTCTTGAGATTCATACTATTTGCCCTCCCCTTCCGTTTCAGTTACGAGTTTGATGAAGATGTCGTTCATGCGCGGGACGAGCTCGCGGTAGGCATTGATCCGGATGCCGCCCTCGATGAGTTCGGTCAGGCGGGCCGGCGCCTTCTCGCGGCTAAGGACCTCCGTCTTGCGGACAAAGTCCTCCGTGTACTCGATCTCGACGTTGTCCTCGCCGAAGCGGTGACGGATGTCGTCCGTCCCGCCGGTGACGACCAGCCGGGCCTTGTTGATGAGGGCGATCTCGTCGCAGAGCTCCTCCACCGACTCCATGTTGTGCGTGGAGAGGATGATGGTCGCGCCTTCCTCCTTGAGCCGGAGGATTTCCTTGCGGATGAGGTCCGCATTGACCGGGTCGAAGCCGGAGAACGGCTCGTCCAGGATCATCAGGGACGGCTTGTGCACGACGGTGGTGATGAACTGGACCTTCTGGGCCATGCCCTTGGAGAGCTCCTCCACCTTCTTGTTCCACCAGTCCTGGATGCCGAAGCGGACGAACCAGTCCTTGAGGGCGCGGGCGGCGTCCCGGGAGGACATGCCCCGCAGCTGCGCGAGGTACATCGCCTGGTCGCCGACCTTCATCTTGCGGTACAGGCCACGCTCCTCCGGCAGATAGCCGATGTGGGCGACGTCATCGTCCGTGATGGGGCGGCCGTTGAACCAGACTTCGCCGGCGGTCGCCATCGTAATGCGGTTGATGATGCGGATGAGCGTGGACTTGCCCGCCCCGTTCGGCCCCAGCAGGCCGAAGATCTTCCCTTCGGGGATGTCGATGGACACGTCGTCCAGCGCCACCTTCTCCCCGAAGTGCTTGGTCACATGTTTGACTTCTATGAGTGCCATAACGGTGTTGTTTTCTGCAAATATAGAAATAATTTATTGAATTGCAATAATTATTTTCTAAATATTCAAAATTTTTGTTGTTAGTTCAACCAGCAGGTCCGCCGGGGTGGCCTCCCCGACTTCGCCGCCCTTCCCCTTGAAGTCGTAGTCGTTCAGGAGGGAAATGACGCGCATCGTCTGCTTCAGCGAGTACTTCTTCACGGCCGCGTCGTATTCCTTGAAGAAATACGGATTCACGCCCAGGACCTTCGCCTTGGCGGCGCCGTCGCCCCCCTGCCCCGCCTGCAGCAAGGCATGGTAGCGGAGGATGCGGTTGAAGTGCGTGTACAGCATGCTCACGGCCATGGGCATGGCGAACTTCGGGGTCTCGCCGACGTTCCGGGCCACCTTCACGGCCCGGGCCGCGTCGCGGAAGGACAGCGCCTTCGTCAACTCGAAGATGCTGAACTGCCGGCTGATGCCCACGTTCTTCTCGATGTCCTCCGGTGAGATGGACTTCACCCCCTCGGGGAGGTTCTTCAGGAGCTTCTCCGTCTCGACGGCGATCCGCCCGAGGTCGGTTCCGGTCGATTCCACCAGCAGCCGGGCGCCTTCCGGGTCGATCTGCAACCCCCGCTCGGAGTAATAGGTCATGACCCACTTCTCCGTCTCGTAGTCCCGCAGGGGCAGGGATTCCACGATGACGCCCTGCTTCAGGACGGTCTTGTACAGGGACTTGCGCTTGTCGGCGGAGGCCCCGTGCATCAGGATGACCAGCACGGTGGAATCCAGCGGCTTCTGGCAGTAGAGGGCGAGGTCCTCGAGCGTCTTCATCGCCTGGGCCTCTTTCACCACCACCAGCTGCCGCTCCGCCATCATCGGGAACCGCCGGGCCGCGGTGATCACCGCGTCGGCATCGACATCGGCCCCGTAGCAGATGAGCTCGTTGAAGTCCTTCTCCCAGTCCTGCAGGCAGTTGTCGATGATCGCCTGGCACAGGAGGTCGGGATAGTACGGCTCTTCCCCCATCAGGAGATACACCGGCTTGAACACGCCGGACTTGACCTCCTCGATGAGGCTGCGGACCTGCCGGTCCGTCTCGGTATAGGATTTGGCCGCCACTATTTCAGCTCGAACTCGACGGAACCCTTGACATCCTGCGCGGAAGCGGCGACGAGGGCGCGGAATGTGCCCTTCTCAGCCACCCAGGCGTGCTTGTCCGCATCGAAGAAGCTGAGGGCGTCCTTGTCGATGGTGAAGCTCACGTCGGCCTTCTGGCCGGGCTCGAGGCACACCTTGGCGAAACCCTTGAGCTCCTTGGCGGGACGGCCCACGGAAGCCTCCACGTCGGTGATATACAGCTGGACGACCTCGGCGCCGGCGACGGAACCGGTGTTCGTCACGGGCACGGTCACCGTCACGGTGCCGTTCTCCTTCATGGACTTCCGGTCGATCTTCGGCTCGCCGAACGCGAAGGTGGTGTAGCTCAGGCCGTAGCCGAACGGGAAGAGGACGCCGCCGTGGATGTCATACCAGCGGTAGCCCACGTAGATGCCCTCGGTGTATTCCATGTCCATGATCGGCAGGCCCTCGAAAGTGCCGTCCCGGAGAATGCCGGGATACTGCTTCTCCGTCTGGACGGGGTTGTCGGCGTAGGAGACGGGGATGGTGAACGGCAGGTGGCCGGAGGGGTTCACGTCGCCGGACAGGACATCGGCCAGGGAATGGCCGGCCTGGGTGCCCAGGTACCAGTCCTGGACGATGGCGGGGACCTTCTCCACCCACGGCATCGCCACGGCGTTGCCGGAGATGTTCACCACGACGAGCTTGTCCGTCGCGGCGGCCAGCGCCTCGATGACGGCGTCCTGGCCGTAAGGCAGGCCGTACTGGACACGGTCCAGGCCCTCGGCATCCTGCCGGTCGGACTTGTTCAGGCCGCCGATGAAGATCACGTAGTCGGCGCCTTGCGCGGCCTTCACCGCATCGGCGATGAGGGTAGCCGCATCGCGGGATTCGCGGAGATCCTGGCCGGTGGACACGCCGTTGTACTCACCACCCACGTCGCCCACGTAGCCGCGCTCCCAGACGACCTCGGCTTCCGGCCAGCGGGCCTTGATGCCGTCCAGCGGGGAAACTTCCAGCTTCGCCTTCAGGGAGGAGGAGCCGCCGCCCACGGTCATCATCTTGACGGCGTTCTCGCCCACGACGAGGATCTTGCCCGGCTTCGCGGCCATCGGCAGGACACCGCCGTCGTTCTTGAGGAGGACGATGGACTCGGCGCCGATCTTGCGGGCCGCGGCATAATGCTCCGGCGAAGTCTGGCTGCCGAACGGACGGTTACGGTCCATGGAGGTGCGGAAGATGAGGCGCAGGATCCGCTTCACGCGGGCATCCAGCTCCTCGGTGCCGATCTCGCCCTTCTGGATGGCCTCCTTGTAGGGAGCGGCGAGATAATAGCTGTCATAGGCGTTGGTCTTGCCCATGGTGAGGCCGTCGGTCCAGGAACCGTATTCCAAGTCCACGCCGTGCTTCGCGGTCCCGAGCGTGTTGTGAACGCCGCCCCAGTCGCTGATCACCACGCCGTCGAAGCCCCATTCCCCGCGGAGGATCTTGTCCAGCAGGACCTCGTTGGAGCACAGGTGCTCGTTGTTATAGAGGTTGTAGGCGGCCATGACGGACCAGGCGTGGCCCTTCTGGACCGCCGCCTTGAAGGCCGGGAGGTAGATTTCATACAGGGTGCGGTCGTCCACGATGGTGTTCGCCACGTGGCGGTTCACCTCGCTGTTGTTGAGCGCGTAGTGCTTCACGCACACCGCGACGCCGTTGGACTGCACGCCCTCGATGTAGGGAACGACCATCTCGCCCGCGAGATACGGGTCCTCGCCCATGTACTCGAAGTTACGGCCGTTCAGCGGGAACCGGTAGATGTTCACGCCGGGGCCCAGCAGCACGGTCTTGTTCCGGTAGCGGGCTTCCTCGCCGATGCTCTTGCCGTAGAGGCGGGAGAGCTCGCGGTCCCAGGTGGCCGCCAGGCCGCTCAGGGCCGGGAACGCCGTGATGGAGTCGTTGGTCCAGCCGGCCTGGTCCCACTCGTCCCAGAGGACTTCCGCGCGGATGCCGTGGGGGCCGTCGGTGCACCACACCTCGGGAATCCCCAGGCGCGGCACGCCCGGCGAACTGAACTTGGACTGCGCATGGACCATCGCGATCTTCTCGTCGAGGGTCATCTTCGAGAAGGCGTCTTCCACCCGCGCCTCGAGGGGCTGGGCGTCGTCCAGATAGACGGGAAGGTTCGATTTCTTCTGGGGGGCCTGCCCGCACGCGACGGCGGCAAGGGCCAGGCCAAGGAGGAGAGATTTGCAGTTCATTCGGTCAGCGTTTTAATAACTTACAAATATAAAAAAAATCTGCGGAATATGGATTCCGCAGATGACAATCCCACAGGGGGCCGGTCAGAATGTCGTCAGGCAGACGCCCACCGTCCAGGTGGACATCGTCGGTCCCGGCTCGGGGAACCATCGGACGGAGGCGGGCCGGAACTTTCCGAAGACACCGAAGTGCCCGAAAGAGGCCGCGGCCACGAAATCGTAGCCGAAGTTCCGGATCTTGCACCCTTTGCTCTCCGTGAATTCCCGGAAATCCTTCTTCGTGATGTCCAGCCGGACCTTGGGCGAGAAAGAGTAGAGCGCCTCGGCGCCCAGTCTGACGTTGAAGCTTCCGAAATGGAACTGGAGGGTGGCGGGAACCGTCACCGTCCATGCCGAGACGGAGGAACGGTATTTCGCATCCTTTTCCTTGTCTTCTTCCGGGAACGGCGCGACCAGGACGTTATGGTCATCATCCTGGATGAAAAGCATGTCCCGGATCTTGAACCAGTCCATGCCGATGGCCGCGCCTACGTGCACGCTTCCCCAGACGAACGGCCGGTAAAACACGTCCAGGGCCTGCAAGTACGCCTGCCCGGAGTCCATTCCCTGGGAACGGAAGTCTTCCGACTTGACCAGATGGGCCCCGTATCCGATTTCCGGCACCAGCCGGATCCCGAACCGGTCGAACTTCGGACCGCCTTTCTTGGCCTTGACTTCCATTTTCTCGATTTCGGCGAGCCGGTTCCGGTTGGCCTCAGTCTGGGCGAAGGCCGCCGACGCCACCAGCGTCAAGGCCGCCCACAGGATGATCTTCGCGTATTTCATCTTCCATTCTTGTCAAGTTCGACATAAGGCATGCGAGCGACGGTGGTGAAGCCGGCCGGCAGGATTTCCCGGACACGGATCATCGGTTGGTCCGTTTCCTTCGCGAGGGACAGGAGATCGCCCAGCAGGTCGTTCTTCTCGGGGTACACCGCGATGCCGTACTTGTCCAGGCCGGCTCGCTTGGCCGCATACTTGACGGCGTCCAGCAGGAGGCCTTTCTCGTCGGCCAGGCCGTTCTTCAAGGCGTCCCGGCCGGACCAGACGCGCCCCTGCGCGACGGCCTCGACGGCGCTCCGGTCCATGCCGCGGCCGTCGGACACCACCCGGACGAATTCGTCGTAGATGCCGTCGATATCCGCCTGATACCGGGCCAGTTCCTTTTCATCCAGCGGGCGCATCCCGGAGCCCATGTCGCTGTGCTCGTGCGTCCCGACGGTGAAAGGATGGATGTGCAGTTTCTTGTTCAGCGCCTCGCCGTACGAGACGACCTGTCCGAACACGCCGATGGACCCGGTCAGCGTGGCGTTGTCCACGAAGATCCGGTCCGTTCCCGCCGAGATCAGGTAGCCGCCCGAGGCGGCGTAGTCCCCATAGCTCGCGATGACGGGCTTGTCCTTCCGGAGCGCTTCGATCTCGCGGCGGATCATCTCCGAGGCCACGACTTCGCCGCCGGGGGAATTGACCCGGAAGACCACGGCCTTGATGGAGGAATCGGCCCGGACCTTCGCGATCTCGCGGGCGAACTTCTCGCCGGCGATCCCGCTTCCGGAGCGGACGATCTCCCCTTCCGCATACAGGACGGCGACCTTCTTGGAACCGTTGTCCCTGAGCGACTCGACATACTCGGACATCGAGACCTTCTTCAGGTCGTCCACATCGGCCTTGCCGAAGAGATGGCACAGGTAATCCTCCATCTCATCCCGGTATTTCAAACCGTCCACCAGCCCCTTCTCCAGCCAGTCCTGGGAAGTCGAGAGCCGGAGGGAGGCGATCCAGGCGCGGAGCGAATCGGCGGGGACGCCACGGGAGGAGGCCATTTCCTCCACCATCGGCTCCCAGATGGACCCGAGCAGGGCCTGATACTGCTGCCGGTTCTCCTCGGACATCTCGCTGCGGACATAGGGCTCGCCGGCCGACTTGTAGCTACCGTGCCGGATCAGCTGGATCCGGACGCCCAGGGAGTCCAGCAAGTCCTTGTAATACAGCTGGGTGGAGGACGGGCCCATCAGGGTTCCGCTGGATCCGGGATGCATGAAGACGCGGTCGCCCACGGACCCCAGGTAATAGGAACCGGTGTCGAACGTGACCCCGTAGCAGACGACGGGTTTCCCTTTCGCGGCGAAACGCGCCAGGCTCTGGCGCAGTTCCTCGCGCGCGGCCATCCCCGCCGAAATCTTGTCCGGCCGGAAGAAGACCATCGCGATGTCGTTGTCGTCCGCCGCCTTTTCCAAGGCGCGTTCCACGGAGAAGAGGGACAGGGACGAACTCACCGACAGGCCACCGAGGAGGGAGAACTTGAAGCTGCTTCCACTCCGTTCGCTCAGGTTGTCCCCGGCGTCGAAATACAGGATCTTCCCTTTCAGGAAACCCTGCGCCCCCAGCGGCGCGCCCAGCAGCAGGACCAGCAGGAGGCAGGCGCAAAATCTTTTCATAGTCAATTTATTCCACGAAAAAAAGGCGGCCACGTGGCCGCCAGCAAGCTGTTCAAAGGATTATTTCTCGAACCGTTTTTCCTTCGCGCGGACGATCTTTTCCTTCATCGCGTCGGCCGCTTCGGTGACGGCTTCCTCGAAGGTATGCGCGTGACGCTCGATCACGAGGTCTTCACCGGGGAAACGGGTTTGGAGCCGGACACATTTGTTCTCGGGTTCCGGGGAGAGAGAGAGGGTGACGTCGATGTCGCCGAGGTTGTCGAAGAACTTCTCCACCTTGCCGACTTTCTTTTCCACATAGTCGAGCAGATCCTTGGCTGCATCGAACTTCAGGGACTTCACATTAATCATTTGAGCCTCCGTTTTTTGCCCTGGGATGGGCGTTGTTATACACTTTTTTCAGCCGGTCGACGGAGTTGTGCGTGTACACCTGCGTGGCGGCGAGGTTCGCGTGGCCGAGCATCTCCTTGATGGCATTCAGGTCGGCGCCGTCGTCCAGGAGGGCCGTGGCGACCGTATGCCTGAGCACGTGGGGGGATTTCCTCCCGGTGATGCCGTAGCCGTCGAGTTCCACCTTGATGGTCCGGTCCACGTAATTGGGGTACAGGGGTCTTCCCTTTTCCGTTACGAGGAGGGGGCTTTCCGCGGGCGGCGCGCTGCCTCTCATCGACTCAACTGCTTTCAAATATAAGCAAATTTCGTGACAAAGTGAAGGGACCACCGGAATTTCTCGCATTTTGTCGCCTTTACCCAGGACTCGCAGCACCTGCCGGGCCTCGTTGAAGGAGCCTGCTTTCAGGCCGATGAGCTCCGCCCGGCGGATGCCCGTCCCGAAGAGCAGGCTGACGATGAGGCGGCGCAGGCGGGCGCGGTAGAGCTCCACGGCGGTCTTGTCCGCCGGCGCCGGACCATAGCTCTCCAGGATCTCCAGCTCGTCCTCCCCGGCCCAATGGTCGGTGGCCTTGAAGTATTCATCCATCGACTTTTCCTGATAGAACTCCGGGAGCCGCTTCTCCATCTTGGGCCGCTTGACGGTGCGGGCGGGATTGGACTTCAAGGCGCCCTGCTGCATCAGGAACCGGCAGAAACTGCTCAGGACCGACATGTGCTGGTGCACCGTCCGCGGCTTCAGGCCCCGATTGATGCAATCGGCCTCATACCGCCGCAGCATCGACGGCGTGAGCGACGCCACGACCTCCCCCTCGCAGAACTGCGAGAAATCCGCCAGGACATCCCCGTAGATGGCCTGCGTCCGCGGCGAATACCGCCGGATGTCCCGGATGTATGCGAGGTATGCGTCGATCATGGCGAGGGTTTTATTTCACCGGCGTGAGACCCAGCTCCGCGGCCTTCTCGCGCATCAGGGCGTCGGCGGCCTCGAAGGTGTTGGGGATGTCGCCGTCCAGGATGGCGTTCTTGACGTGCTCCTTGATCTGGCCGATGGTGTTGCACGGGCCGATGCCGAAGACCTCCATCACGTAGTCGCCGGTGATGGGGTTCTTCCAGTTGCGGATCTTGTCCTTCTCCTCCACCTCCACCAGTTTCTCCTTCACCAGCTGGAAGTTGCGGTGCAGGCGGGCGACCTTCGCGGGATTCTTGGAGGTGATGTCGGCGTGGCAGAGGAGCATGAGGTCGTCGATGTCGTCGCCGGCGTCGAACAGGAGCCGCCGCACCGCGGAATCCGTCACCTCGTCGTCCACGAGGGCGATCGGGCGCAGGTGCAGGTTCACCAGCTTCTGCACGTACTTCATCTTCTCGTTCAGGGGCATCTTCAGGCCCTGGAAGATCTTCGGGACCATCCGGGCGCCGATGACTTCGTGCCCATGGAAGGTCCAGCCCTGGCCCGGCGCGTAGCGCTTGGAGGCGGGCTTGCCGATGTCGTGCAGGAGCGCGGCCCAGCGGAGCCAGAGGTTGGGCTCCCCTTCCTCGCTTTCCGCCACGTTGTCAAGCACTTGCAGGGTATGGGAGAAGTTCTCCTTGTGGCCCTTTCCCTCCACGGTTTCCACGCCCTTGAGCTGAACCAGCTGCGGGAGGAACTGCTCCAGCAGGCCGGTTTCGTCCATCAGGCGGAAGGCCATGGACGGCTTCCGGGTGACGAGCATCTTGTTCACCTCCTCCACGATGCGTTCGGAGGAAAGGATCTTCAGGCGGTCCTTCATCGCCCGCATCGCTTCCAGCGATTCCGGGACGATGGTGAAGGCGTGTTCGGGGGTGGAGAGCTGCGCGGCGAAGCGGATGGCGCGGAGCATGCGCAGCGGGTCGTCGCTGTAGGTCTGTTCGGGCTGGAGCGGGGTGCGGATGATGCCGGCCGCGAGGTCGCGGATGCCCCCGAAGGGGTCCACGAGCGCGCCGAAATCCTCCTTGCACAGGCTGAAAGCCATCGCATTGATGGTGAAATCCCGCCGCAGCTGGTCCTCTTCCAGCGTCCCGTCCTCCACGATGGGCTTCCGGGAATCGCGGTTGTAGGACTCCTTGCGCGCGCCCACGAACTCCACCTCGATGCCCTTGTAATGCAGCATCGCGGTGCCGAAGTTCTTGAACACGCTCACGTTCGTATGGACCTTCGCCGCCACGGCTTCCGCGAGGGCGATGCCGCTCCCCTCCACGACGATGTCGATATCCGTGTTGGGACGGCCCAGGAAGCAGTCGCGAACATAGCCGCCGATGACGAAGGCGCGCACCCCGAGGTCCGCCGCTACGTCCGACACCAGCCGGAAGACCGGCGCGTCCAGATATCCTTCCGTTATCGTCGACATAGCATATCCTCCCAGAGCGGGGCCTTTTCCACGAAGACGAACCCGTCCGTGTGGCGCTCGAACATAAAGGTTTTCAACCCGTTGGTAATCACGATGTAACGCACGTCCAGCGCGTTGTTGTAGCGGATGGCCTGGTCCACCACCTCCTGCGTCAGCTCCACCTCCGGCCGCTTGCATTCGACCACCAGGAGCGGACGCGCCTGCCGGTCATACACGACGATGTCGGCCCGGTAATCCAGGCCGTTCCAGGTCAGGGACACCTCGCTGCCCATCATGTGCTCGGGGACCTTCATCCCCTCGTGCAGGACGGATATGAACCACTGCCTGACCTCCTCCTCGGGGGTCAGCCGGACGCTCTTCTTCCGGAGCGGGTCCCAAACCATATCGCTGTGGATCGGCATTCGCTGCAAAGATAATAAAAACCTACAAACCGGGCTCGATCAGGGAATAGCTGCGCGGCAGCATCTCCCGGATCCGCGCCAGGTTTTCGGGGTCCAGGTTGGAGCGGGAGAAGGGCACCGGGCGGGTGCAGGGGTCGTCCCCCGGATTCCGGCCGTACTTGAATTCATAGGTGAGCTTCCCGTCCGGAGTCAGGCAGGCGGGGTCGATTTCCGCGGCCGGGACGGAGATGAACGCATCCATCGCCGCAGTCCCATCTTCGGCCAGCAGGCCGTCCTCCAGGAGGAGGCGGTAGCACTCGACGGCCATGTCATGGGCCGGGTCGATGAAGACGAGGTCCTCTGCCAGGAGGTCCCGGTAGGGATAGCGTCCGTTTTCGCGATACTCCCGGAGCTCCCGGACCACCTTCTGCATCGTCTCCAGATGGAAGGGATAATGCGTGCAGCCCAGGATGACCGCCTTCAGCGGAACCGTGCTGCCGCTCAAGCGGTGCCGCTCCACGAGCGAGACCAGGTTGAAGCGGGCGTAGTTGGCGGCGGCGTTCAGCTGGATGCCGTCCTTGGCGCCCAGCAGGGCGTGCCGCTTTGTCTCGAAACGATAGACCGGAAGCAAGTATGCCTTGATGTCGGCGTCGCCGGTGCCGATGCGCGGTCCCCGGTAAGACGCCCGCGGCGCCTTCAGGCGCACGTCCACGAAATCCGGTTCCCCGTCCACGGCCTCAGCGAAGCCGTAACCGCTCTGGCTGACGACCGTCATCCGGCCGTCGACGCCCTGCTCGGCCGCCAGGGCCTTCAGGGTGCGTTCATAGGCGCCCGAAGAGATCGTTCCCTGCGTGGCGAGCACGCCGATGGCGAAAGGCTGTTCCTCATCGGCCAGGGCCTTCAGGGCCGCCTTGGAGCCGGCCTCGATGACCCCGATGACCTTCACGCCGTCGCCGGCCTCGTCCAGCTTTTTCCGCACCAGGTCCAGCCCGTAGGCCGTCGCCGTGTTGCAGCCGATGACGAGGATCTTGCAACGGCTCTTCCAGCCGGAGGGATCCTTCTCGGCGGCATCCCGGCTGTACCGGTCGCCCATCAGGAAATCGGCGTCGGCGACCACCAGCTGCCGCAGGTAGTCCGCCTTACCGGCCGCATCGTAGGTGCCGTAAGGCATATTGGCCTGGTCGGCCAGGTACTGGAATCTTTCCTTTCCCAGGTCCGGCACACCGTCCGCCCGCTCGGCGCCGGTCGCGTTTTCGAAGGCGTCCAGCTCCAGCAGCTTTTCCAGCACGGTCAGGCCGCCCGTCCCGGAGTCGAACACGCCGATCGCCTGCTCCGGCGCGGGAACCTGCCCGGACAGGCGCAGGGCCTCACGGATGACCGGGAGGACCAGGTCCACATAGCGCTGCATGCCGAGATCCGTCAGATGGATCGTGTCGGCCGTGGTCTCGCCGTCCGGCATCGTCATCGCCGCGGCGGGAATGTAGAAGATCAGCTTCTCTCCCTGGCTCTTCAGGCGCTCGAACAGGGCCTTCTGCTCGAAGTTCTTGTCCTCCACTTCCTTCCGGATAGCGCTGTCGAACAGCGTGTGCGGGAAGATGACGTCCTCGACGAAGATCACCGGCACGTCGGGATGCGCGTCGCGGAGGATGCGGAAGAATTCCTCGCCGTGTTCCTTGATCATCGGGGCGTAGGCGTTGGGCGCGTAGTCCAGCACGAACACGGACGGATCGGGCACGGAGGCCATCAGGCGGGCGATTTCCGGGTCCAGCAGGGCGTTCCCGCTGAAACCCAGGTTGATGACTTCGCGGTCCAGGGCGCGAGCGATCATGTTCGTATGGGCCATGCCCGGCCGGCTGGCGCTGCACCCCTGCAGGATGCTGGTGCCGTACATCACGACCGGGCGGTCCGTGCGCGGAGTCCGGGCGACGGGCTGCTCCAGGGACGCCCCTTCATCGACGCCGATTTCGAGGGAATCGACCCCGTCATACAGCGACAGGTACAGCATGTACTCCCGCCACTCCGGGGTCATGTTCTTCACCAGGCAGTCGGTGCTCGTCTTCTCCTGCGAAGGCCTTCCGACGCCGGCGGGCCGCCAGACGCCGTCCACGAGGATGTACAGGTCCAGGCCCCGGACACCCGTCGGGTTCATGTTCGACAGCCAGCTCCCGTAGGTCGATGTCCACCGCGCATGGATGGCCGTGGAGTTGGACCGGAAGCGGACGTACAGGCCCGCGCTCTGGGTGCCGAGGTACCAGACAGGGCCGCGGGAAACGCCCTCGAGGGCGGCCGGAAGCCGCTGGTAGCGGGTTTTCGTGGCGTCGGAGGCCTTGCCGTACACAGGAAAGGCCGATGCGTCCGTGAACACCTGGGCGGACAGGTTCAGGCCCAGGAAGGCGGCGGCGAGGAGGGTCAAGATCTTTTTCATAGCAGGGGTCCGGCGTAGATTTTCAGGACGGTATAGCGCAATTCCTCCGGAATGGAGGCGAGACGGGCCTCGAAGGCGGCCTTCTCCCGCGGCGTGTAGCCGCCCCAGGAATTGCCTTCCAGGTAGTCCGCGGCGATGCGGTTGTTCGGCCAGATCTTGTACCCGGCCCGGATGCGCTGGTCGATCAGGGCCGCCGTCTCGCGGCAGAACGTGTTGACGGGAAGGTCCTGCCAGAGGGCGAGGTCCTCCGCCGTCACCGGGTCGCAGACCGTATAGTGGACCCGGCCCTTGGGCTGGGTGATGCCGGTGAGGATGCTTTTCAGGTCCTCCCCGGGCTTCTTTTCGTAATAGCGGTCCCGCTCCAGGGCGGTCAGCTCCGACGCTTTCAGCACGTCGCAGGGCTCCCATTCATAGGAAACGGCGAGCGGGATGATGTGCAGGTCCAGGATATCGCCGGCCAGGGAGAACATCTTGATGATGCCCTGGTCCGTCGCGTCCACCCCGTCCTTCGTCCGCCCGTTCCGCTGGGCAATCCAGATGGACTCGTTCTTTTCGGTGATGGTCCACCGGATGTACTCCGACAGGCGCACGGAACTGGTCAGGAACGCGCGGGGGGAGGAAACCGTCGTCGGCCGCTCCACCCGGAACATCTTGTTGGACTTGCCGAAATCCACCACCAGGCCGCCCTGCATCAGGTTCGCCCCGAAGGTGATCTCGGAGGTCCTGAGGCCCGCCCGGCGCAGCAGCACCTGCAGGAAAGCGGCGTCCAGCACGATGTCACGGTGGTTGGAGACGAAGAGATACCCCTGCCCGGGATCCAGCTTCTCCAGCCCCTCCACGGTCACGCCGTCGGTGGTCTTGGCCATCAAGGCCTCCACCACTGGCACCATGAACCGGCTCTGGAACTCCTCCACCGTACGGGAGGAAGTCAGGAGGGCGGCCACCTCGTCGAACGGCCGGTCCGGGAACAGATAGCCGCTCACCGCCCGGAATTCGGGATAGGCGACGATGCGCTGCATGGCGGCGGGAATTTCCGCGTCGGTATAGGGGCGGATGTCGTCAAACATGCTTGGGTCGGTTGTCGATGAATTTCACGGGTTTGCGGGATTTGGCGGGATACAGGATGGCCGCCACCTCCGCCGGAGGGCAGATCTCGATGCGGGGCGTCACCCGGATGCGGGAGCGGAAGCGGTCCTTGAGGTCCTTCACGGCGTCGAACTCCGGCTGGTACTTGAGGCCCAGTTTCACGAGCACGTCGTCCGTGCCGGCGTCGCTTTCGTCGACGATGACCACATAGTTCTCCACATAGTCCGCATTGTCCAGCACGTCGTTCACGGCCGGCGGATAGAGGGTGGTACCCTTGAGCTTGATCATATTGTTCTTGCGGCCCACGAGCGGGGTGAGGCGGTACGACCAGCGGCCGCACTTGCACTGCTCGGTGACCTTCGCGGCCATGTCGCCCGTGCGGAAGCGCAGAAGCGGCATGCCCTCGACGCCGAGGGTGGTGACCACGATCTCGCCCACTTCCCCGTCGGGCACCGGCAGGTTGTCCTCACCGATGATTTCCACGATGATGAGTTCCGGATGGACGTGTCCGCCGCAGCCGTAGGGGCACTCGGAGAACGTCGCGCCCATCTCGGTGGAAGAATAGGTCGCGAACAGTTCCACGTCCCATTTCTCCTTGATCCGGCGGCCCAGGAGGTTCAGGTCGAAATGCTGGTCCCGCAGGCCTTCGCCGATGCCGATGATCCGCCGCACCGAGGAGTTCCGGTAGTCGATGCCGTGCTCCTCCGCATACTGGATCAGGCGCAGGATGAAGGATGGGACGCACATGATGGTGTCCGGCTTCAGCCGCTGGATGGTGTCCCACTGCAGTTCCGGGATGCCGTTGCCGACGCGGATGATGCTGGCGCCCAGCTTCCGGATGCCCAGGAAGTAGGCCAGCCCGGCCATGAAGCGCTTGTCGATGGTGGTCATCAGCTGGACGATGTCCCCGGGCTTCACGCCGGCGCAGGCGAAGGATTTCTCCTCGTTGAACGCGAGGCGTTCCAGGTCCTGGTCCGTGCAGCCGAAGGTCACGGGATCCCCCAGGGTGCCGGAAGTCGTGACGTAATCCACGATCTTCTCCTTGGGGCAGCACAGGAAATCGTCGTTGAACAGCTGCAGGTCCTTCTTTTCGGTAAACGGAATCTTCACCAGGTCCTCCAGCGTCCGGATCTTCGCGATGTCGATGTGATAGCTCTCGAACATCCGCTGATAGTACTTCGAATGCTCGGCCAGGTATTGCAGGGCCTCCGCGAGGCGTCCTTCCTGATAGGCCTTGATGGCTTCTGGCCTTTCGAACTCAATGTCTGCCATAGTCGATCTCTTCTATCCAATCGAGGAACTCGGCCTGCCAACGGGCCGTTTCCTCCGTAAATTTCTCCGGGTTCGCGCCGAATCCGTGTCCGCCCACGTGGTACCGGATGGTGCGGTGCGGCACGCCCTTCTCCGTCAAGGCGGCGTCCAGCAGGTCCGCATTGTGCGGGTCCACGACCGGGTCGTCGTCGCAGCGGAGCAGGAACACGGGCGGCGTATCGGGCCGCACGTGGCACTCCAGCGAGAGTGAATCCCGCATCACCTGGTTCCCGGTCCTTCCATCGCCCAGCAAGCCACGACGGGAACGGGCGTGGGTGCTCGGATCGCGCATGGACACGACCGGATAGACGGGCGCCACGAAATCCGGGCGCAGGGACGTTCCGCCGGCGAGGCCCGTGAAATCCGTCCCGAAAAACTCAGCCGCGGACATCACCAGATGACCGCCCGCGGAAAAGCCCATCGCCCCCACGGGGCCGTCGAATTGCTGCCGGACGATGGTGATCGCCCGCTGCAGGTCCGCGATCATGTCCGGATGGCGGTTGCCGTCGAACACGGCCCGGGTATGGAACGTGAAATTGAACCAGCCGCCCGTGCGGTACAGGAGCACGTAGGCGGCGAATCCCTCGGAGGCGAGCCACTCGCCCACCCGTTCACCTTCTCCTTCCTTGTCCAGCCAGAAATAGCTGCCACCCGGACACACGACCACGGCGGCCTTCGGCTCCCCTTGCGGCAGGTAGGCCGTCAAGGTGGACCCGGCATGCACGGGCGTACCCTCCCAGATCTTCACGGTCTGGGCCTGCAGGGCCGTGCCAAGCACGAGGAAAAGAAGGATCAGGATTCTTCGCATTTCCCGCAAATATACGTCAAATTCTCCGGAACGCCCGCACAGCGGGCGGCCGTCAGGTACTTTTCTTCGTCTTCCTCATAGGCCGTCACGCGCATTTCAGGATGCGTCAGGGCCACGAGGAGGGCATATACGCCGCAGCCGGCTTCCGGGATGACCAGCGAATCCCCCGTCAGGGCATCGACCCGGGCGATGGTCTCCGGGGTAAGCGTTTTCCGGCATTCCACATCGGCCTCATGCCCCTTGTACAGGTACTGGTACCGGACATAAGGAGCGTTGTACGCTGCCGTCTCGCGTTCGCGGCGGATGCGGGCATACTCACGCTCGTAGTCGTGGCGGACCTTCCGGGTGAACGCGGCGATGTCGCCTTCCGGCACCTCGAACCGCTCGCCCACCTCCATGTACAGCCCGGCTTTCCGCAGGAGGAAATCATGCTTGGGCAAGGCGTAGCCGAAGCCGTGGATGTAGAGGGGCAGGATGGGCAGTCCCAGTTCCCGGGCGGAGACGAAGGCGCCCCGGTGGAAGCGTTGGATCCGGCAGTCCGGGCTCCGCGTCCCCTCCGGGAAAATGACGATGGAATAGCCCCGCGCCACGAGGTCCTTCATATGGGCGAGGTTCTTCTCCAGCCCTTCCATCACCGGGTAGAACTCTGCCTTCCGGATCAGATAGCCGTAGAACGGACTGTTCCAGACCCATTCGTTCGTCATGAGGATTACCTTCGGATGCAGGGCGATGATGGGCAGGATGTCGAAGTGAGACTGGTGGTTGCAGATATACACCGCCGGCTTGGAGAAATCCTCCCCGTGCGGATTGGAAAGCGTGTACGGGCAGCCCGGAATGCCTTTCATCGCGAGCCGCGCCGTCTTCATCAGGCCGCGGCGGTACTTTTCCCGCTTGCGGGGCGTGGGACCGCCCAGGAACAGGAAGAAGGTCCATACCGTGAGTCCCAGCATCGCCAGGAGGAACACGAGGAAGATGTAGCCGGTCCGAAGGGAGCGCCCCAGCGTCCAGGCCACCTTGCGCGGCTGGCCTTTCTTCGTCGTCAGGAAACGGAACACCAGCGGCGGCAGGTAGTAGGCCATCGCCACCACGGTGAACATGCCCACGATGGTCACGGCCGCCAGCGACCGCAGGGCCGGATGCTTCGCCACGATAAGGGCGCCGATGCCGATGAACATGATGAGGGCCGACAGGACCACGGCGTTCTTGAACGACCGCAGGATCTTCTTTCCCGTCGCGTATTCGTACATCAACCCCTCGGTGATGAAGATGGAATAGTCGTCCCCCTGACCGAAGATGAAGGTCGCGAGGATGATATTGACAATGTTGAACTGCAGGCCGAACAGGCGCATCGTTCCGAGGATCCAGATCCAGCCCACCGCGAGCGGCAGGAAAGCGGTGACGCCCATCGTCAGGCCCAGGGACAGGCACAGGAAGAAAAAGACGATGACGCTGCACAGGAGCCCGATCCGGTCGAAATCCTCCGACAGCATCCGTGCCAGCGTCCCCGACACATCATCCACCGTGAAACAGAACGCCCCCGCCGGCAGCGCCGCCCGCAACGACTCCACCTCATTCCGGGCTCCTCCCTCATTCCGGGCTTGACCCGGAATCTCCTTCACCTTCAGGTAATTGACCACCTGCACCTTCTCCTCCCCCGGCAGGTACATCGCCGTTCCCAGCGTCCCGGTGATCGGCGCGAAATAGTCCACCTCCTGCACCGTCCAATCCGTATCCAGGAGGTCGAAGAAAGGCTGGAAGGCATGGGCCGTGAAACCGGCCTTCAGGCCCGCGTCGATGATGCGGTCCGACAGGTCGGGATGGGCCTCCAGGAAGGCGTTCCAACGGCCGAGGCGCGCCGCCTGCGCTGTCTTCGAAGGCAGGAAAGTACCGAGGCCGGAGAAGTCGGTTGCTGAGCTTGTCGAAGCAACCGACGCACCGTCGCACACGACGGCTTGAAGCGCCTCATTGCATTGCAGCGCTTCCTCCGCCGTCGCGCCGGAAGCCACCACATACACCGTCGAGGCGCCATCGGCCGAGGCGCCCATTTCCTCCAGGAGGGCGAAGCCGCGCTCCTGCTCCGGCGTCATGTAGTTGATGTGGTGCATGTCCGCGTCGAAGGAGATGCCCCGGCTGAACCAGAAGAGGACGGCCGTCACGGCGAGGAAGCCGAGGAAAACCCACCTGCGGGCCTTCGGGGCCAGGTGGATGTGCCGGTCGAAGTCCAGTTTGACGGTGTTCCGGGGACGGGAAGCCGCCGGCACGAGGACCGGCAGGAACACCAGCACGAACAGGATCGTCCCCACCAGCATCATCGCGCCGATGAAGCCGAAATCGTGCAGGGCCTCGGCCTTCAGCAGCAGCAGCGACAGGAAGGCGCCTACGGTGGTGATGTTGCCCACCAGGAGCGGATTGACCTGGTCCGCGAGGGCCTTGCGCTTGTCGGGCTGGTATTTCAGATGGTCCACATAGTGGAGCGGGTAGTTCACGGCGATGCCGATGATCATGGACCCGATGCCCAGGACAATCAGCGACACCGAGCTCTTGAAGAGGGCGATGATGCCGAGGGCGAACAGGGCGCCGGCGAGGATGGACACGAGGATCCAGAAGACGTCCGTAAAGCGTTTATAGCTGAGCCACAGGACGACACAGATGAGGATCGCCGCGAGGGCCAGGGCCAGGAAGGAGTCTTTCTTGATGCGGGAAGCATTCTCCACGGCCACCTCGGGGCCGCCCGTCGAGGTGATGCGGAGGTCCGGGAACTGCGCCGCCGTCCGCGTCTTGACCGTGTCCGTCAAGGCTTTCAGGTCCGCATTCCGGCCGGACTCGGTGCTGCCGAAGGGGGAATTGAACAGGATGACGCCGGTACGGCCGTCGCCCGTGAACAGGAATCCGTCCTCCACCCGGCTTTTCGTCGCCGGGTTCAGCGCTTCCAGTCGCTGAAGTACCGGAGAGAACAGGCCCAGTGGATCGCTGCGGAGGTATTGGGAGGTAAAGCTCGAACCCATCGAGTAGAAGCTCCGTTCGTTGTCCGCCATCCGCGCCTCCACATAGCCGGGCACGGCCAGGAGGGAGTCCATGCGGGCGTAATCGGCCTCCGTCAGGAAATAGGGCCAGTTGGAACGGATGAAGCCGAAGACTTCCTCCACGGCGCCCGCATCGGCAGAAACCTGGAGGTCCGGGACCAGCGCGGCGGTGTCGGCCTCGGCCCAGATCTCGCCGAAGGCCGTCATCGCGTCCATCACGCGGTCGGGATCCTCGGTCTCCGATTCGAAGAAAACGGCCATCCGGTCCTGCCCGAGGCGGTTATAGACCTCGGAATAGCGCTTGCTTTCCGCGCTTTGCGGCAGGAAGGCGGAGATGTCCTCCTCGTAATGCATCCGCAGGGCGGAGAGGGTGCCGAGCCCCAGGAGGAAAGCCATGAGGGAGATGGCCAGCCCCTTGCGCGCCGACAGCCAGTCGTAAATATGCAGGATGAGCTTTTTCATCGGCCCAGGAGCATCCGGGGATAACCGTAGACCAGGGCGAGCACGCACAGGACGGTGTTCAGCACGCTGATCCGGAAGAAATCGGCGAAGGGCCGGAAATGGGACACGCGGTCCTCGGGATAGTACACCCGCACCGGGACCGGGACGATCCGGAGGTTCTTCCAGGCGGAGAAGACGAGCAGCGCGAGTTCCGCCTCATACCGGGCGGTCAGGAGTTTCAGGGGCGGGAGGTCCTCCAGCGGGTAGATGCGGAAGCCCGTCTGCGTATCCGGGAGTTTCCGTCCGGTCTGGACGGTGAACCAGAAGTTCGAGAACTTGTTCGCGAAGGTGTTGCCCGAAGGCATTCCCTCCGCCGTGAGGTTGCGGCTGCCGATGACGAGCGTCCGCTCCCCCGCCGCGGCGACGAGCGCCGGGATGTCGGCGGGATCGTGCTGGCCGTCGGCGTCCAGGGTCAGCGCGAAACGGTAGCCCTGCTTCCGCGCGGCTTCCAGGCCGGTCTTGAGGGCCCGGCCCTTGCCCTTGTTCTTTTCGTGTCGAAGGACCTGGATGTCCAGACCCGCCAGTTTCTCCGCCGTGTCGTCCGTGCTGCCGTCGTCCACGACGATCACCGGAAGGCCCTGCGCGAGGACGCCGCGGACCACGTCCGCGACTGTCCCGCCGTTATTGAACGTCGGGATGACGGCGCAGATATGACGGGGATCGGTCACGCCACGGTCAGGCTCATTTTGGCACAAAGGGTATCTCCGGACAGGATCTCGACGGTCCGCTCGCTTCCTTCCCCGCCCAGGTTGAACCGGAGTTCCGTCCCCTCGGCCGGGATGATCGGGCTCGTGAACTTGATGTTCTTCGCCCCCACGAGCTGCACGCTGTCGTCATGGCCGACCTGATCGGCCATCTCTGCGATCAGTTCCAGTGCAATCTCCACCAGGCACACGCCCGGCGTGATGGGATAGCCCGGGAAATGCCCCTGATAAACAGGGCTTTCCGGCAGCAGGCGGACGGTCGCGCCGGCCGCATCGACCGCGATGGTCTCGTAGAGGATTCCCTGCAGCATCTTACTGTTTTTCAAAGAGTTTGGCATCCACCGGCCGGTTCACGACGAGGTCCTTGAACTCCAGCTGCGTCCAGTCGCCGTCCGGCGTGATGAGGAGGGCGGACTGGATCCGGAGGGTCTGCTTGTCGGCATGGACGATGATCTCCCGGAACAGGGACTTGAGGTCCCGGCGGACCGGCACCAGCTTCACGGCGAGGTCCTCCCCTTCCAGGGCGGTCGCGGTGAAATCTTTCTCCGTGGGCATCCGGAAACGGCGTCCGGCGATGGCCAGTTCCCCGCTGGAGATGAACACGCTCGGATAGGGTTTCAGCACCTCCCAGCGGATGCGGTCGGGGCTCGCGAGCACCATCCGGCCCTCGCTCTTGAGATCCTTGGTGAGCATCGAACTGTGCCGCGTCTGGGTGAAGGACGCCTGCAGCGTCTCGTAGGTATTGGCCGCCTTCAGGCGGTCCAGGATGCTCTCCTGGGCCGATGCGGCCAGCGCGAGCGCCAGGCCGGCCAGTATGAGGAGCCAGCGTTTCATCGGGCGATCAGGACACAGCCGGAAATGACCAGGAACACGCCGAGCCACTGCACCCAGTTCACCTGCTCATGGAACACGAGGATGGCGGCCACCATCCCGAACGCATAGCTCAGACAGGAAAGCGGGTACGCGATGCTGAAGGGGAAATGCTTCAGGATGTACAGCCACAGCACCGTAGCGACGCCGAAGGAGATGCCGCAGAACAGGAACCACCAGTTGGTGAGCTGGCTCTTGAAGAACGACCAGGTCCAGCTGAAAGGCCCCGACGCGGCCAGGCCCAGCTTCAGCAAGACCTGCCCTCCGCAAAGGAACACGCTTTGCGTGACGGCAAGGATGACGAGTTTCCACATAATTATACAAAAATACGGAATCCCCCTCACAATTGCAAAAAACGGGCGGTCCCGAAGGGCCGCCCGTCAAATTCCCAGGAAACCGGATTACTTCTTCTTGCCGAAGATGCCGCCCAGCACGCTGCCGGCGATGCTGCCGAGCACGCTGCCGCCGGCCGGCTTCTGCGCAGAGGCCGCGCCACCGCCCAGCACGCCGCCGAGGACGCTGCCGAGGATGCTGCCGCTGCTGCCCTTGAGGGTGAGGAGGACGTCGTTCAGGTCCACGTCGCCGTCACCGTCCTGGTCCTTGATGATGTTCTTCAGGCCGCCCATGATCTTGGGGATGAAGGCGAGGAGCGCGGCGCCGGCGGCGCCGAGTTTGAGCTTGGAGAGGACGTTGGAGTTGAAGATGTTGCCGGCGAGCGCCGTGACCGGGCTCTTGGCCGCGTCGGCCTGGCCGGTCAGGAGCCCCTTGATCTGATCGAGACCGCCCGGGGCCGTCGCCGTCTTGGCGAGGGAGCCGAGGATGGAATCGGAAAGCCCGCCGAGGACCTGCTGCTGGAGGTTCTGGGGGATCTGGATGTTGCTGCCCGCAACATTCTTGGTCACCTGCTGGAGGATGATGTCACTGAGATTCATACTGTATTGGAATTAGTGTTTTGTGTTTTCAGTCAGGCAAATATAATGAAAAATCGGACATGATATCCGCAGGGTACAAAAAAAAAGACAACCTTTCGGCTGTCTTCATTTCTGGTACACTCTCAGGGGCTCGAACCCTGGACCCGCTGATTAAGAGTCAGCTGCTCTACCAACTGAGCTAAGAGTGCGTTTCAGTATGTCCGGAAGACTCGCTTCCGCTTGTGACCCGTTCGGGGCTCGAACCCGAGACCCCAACATTAAAAGTGTTGTGCTCTACCAACTGAGCTAACGAGTCCTCCTTGTTTTCCCAAACGGGATTGCAAAGGTAGTCATTATTTTTGATTCCGCAAGGATTTTTTTAATTTTTTTCGGAAGAAAATTCCTTGATCCGCTGCTCCTCGGAGAGGCGGCACACGAGCAGGCGGTCCGCCGATTCCGCAACGATATATCCTTCAAGACCTTCCACCACGACGGTCTTTTCGCTGGCCGTGTGGACGAAACAATCCTTGCAGCCGAACAGGCGGACGTCGCCGCCCACGACGGTGTTCCCGTCGGCGTCGGGTTCGATGTGCGTCTTGATGGACCCCCAGCTTCCGAGGTCGCTCCAGGCGTAGTCCCCCGCGATGACGTAGATGTTCCGGGACTTCTCCATCACGGCATAGTCGATGGAGATCTTTTCGCAGGTGGGGAACAGTTTCCGCAGGACGGACGTTTCCGCGTCGGTGAACAGGGCGGGCGCGATAGTGTCCATGACGCCGGCGATCTGCGGCGCGTAGGCGCGCAGCTGGCGGGTGATGGTCTTCACGTTCCAGATGAAGATGCCCGCATTCCAGAAGTAGTGTCCATCGGCCAGATAGGCCTCCGCCGTCGCGGCATCCGGTTTTTCCTTGAAGGCCGACACTTTCACGACCTCGCCCGGCACGGCCTCGGCCGCGTAAATGTAGCCGTAGCCGGTCTCCGGACGCGTCGGGGTAATGCCCACGGTGACGATGGCGTCGGTCCCGTCCGTCACGGCAAGGGCTTTCCGGATGGCGTCGGCAAACGCGTCAGTCTTGAGCACCAGGGCGTCGGCCGGGGTGACGACGATGTTGGCGGCGGGATAGCGCTGGGCGATCTTCCAGCAGGCGTAGGCGATGCAGGGCGCCGTGTTCCGGGCCTCCGGCTCCGCCAGGATCTGGTCGGCGGGAATGTCCGGCAGCTGTTCCCGGACGAGGTCCACATACTTCTCGGACGTGACCACCCAGAACTTGTCCGGGGCGCACACGGGCAGGAAGCGCTCCACCGTCAGCTGGATGAGCGACTTGCCGACCCCGAGGATGTCGATGAACTGCTTCGGGCGTTCCGGCGTGGAGAGCGGCCACAGACGGCTGCCGATGCCGCCGGCCATGATGACGACGTGGGTATCCATAGTTTTTTCGGATTGCGAGGCCGCAAGATAGCTATTTTTCGCCGAAAAACCTTATCTTTGATTTTCAAAGACCAAATCCATATGAAAAAGACCTTCTTTCTACTCCTTGCCGTGAGCGCGCTTCTCGCCACCGCGTGCAAGACGAAAACTTCACCCGCCGTCTTGAAGACTGACGTTCCCGCGCGCCCGGCCGGCCAGGAGAATGTCATCGGCCTCAGGACCGAGCCCCTCGAGACCGTCCGCATCGGTGTCGTCGGCCTCGGCATGCGCGGCGGAGACGCCGTGGAACGCCTGACCTACGTTCCCGGCGCCGTCGTTACCGCCCTCTGCGACGTCGTCCCCGAGCGCGTGGCCGAAAGCCAGGCCGTCCTCGCCAGGCGCGGCATGCCCGCCGCCAAGGAATACACCGGGGCGGAAGACGCCTACAAGGCGCTCTGCCAGCAGGAGGACCTCGACCTCGTGTACATCTGCACGGACTGGAGCCACCACGTCCCCGTCGCCCTCTGCGCGATGGAGAACGGCAAGCACGCCGCCGTGGAAGTCCCGGCGGCCGGCACCCTGGAGGACATCTGGGCCCTCATCAACACATCCGAGCGCACGCGCAAGCACTGCATCATGCTGGAGAACTGCTGCTACGACTTCTTCGAGCTGAGCACCCTGGCGATGGTCCAGGCCGGCGCCATCGGCGAGCCCATCCACGCGGAAGGCTCCTACCAGCACAACCTGGATCCTTTCTGGAAGGCCTACTGGGACAACTGGCGCCTCAAGGAGAACCAGCAGCACCGCGGCGACCTGTATCCCACCCACGGCCTCGGCCCCGTGTGCCAGGTCCTCAACATCCACCGCGGCGACCGGATGAAGACCCTCGTGGCGATGGACACCGAGCCTTTCAACGGCGCGAAGATGTCCGAGAAACTGTACGGGAAGCCCGACGCGACCTTCGCCGCCGGCGACCAGACGACCACCCTCATCCGCACCGAGAAGGGCAAGACCATCCTCGTGGAGCACGACGTGATGACCCCGCGCCCGTACAGCCGCATGTACCAGGTCGTGGGCACGGACGGCTATGCCGCCAAGTACCCGGTCTCGATGCTCTGTTTCCGCGAGTTCGAGGAAGGGCAGCCGGTGGACGCCCACACCGTGGGCACGGAGAAGGTTTACCGCGGCGCGGCGGCCGACGAGATGCTCGAGAAGTACCCGAGCCCGATCCTCACGCCCGAGCTCGTGGCCCTCGCCAAGGAAGTGGGCGGCCACGGCGGCATGGACTACATCATGGACTACCGGATGGTCTACTGCCTGCGCAACGGCCTGCCGCTGGACATGGACGTGTACGACCTCGCCGAATGGTGCTGCGTCACCCCGCTCTCCCGGCTCTCCCTCGAGAACGGCAACATGCCGGTGGAAGTCCCCGACTTCACCCGCGGCGCCTGGGACCAGCTGAAGGGCTTCTCCTACGCTTTCGCCGAATAACCGGCTTTCCAAGCCGCTGATTTTCAGCTTGTTAAACGGAGACTGGTGCACCGCGCGGTGCACCAGTCTCCGTTTATATGCCTGACAGACAGCTATTTAAGGCTGTCGATGTAGGCTTTCATCTGCGGCACCTTGGCGTAGGCCGCGTGGAAGAGAGCGACTTGATTCCGTGTACGGACCAGGTTATGGTCCGGATACTTGATCTTATAGTACGTGTCGCCGTTGATGTAGTCCGCGAAGAAGCGGACGGCCTGCATGTACGGGAAGAGGCAGGCGGCGTACGGAAGGTTCTCCATCTCGACGGGGGTGAGGAACACCTTGGCGGACTCCACATAGCCCTTGGCGAAGGCCTCGAAGATGTCCATCTTGAAATCGACCTTCTCCACGGCAGGGTCGTCCTCGGCGACCGTGTTCGCGGCCGTGCGGAGGAAGTCGCCGAAATCGGAGAAGACGAAGGACGGCATCAGGGTGTCCAGGTCGATGACACAGAGGATGTTGCCATCCTTGTCGAACATCATGTTGTTCACCTTGGTGTCGCAGTGGCAGATGCGCTTGGGAAGGACGCCTTCGCGATACAGGCGCTCCGCCTTGCACATTTCCTCCTCATAGGGCTTGAGGTCCGCGAGGATGGCCTGCACCTCGGGTTCCGCCATGCGGCCCACGGGATCGGCGGCCACCGCCTCGGCGAGCTGCCGGGCGCGGAGCTCCATGTTGTGGAAGTCCGGGATGGTCTCCCCCAGCGTGTCCGGGATGTCGGAAAGCATGGCCTCGAACTGGCCGAAAGCCTTGCCGGCGTAGTAGGAATACTCCGGATTCACGGTCTCGTAGGTGAAGGCGTCCTTGATGAACACGGACACCCGCCAATAGGTTTCCCCGTCGGTCCAATAGGTCTTGCCCGTCTCCTTGCAGGGGATGAAGGTGAGGACTTTCCGATCGATGTCCGGGTCCCCGGCGAGCTTGCGGCGGATATGGGCCGTGGCGCAGTCGATGTTGTGCTGCAGGAGGTCCACATCCTTGAAGATCGCGTTGTTCACGCGCTGGAGGACGTAGTTGTCCGGGCCGTCGGTCTTGACGAGCAGGGTGTCGTTGATGAGGCCGTTGCCGAGGGGCTTGATCTCCCGGACTTCGCCTTTCACATCAAACCGGGCGACGATGGATTTGAGTTCTTCAAGGGATTTCATGGCTTAGATGTTCGGGGTTTCCCAGACTTTGGTTTCGGTGCAACGGGCCATCACGCCGAGGCCGCCGCAGGAAAGGCGGAAGTCGCCGGCCTCCAGGCGCCACTTGCCGTCGGCGCCCACGAAGGCGAGCTCGTAGGCCGGGACCACGAAGGAGACGGTCTTGGTCTCGCCCGGCTCCAGGGCCACCTTCTCGAAGCCGCGGAGGCGCTTGACGTCCGGGATGAGGGAGGCGACGAGGTCGGAGCTGTACAGCAGGACGGCCTCCTTGCCGGCGCGGTTGCCGGTGTTGGTGACCTTGACGGAGACCTTCAGCTCATCGCCGGCCTTGAAGTCCGCCGGGCTCTCCAGCTTGAGGTCGCTGTAGGCGAAGCTCGTGTAGCTGAGGCCGTGGCCGAAGGCCCACTGGACGTCCATGATGGCGTCGTAGTTGTAGGCGCCGTCCATCACCTCGCGGTGCTCGGAGACCTTGTAGTCGTAGGTATGCAGGGAGTTGATGTACTTGGGATAGGTGAACGGGAGCTTGCCGGAGAAGTTCTCGTCGCCGGCGAGGAGGGCGGCCAGGGCGTCGCCGCCGTAGTTGGACGGCAGCATCACGTCCACGACGGCCTTCACGAGCGGCTCGATGTCGCCGATGATGCGCGGACGGCCCTCGTTCAGCACGAGGATGACCGGCTTGCCGGTGGCGGCGAGCTTGCGCACGAGCTCCTTCTGGTTCTCGGAGAGGTTCAGGTCGTTCATGTTGCCGGGGGTCTCGCAGTAGGTGTTCTCGCCCACGCAGGCGACGATGACATCGGCCGTCCGGGCGGCTGCGACGGCCTTGGCGATGCCGGAGGCGTTCTCGCTCTGCCAGCTGCCGGAGGCGTTGTCATACTCCACCCCGGGAACGTAGGTCACACTCTTGAACCGCTTCTGGATGGCCTCCAGGATGGTGTTGTACTGCGGGACGAAGGCGTCGCCCTCGCCCTGCCAGGTATAGGACCAGCCGCCGTTCAGGGTGCGGAGGCTGTTCGCGTTCGGGCCGGTCACCAGGATGCGCTCGGTGCCCTTCAGCGGCAGGATGCCCTCGTTCTTGAGGAGGACCTCGGACTCGACGGCGGCGTCATAGGACTGCTTCGCGAAGGCCTCGGAAGCATACTCCGGATACTCGTGCTCCCAGGTCGGGTTGTCGAACAGGCCCAGGCGGACCTTCAGGCGGATCACGCGGCGGGCGGCGTCATCGACGCGCTCCATCGGGATGCGGCCGTCCTTCACCAGGCCGATGATGACGTTGCAGCACTCGGGATCGTACGGGTCCATGATCATATCGATGCCGGCGTTGATGCCCATGGCCACGGCCTCGGCCTTGTCCGCCGCCACGTGGTCGCGGGTGTAGAGGTTGTCGATGTCGGCCCAGTCGGTCACCAGCATGCCGTCCCAGTTCAGCTGCTCCTTCACCCAGCCGGTGAGGAGGGTCTTGTTGGCGTGGGTGGGGATGCCGTTGATGGAGGCGGAATTGACCATCGCGGTCAGCGCGCCGGCCTGGAAGCACTCCTTGAACGGACGGAAATACTTCTCGCGGAGGTCGTTCTCGGCAATGTAGGCCGGGGTGCGGTCCTTGCCGGTGTGCGGCACGCCGTAGCCCATGAAATGCTTGATGCTCACGGCCACGTTTTCCAGGCCGATGTGGTTCGGGTCGGAACCCTGCAGGGCGATCGTCTCCACGCGGGCCATCTCGGCCTGCAGGTACGGATCCTCGCCCCAGCTCTCCCACTGGCGCGGCCAGCGCGGGTCACGGCCGAGGTCCATCACCGGGGAGAACACCCACGGACATTGGGCGGCGCGGGTCTCGTAGGCCATCGCGTGGCCCATCATCTGCGCGTAATCGCGGTTGAAGGTGGCTCCGAGGTTGATTTCCTGCGGGAAGAAGGTGCCGTCCGTGAGATAGGAGGCACCGTGGATCATGTCCAGGCCGTAGATGCAGGGGATGCCGATGTTCTTCATCGAGCTTTCCTGGATCTTGGAGATGTAGTCGGCCGTCTTCGCGCGGTCGAAGGAATGGCCCTGCAGCACGTTCAGGACGGAGCCGACCTTGTACTTTCCGAAGAGGATGTCCATCTTCGCCGGGTCCACGTCGTCGCGGGTGTCGTTCGTGATGTAGTCGATGGTGATCTGGACCATCTGGCCCACCTTCTCCTCCAGGGTCATCCCCTTGAGGACTTGTTCGACTTTGGCCTCCACGGCGGCATCGGGTTCGATGGCGGGGAGGACGGCGGGGGCTTTTCCGCAGCAGGCGGCGACGGCCGCGGCGGCGAGGGCGAAGGCCGAGGCCTTCAGCAGGTTCTTGCAGAGATTCATCGTATCTTGGTTTCAGTTTTTTCGGATTCTCAAAGATAGGGATAATTTGCATTTCGTGCAAAAAGGGGCTACATTTGTATCTGTTCCCCACCCTGGAGCCTATGACTGACCGCCAAGCCGAACTCATCGAACTCATCCACAAGGAAGTGAAGCCCGCCCTGGGCTGTACCGAACCCATCGCCGTCGCCCTCGCCGTCGCGAAGGCCGTGGACATCATCTCCGAGAACTGCTCGCACTGCGGCGACTGCCCCCTCTGGCGGCAGACGGCCGATTTCCGCATCGCCGTGGAAGTGAGCGGCAACATCCTCAAGAACGGGATGGGCGTGGGCATCCCCGGGACCGGCATGGTGGGTCTGCCCATCGCGGCCGCGCTCGGCGCCGTGTGCGGCGACCCGGCCCGCGGGCTGGAGGTCCTCCAGGGCGTCACGGACGGCGCCGTCGCCCGCGCCAAGGAGCTCGTCGCCGGGAAGCGCGTCGCCATCTCCGTCGCCGATACGGACCACCTCCTGTACGTGAAGGCCACCGTGTCGATGGGCGAAGGCATCCAGGCGTCGGCGGAAGTCCATCCCCGCGCCTACGCCGTCATCGAGGACGACCACGACAAGATCGTGGAAACCAGCTTCGCGGACCGCATCCTCATGAGCTCCGAATCCGGCGCGGCCGTCAAGGACCGCACCACGCTGGACTACAAGCTCTCCGTCCGGGAAATCTACGATTTCGCCTGCACGGCCGATTTCGAGGACATCAAATTCATCCTGGACGACCGCACGCTGAATCTCGCCCTCGCGAAGGAGGGCCTGGACGGCGACTACGGCCTCCGCGTGGGCAAGGCCATCCGCGAAAACCAGCTGGAAGTGTTCGGCGACGACCTGATGAGCTATGCCATGGGCATGACCGCTGCGGCGTCCGATGCTCGTATGGCCGGCTGCACGCTCCCCGCGATGAGCAACAGCGGCAGCGGCAACCAGGGCATCACCGTGTCGATGCCTATCATCGCCTACGCGCTCAAGTACGGCATCGCCGACGAACCCCTCGCCCGGGCGCTCATCCTGTCGAACCTCGTCGCCATCCATATCAAGGGATTCCTGGGCAAGCTCTCCGCCCTGTGCGGCTGCGTGGTGGCCTCCACCGGTTCCGCCTGCGGCATCGTCTATCTGCAGGGCGGCACCTACGAACAGGTGTGCGCCGCCATCAAGAACATGATCGGCAACATCACCGGGATGGTGTGCGACGGCGCCAAGGTCGGCTGTGCGATGAAGGTCGCCTCCGGCGTCTCCAGCGCTATCCAGTCCGCCGTCCTCGCCCTCCGTGGCACCTGCATCCCCTCCACCGACGGCATCATCGAGGACGACATCGAAAAGACCGTCCGCAACCTCGGGACCATCGGCTCCGTCGGCATGCAGGCCACGGACAAGATGATCCTCGATATCATGCTGTGCAAATAGGTCCTTCGTCGGTCTTCGACCTCCTCAGGATGACAGTCAGAATTTGATCTTTCCGCCGAGGCGGAAGAGGGCGTCCCACCAGCGGGCGGGGAGAATCGCGTGCAGGAAGACGAGGGTGTGGGCGCCGAAGCCGACGCGGTAGCGGGCGCGCGGGCGGCGGCTGTTCACGGCCTTGGAGATGGCGCGGGCCACGACCGAGGGCTTCGAGAGAAGACGCATGGAATAGGCCTTGCGCATCGTTTCCGCCTCGCGGAGTCCCTCCGCCTCGTAGGGCGTTCCTTTCGAAGATTCAGCCAGATGGTCGGCGGCGATGATGCCCCAGTCGGTCTGGATGCCGCCCGGTTCGATCATCAACACATCGATGCCGAAAGGCTTCAATTCCATCCGCAGGGCGTCACTCAGCGCTTCCACTGAATACTTGGACACATGGTACCACCCGCCGAAATAGAGGACGGTCTTTCCCGCGACGGAGGCGGTGTTCACGATGCGGCCGCTCCCCCGCTCCCGCATGGACGGAAGCACCAGCTGGCACAGGCGGGCGAGGCCGAACACGTTCACTTCCTGCTGTCGGCGGGCCTCCTCCATCGACACGTTCTCAATGGCGCCGAAGTAGCCGTAGCCGGCATTGTTCACGAGGACGTCGATGCGACCTTCCGCCTCCAGGACCGTCCGGACACCCGCCTCCATGGAGGCTTCGTCCGTCACGTCCATCCGCAGCGGGACCACGCCGAGGGCCTTGAGCGGTTCCATCCGCTCCACGCGCCGGGCCGCCGCGTACACGCGGTGCCCCTGCCGCGCAAGCGACGCAGCGGCATCGAATCCGATGCCGCTGCTTGCGCCTGTGATCAAGATGACCTTTGTCATTTCGAGCGAAGTCGAGAAATCTATTTCTTGAATGTAAACCGCTTCGACCGCACCTTGTCGGAACTGCCGCCGTACAGCAGCTCATACTTGCCGGGCAGCGGGACCATGTCCTGCTTCTCTTCCGACCACCAGAGGAAAGTCTCGTTCTCGAGCGGGATGCACACCTTGACGGTCTTGCCGGCCGGGATGGTCACGCGGCGGAAGGCGCGGAGGGTCTTGACGGGGCCATTCGGATCGTCCTTGCGGCGGACATAGACCTGGACCACCTCGGTAGCCTCGCGCTTGCCGGTGTTCTTCACCGGGATGATGAGCGAGTTGTTCCGCACTTTCGCCCGCTTGTAGCGGAACGTCGTGTAGGTGAGGCCGTAACCGAACGGATACAGGGCCTTCCCCTCGAAGAAGCGGTAGGTGTGGCCCTTCATGTCGTAGTTCTCGAAATCGGGCAGGTCATCCACGCTGCGGTAGAAGGTGACGGGAAGCTTGCCGGAAGGGGCGACGTCGCCGAAGAGGACGTCCGTGATGGCCAGACCGCCCTCCTCGCCCGGATACCAGGCCTGGAGGATGGCGTCGCAGGTCTCCGTCTCCGGGACCAGGCCGATGGCGCAGCCGGAGAAGTTCACGAGGACGACCTTCTTGCCGGCGTCATGCAGGGCCTTCAGGAGGTCGCGCTGCACCTGCGGGAGTTCGATGTCCGTGCGGTCGCCGCCCTTGAAGCCGGGCAGCTGCACCGGCATCTCCTCGCCTTCCAGGCGGGGCGAGATGCCGCCCGCGAAGATCACGATGTCGATGTCCTTCAGGCTTTCGAGAACAGCCTCGACATCCAGCGCCGGGAGGAAGTCCTTCTGCCGCTCGTCCTGGCGGCGGATATAGTTCTGGATATCCTGCACGCCGATGGCGAACTGCTTCGCGACGGCCTCCAGCTCGGCGCCGGTCATGTTCCGGGCCTTTTCCAGCGGGTTGTTCGGATCGGGTTTCGGCATGAACTCGTTGGAGATCAGGCCGCAGCCGCGGACGTACTGGATGCCGGGAATCCGCTCCTTGAGGGCCTCGTACAGGGTGACCGTCCGGTTCGGGACGGGATTGTAGTTGCCCCACTGCATCTTCGCGTCATCTCCGTTGGGGCCCACCAGCGCGATCCGCGCATTGGCAGCCAGCGGCAGGATGCCGCCCTTGTTCTGGAGAAGGACCATCGACTCCTGCGCCATCTTCCGGGAAAGGGCGAGGTGCTCCTCCCCTTCCACGATGGAGGGCGAAAGGTGGTCCCAGAGGGAGATGTCGTCCATCTCGCCCAGGCGGTAGCGGGCCGCGAACAGGCGGATCAGGTTCCGGTCCAGGTCCTTTTCGTCCAGCAGGCCGCGCTCGACGGCCTCCGGAATATGACGATAGGTCCCGCCGCACTCGGTGTCCACGCCGGAGTGGATGGCCAGGGCCGCCGCGGCGGCGACATCGGGCACATACTCGTGATGGTTCTTGCGGTAGAAGTCGTCGACAGCGCCGCAGTCGGAGGTGATGATGCCCTTGTAGCCCCATTCACCCCGGAGGATCTTGTTGATGAGCTCGTCGGAGGCGCCGCAGGGAACGCCGCGGAAGCGGTTGTAGGCGGTCATCACTTCCTGGACATCGGCCTTGACCACCAGGTCCTTGAAGGCCGGGAGGTAGGTTTCGCGGAGGTCGCGCTCGGAGACGACGGCGTCATAGCTGTGGCGGTTCCATTCCGGGCCGGAGTGGACGGCGTAGTGCTTCGCACAGGCGTGGGCCTTCAGGACCGGGGAATCCGACGGACCCTGCAGGCCGCGGACGACGGCCATGCCCAGCTGGCCCGTCAGGTACGGGTCCTCGCCGTAGGTTTCCATGCCCCGTCCCCAGCGCGGGTCGCGGAAGATGTTGATGTTCGGCGTCCAGAAGGTGACGCCCTGGTACTGCTTCACCAGGCCCGTCTTCCGGGCCTCGTCGTACTTCACCCGCGCCTCGTCGCTGACGGCCGTGAAGACCTCATACACAAGCGGTTCATCGAAGGAGGCGGCCATGCCGATAGGCTGCGGGAACACCGTGGCGGCCCCGTTGCGGGCCACCCCGTGCAGGGCCTCGCTCCACCAGTTGTAGGCCTTGATGCCCAGGGCGGGCACCGCGGCGGACGAATTCATGGACAGGGACGTCTTCTCCTCCAGGGTCAGGCGGGAAACCAGGTCTTTCGCCCGCTCTTCGGGCGGAAGGGAACGGTCTTTGTAGGCTTGGGCCGAGAGGACGGCGGAGATGGTGCAGAGCATCAGGATCGTAGTCAGTCGTTTCATTATCAGGCAGATGTTGTTGTTGGCAAGGTTAGTTTTACAAAAATAAGAAAAACGGACGGAATAAAAAGGGAATTTCCGTAAATTTGTACCACTTATGGCAGATATGAAAACCCTGGCCAAGGATACGGCCATCTACGGACTCAGCAGCATCATCGGGCGGTTCCTGAACTACCTGCTCGTTCCCCTCTATACCTACAAAATCGCGGCGGCCAGCGGTGGCTACGGGGTCATCACGAACCTGTACGCCTACACCGCTCTCCTCCTGGTCATCCTGACCTACGGCATGGAGACGACCTTCTTCCGCTTCGCGAACAAGGAGGGCGAGGACCCGAAACTGGTCTATTCCTCGATCCTTCGGATGGTCGGCCTCACCTCGCTCGTGTTCATTGGCCTGGTGTTCGCCTTCATCGGGCCCATCTCCTCGGCCATGGGCTATCCCGAGCACCCGTCCTATATCTGGTCGCTCGCCATCGTGGTGGCCCTGGACGCCTTCCAGGCCATCCTGTTCTCCTACCTTCGGTACCAGAAGCGGCCGCTCAAGTTCGCGGCGCTGAAACTGCTGTTCATCGGCCTGAACATCGCCCTGAACCTGGTGTACTTCGTCCTGCTCCCCAAGCTGTACGACGGGAATCCGGCGGTATGGGGCAAGCTGTACAACCCCGAAGTTGGCGTCGGTTACGTGTTCTATATCAACCTGTTCTGCACTTCCCTCGTCACCTTCTTCTTCGCGAAGGAGCTGAAGGGCATCGGCTACGGGTTCGACTGGAACCTGTGCAAGCGGATGCTTTCCTACAGCTGGCCCATCCTGGTGCTCGGCATCGCCGGCATCCTGAACCAGACGGCCGACAAGATCCTTTTCCCGAAGGTCTATCCCGGGGCCGATGCGAACGTCCAGCTGGGCATCTACGGGGCCGTTGTGAAGATCGCCATGATCATGGCGCTCATCACGCAGGCCTTCCGGTATGCCTATGAGCCGTTCGTGTTCGGCAACTCCCGCGAGAAGGACAACAAGGAGACGTATGCGAAGGGAATGAAGTATTTCGTCATCTTCACGCTGCTGGCCTTCCTGTGCGTGATGGCCTATATGAACGTGCTCCGCTACATCATCAAGAGCGACTACTGGGACGGCCTGAAGGTAGTCCCGATCGTGATGGCGGCGGAGATGATGATGGGCATCTACTTCAACCTGTCCTTCTGGTACAAGCTCACGGACAAGACCATCTGGGGCGCCGTCTTCTCCGGCATCGGCTGCGCCGTCCTCATCGGCATCAACGTCCTCCTGGTCCCGAAATACGGCTACATGGCCTGCGCCTGGGGCGGTTTCGCCGGCTACGGCGTCGCGATGCTGCTGTCTTATTTCGTCGGGCAGAAGTACTATCCTATCGACTATCCCATCAAGGAGATGCTCATCTACACGCTCCTGGCGGCCGTGCTTTTCGTGGGCATCACCTACTCCAACAAGCTCCTCGGGTTCTGGCCGGCCATCCTCGTGAACACCGTCCTGGTCTGTATCTTCCTCGCGTACATCGTGAAGAAGGACCTGCCGCTGGCGGAGATTCCGGTGGTCGGAAAATACTTCAAGAAATAACAGAAGCCCGGTCCGCCGGGCTTTTTTCTTGTCATTCCGAGCAAAGCGAAGGAATCATGTTACAATTTGAAAACAAATTGCTATCTTTGAGAGATAAACTGATAACCTTTTTCTATGAAAAGAATCATCGAATGCGTGCCCAACTATAGCGAAGGGCGGGACAAGTCGGTCATCGACGCCATCGTGGCGGCGATCGCCGCGGTCGAGGGCGTGAAAGTGCTGGACGTGGATCCCGGCGAGGCGACGAACCGAACGGTCGTGACCTTCGTGGGCGAGCCGGAACCGGTGGTCGAGGCCGCCTTCCGGGGCGCGGCGAAAGCCCAGGAACTGATCGACATGCGCCAGCATCACGGCGCGCACCCGCGCAGCGGAGCGACCGACGTGCTGCCGCTCATCCCGGTGTCCGGGATTACGCTGGAAGAATGCGCGACGCTGGCCCGCGGACTCGCGGAGCGGATGTATAAGGAACTCGGCATCCCCTGCTACTGCTACGAGGCCGCGGCCTTCAAGCCGGAGCGGCGGAACCTCGCCGTGTGCCGGGCGGGCGAATACGAGGCCCTGCCCGAGAAGATGGCCGATCCGGACCGCAAGCCGGACTTCGGCGGCGCGTGGGACGAAGTCGCCGCCCGCGCCGGCGCCACCAACGTGGGCGCCCGCAACTTCCTCATCGCGGTCAATTACAACCTGAACACCACCTCCACCCGCCGCGCGATGGCCGTCGCCTTCGACGTGCGCGAGAAGGGCCGCAAGGCCCGCGAAGGCGGCTCCCTCACCGGCAAGCTGCTGAAGGACGAGAAGGGCGAGCAGATCTGGATTCCCGGCACGCTGAAGGGCTGCAAGGCCATCGGCTGGTACATCGACGAATACGGCATCGCGCAGGTGTCCATGAACATTACCGACATCGACACGGTGCCCCTGCACGTCGCATACGAGGAGGTTTGCCGCGCCGCGGCCGCCCGCGGGCTCAAGGTCACCGGCGTGGAAATCGTCGGCCTGGTCCCGAAGCGCGTCCTCATCGACGCCGGCAAGTTCTATCTCGCCAAGCAGCAGCGGTCGCTGGGCATTTCCGAGGAGGAAATCCTCAAGATCGCCGTCAAATCGATGTCCCTGGACGACCTCAAGCCCTTCAACCCGAAGGAGAAGGTCATCGAATACCTGATGGAAGACGAGGCCGAACTCGCAGTCCGCGAGAAGCTGGTCCGGATGTCCGTCAAGGGCTTCGCCGCCGAGACGGCCTCCGAGTCTCCCGCCCCGGGCGGCGGGTCGATATCGGCCTATATGGGTGCGCTCGGCGCCGCCCTTGCCACGATGGTCGCGAACCTGTCTTCGCACAAGCGCGGCTGGGACGACCGCTGGAAGGAATTCTCCGACGTAGCCGAAAAGGGCCAGGCCCTGATGGCGGAGCTCCTCGCCCTGGTCGATGAGGACACGGCCGCCTTCAACCGCATCATGGACTGCTTCTCCATGCCGAAGGGCACGCCCGAGGAGAAGGCCGCCCGCGCCGCCGCGCTCGAAGAGGCGACGCTCTACGCCGCCTCCGTGCCGCTGAAGACGATGGAAGCGGCCCTGAAAGCCCTCCCGCTGGCGCTCGAGATGGCGCAGAAGGGCAACCCGGCGTCGGCCTCCGACGCGGGCGTCGCGGCCCTCGCCGCCGTCGCCGGCATCCGCGGCGCCGCCCTCAACGTCCGCATCAACGCCGCCGGCCTCACGGACAAAGCCCCCGCCGAACCGCTCCTCACCCGCGCCGACGCCATCGTCGCCGAAGCCCTCGCCCTGCAGGACCAGGTGCTCGCCGAAGTGAACAAGCATATCGAAGCCTGAACTATGAATAAGTTTCAAGAGGAAATCTTGGCGGGCATTCCGGCGGAGTTGCCGGAGGTGAAGCCGTATGATCCGGAGATCAACCACGCCCCCAAGCGGAAGGATATCCTGACCGATGAGGAGAAGGTGCTGGCGCTGAAGAATGCGCTGCGCTACTTCCCGGCCAAGCATCACGCCGTGCTGGCGAAGGAGTTCGCCGAGGAGCTGCACAAGTACGGACGCATCTATATGTACCGTTTCCGCCCGTCCTATGAGATGTACGCCAGGCCCATCGACGAGTATCCGGCCAAGAGCCGGCAGGCGGCGGCTATCATGGCGATGATCCAGAACAACCTGGATCCGCGCGTGGCGCAGCATCCGCACGAGCTCATCATCTACGGCGGCAACGGCGCCATCTTCCAGAACTGGGCGCAATACCGCCTTGTGATGCAGTACCTCGCCACGATGACGGACGAGCAGACGCTCGTGATGTACTCCGGTCATCCGCTGGGCCTGTTCCCGAGCCACAAGGATGCGCCGCGGGTAATCGTCACCAACGGCATGGTCATCCCGAACTACTCGAAGCCCGACCACTGGGAGAAGTTCAACGCCCTGGGCGTGAGCCAATACGGCCAGATGACGGCCGGTTCCTATATGTACATCGGCCCCCAGGGCATCGTCCACGGCACCACCATCACGGTGATGAACGCCGCGCGGAAGCAGCTGAAGGCCAAAGGCCTGAACGGCGACGACCGCGGCGGCCTGCTGTTCGTGACGGCGGGCCTCGGCGGCATGTCCGGCGCCCAGCCGAAGGCGGGCAACATCGCCGGCGTGGTCAGCGTCACGGCCGAAATCAACCCCAAGGCCGCGGAGAAGCGCTACGCGCAGGGCTGGGTCGACGAGCTCCACACGGACCTGGACGAGCTCATCCCCCGCATCCGCAAGGCCGTGGCCGGGAAGGAGGTCGTCTCCCTCGCCTATGTGGGCAACATCGTGGACCTGTGGGAACGGCTTGCCGACGAAGGCGTGCACGTGGACCTGGGCTCCGACCAGACCTCCCTCCACAACCCGTGGGCGGGCGGCTACTACCCCGTGGGCTACAGCCTCGAGGAATCCAAGAAGATGATGGCCGAGGAGCCGGAGCGGTTCAAGGAGGCGGTTCAGGCGTCGCTCAGACGCCACGTCGCCGCCGTGAACCGCCTCGCGGACCGAGGCATGTACTTCTTCGACTACGGCAACGCCTTCCTCCTGGAAAGCTCCCGCGCCGGGGCCGACGTCCTCAAGGCCGACGGCACCTTCCGGTATCCGTCCTACGTGCAGGACATCATGGGCCCGCTCTATTTCGACTATGGGTTCGGCCCGTTCCGCTGGGTGTGCATGAGCGAGAAGCCGGAGGACCTCGCGAAGTCCGACGCCCTCGCCGTGAAGGTCCTCGGCGAAATCGCCGCCACGGCCCCCGAGGAAATCGCCGGGCAGATGCGCGACAACATCCACTGGATCGAGGAAGCCGGCCGGAACCACCTCGTGGTGGGCTCCCAGGCCCGCATCCTCTACGCGGACTGCGAAGGACGCACCAAGATCGCCCTCGCCTTCAACGAGGCCATCCGCAAGGGCGAGATCACCGCGCCCATCGTCCTGGGCCGCGACCACCACGACGTCTCCGGCACGGACTCCCCCTTCCGCGAGACTTCCAACATCTACGACGGCTCGCAGTTCACCGCCGACATGGCCGTCCAGAACGTCATCGGCGACGGCTTCCGCGGCGCAACGTGGGTGTCCATCCACAACGGCGGCGGCGTGGGCTGGGGCGAAGTCATCAACGGCGGCTTCGGCATGGTCATCGACGGCAGCGACGACAGCGCCCGCCACATCCGCGAAATGCTGTTCTGGGACGTGAACAACGGCATCGCCCGCCGCAGCTGGGCCCGGAACGAGGGCGCCCGTTTCGCCATCGAGCGCGAAATGGCCCGCACCCCCGGACTCAAGGTCACCCTCCCGAACTTCGCCGACGAAACCCTTCTCCGTAAAACCCTGAACGAACTATGATCCATACCATCTCCACCGGCCGCATCACCCTCGAGCGCCTGAAAGAAATCATCGACAACCACGCCACCCTCGTCCTCTCGGAAGAGGCAAAGATGGCCATCCTCAAGTGCCGCCGCTACCTGGACGAGAAGATGAAGGACCCGGAAAAGCCCCTCTACGGCATCACCACGGGCTTCGGCTCCCTCTATAATGTCACCATCCCGGCCGACGAGCTGTCCCAGCTCCAGCACAACCTCGTGATGTCGCACGCCTGCGGCGCCGGCGAGACCGTCCGCCCGGAAATCGTGAAGCTGATGCTCTTCCTGAAGGCCCAGAGCCTGTCCTACGGCCACTCGGGCGCGCAGCTCATCACCGTGCAGCGGCTCATCGACATGTTCAACGAGGACATCCTGCCGGTCGTGTACCAACAGGGTTCCCTCGGCGCTTCCGGCGACCTCGCCCCGCTCGCCCACCTGAGCCTCCCGCTCATCGGCCTGGGCGAAGTCCTATACCAGGGGAAGGTCCGTCCCGCCGCGGAAGTATGGGCCGAAAAGGGCTGGGAGCCCATCACGCTCCAGTCCAAGGAAGGCCTCGCGCTGCTGAACGGCACCCAGTTCATGAGCGCCCACGCCGTCTACTCCCTCCTCAAGAGCATGCGGCTCTCCAGGTGGGCCGACCGCATCGCCGCGATGTCCCTGGACGCCTACGACGGGCGCATCGAACCGTTCCTGCCCCTGACGCACCTCCTCCGGCCGCATACCGGCCAGATCGAGACCGGGAAACGGTTCCTCGCCACCCTGGAAGGCAGTGAGCTCATCCGTCGGCCCAAGGAGCACGTGCAGGACCCGTACAGTTTCCGCTGCATCCCGCAAGTCCACGGCGCCGTGAAGGACAACATCAACTACGTGAAGTCGGTGATCGAGAACGAGATCAACTCCGCGACGGACAACCCGAACATCTTCCCGGACGAGGACATGATCATCTCCGCGGGCAACTTCCACGGCGAGCCCATCGCCATCCCGATGGACGCTCTCGCCATCGCGATGTCGGAGCTCGCAAGTATCTCTGAAAGACGCACTTACCAGCTCATCCACGGCCTCCGCGGCCTCCCGAAGTACCTGGTCGCCAACCCCGGCCTGAACAGCGGTTTCATGATTCCGCAGTACACGGCCGCGAGCATCGTAAGCCAGAACAAGGGGCTCTGCTGGCCCGCCTCCTGCGACTCGATTCCCTCGTCGCAGGGCCAGGAGGACCACGTGAGCATGGGCTCGAACTCCGCCACCAAGCTGGTCCGCGTCGTGGACAACACCGAGACGGTCCTGGGCATCGAACTCTTCAACGCCGCCCAGGCCCTCGAGTTCCGCCGCCCGGCGAAGACCTCCCCCATCCTGGAGCGCATCTTCGAAGACTACCGCAAGGTCGTCCCCTTCATCGACAACGACACCTACATGCACCCCCTGATCGAAAAATCCGTCCAGTTCCTCCACCAGGAGCAGTATCTATGATCCTCATCAAGAACATCGGCGAACTCGTCGGGATCGTGCCGGCGGGCGTCCTGCGGAAGCAGGGCGCCGAGATGGCGGAGACCGGCGTGCTCCGCGACGCCTGGCTCGCCATCGAGGACGGCAAGATCAAGGCCTTCGGCAAGATGGCCGATCTGCCGGTCGGTAAGCCGGTCGGTGAGCCTGTCGAACCGACCGGCATTCCCGGCCCCGACCGGGAATCTATCGATGCCCAGGGCGGCATGGTCCTCCCGGCCTTCTGCGACAGCCATACGCACATCGTGTACGCTGGAAGCCGCGACGGCGAGTTCCTGGACAAGATCAACGGGCTCAGCTACGAGGAGATCGCGGCCCGCGGCGGCGGCATCCTCAATTCCTCCGACCTGCTGCACGAGACTTCCGAAGACGAGCTCTACGAGCAGTCGATGGCCCGCGTCCGCGAGATGATGGGCAAGGGCACCGGCGCGATCGAGATCAAAAGCGGCTATGGGCTCAACCCGGCGGACGAACTCAAGATGCTGCGCGTCATCCGCCGCATCAAGGAGTCCGTCCCGGCGCTCGTCCGCGTCACTTTCCTTGGAGCCCATGCCGTCGGCCGCGGCTACACGCACGAGGAGTACGTGCAGGCGATGGTCGACATGATGCCCCAGGCGGCGGAATACGCTGATTTCGTGGACGTTTTCTGCGACGAAGGGTTCTTCACCGTCGAGGATACGGACCGCCTGCTCGCAGCCGGCGCGGCCTGCGGCCTGCGCCCGAAGATCCACGCCAACGAGCTCGCCGTCAGCGGCGGCGTCCAGGTGGGCGTGAGGCACGGCGCCCTGTCCGTGGACCATCTCGAGCGGACTGGGGATGCGGAGATCGAAGCGTTGCAAGGCTCCGAGACCATGCCGACGATGCTGCCTGGCTCGTCCTTCTTCCTCGGCATCCCCTTCGGACGGGCGAAGGAGTTCATCGGCGCAGGCCTCGGGGTCGCCCTCGCATCGGACTACAACCCCGGCTCCTCCCCCTCCGGCGACATGCGCTTCGTGATGGCCCTCGGCTGCATCCGCATGCGCCTCACCCCCGTCCAGGCCCTGAATGCCTGCACCCTGAACAGCGCCTATGCCATGGGCCTTTCCGACATCACCGGCTCCATCACCCCCGGCAAACGCGCCGACCTCCTCCTCACCCGCCCCGGCTGGACCCTCACCAAACTCCCCTACCTCTACCAGACCCCCTTCCTCCGGACGGTCTTCCTGGGAGGTCAGCCGCTGGAATAGCCCCCCTCAGGTGCCCTTCGGGTGCGCCCGAGTGCTCCTCAAGTGCGTCCAAGTGCTCGTACAGGTCCATCGACGGGACCCATACAAGCAAAAACACCCCCAAAACGCCCGTACCGGTCCCGCACCTGGACCTGTACGGGCACTCGACATCGCCCCCCCTCCTCCTCCTCCGCCGCCGCCGCCCTGCCGGCCGCAATTGCGGAAAAACGGCCTTACGACCTACCCGAACTGCAAATGCGGCCGCATTGTTGGCGAAAAACGCCCTTTTCCTTGCCGCAATTGCACACAGGGCGCCCTGCCTCACGCTTTTTCCGCAATTGCGGCGGGTGGAAGGAGAAGGAAAGGAGATGATATACTATTCCAACTTTTTGTATATCTTTGTGATGCACCTTTATTCTTAGATTAAGATGTCAGTCATTGTTGCCATATTGCTTGGTTTATCTCTTTCCCCTCAAGTTGATACGCTTCGCCTGGAACATGGAATGTATGTGGGCGAGATGCCTATGGGTGAAGGTAAACTCTATCATGATGAGCAAGGAATCTATATCGGGCGGTTCAATCGGGCGGTCATTTCCGGCCGGGGAATGCATTTCGAGCCCGACGGCAGCAAGTATGTCGGAAATTTCGTGCAAGGTGTGGAACAAGGTTACGGTCGATACTTTATGCGTACGGGGGCTGTCTTCTGTGGTGAGTTCAGCCATGGATACCCCAATGGGCGGGACACGCTCTTCTATCCCGATGGGCGGGTTTTCATCGGCATTGTCCAGAACAGAGGCGCCACCTCACAGGGCAAGACCTACAAGAATGCACAAGCGGCCGGGGTCACAAAACCCGTATTCCCCGATGTCCAGTTGAGCGAAGAAGACCGCGCTTTCCTGGAGAACGTCAAAGCGAACGATGTCGATATGGGGCCCGTTTTCAAGGATGGCGTGTCTTTCTTCGAGGCATACATCGCTCCCCATTTCAGGGTTTCGCCATCGATGTCCGGCCGGTCTGCCGTGGTCCATTATGAGTTCACGGTGGGTGAAGACGGCAAGATCAGCGACGTCACCATTACCTCTTCCACGGATAACGCTTTCGCCAACGAATTGGCCCGGGTCATCAAGCATTCGCCCAAATGGAAACCGGCCATGAAAGACGGAAAACCGGTCCCCTACACCATCAAGAACCAAACGGCGCATTTCGGCCAGGTTGATTAATATCCTCGTCGAGGAAGATGTGTTTTCATTAATCTAAGAGTATCAAGGACTCCTATGGAACAAAACAAACAACTCAAAGTGGGTTTGATCATCGCGCTCGTTTTTGCCCTTTTCTTTGCGTGCATGTTGGGCTATTTCATCGCTGTCAAGAATCTGTGGATGTGCGTAGCCATGGGGGGCATGGTCATTTCGTGCTGCGCCAGAATCATTCAACTGTACATGAAAATCAAATAATCAACTTTACCGTACTATGGCATTGGACAGTGAACAGAAAAGGGTGCTGAAGGCTGGTTTGCCTGCCAGTCTTGGAGCCGTTTTGGGAACTATTGTTGGAATGCTTGCGCAAGGCAAGCTGGACTCATGGAAAGAAGCGCTCATCGGAATCGGTGTTGGCCTTCTTTTCGCTCTTCTTTTCTGCGTTTTCTATGTTCTCGGCTCCAAGATTCCGAAGAAAAACGACGATTCGGCGAAGGAGTAGACGCAGCTGTCATCCAAGTGCTCGTACAGGTCCATCGACGGGACCGATCGCGATACCAGAAGAATTGACCAGAACGAAACAATCATTCGAGAACAATGAAACGATCCTTCCCATTTGTACTCCTATTGCTTCTTTCCTTACCGGTATATGCGCAGGAAAGCGTGTCCATCGCGACATTTCTCAAAATCAAAGGTGCTGATAAGACAGCGTACTCGGTGAAGGGTGTCCTTGCCGAAACTATCCGCCAGGAAGAATTGGTCTTTCTCTTGCGGGATGATAGCGGGGATCTTGTTTTCAAGCTTTCCGATGATGGTCCGGAAGCCGCCATGGCATTCCGTTCGTCGGAGATTGTCCCCGGAGACACTTTGACAATCTCCGGAATGCGGAAGAGAATCTTCATGAAAGGAGAAAGAACGAGAGTGGGAATGTATCCTGGCACAGTGGTCAACCATATGGAAGGTCCCAATCATGCCGCACTGGCCGCGAATTGGAGTCCTTCCTTTCGAGGACGCGGGAAAGCATATTTCTCCGAATGGGTCAATCGGCATTTGAAATATCCGCCCGAATCCAAGAAAAGGAATTCTCAAGGCCCCGTGGACTTGACTTTCATTGTAAACGAAGATGGAAGTGTTTCAGACATCATAGTTGTCCATTCATCCGGAGATTCACTATTGGATGCAGAAGCCGTGCGAGTGGTATCCTCTTCACCACGATGGTTCCCTGCCATCGTTGAAAATGAACCCATCAAAGCAACTTTCAATTTTACTGTCATATTCGCACTGTAGATTAAATGCGACATAAAACCATCCTTTTCACCTTGAGCCTGGCGGTGCTGGCGGCGTGCGGGCCGATGGCGCGGACGGCGCGGCAGGTGGCCGCGGCCCCCGCGCAGGAGGCGACCGCCGCGACCGCCGACTGGGTATGGACCTACAGCCAGGCCCATCCGGACGGGTTCACCGTGGACATTCGCGGTCGGAAGGCGCTCACGGAAGGGATTTCCGTCGCCTACGCGGCCACGCAGGACAAGCATTCGAAGGAGGACCTCGGGGACGTGGTTTCCCATGCGCTGGCGCACGACGGCTATGTGGGCGGCTGGTGGAACAGCGAGGACAGCCTGTATTATTTCGACAGCGTGCGGATCCTTCCGGAGAGCGCCGCCGGCGAGGCCGTTACTTTCGCCCTTGAGAATGAGCAGCTTGCCTTCTATGTGCTGTCCACGGGCGAGGAAGTCCGCATCGACAATGTGATCCATCCGCACGAGTACGAGCCCATGGACCTTCGCGGCTGGACCACCGTCTTCCTGGCCGGCACCATCGACAATGGCCACAGCGAGGACTGGCAGCAGACGGTCGCCGCGAAGCTCGCCGGGCGGGATCGGCGGTACCTGCTCTACAACCCCCGCCAGGAAGAATGGCACCCCGAGCGCAAAGGCGAGATGGACTTTCAGGTCCATTGGGAACTCGAGCACCTGGAAAAGGCCGACCACATCCTGATGGTCTTCCTCCCGGGCAGCCAGTCCCCCATCACCCTCCTGGAACTCGGCCTCCACGCCCGCAGCGGCAAACTCCTCGTCGTCTGCACCCCCGGCTTCTACCGCTACGACAACGTCCGCCTCACCTGCGCCCGCTACGGCGTCCCCGTCTATGGGTCGCTGGACGAGGCCCTCGAGGCGCTTCCGTAGCGAGATGCCCCTCTAGGTGCTCGTACAGGTCCATGGACGGGACCTATACAAGCAAAACACCCCAAAAATGCTCGTACAGGTCCATCGGCGGGACCGGTACGAGCACTGAGACCTTCGCGGATGCGGGATTTCAGACGCTGTCCATCATCCGGGCGGCCGCTTCATAGGTGAGGCCGGTCACGCGGGCGATTTGATGGACATTGGAGCAGAAACGCCGTTGGACCTGGCGGAGGGATTCTGTCTTCTCCTCAAGTGTCAGTTCCTCGAAGTTCTGCTTTCCGAACAGACTCCGGTAGAGGTCCGGCAGGGCGGCCAGGATGACCTGGTCTCTGAAGGCCGGATGGTGGTCATCGGCATTCTGGATCTTCCGTTTGGCCTTGGAGGAGTTCACCAGAAAATAGTTCATCCGGCTGGCCCGGTGATAGCAACGCTCCACAAACCCCACAGCCACATACGATTCAGGAAGGATATACCCTTCCTCGGAGACCAGCCAATCGGCAGGAAAATCCTCTTTGCAACAATGAAGCAGCCGGATCCGGGCCCGCTTCGACAGGCTCCCCAGGGGCTTCCCGGACCGCTTCGTCGCGTTGAAGAATACCGGACCCGTCCCCCACGGATACTGCGATGGATGGGAGCAGATGTTCGCCGCCACGCTGTTCATCTGCGTGTAGGCAATCGCCTTCTCCAACCCCTCATTCAGCGTGGACACCTCTTCGATGGTGACCTTGTTCCGACGAAGGAATTCGGCAGTGCCGTATTTGTGGTTCAAATACTTGGAATAACGGCTTTTGATACCGTTGATGAAAGCCTTGACATCCGCCCATCTTCCCTGGACGACAAAATGAAGATGATTGGACATCAGAATGAATGCAAGAACCGTCACTTTGGATTGATACGCCTGGATGGCTACGAAATTCATCCCGGCCCGGAAATCGTTCTCGTCCCGAAACCAAAGCCCCTCTTTCAGATGTTCCGTCGTGACCAGATAATATTTTCTCATACGCCTCAAAATCTATCTTCACAAAAGTAAGGAATTGCCTGTAATCCTGCAAGCCCTTATCTGCAGTTTGGTAGAGAAAGTGCAATAGCCCCCCCGGGTGCTCGTACAGGTCCATTGACGGGACCTATACAAGCAAAAACACCCCAATAATGCTCGTACAGGTCCATGAGCGGGACCTGTACGAGCACTTAGCGGCGACAGGAGGCCGGTGAATTAAAGCACCAGCGTATTGAGCGACCCAGCCGGTAAAGTAACGGTGCGGGGGTGGCCGGGAAGGCCATCCACCGACACGTTTTTCGGGGCATCGGACTGATTCGCCAATAGCAGGACCGTTCGGCCGTCGGGGTTCAGGAAGGCCAGGGCGTCGGAGTAGGTGCCGCCCAAGGTGAGGACGCGGGCGCCGGGCTGGACGTAGTGCGTGAGGTGCTTGAAGACGTAGAATTCCGGGGAATAGCGGAAGGTCTTGTTCTCCTTGTCCACGACCACGAGGGAGTTCTGGGTCCATCCCCACGTGCTCACGCCTCCTTCCAGCAGGGAGGTGTTCCAATAGAAATAGCTCTGGACACCGTTGCCGATGTAGTGCTTCATCAGGTCCCAGCTGTGCATGGCGCCGGCCCAGTCGTTGCGGCCGTCGCCGCACTCCTGCTCCGTCTGGTAGCACGGAAGCTCCGGATGCCTGCGATGCAGTTCCGGCAGCGCATCCTTTCCGGCCCACTGGAAGCCCATGCCCTTGATGCAGGGGCCGGCCTCCGGATCGGTGAGGATGCGGTCCCACAGGTCAGGATCGGCCCGTTCCATGGTGCCGAGGTACACATCGACCCCCCGGGAAGCCATCTCGGGACCGAGATACGTGATGAAGGCGGCGAGCCCTTCCGGGGTCCAGGTGCAGGCGGGATACCACTGCGCCGAGTTCGGCTCGTTCTGCGGCATCACCATGAAGACATCGACCCCTTCCGCCTTGTAGGCATCGATGAACTTCCCGAAATAGCGGGCATACGCCTCCAGGTAGGCGGGATCCTGGTTGAAAGCGTCCACGCCTTCCGGAATCTGCCTGTCTTCCGGCAGGAGGTTATCCTCCATCCGGTCCTGCATGCCGGCCCAGCTGCGGAAGATGACACTGGCCGATGTGTTCGCATAGTGCTTGTTCACCTTCATCCACGACGGCGGGCACCAGGGCGAGGCCCAGATGCGCAGGGAAGGGTTCACGGCCTTCGCCGCCCGGATGAACGGAAGCAGCGTCGCCCGGTCATGGTCGATGGAAAAATGCTCCAGCGCCAGGTCGCCATCCACATCGTCATAGGAATAATAGTCGATGCTGAAGTCATTGGAACCCAGCGGCATGCGGGCCATCGTGAAGTTTGCGCCCGCGGGGGTGTACAGTTCCTGGAAGATAGACGCGCGGTCCGCCTCGGAGAGCTCCGACAGCGAGGTCCATCCCAGTTCGTTGAAGCAGGAACCGAACCCTTCGACCGCCTGATTCAGGGCCTTGAGGTCCACGACGACGGAAGCCTCCGCCGGCGCATCGGCCTCGACCGCCTCCATCACCTGCCAAGGATTCTCAAACGTGGTCGATACCCACTCGACCTTCGCGGCGCGCTGGCAGGAAACCACCGCGAGCAGCGCGAGCCCTAAAAAACGCGTTTTCATCGGATGTCTATTTCAAAGTGAATGTCTTCGTTTTACCCCTGTACGTGCACCGCACGACGCGGGCGTCCTGGTCGATGGCGACCTGCACGGACTTCGGCGCCTTGACGGCGATCTTGCCGGTCACGCCCGACGGCACGGCCACCTCATAGAACGTATTGTCCGTCAATCCGTTCTGCTCCGTCGTCCAGACGGGGTGCGCGGGCATTTCCAGCGTCTGGCCGCCGACGGAGATCTTCACGGCCGGCGGGACGGGGAATTCCATCTTCTGCCCCTTCTTGGTGAATCCGAAGCCCATGACGTCGCACAGGGGCTCCCCGGCAGGGCCTTCGGCCACGAGGAACAGGGCGTGCTTGCCCGTCAGGCCATCGACGGCATCGCCGACCGATACCGTATATTTCGTGACATCGGCCGGAGCGCCGGCGGGGATTTCCACTTCCCCGACCTTCGTGCCGTTCCAGGCGCCGCCTTCCCAGGGACCGTCGATCCAGACGCCCACCTTGAAGGACTGCGCCGTGCGGGCGGCGACGAACAGATTGAACACCGTCCCATTGCCGGGGCGCACGCCCTCGAACGCCGGCAGGCCGGGCGCGCCCTCGGGCAGGCCGCCGAAGCCGATGTACTTATACCCCAGGATATCCCCGGCCTGCACCTCGGTGATGTCCATCCGGTTGTCCCAGACATCCCAGCCGTCCTGGATCGAGTTCGGGTTGGAGAGATAGCAGGCATAGCCCGCGGAATAATAGCGGTACGGCGGCAGGCCGTAGATGAAGAAACCCTCGGAAGTCACTTCCGCGCCCCGGTACTCGGAGCCGTCAGAGGCCTTCACCGTGAAGGCGCCCTTGTACGGGTCGTAGGCGGTAATCCGCACCACGCCGCCTTCGGAAACCGGCTTCTCATCGGCCTGGACGGCCACCGGGGCGACCATCGACTGGCGGGCGAAGCCGAAGCCGCGCGGGGCGCGGTGATAGAACACGTACCACTGGCCGTTGATCTCCGCCAGCGAGCCGTGGGTGTTGTTGTCGCCGAAATGGGTCTCCAGCGCGGAGCCGTCGCGGGACAGGACCGGGCCGCGGGCGTCCACGAGGACGCCGCCGCTCTTCCAGGGCCCGCGCGGCGTGTCGGCATAGGCATACCGCAGCGTCGCATTGCTCTGCGTCAGGCCGTATTCCTGCCCGGAGAAACCGCTGTAGAGATAGATATACTTATTTCCGATCTTCCGGAACGAGGAGGCCTCATAGAACTGGAAATCGTCCAGGTCCTCCCCCGCCGCCACGGCCGGGAACTCGATCTTCTCGCCCTCCCGGATGCCGGCCCACTGGACGTGCTGCTTCAAATCGTCGGCCACGGCCTGTCCCTTCGGAAGCTTCGCCAGATAGGACGTGATCATGGACGGAACCCAGAACGGGTAGTCCGGTTTCCCGTAGCGGGGCGTAAACATCGTATTCTGGTCCAGTTCCGTCGCGCTGGCCCGCTGGATGCCCCAGGCGCCGTAAGCCCGGAAACCGATGGCATAATCCGGATCGGCAGGATCGTCGACCTGCTCGACCAGCACGCCCGGGTCGAAGCCCATGATGCTGCCGGGCGCGAGCTTCCCGTCCTGCACGTTCAGCACCGTGAACGGGCCGTCCGGACGGTCGCCGACGCACACCATCGGCGTATGCATCAAGGCGTGCGGATACAGGTAATACTTGTGCGAGCCGTCGTCCCGGCGCATCACCTCCACGAGGTCCGGCGCATAGACCGTGCTCATATTCCCGTTTTGCGTGTACGTGAACACCGGGCCCTCGTCCCGCCAGGCGGTCAGGTCCTCCACCGGCGCCGACCATTGACGGTCATCCTGTCCGCAGTAGCTTTCCACGCGCGTGTCGTGCGAGCCCGTCACATAGATGCGATAATGACCCGGGTTGTCCGGATCCTCGAACACCCGCGGCTCCCCGTCCGGCACGTGCTCCCAAAGGGGCAAGTACGGATTGCCAATGAAATCAGCGGTCTCCGGCTGAACCCGGACGCAAGAAACAACGGCCAGACACAAGGCCAACAAAAAGAGAGAAAACTTTGCCATCTTTCGTCGTATATGTCCGCAATTGCGGAAAATCCTTCTTATACATCATTCTGCCAGCAAATGCGTCCATAAAAAGAGCACTTTTGGCCCTTTTTGTTGCCGCAATTGCACTTGGCAATGCTTCCACGACCTCTTTACCGCAATTGCGGCCTGCAGGCCGCAAACTACCTCGCTATCGAATGTTCCCGCAGGTACGCATCGAATGCCTCGCGGTAGGCGTCGGACACGTGCAGCAGCCGGTCCCCGACTTTCACGTCGCCGGTGCCGCTCACCGAGGCGACCTTGTCCAGGGCGACGATGAACGAGCGGTGGATCCGCATGAACTGTCCGCTGGGAAGCATCTCTTCCATCCCCTTCATCGTCACGTGCGTGACGAGCGGCTGCTTCTGCGACGCCAGGAACACCATCACGTAATCCTTCATCCCCTCGACGAACAGGATGTCGTCGAATTCCACCTTCCGGAGGGCGCCATCGACCTTGAAGAAGGTGGACGTCTTCGCTTCGGGGGCCGGGGCCGCCGCCGGGGCCGCGGCAGCCGTCGCCGCCTCCTTCAGCGTGAACCATTCCCGCGCCTTCTCCGCCGCCTCCAGGAACTTCTGGTAGCGGATGGGCTTCAGCAGGAAATCCAGGGCGGAAACCTCATAGCTCTCGAACGCGTACTGCTTGAAGGCGGTCGTGAAGATGATGCGAGTGCCGGCGGGGACCATCCGGGACAGTTCCATCCCGCTCAGGTCGGGCATCTGGATGTCCAGGAACACCAGGTCCGGGGCCTGCGTCCGCATCTCGGACAGGGCCAGGACCGGGTCGGTAAAGGACGCCGCCAGCTCCAGGAAAGGCGTCCTGGCGATGAAGTTTTCCAGCATCTTGACGGCGAGAGGCTCGTCGTCCACGACGAAGCAGCGCAGGGAGGTCATAAGGATTTCAAGGTAACTTGCACGTGATAAGTGTCGTCCGCAGCCGTCTGCTCATAGGTGTAGCGGCCGGGATACAGCAGTTCGAGCCGACGCTTCATGTTCTCCAGGCCGATGCCGGAGCCGATATGGTCCGTCCCCTGCTTCTCGAACAGGGAGTTGTCGCAGGCGAACACCAGGTCGTCCCCGTCCATGTGCATCGCCACCTTCACGAAGGAAGGATGCCGGGCGTTGACCCCGTGCTTGAACGCGTTCTCCACCAGGGAGATGAACAGGAGCGGCGCCACCTCCACCGGCTTGGACGGCGCCTCGAGCTGCTTCTCGACGGTCGTCAGCTCGTTGCAGCGGAGGGCCATCAGGTCGATGTAATTGTCCATGAACTCGATCTCCGACGCGAGCTGGACCTTCTCCGCCTCGCTGTCGTACAGCGCATACCGCAGCAGGTCGCTCAGCTGGCCGATACTCTCTTGCGCCTTGTCCGGGTCGATCTGCGTCAGGGACGAGATGTTGTTCAGGGTATTGAACAGGAAATGCGGGTTGAGCTGATGCTTGAGCCAGGTCAGTTCAGCCTCGGCCGTCTTGCGGCGCTCTTCCTCGAACTGCATCTCCCGGTCGTTCATCCGCATCAGGTGACGGAGTCCCACCGCAAGCAGGATCATCAGCACCTGGAAGAAGACGGCGGCGATGATCCCGCCCAGGAAGAAGGCCCAGATGTTCCGCATCCCAATCTGGTTCACCACTTCCTCCGGGACCTCCAACGGTCCCCGGGGGATGAACCGGTACAGGTTGTAGCCCACCAGCAGCAGGACATTGAGGATGTAGAACCATTTCACCTTTCCCTTCCCGCCATACAGGAACTGCGGGACGAGCAGATAGTAGTTCAGGCCGTACAGGAGGAACAGCGGGAGCACCATCCGCGCGGTGTGGCGGAACACGAAGAAGGCCTGCTGCATATGGCCGGTCGTCGTCCAGGTGACGAGGGCCGGAACGAGAAAAACACCAGCCCAGACGACGATCTGGGTGGTGTTCAGGATGAGATTTCTGCGCCGGAGATTTTGCATATTGCAAATATAGTAAATTATTGCATCATAATCGAGCCCATGCTTTCGGCGGTGGTGGTGCTGTTCAGCTGGTCTTCGTTCTGGATGGTGCGGGAGGCGCGCTTGGCGGAGTAGTTGCCCTGCTTGCCGAAGGTCCAGCTGACCTGGAAGGTGACCTGACGCATCGGGATGGTGGTGCTCATGTCGGAGACGAAGCCCTTGCCGACGGTGTGGGAGGACATGGACATCTCGAAGCCCTTGGCCAGCGGGAGCATGCCGTTCACGGAGAAGCTCAGGCGGTCGTTGAGGAAGGACTTGGTGAGGCCGACCATCGCCATGGACATACCCGTCGTACGGCCCTGGAGGGTCACCTGGCTGCCCATCATGATGGCGTTCGCGGAGAGGCGGATGTCCCAGGGCAGGGTCTGCTGGCCACCCACCATCAGGTTGTAGGCCCATCCGCTGTTGTGCTGGCCGAGCTGGGCGCTGGCGATGTCGCTGTAGGTGAGGCCGCCGTTGATCATGATGCGGGTCTTGTTGGTGGGATTCAGCATCATGTAGGCGTTCAGGCCGGTGCTCTGGCTCGTGACGATGTTGCCGTAGGTCGTGTTCAGGAGGTTGTTCTCGTCAAAGAAGCTGTAGGCGGAGATGCCGTTGCCGGTGTAGCTGTAGCGGAGGGTGGCGTTCACCATTACCTTCGGGGTATAGGCGCTGTACACGAGGGAGATGTTGTGACCGCGTTCGACTTCCAGGTCGGTGTTGCCGTAGGTGAGGGCGGTCGGATCGGTGGTGTCCACGTACGGGTTCAGGTAGGAGATGCCCGGGCGGGAGATGCGCATGTTGTAGCTTATGCCGATGTTCTGGGTCATGGACGGGCTCCACTGGATGCTGGCGGTCGGGACGAGGCTGCCGTAGTCGGTGCGGAAAGCGTTCGTCTGGGCGGAGGAGCTGTAGTTCTGCCAGGTGTGCTCGTAGCGGACGCCGCCCTTCACGCCGATGGTGCCGAAGTTGCCGGTGAGTTCGGCGTAGGCCGCGCCGATGCGGTTGTAGTAGTCATAGTCCAGGCTGCTCAGGGGGTTGATGACGAACTTGGAGCCGTCCCAGAGGTAGTCCTGCTGGCTGGAGGAGTTGTGGCGGTCGATGTACTTGGCGCCGGTGGACAGGCTGTAGTACAGGCCCATCGGGGTGGTGAAGTCGGCCTGGACGGTGTGGTCGGTGGAGCCGGTGCGGCCGTCGGACTTGCGGTCGGTGAGGTCGAAGCCGGGGATGCTCTCCGCGTTGAAGGTGTTCAGGGTGTTGTTCACGGACGGGGCGCCGTTGTACTGGTAGGACAGGGTGAAGGTGCGGCCGGGGAAATCGGCCCAGGAGTGCTGGTAGTCAGCGCCCACGGAGATGCTGTTGCGGGTCATCAGGGACTCGGTCGTGCCGGTGTAGGTGAAGGCGTCGGCGCCAGGGGCGAAAAGCATCGTGTTCGTGGTGCCGGCGGTGTTGTTGGTGCCGAAGTGCATCAGGCCCACGGTGGCGGACACGAGGTTCTGGGGATCGATCTCGTAAGAGGCGCTGATGTTGCCCATCAGCATGGGCATGGACATCGTGGACTCGGTGTGGGTGGAGGTGGAGAAGCCGTTGTCCTGCTTGCGCGTCATGTCCATCACGGTGCCCTTGCTCCCCTGCTGCATGCCGTTGAAATTGGCGGTCAGGGCGAACTTGCCCTGCTGCATGCTGCCGAACAGGCCGCCGCCGTAGCCGCGGGTGGAAGCCTGGGCGCGGAGGGTGCCGTACATGCCGTCGGCCGCGCTCTGGCCGCCCGTGACGGCCTTGTTGGTGGTGATGTTCAGCACGCCGCCCACGCCCTCGGCGTCATAGCGGACGCCCGGGTTGGTGACGACCTCGACGTTCTTGACGGAGCTCGCGGGCATCATCTTGAAGATCTGCGAGGCGTTCTGGGACATCATCTGGTTGGGCTTGCCGTCCACATAGACCACGAAGGAGGAGGAGCCGTTCACGGAGATGTTGTCCTGGCCGTCCACGGAGACCATCGGCACCTTGCGGAGCATGTCCAGCACGGTGGAGGTCTTGGAGTCCACGTCGTCCTCCACGTTGTAGGTGATCTTGTCCACTTCCATCTTCACGAGCGGACGCAGCGCGGTGACGGTGCCGGCCTTGAGGAGCTCGGCGGCGTCCTCGACGAGGATTTCGCCCAGGTCGATCACTTCTTCGCCGTTGATCTTGAAGTAGCGGCGGGCCTGCTTGCGGCCCATGTTGTCGAAGAGGAGGTAATAGTTGCCCTTGATGTCGAAGGTATGGGCGAAGGTTCCGTCCTCGGCGGTGGTGGTGAAGGCGACGGCCTTGGAGTCGTCACCGACCTTGAAGAACTGGAGGATGGCCGCCGGCTCCGGCTGACGGGTCAGGGAGTCGAGGACGATGCCTTTGACGGTGCGGATTTCCTGGGCGTTCGCGGCGAGGCCGGCGAACAGGGCGACGAGGAGGATGTAGAACTTTTTCATGATATTGCGATACTTTTGTTTTCGATTTCCGAGAGCAAAAGTACCGCAATATGCAAGAGGCTGACGCCGGTTTTAGACGAACAGCCCGTTTCTGTAGACGAATTCCCTAAAGTCGGGCCTTGATGGCTTTGGTCGCCTCCTCGTAGCCGGGCTTTTCGAGGAGGGCGAACATGTTCTTCTTGTAGGCCTCCACGCCGGGCTGGTTGAACGGATTCACCCCGAGCGTGTACGCGCTCACGCCGCACGCGAACTCGAAGAAATAGAACAGGGAGCCGAGGTTGAACGCATCGACCTGCTCCACGCACACCTGGAGCTGGGGCACGCCGCCGTCCTGGTGGGCGATGACGGTGCCGAGCTCGGCCATGTGGTTGCAGTGCTCCACCGGCTTGCCGGCGAGGTAGTTCAGCTGGTCGAGGTTCTGGGGGTCGGAGCCGATCACGACGCTGCGGGTGGCCTTCTCCACGTGGACGACGGTCTCGAACATCACGCGGTCGCCTTCCTGGATGAACTGGCCCATGGAGTGGAGGTCGGCGGTGTTGTTGACGGAGGCGGGGAAGATGCCCACGCCGTCCTTGCCCTCGGACTCGCCGTAGAGCTGCTTCCACCATTCGGCCAGGTAGGTGAACTTAGGATTGTAGTTGACGAGGATCTCCACCTTCTTGCCGTATTCCTTATAGAGGAGGTTCCGCATCGCGGCGTACACGACGGCGGGGTTCTCCGCGGACTTCACGGCCAGGGCCTTCTCGGCCTCGAGGGCGCCGGCGAGGATGGCGCGCACGTCGAATCCGGCCACCACGATGGGCAGGATGCCCACGGGGGTGAGAACGGAGAAGCGGCCGCCCACATTGTCCGGGACGATGAAGGTCTTGTAGCCTTCCTGGGTGGAGAGGGTCTTGAGGGCGCCCTTCTTGGCATCAGTGATGGCGACGATGCGCTCGGCCGCCTCCTTCTTGCCGTAGGTGTCCTCCAGGTACTGCTTCACGATGCGGAAGGCGACGGCGGGCTCGGTGGTGGTGCCGGACTTGGAGATGACGATGCAGGCGACATTGCGCTCGGCGGCCAGGTCCATGAGTTCGGCGAGGTATTCCTCGGACAGGTTGTTGCCGGCGAAGACGACCTCGGCGGCGTCCTTCTTCGCAAGCTGCTTCGCGAAGTTGTGGCTGAGGGCCTCGATCGCGCACTTGGCGCCGAGGTAGGAACCGCCGATGCCGATGGCGATCACCAGGTCCACGCCCTTGGCCTTCCAGTCGTCGCGGATCGCCTCACAATCCGCAATCAGGCTTTCGGGGGTCTCGGACGGCAGATGCTTCCAACCCAGGAAGTCATTGCCGGCGCCGTTTCCGGCGACGAGGACATCGAAAGCATCGAGGGCCTTGCCCACATACGCATCAAACTTGGCTCCATCCACGAAGCCGCAGCAACCTTTAACGTCTACTTTTACCATGGTTAGTTCTCTATTATGTAATTCGCAAATTTACGAAATAATTTGCAAACCCGCCAATTATTTGTAAATTTGACAAAAACACTGAATTGATGAAACGGATCTTGACACTGGCCGCGCTCGCGCTCTTTGCGCTGGCGGCCGCCGCCCAGCCGGACACCCCGGTGGTGAAGTACCTGAAAGGCGACATCCGCCGCGCCGCGTTCAACACGCATTCCTACGAATTCGAGCCCGTCAAGGACACGCCCGCCCCGAAGGGGTACAAGGCGTTCTACATCAGCCACTACGGGCGTCACGGCTCCCGTTCGGACTGGGGCGGCCCGCAGTACAAGCTGGTCCGCGACCTCCTCACCCAGGCCAAGGAGCAGAACCTCCTGACCCCCGCCGGCGACTCCCTGCTGAAGGAGGCCGCCCTCATCTATGAACTGCACAACGGCATGGACGGCCGCCTCACGCCCCGCGGCGTGAAGGAGCACGCGCAGCTCGCCGAACGGATGTACAACCGCTTCCCTGAGGTGTTCAAGAAGGGCAGCAAGCACCTGCGCGCCGTCTCCAGCACCACCCCGCGCTGCATCGTGTCCATGAACGGCTTCACCGCCCGCCTGCAGGCGCTCCAGCCGGACCTGGACATGGACCTGGACACCGGCGAGAAGTATTACGCCTACATCGCCCGGGGCGAGAACAGCGTCCTCACCGCCCGGACGAACAAGGCCCTGGCCGATTACAAGAAAACCATCCAGTGGGACAATGAAACCGTGTACCGGACCCTGTTCACGGACCCGGAAGCGGCCAAGAAGCTCATCCCGGACGCCTGGGATTTCCAGAACGCCATCTACGACTGCGCCCGCGTGTCGGATCCCTTCGACATCCCGGACAACATGTTCCGTTACCTCCCCTTCGAGAACGTGGTCCATTTCCACGAGCTGAACTTCCTCTCCGCCTACCTGAACCAGTGCGACTCCAAGCTGAACGGTGAAATCCGGATGCCGCGCTCGCAGGAGCTGGTGGACACCCTCATCAGCCAGGCCGACGCCGTCATCGCCGGCAAGGTGCAGAAGGCCGCGGACCTGTGCTTCGGTCACGACTGGCCTTTCCTGGGCCTGGTTTGCTACCTGGGCCTGGAAGGCGTGAGCGAGCGCTACACCCTCGAGGAAGCCGCTGCGAACTGGCTCCCTTCCTATTACTGCCCGTTCGCGACGAACCTGCAGATGATCTTCTACCGGAGCAAGAAGTCCGACGACATCCTGGTCAAGTTCCTGATGAATGAGCGGGAGACGAAACTCCCGGCCCTGAAGGCCGTCGACGGAATCTATTACAACTGGAACGACGTCAAGGCCTGGTGCGCGAACCGCATCCCGAAGACGCAGATCGTCGCCCACCGCGGCTACTGGGAGGGCAACGCGGAGAACTCCGTCGCCTCCTTCCGCAAGGCCCAGGAATTCGGCCTCTGGGGCAGCGAGTTCGACATCCATCTGACGGCGGACGGCGTGCCTGTCATCTACCACGACCGGAAGATCGGCGACCTGGACATCCAGACGAGCAACTTCGAGGAAGTCCGCGCGAACCGGCTCGCCAACGGCGAACATGTTCCCACCCTGGCCGAGTACATGGCCCAGGCCGCCCGCAGCCGCGAGTGCCTGCCCGTGTTGGAGCTCAAGCCGCAGACCACCGTGGAACGGGAGGACGAACTCGTGGAGAAGTGCCTCCAGGCCCTGAAGCCGGCCGCTCCGCGCAACGTCCCGCCGGAGTTCGCGGCCTTCGCCCGCCGTTCGTCCGAACCCACCAAGGTCGTGTTCATCTCCTTCAGCCACCACATCTGCCAGGAACTCGCCAAGAAGGCCCCCGGCTACACGGTCCAGTACCTGAACGGAGACCTGTCCCCGGCCCAGCTCCACGCGGAAGGCATCAACGGCATCGACTACCACTACAACGTGATCAAGAATCATCCGGAATGGGTCAAGGAAGCCCACGACCTCGGGATGACGGTCAACGTGTGGACGGTGAACGAGCCGGCGGACATCCGCGCGATGCGCGACCTGGGCGTGGACCAGATCACCACGGACAAGCCCGCGCTGGCGCGGGAGATCCTTTGGGAGCGGTAGGAGATTCCGGGTCAAGCCCGGAATGAGGAGAATGTAGGGGATGTCGTTGACGTCCCCTATTTCGTATAATAATCGATCATCCGGACGATGGCGCGGGTGCAGACGGGGCAGAATTCCTCGCACTCGTTGATGCGCATGCGGCATTCCTGGACCGGGCGATAGACGCCGTGGAGCTGGTAGCCGGCGCCTTCGTACACGCCGAGCTTCAGGTTCAGGAGGTCCTTCTGCTCCTGGTTGAAAGTGTGCCAGATCCGGCGGACGTCCTGCTTGTCCAGGTCGTCGAGCGGCGTGGGAATCGCGGTGCCGGCGGGGAGCATATCCTGCCACTTGGCACCGAAGTCGTGGAGCGTGGTGATGTTGGGCTCCCAGGGTTCCGTGTCGGCCGGATACGGGGATTCCGCCTGGTCGCCGTAGGCATACTCGTCGGCCAGGCCGCCGAAGGCGTGGCCGAACTCATGGACCATCACCGGGACGAAGGTGGGATGGTCGCTGTTCATGATGGTCAGGGAGTTGTAGATGCCGCCCCCGCCGTAGATGGCCGTATTGACCAGCACCACGATGTGCTCGAAAGGCACGGTGCCGATGAGGTCGAAGATCTTCTGCTGCGCGGAGGAGGTCAGATACCTTTCCGTATAGAAGGTGTCGAAGTGGGTGTCCGCGACGGTGCGTTTCCAGCTTCCCGTGTGCGGGACGCTGACGCCGGAGTCCTGCGACGGCGCGAAGACGGCCCGGACGGCGAACTTGTTCCGGCGCGAGGCGAAGGGCTCGTGATGGAACAGGGCCTGCGCGACGCGCTCGGCATCCCGGTAGAACTTGGCCTTCTCCGAAGCGTCGTAGCCTTCGGAAACGACCACGATGTCAATGGTCTCGGCCAGCGGGCCGCCCTGCCAGACGACGGCGGAGGAATGTTCGTTGTCCGCCACCTTCCGGATGAGGATGTCGGCCGGGTAGATCCGGTGCTTCAGGCAGGAGGACCGCTTCCGGTGCGTGTCCACGAGGAAGATTTCAATGTCCACCGGCCGCTTGGGAAAGGGCACCTGGAAACAGTTCTCGAAAGCCCGCTGCACGTGCGCGGCTTCCGCTTCCACCTGCCACTCCTGGAACAGGGTGGAGAAGGAATTGGCATACAGGCACTCCCCCGTTTCCGGGTCCAGGACGCGGACCTGGCCGTTGCCTTCCAGCAGCGGGGCGGCCAGGTTGTGCCGCCGTCCGGCCCACACGGAAGTCCGGAGAGCCTGCTGGAAATAGATGGCCTGGTGCGCATGGTCCCCGCAGAAGACATAGTCCAGCCGCAGGGTCGCGTCTTCGAAGTCCTGGTCGAAGGAACGGGCAAAAAGGCCCGGCAGGGCCAGGAAAAGGGAAAGGATGGTCAGAAGAACTTGTTTCATCAGTCTTGGGTTTGCATGACACGTTGGACGGCCGCTTCCACCTCGTCATAGCCGTATCCCCGGGACAGGAGCGCCTTCAGGAGCTTCAGGCGGCACTGGGGGTCGTCCTTGAGGATGCGGTATCGCTCCGCGGCCAGCTTGTCCAGTTTCGAGGCCGCCTTCGCAGGGTCGATCTCCTGCAGGGCCTCGGCAATGATCTCATCGGAAACCCCCTTCCCGCGAAGCTGGAAGCGGATTTTCACCGCGCCCCACCCCTGGAGGGCGGATTTCTCGCGGGCGAAGGCGGCGGCGTAGCGCCGGTCGTCGACGAAGCGGTCCTTGACCAGCGAGGCGACGATCCTGTCGGCGGCTTCCTCGTCGCCTTCCATCGCCTTCAGGGCCTTCCGGCGGATGTCGGAGACACAGTACTCCATCCGCGCGCACTGGCGCTGCAGCCGCTCGAGGACCTTCTTCTCTTCCATGGGCCTAGAAATCGAAGCCGAGGGACAGGTAGGCGCCCACCTTGCGGGTCATCGAAGACCAGTGGACGAGGGCCTTGAACGGGCCCACGATGGTGTCGTAGGCATAGCCTAGGCCGAAGCCGTAGAGGTTCTCGCCGGTTTCGAACTGGCGGAAGCTGTAGAAGTCGCGGGAGTAGTTGAAGGCCGCGGTGATGTAGTTGTTGCGGTAGAACTCGTAGCGGAGGTCGGAGCGGAGGACGACCAGGTTGTTGCGTCGGAACGCGGCGTTGTTGATGCCGATGAACGGCAGCTGGTGGTCCACGTACCGCCCGAACATCTCGCCGCCGAGGACGTTGGCGAACGGAATCGGGATGTCGTCACCGAAGATGAAGCGGAAGCCGCCCAGCATCGACAGGGTGAAGCGCCGGCCGATGGGGACGGGCATCTGACCCGAACCCGAGACGATGCCGAAGAAGCCCGGATAGTCGGGGCCGTCGAACATGCGGGAGACGAGGTCGTAGCGCAGGTGCGCGGAGAAGCCCTGGCGCGGGAAATAGCCGTCGTCCAGCGTATACGCGGTTCCGTCGATGAACACGCCCGGATAGTCCATCTTCCACAGGGAGCGGTCATAGTCGCCGATGACGTCGCTCGCGAGCAGGTGCGCGATGTTGAAGTAGGTGTTCCGCAGGCCGCCCTTGACGTCGAAGTTCGACCATTCCATGTTGGAGGCATACACCTCCTGCGTGGTGGTCAGGTAGGCGACGTTGAAGCGGTTCTCCCCCATCAGGAAGTTGTTGTGGTCCGTCCAGCGGAGGTCCGCCCGGATGTTGAAGGTGGGCCACTTGGGCGTCTCGTAGGCGTAGTGCAGGTCCAGGTACGGATTCGTGCCCACCCGGGCCGTCATGTCCAGGGACGAGCCCCGCATGGCCGTCGTGTTCAGGCCCACGTTCAGCAGCAGGGACACGAGGTCCTCCGTATCCAGCCGGAAGCCCACGCCCAGCAGGTGCTTCGGACCGCGCTTGCAGTTGATCCGCAGGTGGAACGGTTCCTCCTTGCCCAGCATGTCGTAGCTGACATACTCGTAGGAGCCCTTGCCGAAGATGGTGTTCAGGGCGTCTTCCACGTCGTCGCGGGAGACCCGGTCGCCCGCATGGACCTTCAGTTTCGCCCGCAGGTAGTCCGCTTCCTTGCCGGAGACGCCCAGGATCTCGATGCTGTCGATGAGGACGGGGGTCCGGTCGATGTTGATGGCCTTCGGGCCGGCATACCGGAGGGTGTCCGTCCCCACCCAGCGGCGGACGGCGTCCAGCTCCTCCTTCATCTCCTCGGCGGCCTTGTAGCCGCGGTTGAGCATCGTGTCGATGGCCACGGCGTCGAAGCTCATCATCCCGTAGCCGGTGAGGTCCGGCTTGATGCGCACGTCCACGTTCCGGATGTTGCGCTCGAAGGAATCCTCGGCGAACATGTCGATGCCCCGCCAGAGGATGTCGGCGATGTTGTGGATATCCTCATAGCCCGACTTGGAGTCGGAGAGGTCCACGCCGATGACCACGTCGGCCCCCATCTGCCGGGCGAGGTCCACCGGGAAGTTGTTGCGCATGCCGCCGTCCACCAGCACCATGCCGCGGGTACGGACCGGGGAGAAGAAGCCCGGGATGGACATCGTGGAGCGCATCGCCGTATTGAGGCTGCCGTTGTGCCAGACTTTCGCCCGGCCGGAGACGACGTCCGTCGCCACGCAGGCGAACGGGACCGGCAGCCGGAGGAAGTCCGTGGAATCCGCATATCCCGGCGTGAGGCTGGAGATGAGGTACTGGACGTTCTGGCCGAAGATGTAGCCGGAAGGCAGGCTGGTCATCAGGCGCTGGAGCATCATGCCCTCGGCCTTGTCGTCGTCGGCCGCGAGATGCAGCTTGCCGTCCGTGGAATTGGCGTAGCGGATGTCTTCCCGGAGCTGGTTCTGATAATCCTTGGCGCTGTAGAAGAACGGGATGGACAGGAGGAACCGCTCCTTGTACCGCCGGCGGCCGTACGGGATGTACTCCCAGTCGATCCGGTCGCTCATCGTGCGGTCCCAGTCGATGTTCCGCATCAGGGAATCCAGGAATTCCGGGGAATAGCCCATCGCATACACGCCGCCGATGAGGCCGCCGATGCTCGTTCCCACGACCATGTCCACAGGGAACTTGTACTGTTCCAGGTATTTGAGCGCGCCCACGGTCGCCGCGCCCTTGGCGCCGCCGCCGCTCAGGACGAGCGCCAGCGTGGGCCGGCGCTTGCGGATCTGGTCCATCCGGGCCTTCATGTCGGCGACGGCTTTCTCGTCGGACGGGTCCAGGCCGAAGCCGGCGGACGTGGTGGTCTGCGCCGACAGGACCGCGGATGCGAACAGGAACAGGAGAAGCAGATATCTCTTCATGGTACTAAGCATGGTTGTGCTGCCCGGCCAGCAGGCCGCAGGCGGCGAAGATGTCCTCGCCCCGGGAGGCGCGGATCGTGGCGGTGATCCCGCCGCGGGCGAGGCGGTCCCGGAAGGCCTCCATCGCCGCCTGCGGGCTGGTGCCGTACGGGAAATCCGGAATCCGGTGGAACCGGATGAGGTTCACGCGGCATTCCAGGCCGTGCAGCAGGCGCAGGAGAGCGTCGGCGTGCCGGGGCGTGTCGTTGTGCCCGGCGAACATCGTGTATTCGAAACTCACGCGGCGCTGGCCGGTGAAGTCGTACTGGCGGATGAGGGCGATGACGTCCTCGATGGGATAGGCCTTCTGCACGGGCATGAGGGCGAAGCGCTCCTCCGGGAAGGGGTTGTGGAGACTCACGGCCAGGTGGCACTTGCACTCGTCCAGGAAACGCTTCAGGTTGGGCAGGACGCCGATGGTGGAGAGGGTGATGCGCTTGGGACTCCAGGCGAAGCCCCAGTCCGCGGTGAGGACCTCGATCGCGCGTTTGACTTCCTCCCAGTTGTCCAGGGGTTCGCCCATGCCCATGAAGACGGTGTTCGTGAGCTCCTCCGCCTCGTCGATGCCGAAGAACTGGGAGAGGATGTCCGCCGCGGAAAGGCTTCCGTGGAAGCCCTGGCGGCCGGTCATGCAGAACTTGCAGCCCATCTTGCAGCCGGCCTGGGAGGACACGCACAGGGTCTTGCGGTCCCCGTCGGGAATCATCACGGCCTCCACGGCGTTGCCGGGGTCGCCGTTCACGGGGAAAAGGTATTTGCAGGTGCCGTCGACGGATACCGCCTTGTCCAGCGGAAGGGCGACGCCCACCTCATACAGCTCCTCCAGCCGCTCGCGTCCCGCCTTGGAAATGTTGGTCATTTCCGCGATGGAACGCACGCGCTTGCCGTAGATCCACTGGGCGATCTGTTTGCCCGTGAATCCCGGCAGTCCCGCCGCAAGCGCGATTTCCTTGAGTTCGGCGGGCGTCTTTCCGAGGAGTCTGGTCTTTTCCATAAGGTCTACAAATTTAACATTTTTGCGATGATTTCGCAAAGGCTCCTTTCATGTGCCGCAATTTGGCACAACATACAACGATCTTTGCACGCGGAAACACGGACAAGGAGTTTTATTTCCCATTTTATTTCCTAACTTTGTACCAATCGGGCCAAAGCGCCCGGGAAACGAAAAACAAACAACATTATGGCTAAAGCAGTAGAAGAAAAGACCGGTGCGGAAGTCAATGCCGCCAAATTGAAGGCATTGCAGGCGACGATCGACAAGATCGAGAAGGATTACGGGAAAGGTACCATCATGAAGTTGGGAGATCAGCCAGAATGGGATGCGGCGCAGGTCATCCCGAGCGGGTCCATCGCCCTGGACCACGCCCTCGGAATCGGCGGCTACCCGAAAGGAAGGATCATCGAGATCTATGGTCCCGAATCCAGCGGTAAGACCACCCTCGCCGTGCATGCGATCGCCCAGGCGCAGAAGGCCGGGGGCATCGCCGCCATCATCGACGCGGAACACGCCTTCGACAGGACCTATGCGAAGGCCCTGGGCGTGGACCTCGAAACCCTCCTGATCTCGCAGCCTGACAACGGTGAACAGGCGCTCGAGATCGCGGACAACCTCATCCGGAGCGGCGCCATCGACATTGTCGTGATCGACTCGGTCGCCGCCCTCACTCCGAAAGCGGAAATCGAAGGCGAGATGGGCGAGAACAAGGTCGGCCTCCAGGCCCGTCTCATGTCCCAGGCCCTCCGCAAGCTCACCGCGAACATCTCCAAGACGAACACCTGCTGCATCTTCATCAACCAGCTCCGCGAGAAGATCGGCATCATGTTCGGCAACCCTGAGACCACCACGGGCGGCAACGCCCTGAAGTTCTACGCCTCCGTCCGCCTGGACATCCGGCGTACCACCCAGATCAAGGACGGCGAGGAAGCCCTCGGCAACCACGTGAAGGTGAAGGTCGTGAAGAACAAGATGGCCCCGCCGTTCAAGAAGGCGGAATTCGACATCGTCTTCGGCGAAGGCATCTCGCACACGAGCGAACTCGTGGACCTGGGCGTGGAGCTCGGCATCATCGCCAAGTCCGGCTCCTGGTTCAGCTACAACGACCAGAAGCTCGCGCAGGGCCGCGAAGCCGTCAAGAAACTCCTCCAGGACAACCCCGAACTCGCCGACGAGATCGAGGCCAAGATCCGGGCCGCCATGGCCAGCGTCGAAGACTGATCCGGCCTATGAAACGCGTCCTCGCCCTCCTCTCGCTGGTCTGCGCGCTCTTTGCCGTGAGCGCCTGCCACTTCGACGTGAACCTGTCCGTCGATGCCGACGCCACGCTCTTCTACGCCGACACCGCCGTGCTCCCCGTCGGACCGTCCCACTACGAAGGCTTCCACCATAAGCACCTGACGGACTACGACCTGGAAGACATCTTCATCGACCTGACCAAGCACGTCAAGGACAACTTCACCTCCGCCGTGCTGCACCTCGCCATCTACGACGAGATCAGCGGGAAATACCTGCGGGATGAAAATTATGCCGTCGTTTACGACAGCCGGACCGGGCACTACGCGTTCACGGACTACGACATTCTCTGACGGCCAGGCCGCGGAACACGAAAAGAAGGTGACTAATAAGTGATTATTGGTCACCTTCCTTTTTTCCTCGCCGACCATGTCGTTTTTTCGAGCGAGTTTTAGTCAAAGCAATATCCACC
>ONEX01000021.1 GCA_900316955.1 uncultured Bacteroidales bacterium
CACTGCACGAACCTTGAATCGAAGTATCTTCGGAGCGAAGCGACTTCGCCATCAGGCGAACGGCGGCTTCTGCCGCCGAGTCCCTCCCCCGAGGGGAGGGATTTAGGGAGGGGGTAACGGTGAACAGACGGAGTCCCCCCGCCCGTGTACGAAACCGCCCGGCTGCAAAGGCCGGGCAGGGTTTCGTACGGGTGGGGGGACTCGAACCCCCACGGCTTGCGCCACCAGATCCTAAGTCTGGGTTGTCTACCAATTCCAACACACCCGCATGGTTAGAGAATGCAAAGGTAATCAATTTTTCGCGAACTCCACGCAGGCCCATTCGTCGCGGAGGGTTTGGCCGACGAAGGTGAGGCCGAGGGAGGCGGCGCGTTCCTGCAGGGCCGGGATGTCGGCCTCGTAGAAGCCGGACATCAGGAGGCGGCCGCCGTGGCGCAGTGACCGCACGTATGTGGGCATGTCCTCCAGCAGGATGTTCCGGTGGATGTTCGCCAGGATGACATCATACGAGCCCATCTGGAGGAGGGAGGCGTCGCCGCAGGCGGTTTCGACGCGGCGGGAGACGCGGTTCCAGCGGGCGTTGCCCCAGGCGGAGCGGGCGGCGACCGCGTCGATATCGACCGCGAAGACCTTCCGCGCGCCCATCTTGGCGGCGAGGATGCCCAGGATGGCGGTGCCGCAGCCCATGTCCAGGACCACGTGCCCCTTGATCAGGTCCTCGATCCCCAGCATCCGCTGCATCATCATGTAGGTCGTATTGTGCGAGCCGGTGCCGAAGGCCATTTCCGGGTCGATCCAGATGTTGAACCGTGTCCGCGGGACATTCTCGTTGAAGGAGGCCTTGATGGTGACCTTCCCGTCCACGACGATGGGCTCGAAGCGGCTCTCCCACTCCTTGTTCCAGTTCTGGCCCTGGATGGGGACGGCCTCGAAGCCGGCGACGTCGGGGTAGCCGCTCAGGATGACCTTCAGGTCGCCCGGGCGGTATTCCGACAGGGGAATGTAGGCCTTCAGGACGGGCTCCTCCGTCACGAAGGAGTCGTACGGCAGTTCGGCGAGGTCCGCCATCAGCATCTCGGCCGTCTCTTCGGAGAAGGGCTCCAGGCGGACGGACACCTCGATATACTCGAAACTATTCATTGTCTTCTTTTTTGGCAGATGGTTTAGATTCCGGGTCAAGCCCGGAATGAGGCGGAGGGGCCTCGCCGGATGATCCGTCGGACGCCTCGCCGGATGATCCGTCGGACGCCTCACCGGATGTTCCGTCGGGGGCCTCGGACACCATTCCCAGCACCTCCTCCTTCAGCGCTTCCTTGTCAGGCTCCGCGGAGGCGGCTTCGAAGCGGCGGGTCATCAATGCCACAGAATCAGTCACCGCCGCCGGGGCGGCCAGGGTGTCGGCCGCGGGCGTGTAGCCCGTCTCCGACATCCGGTCCTGGATGTAGTGCTGGGCGTTGTTCTCGGCGATGACCTGGTCCACGCCCAGCTCGAAGACGTTGTGGATGGAGGCCAGGAGGCTGTTCTGCACGGTGTCCAGCTGCCGGCTGAAATCGGGCACGGGGACGCTCCGGTACTTCGCCCGGCTCAGCCCGTACCGGATGTGGTCGAAGTCGTCGCCCCAGATGTTGATGCCGAACTTCACCAGCAGCGGCGACTTGATGGCCGACAGGTGGTAGGTGAACGACTCATCCAGGTGCTGCAGCCCGCTCAGGGCCAGGGTGTACCGGTCCACGCCCATCACGAAGGGGAAGACCTCCATCACATTCTCCCGGACCATGCCGGTGACGCCCATCTCGTTCACGTAGGCCCCGTTCTTGTTCCGGAACGCCAGCATCTTGGCGATCCGCTTGAATTCCGGGGTGTCGCCGTCGATGGACAGGTCCTTGCCGGAAATCCGGAGGACACCGTCGATGGACGGGAGCACCAGCTGCATCAGGGTGTCCACCTCGGCGGTGGCGGCGAGCTCGCAGTTCAGGTCGCCCGCGAAGGAGCGCAGCATGGGCACCAGGGTGTCCACCGCCGGGAACAGGGAGATGACCTTCTCCGCGGTGACGTCCACGAGGTTCAGGTCGAAGCCGGTCTTGATGTCGCGCTTGCTCCGGGTGGCGTAGAAGCCCTCGAAATGGATTTCGCCCATGTTCGTGGCGGCCAGGGCGTTGGTGACCTGGAGGGTGCGCTGCTTCATCTCCAGGTCGGCGGCCGCCCAGGAGACTTCCAGGCTGTCGTACCGGATGTCGCTGGCTTCCAGGCTCACCCGGGCGTTCAGGTTGCCCGGGACCACCAGGAGGCGCGACGACGAGCTGTCCGGCAGTTCGGCCGTGGCCATCGCCTCTTCGAGCGCCTCGTCGCTGGCGCGCTCCATCGACGGCTGGGGGTCATAGTGGGCATAATAATCGTACGCCCGCATCAGCTCGTTCGCGTCCAGGTGGTCAGAGGAGACCGTGGCGTCCAGTTCCATCGTCCCGCGGGACAGCAGGGAGCGGCGCAGGTTCGCGAGGGTGCCCTGGGCGGTCAGGTTGGATTCCCCGGCCTCGACGGTAATGTTCTTCAGGTCCACCCGGTCGTTGGTCACCGCACCGCGCAGGTCCTGGACCTGCGTCTGCAGCGGGAAGGCGGGCACGAGCAGCCGCGCCTGTTCCAGCGACACGTTCCCGGAGAAGTCCCAGTTGCGGTAGTATTGCCGGACGGCGTCGGAGAGGTTCACATGGATGTCCCGGTTCCGGAAGTCGGACTGCATCCAGGCGGGGAAATTGCGCCGGGGATGGCTCTGGCGGTATTTCGCCATCAGGGAATCCCGCGGGACGCCCGGCCAGACCCTTTGCAGGGAATCCAGCAGGCGGTTCAGCCGTCTGGTCGTGCTTTCTGCCAGCTGGTGCTTGTTCGCCGTGACGTCGAACTTGAAGTTCCGCAGCAGGACGCCGTTGGCGCCGCTGCGCACCCGCACGCCCGTGCTCTGGCTCGTGAGGTTCAGTTTCGGCGAGCGGAAATCCTTGGTGGAAGGCGTGACGCGGAAGGTCTCCTGATTCTCACGGAGGCCCACGGCCGTGCCTTCCTCATCCCGCATCGACAGGTTCGCGGCCTTCAGGACGCCCATCAGCGGGGTGAGCTCCCTGCCGCCGCGGAGGATGGCCGCGGAGTTCTGCGCCTGGATGTCAATGTCCTTGCCGCGGACGTAGGTCCCGCCCTTGTAGGTGGCGTCCAGGGTGTCCAGCCTGGCCGTCAAGGCCAGCACGCGGGCGCCCCGGCGCATGTTGTCGTCGATGCGGTTGCCTTTCGTCTCCAGCGTCAGGTCCGCCTTCTGCACCCAGGCCTTGAGCTTGTCTTTCGTATCGTCCACCGACAGGTCGCGGATCACCGCGTTCCCCTTGATGTCGGCGTTCCCGATCTTCGCGAGGCTCAGCTGCGACATGCGCGCCTGCCCGCTGAGGGAGGCGGTGATGGCGCCAGTGCCGGTGATGCCCTGTTCCGCCGTGAAGGCCTTGGTGAGGGAGTCCACCCGGGCGCGGATCTTCCCGTCGATGGCGAAGAAGGGATCCTCGCCGGTCACGTCCGCCGCCGTGCCTTTCAGGTCGATGCGGGCGCCCACGATGTCCAGGAGCACCCGATTCAGCTCCAGGTCCAGTTTCAGATCCTCGTCGGTGTTCGCATCCACATCCAGCGACACCTGGCCCCGGCGCCCGAAGCCCTCATAATCGACATAGGCGTCCGGCACCTGCAGGCGGGCGTTGATGCGGGGGAGGCGGCCTTTCGCCAGCGCGCCGTCGCAATGGGCGTCCAGGTCCAGCACGGCGTCGGTCTTCACCTTCCCGAGGGCGGGGAAGTTGACCTTGTATTCGTTCAGAAGGTCGCCCAGGGGGCATTTTTCGATGGTGGCGTCGGCCCGGATCTCCGTGCTGTCGGGGTGGAAGACCACGCGCCCGTCGCCTTTCAGGTCGATGGTGGCGACCTTCAGCGCCAGCCGGTCCACCAGCGCCTCCAGCGCGCCGTCCGCCCGTTCCGGGAAGGCAGCATCGGCCTCCAGGTGCACCGGAATCCGCATCCGGCCGGAGGATCGCCGGGAAAGGAAGGCCTTGGCGTCCGCCGCGAGGGAGACGCGGCGGTCCTTGCCTTCCGCCTCCAGGCGGTCGAGGCCCAGCGCGACGGTGTCCTTGGGCAGGCGGCCGTTCACGAACAGGCTGTCTGCGACGAGCCGCATCCGGATATCCGGGATATGGTGCGTGTCCACTTTCCCGTCCATCTGCAGCTGCTTCATCCGGATCATGCCCAGGAGGGTGTCCTGCTGGTTCGTGTACACGACATAGGGCCGGCCGGTCAGGCGGATCCTGTGCAGGCGGATGGGGGGCAGGGGAGCGGAGGCGGTGGTGTCCTCGGAATCGCCGAGCCGGAGGATGTTCCAGTTCGCGGCCGTGCTGTCGTACTGGTGGGCGAAGATGCGCGGCCGGTCCAGTTCCACCCGCCGGATGTCGTAGCTGGTCTTCTTGAGGAAGTTGACGAGGTTGAGCGACGCTTCCAGCTTCTGGAAAGAGGCCAGGGTGTCCATTCCCGGCGCCCGGCCGGCCTGCAGGAGCGGGAAACGGCCTTTCTCGACCAGGGAGGAATCGTACCAGGCGTACCGCTCGTGCGGATACACGATCGCGAGGTTGTCCAGCGTGAAGTTCAGGAACGGGAAATCCTTGATCACGGAAGCGCGGACCCGCGAGAAACGGAGCTCGCCGCCTTCCACATACTGCTCCGCGAACCGGTTCACGAGGGGCGTGAGCACCTTCGGCCGGAGAATCACCTGCATGGCGACCAGCAGGAGCAATGCAAGGCCCAGGAGGGCCAGCACGATATTCCGGAGGATGCGGAGCGCTTTCATACGAACAAAGATAGTGAAAAAAGTAGCACTATCTTCGCCCGGAGGCCCGCGCTAAGCGAGAATGTGGTGGGAAACGCTGCCGAGCAGCCCCAGCCTGCCCGCCCGGTCCAGGAACAACTGCTCGAATTCCGCCCCGTAGATGTTCCGGGACAGGTGCAGGAACAGCTTGTCCCCGAAGCCCGTGCAGGAGGCGGCCCCGCTGTTGCCCCGCTGCCGTCCCAGGATGAAGTCGAATTCGGTCAGGTACGGGCGCATCTCGTCCGGCACGCGGACCTGGCCCAGGTTGGACAGGGTCTGCGAGCAGTATTTGTCTCCGTGGAGCTTGTTGATGATATCGATGATGGGCTTTTTCACCACGAGCGGCAGGCAGCGGACGGCGAAGCTCTCCTCCAGCTCCACGTTGGCGGCGATCTTCGGCTCCAGGTTTTCCGGGCGCAGCATCGCCTCCTTCTGCATCTTCACGAGCCGGACCAGCTGCTCCAGCGGCAGGTAGCCGCTCTTGATGTCCAGGCCGAGATGCACGTACGAGGAGAAGTTCCGCACGGTGCGGCTGCCGTAGCGCGGCCGCAGGTTCACCGGGACGCTGACCTTCACGACGCTGCGCTTGCCCGGATCGTCGTCGGCCCGGTACAGCTTCTGGAGCGCGTCCAGCATCAGGCCGGTCAGGAGGTCCGTCACGCTGCAGTCCATCCGGCGGCATACCGCCTTCACCCGGTCCATCGGCATCACCACCCGGATGTCGCGGAGGCCCGCCCCGGGCAGCCGGCGGCCCCGGATATGGTAGGCGGCGACATCCTTCTCCAGCTCGCCCTTGCGGCCGGAAAAGACGGTCTTGAAGCTGTCCTCCACTTCCGCGGGGTCGGCGACCTCGGCGGGGTTCAGCACGAGGCCGGAATAGGAAATGGACAGGCCGTATCGCAGGCGCAGGTATTCGCCTGCAAGCGTGAGCAGGAAGGTTTCGGAACCGGTCCCGTCGGCCAGGGCGTGGAAGACGTCCAGGACGATGCGGCATCCGTCGGCGCTCACCTTGTACAGGAAACCGCCGTTGTCGCGGAAATGGAACCGGCTGAGCGGCGCGGCGGGCTTGACCTCGGGATCCCGGTCAATCCGGCGGAGGTGCCACCAGAAGGCGCCGGAACGGAGGCCGCACCGGAACGTGGGAATCCGTTCGGACACGGTCTCCAGCGCCTGCTGGAGGACGATGGGGTCCACGGGATCGGTGAGCGTGACGCTCATCCGGTACAGGGAAGCGTAGTGCCTGCTCAGCGAAGCGGGGTAGATGTTCGCCGCATTGTCGATCCGCATCCGGGCGGGAATTGTGAGGGTGAAAGTCCGTTCCATCGTGTTCGCGCTTGTTACGGAAACAAAAGTACCGCCCCCGGGAGAGGGCGGCAAATTTAGGTGGCGAATGTGGGGAAAATGTGATGAAATCCCCCTATGTGGGGCGAATTACCGCCCTCTCCGGAGCCGGCCGATGGCGTGCTCCAGGCTTTCGGTGGGCTCGATGATGTTGTAGTCCTTCCAGAAGTCGGGATCCTGGAACTCGGCGGCCTTCTCGCTGAGGATGTCCACGGTGCGGAACGCTTCGGCGCGCGGGATGGGGACGGCGGGTTCGCGGAGGTCGGTGACGACAAGCTCGTTGACCACGGCATAGGAGGTGGCGAACAGGCGCTTCTTCCAGTCGCAGTTGAAGCGCATCGTGGACCGGAAATACTCCAGCCGGCTCTGGCCGTCCTTGAGCCGGTAGCTGATGACGATGGACAGCTCCCGCGGCGACAGGCGGAGCGAGAGGGGCTTCCGGACGACCATCATCCGGGTGGCCTTCGCAGCGTCGGACATGTCCAGGGACATCTCGATGCGGGTGAAGGAGAGGAGTTCCCGGTCGATGTACAGCGTCCCGTGGTAGAGCGCCCATTCCACCTCGCGGCTGCCGGGGTGGAAGTGGATGACGAACTGGAGGCGGTCGCCGATGTAGGTGGGCATGCCCATCTCGAACTCGTACAGGGACAGTTCCTCGTCGTTGAGCAGGATTTCGGGATTCTTCACCACGTCGAAGGTGACGGCTTGCGTGGGACCGCCCTGCATCTTTACGCTCAGGGTGTCGGTCCGGCGCTGGCTCAGCAGGACGCGGCTTTTCTCCAGGGCGGCCCGGTCGCGGTAGACCGTGCCGTCATAGCCCGTCTTGTACAGCCGGGAGACCGCTTCGGAGACATAGATGTACCGGTTCCGCTTGCGGACGGTTTCCCGGTAGAAGCATTCCAGCAGCTCGGGATTCTTGCTGTAGTTTTCCGAGATCCGGTAGATGGCTTCCCGGATGATTTCCCGCGGGTCGCCCGTGATGATGGACGCTTCCGCGATAGGCATGGATTCCGGCGTGAGGCGCACGTTGAGCGGGCCTCCACCCGGCTTCTGCCGCAGGGTGCGGTAGCCCAGGAACGAGAAGGTGACTTCCGCTACGGGCTGGTCCGACTTGATGGTGAAGTCTCCGTCCGCATTGGTGACGGTGGCGTAATGGCGGCCGGGCACGGAGACGTGCACGGACTCCATCGGACGGCCCGTCACCGCATCCACGACGGTCCCTTGCACCGAATAGCCCAGCCGGACCGTGTCCACCTGGCCGTAAAGGGCCGCGGAGCAGAAGACAAAGGCAATCAATATCAGGAACTTACGCATGGGGAAAATCTTTACTTGTACAAATTTAAACATTCTCGGGGGAAAAACAATTTTTTCTTGTTTTCCCGTCCCGTTTTCCCATAAGATTTCCTATATTTGTAACAAGATAGTTACCTACCTGCCTATGGACACACCCTTTCCATATGACAAATTCGTTACCGGCAAGAATTTCATCGGCCGGAAAGCCGAATGTACGGTCCTTTCGAACCTGATCGCCCAGCACGAGCACGTGGTCCTCTACGAGCCGCCCAAGGCCGGGAAAACCTCCCTCGTCCAGCAGGCGATGTACTCCATGCGCTACGGCCAGCGGGCTTTCACCGTGGGTCAGTTCTCCGTCCTGAACATCCGCACCGTGGCCGAGTTCCTCGCCCGTTACGGATCCACCGTCATCCGGATGGTCGCCTCGGCCCCGACGGAATACGCCCGCCTCGTCCAGGACTACCTGGGGGACTCCCATTTCGTCTTCGACCCGGACGCCTTTGCGGATTCCGACCAGATCCTCTCCCTGAACTGGGACCTGGACGAGGAGGACGTAAAGGCCGTCCTGCGGCTGCCGTTCCGCCTCGCCGCGGACCGGGGCACCCCGCTGCTCCTGGTCATCGACGAGTTCCAGAACGTGCTCGAGACCGAGGACGGGGACCGGATCCTCCGCCCCCTGGACGCCGTCATCAAGGAAGCGGCCGAGCAGGGCCTCAAGGGTTTCTCCTTCATCTTCTGCGGGTCCATGGTGAACGCGATGAAGCAGATCTTCGAGACCAGCCGCCTGTTCCACCGCCACGTCACGCGGGTGCGCCTCTCCTCCGTGGACGAGCGCGAAATCGCGGACCACGTGGTGCGCGGCTTCCTGTCCGGCGGCAAGGTGCTGGACAAGGACCTCCTCATCGGCGCCTGCCGCCTGTTCAAGAACAACCTCTGGTACATCAACCATTTCGCCTCCATCTGCGACTCGATGTCCAAGGGCTACATCATGGAACCGGTGCTGGTGGACGCCCTCGGCAGCCTCCTTTCCGTCCATGAACCCCGCTTCCGGGCGATGGTCTGCGGCCTTACCACGCACCAGGTGAACCTCCTCCGGGCCACGGCCGAAGGCAACGTCCGCTTCAGCGCCTCCGAGGTCATCCGCAAGTACGGACTCAACTCCTCGGCGAACGTCAAGCGCGTGAAGGACGCGCTGATGAAGAAGGAAATCCTCGTCTTCGACGCCGAGGACCAGCCCGAGTTCCTGGACCCGCTGTTCGAATATTGGATCAAGAAGTATTACTTTGAACTTCCGGAATGATGAAACAGAAGATTGTCGTCCTGACCGGCGCCGGCGTCAGCGCCGAGAGCGGATTCGCCACCTTCCGCGACACGGGCGGACTGTGGGAGCAGTATGACGTGAACGATGTCGCCTCCATCGAGGGGTGGTACCGGAACCGGAAACTGGTGCTGGACTTCTACAACCAGCGCCGGGAGCAGCTGAAGGATGCCAAGCCCAATGCGGCGCACTACGCCATCGCGGGCCTGGAGAAGGACTATGACGTGGATGTCGTCACCCAGAACGTGGACAACCTCCACGAGCGCGCCGGCTCCACGCGGGTGCTCCACCTGCACGGCGAGCTGACCAAGGTCCGCCCCGAGAACGGCCACTACGACCGCGACTACCGGACGGACCAGGTCATCGACATCGGCTATGACAAGGTGTTCCTGGGCGATACGGCCCCCAACGGGTCGCAGCTCCGCCCGCACATCGTCTTCTTCGGCGAGGCGGTCCCGAACATCGAGAAGGCCATCGACCTCGTGTCCCGGGCGGACATCCTCCTGATCGTGGGCACCTCCCTGCAGGTGTATCCCGCCGCGGGCCTGTACCGCTACGCCCGTCCGGACATCCCTATCTACATCATCGACCCCAAGGACGTCCCCGTCCACGACCCCCGCATCACCATGATCCGGGACGTCGCCACGAAGGGAATGGAAAAATTCATCGGGATGCTTGCAGATTAGCAAATTATTGCTACCTTTGCAGTCCCAATGAAAAAAGGAGGTGTAAAAGCATGATCATTGTCCCGATTAAGGAAGGAGAAAACATCGAGAGAGCCCTGAAGAAATTCAAGCGCAAATTCGAGAAGACCGGTACCGTTCGCGAGCTCCGCGCCCGCAAGAACTTCGAGAAGCCTTCCGTGAAGAATCGCATTGCTCATCAGAAGGCCGTGTACGTCCAGCAGCTCCGGCTCAAGGAAGAGCAGTAAGCCTTCTACTACACCTTGCAACATAACGAGACCGCCCTTTCGGACGGTCTCGTTTCGTTTTATGTCCCGCGAAGGCTAGTAGTGGACGATCGTCACGACCACCTTGCCGGCCTCCTTGCCGCGGACGACCTTCATCCGGAGTTCGCCGGTGACGGTGGTGCCGTGGCCGAGCTCGGTGAGCTTCGCCTCGATGCCGGGCTCGCCCTCGCCGATGAGGTCCGCCGCCGTGAGGTCGCCGTCCCAGAGGACGGGGCCGAAGGTGTGGTTGATCACCCAGTGGCCCGGGTCGATGCCCTCGAACACGTACTCGTCGACCCCTTCCTTGAGCATCACGCGCTTGGACATCGCGTTGCCGCCGTAGCCGAAGTTGCCGTTGCCGCGCTTGTTGATCTCCACCTCGGCGCCCATGCCGTTCACGGCCTCGGTCTTCTCGCGGCAGTAGTCCAGGCTGCAGTCGAAGGATTCCACCTGGAAGAAGTACTCCGGATCCACGTTGAGGCTGTGCAGCTTGAAGAAGTTGGTGTCATAGACAATGTAGCTGTTGTAGAGCTTCTTCTTCTCGATGCCGTAGCGGATGATGTAGCCGTCCGCGCCCGGGACCGGATCCCACAGGAGGGTGGCCTCGCGGCGGTCTTCGGGGTTCCGCACCACCTTGACGTCCTTCACCACCGTGGACTTGCCCACGTTCGGGTTGCCGAACACGCGGAGGTCCTTCATGCAGAACTTGGCGCCGTCATACGTGCCCAGGTTCGTGACCTTGACATAGCGGGCGTTCATCGGTTTCGGGAGCTCGATATAGACGTGGCGGAATTCCTGCTTGTTGTCCGGCTTGTCCGCGACCTTGGTCCAGGTGACCTTGTCGGCCGAGACCTCCACGGTGTAGCACTGGTAGTGCGCCGGCGGAGCCTGCGGAGCGCCGAAACCGCGGCCCTGGGGCGCCGTGCCGCCGATATGGTCGAAATTGACCTGGATGGCGCGGATGTCCGCCACCTTGCCGAGGTCCACGCAGAAGAACTCGCCCGGGTCGCCGGTTTCCGCCGCCCAGCAGGTCATGAAGTCCTCGTCCACGCCCTTGGCGGGGACGTAGTTCTCGAAGGTCGAGGAGACTTCCACCTTCTTCTTGTGCGACAGGAGCTTCCAGCCGGTCCAGTTGTCGCCGACGGGGCCCTTCCGGGAGCCCGGCCAGTACTGCGGCCAGTCGCCGAGGGCGGTCTCGGAATGCATCACGCCCTCCTTGTCCACGGCCGTCGGATAGATGGCTAGCTCGGAGCCGCGTCCGCCGCCGTAGTTGCCCGGGATCATGCAGATGGTCCACAGCTGGCCGTTCTTGTCGTGGAAGGTGCTGCCGTGGCCGGCGCCCACCGCGAAGCCGGTGGTCTTGAAGGTCAGGGGGTTATGCTCCGAGTAGGTGAACGGGCCGGTGGGGGAGTCGCTCACGTACACGCCGTGCGAGTAGGAGAGGAACTCCAGGCCGATGGCGGCGTACTGGAGGTAGTACTTCCCGTTGTGCTTGGTCATCCAGGGACCCTCGATCCAGGGATATTCCTCCTCGAAATAGTCGCGGCGGCCGTTGAAGATGGAATAGATCACGTCCTCGTTCCGGCGGCTCTCGAAGCCGTGCCGGCGGTGGTCCCCGAAGAACAGGACCTTGGGCCCGTCGATCTCCTTGAAGGTGGTCTTGTCCAGTTCCACGACCTTGAACGGCATGATCTGGGACCAGCCGTAGTACAGGTACAGGTGCCCGTTGTCATAGAACATGTTCGCGTCGCCGTAGCGGTCGCTGTCCAGGGTGCCCACCTGCACCCATTCGCCCTTGCGCGGGTCCACGGCCTTGAACACCCGCTTGTTGTTCATCGAGCAGCCGTACAGGGTGCCGTCCATCTCCACGACGGAAACGACGCCGCCCGGATAGTCCGGGGCGTCCACGTACGTCCAGTTCTTGAAATCGGGGGAGTACCAGTAGCCCTTGCGGTGGGAGACGAACAGGAAGTAGTCGTCCTCGAAGATCAGGACGACGGGCTCGCCGCCCCGGTAGGCCCGCTCCTGGCCGATGACGATGTCCAGCGGGTTGCAGAAGGTTTCTTTGGGCTGCGCGGCGGCGCTGAGCGCCAGCAGGAACGCGGAAGCCGCGGCAAGAAGGAGATGCGTGGTTTTCATCGGAAACTGCTTTTGGTTATTTTGACATAAATATCGGCAGAAAAAACGGAAATCCCTAACTTTTTGGCGGAAAACCGATTACTTCTTCCAGTAGGCCTCGATTTCCTCCAGCGTCTTGCCGGTGGTCTCCGGGATGTACTTCCACATGATGTACAGGTAGGGGAGGCAGCAGAAGGCGAACAGGAAGAACGTGCCTGCCGGGGTGAGATTCTCCAGCATCCAGGGCGTGAGCTGGCCGATGAGGTAGGTGCCTACCCACAGGGCGAGGCCGGCGATGGACATCGCCAGGCCGCGGACGCGGTTCGGGTACATCTCGGACAGGAGGACGAACACCACGGCGCTGATGGAGATGGCCGTGCAGAAGACGTAGAGCAGGAAGAAGGTGAGCAGGAACCCGGTTCCGAGGCCCAGCTGCGGGCCCCAGGCGAAATAGGTCCCGATGGCCACAAGGCATAGGATCATGCCACCCACGCCCCACCAGACCAGTTGCTTGCGTCCCACCTTGTCGATGATCAGGAGCGCGATGACCGTGGTGACCATGTTCACGACACCCACGAGGACCGTGGAGAACATGGACCCTTCGCTGGAGAGGCCGGCGTCCTGGAAGATCTCGGGACCGTAGTACAGGACGGCGTTCACGCCCATGAACTGGCCCAGGATGGCGATGGCGCTGCCTACGAGCACAGCTTTCAGGATGCCCGGCTCGCGGAGGACCTTCCACTCTTCACTGTTGTCCTTCCGTTCCCCGCGGACGGCGAGCCAGCGCGGACTCTCCGGGATGAAGAAAATCAGGACGAGGAACAGCAGGTCCGGAATGGTCTCCAGGCCCAGCATGCCCCGCCAGTACTCATTATTGAACATCCGGGTGCCCAGGGCAGGGTCCGTGGATGCAGTGTCGGCCCCCTTGAGGACCAGGTAGTTCATCAGGTAGGCGAGGAGGAAGCCGATGGTGACGGCGAGTTGGTAGAGCGAAACCATCGTGCCGCGTTTTTCCGCGGGGGAGACCTCGGAGATATAGACCGGAGAGACGATGGATACGACGCCGATGCCGAATCCGCCGATGATGCGGTAGATCACCAGTTGCGTGAAATCCGCGCACACGGCGCAGCCGATGGCGGAGATGCTGAACATCAGGGCGGAGATGAGCATGGTCTTCTTCCGGCCCAGGAAGTCGCTGAGCATGCCGGCGACCGAAACGCCCAGGATGGAGCCGATGAGGGCGCAGCCCACATACCAGCCCTTGGACATTTCCGTCAGGGCGAACTGGTCGGCCACGATGCGGGTGGTGCCGGAGATGACGGCCGTGTCGTAACCGAAGAGGATGCCGCCGAGGGCGGCTACGCAGGCGACGAAAAGGACGCGCCCGGAGGTCATCGCTTTACTCATAGTCCAAAGTATTCCTTGTAACGGTCGTAGAGGTGGCCGGCCTGGAGGTAGGCGCTCTGCGGGCTCATGAAGTGGCTGAATTCGAAAGTGATGGCCTTGTCGTAGCCGCAGCGCTTGGCCGCTTCCAGCTTGAGGCGCAGCTTGTCGAACTTGATGGGCAGGAAGTGGATGGGCATGTCGCGGTCGAAGCTTTCGGCGTTGGTCCAGCACTGCATGCCGTATTTGTCGGCCAGTTTCTTGTTCACGCTGAAGAAGGCGTCCAGTTCGTCGTAGTCGATATGGCCGTCCTGGAAAGCGCAGGCATCGACATAATCGTGGATGCCGTCGAAGATCTCGTTCCATTCCTTCTCGTGCTGGGCGACGGAGACGGCCTCGTCGTTGGTCATCTTGCCGGTTCCCATCACGGCTTTCTTGCCGTCGATCCAGGGGGAAATGAAGGTCGGGAGACCGCCGCTCACCTCCTTGCACTGGCGGCCCATGGTGCGGAAACTCTCGATGGCGCCCTTGGTAGCCCTGGAAATCTCACCGGAGATGTACCAGCCGCCGAAGCTCTTGTACTTGGAGCCGTAGCGCTCCCAGACTTCGTCGATCACGTACTTGTTGGCTTCCACTTCGTAGCTCATGTCGCCGGTGTCCCAGTACTTTCCGCTGTCGTACAGGCCCAGCATGAATTTCATGTCATACTTCTGCGCCAGGCGGCAGAACATGTCGATGAGGTCCACCGAAGGCATGTAGCAGCCCTTTCCCAGCAGGTAGGGGGAAGGATAGGTGATGAACTTGCGGTAGCCGCAGCGGATGTCGATGACCGTGTCGATGCCGATGGCCTTCATATACCGGAAATCGCGGTCCCACTCCCGTTCGCCCCAGTTCTGGTGGGGGATGTCGTGGGAAATCTCGTCCAGGAATGTGCCGGTGATGGGAAGGCCGGCGGCTTTCGGGACGATGAGATTGCTTTTGACGGAAGGGTCGGGTGCAATGCCGTAAGGGTCTGTTTCTGAAACTGTTTTACAACCGGTCATGAGGGCGGGGGCCGCAACGGCGGCCGCCGTCGCAGCGGCTGTCTTTTTGAGGAATTCGCGTCGGTTCTCCATGAGAAATTAGTTTAACAATGTCAAAATTAATAAAAATGTTCAAAAATTCATCGCATTTACGCCAAAAATCGTTATATTTGAACTCGTGATTTTAATACAAACCAACTGTATTGCTCATGAAAACTTCTTTTGAACCAAGGCGTTGCAGCTATCTGCCCCTGCTGCTTTCCTGCCTGGTGTTTTTGTTTTCCACCCTGTTGCCGGTATGGGCCCAGAACCCGCTCCGCGGAAAGGTGACCGACCCTTCGGGCGCACCGCTTTCCGGCGTGACGGTTCTGGTGAAGGGCACCACCAACGGCACATTGACAGGCTCCGACGGCACCTATTCCCTGCGTGCCCCCGCGGGCAGCACCATCGAATTTTCCTGCCTGGGCCTGACCACCCGGGAACGGGAGTTCGACGGTCATTCGGCCATCAACGTCATCCTGGAGGAGGATACCCTGTTCCTGGAGGATGTCGTCGTAGTCGGCTACGGTACGGCCAGGAAGGAAACCCTGACGGCGGCCGTGTCGGCCATCAAGGGCGACGAACTCCTGAAAGCGCCGGCGACCAATGTCTCCCAGGTGCTGGCCGGTAAACTTTCCGGTGTCTCTTCCGTGCAGGAGTCCGGTGAACCGGGTCTGGACCAGGCCTCTCTCCGCATCCGTGGTTCCGTTTACGGTGTATCCTATGTCGTGGACGGCTTCCCCGTGGACAATATCAATGACATCGACCCTGCCGACATCGAAAGCGTCTCCGTCCTGAAGGACGGTGCTTCCGCTGCGGTGTACGGCCTCAAGGCAGCCGGCGGCGTGATCATCATCACGACCAAGAAAGGCAACCGGGGCGATGTCCATATCACCTACAACGCTTCCGTGGGCGCTTCCATGAATGCCAATTTCCCGAAGTTCATGGATGGCCCCCAGTTCGCCTATTATTACAATACGGCCCAGATGATGGACCAGATGGCGAACGGCGCCATCGCATCGGCCAGCGAATACGTCCCTTATTTCTCCAAGGAGAATGTGGCGGCAATGACCAACGGCGATCCCTCCGACGGCTGGGACAATGTCAACTACATCCAGAAGATCTTCGGTACCGGCATCACCCAGAAGCACAATGTGACGGTGCAGGGCGGAAATGAGAAGGTGCGTTACTTCGTGGGTGCGGGTTACATGGACCAGAGCGGTAACATCGAGGGATATGACTATACCCGTTATAACCTTCGTGCCAATATCGAATCCAAGATCGGTAAGCACCTTACGTTCATGGCCGGACTCAGCGGTGTTGTCGGGAAACGCACCACGCCGCGTTTTGCTTCCGGAGGTTCCGACAGCGTCAACAACGGCGAGACATCCTTTTTCTCCATCGCGCACCAGGCCATCGGAATGGCCCCTTATCTTCCGGAGAAGATGGGAGACTACTACACCGGTGTGATGCTTACCAACCGCTATTATCCTTACAGCCCGCTGGCCGCCCTCCACGAGTCCGGCTACAAGAATACGAAGAGCCTCAGCACCCAGGCCAACGTATCCCTGGCATGGGATATTCCCTGGATCAAGGGGCTGCAGTTGAAAGCCGGCGGTTCTTACGACAATTCCAATTCTTACAACAAGAACCTGGATACCCCGTACTACACGGTGGTTCCGATCCGCTCCGCCGATGGGAACTGGACGTGGAGCGGTCCGCAGGTGGACGTGAACGGACAGGCGGACGGAATCAAACTCGGAGAAGGAACCGTGTATTCCGAATCCTTGACCGGTCAGGTGAGCCTCTCCTATGCCAACTCCTTCGGCAAGCACAACGTGGAGGGACTCGTCCTCGCAGAACTGCGTGACTATGAGACCAATAATTTGAGCGCATACGTGAAGGACCTTCCGTTCGCCCTCCTTCCGGAACTGAACAACGGAACGCCTACCTCCAGCCCGGTGGCCGGCTCCAGCAATGCCTCCCGCAGTGCCGGTTACGTGGGCCGTATCCGCTACAACTACGCTGAAAAGTATCTGGCTGAGTTCACGGGCCGCGTGGACGGCTCCTATAAGTTCGCCGGAATGACGAAGACCCGCTGGGGCTTCTTCCCTTCCGCATCCCTGGGATGGAGGATCTCGGAGGAAGATTTCCTGAAGGGCTCTTCCGTGCTGGATGACCTGAAACTGCGTGCCAGCGTCGGTCTCCTGGGAAGCGACAATGTGAGCGCTTTCATGTTCCTGAGCCAGTATGCCGAGGGCGGCAAGGTCGTGTACAACGGGACCGGCGCCGTGCCTTCCTATTACACCAACGGCATTCCCAACCGTGAACTCACCTGGGAAAAGACCCTTTCCTATAACTTGGGAACCGACTTCACCCTGTGGGGTGGACTCCTGGGCGGTGAAATCGATCTCTTCTACAATTACACCTACGATATCCTTACGGGCAACAGCGGCGGAAAGCCTTCTTCCATGGGCGGTTACTATCCTTCCTATGTGAATAAGAATGCCATCGACGCCAAGGGTATCGACATCCTGATCACCCATAAGAACCGTTTCGACTTGGGCGGCAAGCCTTTCTTCTACGAGATGGGCGCAACCCTGACCTATTCCAAGACCCGTTGGCTGGTCTATCAGGATCAGCCCAATATCCCTGAATGGCAAAAGGTTACCGGAACGACCTACGGCGCCCATTGGGGCTGGTTGGCCGAGGGCCTGTACCGTTCGGAGGACGAGATCGACAAGTCCGCCTGGTACGGCACCCGTCCCAATGTGGGCGATATCAAGTACACGGACCTGAACGGTGACGGCAAGATCGACTGGAACGACCGCGGTATTTTCGGAAAGAGCAACCGCCCGGAACTTACCTTCGGCCTGAACGTGAACATGGGCTGGAACGGTTTCGACATGAACCTCCAGTTCACCGGCGGCGCTCTCTTCCATGTGTCCATGACCGGTACATACGGCAACGGTTATGACGACAACACCATTTGGACCCAGACATTCAAGGAGGGAGCGAACTCTCCGCTGTTCCTGGTGGAAGGAGCGTACAGCATCTACAATCCGGAGGGCGTCTGGCCCCGTCTCACCCTTGCCACGACCGGCCATGGCGGAGACAATGGCCTGGCATCCAGTTTCTGGTGGAAAGACGGAAAATACGTCCGCCTCAAGACCGCCCAGCTGGGTTATACCCTTCCCAAGAACTTCACGCACCGTTTCGGCGTGGAAGGACTGCGGTTCTTCGTCGAGGGTAACAACCTCTTTACGATCGACGGCCTTCCGGAGGGTGTCGACCCTGAATCCCCCGGCGTGAACAACGGTTATTATCCGCAGCAGCGCAACCTCATGGGCGGCATAACATTAACCTTCTAAACAGACAGCATCATGAAAAAGATCATACTTCTTGCCTCTGCCGTGGCGATGCTTTCTGCCACCGCCTGCAACAAGCTTCTGGACCTGACCCCGCGGGACAGCATTTCCGACAAGGTCATGTGGGCCGACGTGTCCTCGGCCGAGTATGCCGTCAATTCCGTGTACAGCTACATTTACGACATCTATGTCACCTATCCTTGTGTGGCCGGCATGACGGATGCCTTGACGGACCAGATCAAGTACGGCTCCTACCTGTATAACAGCATGTGCTTCATCCCGAGTGAGATCGCCTACGGCGGATCCACCCTGACAGCCAATTATGTGGATGTGTACATGGGTGCGTGGGGCTCCCTGTACGGGGCGCTGCGCCGTACCAATGAAGCCATTTATAACCTCCATACCCTGGGCACCAACCTTTCCGAGGCCGACCGGACCCGCCTGGAAGCGGAACTGCGCCTCGTCCGCGGTTGGCTGTACTTTGAACTGGTCAAGCGGTACAAGGAGATTATCATTTACGACGAAGACCTGACCGCCATCGTCAAGGACAAGGCCGTTTCTCCCGAGGCCGACGGCTGGAAAGCCGTGAAGGATGACCTCGCTTTCGCGGAGCAGAACCTTCCCGAGAAGGCCAATGCCCGCGGCCGCCTGGACAAGGGAGCCGCCTATGCCCTGGCGACCCGTGCCCTTCTCTATGCCAAGGATTATGCAGGGGTGATTGCCGCGGCAGATGCCGTCAAGTCCCTGGGCTACAGCCTGGAAAGCGACTATGCCAGCGTTTTTGCCGGCGGAGGGACGGAGAGCATTCTCCAATACAATTTCTCCTATGCCGACAATGTGATGCAGTCCTTCGACTTCTATTACAGCCCCGGTGGAGATTTTGCCCGCGTCGGCCAGCAGGGCGGCGCTTATGCCACTCCTACACAGGAAATGGTGGAAAGCTATGAACTGGCCACCGGCGGATTCCCGGATTGGTCTCCCTGGCACGGTACGACGACGGAAACGCCTCCGTACAAGTTGCTGGAGCCTCGTTTCCAGGCGAGTATCCTCTATAACGGCGCCACCTGGAAAGGACGTACCATCGAACCCTACGTGGGCGGACTGGACGGCTGGGCCGAGTGGCGGAAGGAAACCCAGCCCTTGGGACGGACTACGACCGGCTATTACCTTCGCAAGGGCGTGGATGAGAACCACGATTTTGCGGGAAGGGATGCCTCGAAGGGCACCCAGCCTGCCGTCATCCTCCGTTATGGTGAAGTCCTTCTGAACAAGGCTGAAGCCTGCTATCGGACCAATGATCCCGCCGGCGCCAATGCTGCCGTGAAGGAGATCCGCAGCCGTGTAGGCCTTCCCTATACCGACCTGTCCGGAGATGATCTCTGGGCGGCCATCCGTCAGGAGCGCCGTGTGGAGCTGGCTTTCGAAGGACTCTGGTACTGGGATCTGCGCCGCTGGGAAGATTCGGCCAAGCCTTATCCTACAGGACTGAACGGATATCAGGTGCATGGCCTGCGCATAGCCCCCGGCGCGGTATCCGGCCAATTTGAATACTCTTATGTTTCGGTAGACGATAAGGACCGCAACTTCCCGCAGAAGATGTACCGTTTCCCGATGCCGTCTTCCGAACTCAACAGCAATGCCCTCGTGGAACAATATGCCGAATGGAAATAGCCTTATGAAAAAATTCCTTATCATATTGTCTCTGGCGTTGGCGGCATCAGCCTGCCATCAGCCCGAATATGTGCTGCCCACTGCAGAAAGGCAGGGTATCACATCCCTGACGGCCTATTTCACTTTCGGTCCTTTCGTGGACCAGGAAATGGCCAAGTTGGATATCTCGGATCCGGAAGCGACGCGCTTCGTGATTCCTGTCCCGTTCTATTACCCGGAAACGTCCGATGACGAGACGGAAATCTATATGATCAAGGCGCGCGTACAAGCCGAACTGCAGCCCAACTGCAAGATCGAGCCCGGCCTCAATGTCCTGGATCTGACGGAAGAGAATCATTTTACCTATACTGACGCTTCCGGAAAATCCCGGAACATTGTCATCACCGGCGAGCGGGTACATTCCTCCAAGGCCCAGTTGCTGACGTTTGACATCGTCGATCCGCCGATCAGCGGCCTCATTGACGAGGACCAGCACAAGGTGTCCCTCGTGAGTGCGGACGATCTCTCTGCCGCAGTGGCTACCGCTTCCTGCTCTGCGCATGCGACCATCACCCCGGACCTTTCCGAGCCGCATGACTACAACAACGGGTTCAAGGTGACGGTCATTGCCGCAAACGGCGTGGACAAGACGGAATACACGGTGGTGAAGGAGGTACCTGAGAAGATCGATTACGGTTTCAATACTTCCAGCCTCAAGCAGCTCTTCAACATGGATCCGGTGTCCAACCTGGGCATGCCGGCCTACACAGAACTGGTCTATCCTACCCTTGCCGTTTCCGGTAACAACCTGGTCATCTGCATGGGAGATGGCTCCGCCCCCGTCTATGTCAATAAACTGACGGGTGTAAAACTGGGGACTATCGCCCTCGGCAGCGCCCCTGCGGCGGGTATCACCTCCGATGAAGCGGGCAATATCCTCCTGAGCAACCATGTGGACGGCGGTGGGGAATTCTCCCTCTGGGTCACTTCTTCCGTGACGGAAGAGCCGGTGCTGTTCCATACGTTTACCAATTCGACAGACCTGCCGATGGGCCGGAAGATACGTGTCATCGGAGACGTGAAGTCCGAGGCGCAGATCGTGGCCACGCTGGAGGGTATTGACGGTGTCACCACATCCAGCAAGTTCTGGGTACTGAAAGTTGAAGGTGGCAAGGTCGTTTCCGCCGAGGTGAAAGATGTCGCCGGCACCGGGCTTGCCTGGGGCAGCGCTCCGGTCAACGGTACCGCCATCTGCGGTGCATCCGTGAATCCGGCCGACGGCTGGTTCGGCGCCGCTTATGACGCCAACGTGATCCACTGGCTCAAGGCCGACGGAACCGACGGCGCTACCGCCGGTACGTCCGATGGCAACAGCTGGGGCTGGAACTGCAACAACTTCGACAGCAAGCGTTTCAATAATGCCAATTATCTGACGATGTTCGTCGTGAGTCACTTCCCGGCCTGGGGCATCGGCCCTCGCCTGTACCTGTACGACGTGACCAACCCTGCCTCCCTGAGCGGTGACTTCGGGGACACGGGTGCCCTGGTGATGTCCAACACCTCCATCGGCTGGTTCCAGACGGGCTCCTATGCCATCGCCAGTGGTGACGTGGTACTGGCTCCTTCTGCTGACGGATTCATGCTGTACGTATACTACTACGACCATAACTCCCAGGTACTGGGCGGCTATTCCGCAGACTGTATCAAGCGATGAAACGTCTGTTGATCCTTCTGTCCGCCACGCTGCTCGGGTGCGGGTGTTCCTCCAGGGAAACGCCCGTCCCCGAGTGGCCGTGGACGGAACCGGAGACTCCGGAGGAACCGCAGCCTGCGGCCGATCCCAATCCGGGACTTCCGGAGAAGGGGTGGACCAATGTGTCCGCCTCCTATTCCGGACTGCCGGACGGAATCCAGCTGTACAAGGGCCCAGGTACCCTTCAGGGAGTGAAGGCCGTCGCCTATGTCGCAGTAGCCGACCTTTCGATGGTTACATGGGACGTATGGAGCATCGATGACCCCCGGACGGAAGGAACCTCCGACGCGCTCAAGACGCCCGCTGAAGTATTTGATGCCACCAAGGCTCCCGTCGTGATGAATGGCGGTTACTTCTTCGTGGAGGACGGCAAGCGTTACAATGCCTCCGTCGCCGTAAGCGCCGGCCGCATGTATGGAGTCAATCTCAATTATGCCTCCCTGGACTGGAGTACTTACTATTATCCTACCCGGGGTGTCTTCTATGAGAAAGACGGAAAGCTGGGTTGCGGATGGACCTATTACACAACATCCGGCCAGCACTACCTGTACGGCGCCCCGGCACAGAACTCCTGGGAAGCGGCACCTTTGCAGGCTCCGGATGCCCAGTTCCCGGAAAAGGCTTCCGTCTTTTCCCCGACGACGGCCATCGGCGCCGGTCCGGTCCTCATCCATGGCGGCAAGGTGGTCGATTCCTGGAAAGCCGAACTGTTCTATGGAAACGGCTCTGACGACAAGATGCCGGAAGCGCGTCATCCGCGGACGGCCATCGGCTGCTCGGACGGCCGGTTGTTCCTGTTTGTCTGTGAAGGACGCGGGATGACGGAAGGCGTGGCTGGACTGACGACCGGCGAAGTGGCCCGGGTCCTGCTGGATCTGGGCTGCACGGAAGCGCTGAACCTGGATGGGGGAGGCTCCACCTGCCTGCTTGTCGACGGAAAGTCCACTGTCCAGGAATCGGACGGCAGCCAGCGTCCTGTCGGCAGTACCATTATGCTGAAAAAGAAATGAAAGGAAGGTTTTCCATAGCGGTCCTCCTGCTGGCGGCCCTTGCGGGCTGCAAGCCGGACAATGGATACCAGTGGAATGACGAGTGGGATGCTCCGGATCCGGCCCCGGTGGTTCCCGATCCTTCGGATGAAGGGATCGTGGGAAAGCCGCGCTATGTCTGGATTGACGCCGCCGCCAACTTCGATGACTATGGCAACAGCCGGGAGAATATCCGGAAAGACTGCGAGCGCATTGCCCGGACCGGATTTACCGACATCATCGTGGATGTCCGGCCTACGACCGGCGATGTCCTGTTCAAGTCATCCGTGGCACCGGCCCTGAAACGGATCGACCGTTGGAAGGGGAGTACCTATGACTGGGCTGAGCGGACGGCGGATTTCGATTACCTGCAGGCTTTCATCGAGGAAGGCCATGCGGCCGGACTCCGGGTCAATGCCGCCATCAACACGCTTGTCGGAGGGTATCTCTGCCCTTATGGACTGGGATCCGAGGGAATGGTCTTTTCGGACGATTCCAAGCGGGACTGGTGCACGGTGCAGAATCTTTCCTCCGGCTTGACGAGTTGCATGGACGTATCTGATTACGGCCCCCGTTTCCTGAATCCGGCCCATCCGTCGGTACAGGATTTCGTGGTCACGCTGGTCGGGGAGCTGGCTGCCTACAAGGAGTTGGACGGTATCGTCCTGGATCGCTGCCGGTACGATGACAGCGGCCTGCAGAGCGATTTTTCCGATGACTCCCGGCATGCGTTCGAGAAGTATGCTGGGCAGCGGGTAACGTCCTGGCCTTCTGATATTTTCGCTCCCGGGACCACGACACTGCCTTCCTCGGTTTCCTCGCTCCAGCGCCAATGGCTCTCTTTTCGCGTGAAAACGATCCATGACCTGGTGGAAAAGGCTTCCATCAAGGCGCACGAGGTGAATCCGGATATCCGGTTCGGTGTGTACGTGGGCGCATGGTACTCTACTTACTACACTTCCGGAGTGAATTGGGCGAGCCCCACTTACAACTGCAGGCAGGAGTATCCGTGGGCATCTGCCGAGTATCAGGCTGCCGGTTTTGCGGACCATCTGGATTTTATCTTCCTCGGCGCCTATGCCGGCGTGGACAGCATCCACGGGTCCTCGGAATGGACGATGGAGGGCTTTTGCCGGTTGGGTGCCAAGCGTCTGAACGGTGCGGTCCCTTACGCCGCGGGCCCGGATGTCGGCAACGGCAGCGGTTTCGAAAACGGCGGGCAGTCCAGCCGGATACCGGATATCGTGTCCACCTGCCTCGGCGCCTCGGACGGACTGTTCATTTTCGACCTTTGCCATATCAAGATGTATGATTACTGGTCCTCGTTCAAAAGCGGGATCGATGCATACCTGAAAACTGTAAACAAATAACAACCAAGTATATGAAACATTTTTTCGCAATCCTTCTGAGTGCAGCCACCGTGCTGGCCTGCACCAAGACGTCGCAGGAAGCGGCGAAATTGGAAGTGGGAGAGACGGAAATCCTGGTGCCGGCCAAGGCCAATATTGCGCTGGTCAACGTTACCTCAAACGGCGACTGGACCACGGAACTCTCCGAGGGATGGGTCGTCCCTGCCACGCGGAAAGGAACGGGCAGCGGTGTGTTGAAGTTGGCGGTCATGGACAACAAGGACTATTCCGCCCGTGAAGCCGTACTGACGTTGACTTCCGGTACGGTTACAAAGACCGTCCGGATCGTGCAGTCGCAGTTTGACGGCCTCTTTGTGGACGGGGATGAGGTGGCAGTCTCGTACGAAGGGACGACCATCGAGATTCCGGTCCGGGCCAACGTGCCCTACACGGCGACGACCGATGTGGACTGGATGACGATTATCCGGACCAAGGCCCTGGAAGATGACATCATCTCGGTACAGATTCCTCTGAATGTCAAACGGGATGGACGCAGCGGCCATGTGACCATTTCTGACGGAGGTTCCTTGACCAAGGTCGTAACGGTCAATCAGGGCGCATTCGAACCTTTCTTCAACCTGGTGGACGAGCAGGGAGTCGGCCTTTGGGGCACGCTGATGGTCCCGAAGGAAGGTATCACCTATACCTTCACCGCGGAAACCAATATGGAATTCTATGCGGAAGCGCCCGACGCTGACTGGATTACGGTAACCAAGGAAGGAAACGTGGTCACCGTGACGATTCCCGAGAATGCGGATTCTCCCCGGACGGAATACATCTATATGGGGTGCTCCCTCCAGGGCGAGGATTACAGTGACTACGGCGCCATGATCCAGGTAAAGCAGAAGGGACTGGCCTCCCTGGAACAGACCTGGACGAAGGATTTCTACTGGGCCATCTTCCCGAACAGTACCCGCGTTTCGATTGCTACCGCCGGAGATTACCTCGCCATGTACTCGCCCGGTGCGGTCACTCCGGGAATCCATCTGATCAACCGTTCGAATGGAAATGAGGAGAAGGTGCTGGAGGCGCCCGTTGCCCATGTTACGGGCATTACGAACGATGATGCCGGCCACGTGATCGTAACCACCGGCGGCAATTTCCCGCTGAAGGAAGACTGGTCGCTGGATGAGGCCGCGCAGATTCCGCTGCAGGTCTATGTCATGAGCGAAGCCGATTTCCTGGACGGGAACTACGGGAATCCGATCCTGACCTATCGGGACGGCTTCTATGGATATGGGCTTGACAATGCCCGGGTGACGGGCGATGCGACCGGAGACGCCGTCCTGGCAATGACTTCCGGTGCCGCCGGTGGCGGGACCTACTCCGTCGCCTGGGAAATCAAGGGAGGTGCGACGACGGACACCCCGACTGTCAGTGCCGTTTCTCCGTCCTCCGGCGGAGACCTTTGGGATTCCTTCCATGCCGTGACGCTGGGCTGCGGAACGACCGTGAACAACGGCTTCTATTTCGCCGGTTATGTCGGAGACTATAATGTCCATTACAATCCGGCCATGACGGCTGACGGCTGGAAGGTTGCCTTCACGACCGGTTATACCTGGGAGGGGGCTGTCAATGCCGGAGACGTCTTCACTTATGAAGGCGAAACCTATGCGGCCCTTGTCGGCATGAACTATTTCTCCTTCGCCGACTGGGACTATGACGGGGTCGTGGACGGCTACATGCCCGGTAAGCTCTGGATCCTGAAACTCAGTGATCCCGGTGCGCCTGAACTGGCTATCGATCAGGAGTATTATGCAACGGAAGGCAATTGGCAGTATGGCAGCAATGCCGATGTTCGGGTTGTCGCGGAAGACGGGACGCTGATGGTGTACTTGATGGATGCAGCCACTTCGTCTTACCGCAAGTTTGAATTGTCCCTGTAAATTGTGAAGAGGCCTTCGGAGAATCCCGAAGGCCTCATTTCTGTAAATGAGAACAAGATTTTGGCTCGGGCTCGCGGTCATCCTACTGGCCACAGCCTGTAAGGGAAGGGTGGAGCAGCCTGTCCGCTTCCTCTGGATCGATGCTTCGGCCAACTTCTCCAGTTATGCCGACGATGCGGATTCCATCGCGACGGACTGCAAGCGCATCGCTGAAATGGGCTTCACGGACATCGTCGTGGATGTGCGGCCTACCTGCGGGGACGTGCTCTTCAAGAGTTCCGTTGCTCCGGCGCTGACGAAGGTCCCGGCCTGGTTCGGCGGGGAAATCGGCCTGAAGCAGCGGAAGGCGGACTTCGACTATCTCCAGGCCTTCATCGATGCCGGCCATGCGGCGGGCCTCAAGGTCCATGCCGGGGTGAATATGATGGTCGGCGGCTGGCGGATGGGCAGTAACTTCATCACGGGCATGGTTTACGACCATCCGGAGCGGAAGTCCTGGTGCGCCGTGGACCTGCTTCCTGACGGCACCTTGGCGAACCAGGCGGACAATTTCGCCGTCCGCGGGGGCTGTTTCCTGGATCCGGCCAATGCCGAGGTGCAGGATTTCCTTCTGACGATGCTGGGCGAACTGGCCTCCTACCAGGGACTGGACGGCATCGTTATGGACCGCTGCCGCTATGATGACTATGCGATGGACGCCGGCTATACGGAAACGGCCAAGGAGCAGTTCGCGGCCTATATCGGCCGGGAACCGGAACGCTGGCCGGTCTTTACGGAGCCGGGGCACATCTTCCTGGACAAGACGCCGGATGCGTTGGAAACGGAGTGGCTCACTTTCCGCTGCCGCGTGATCCACGATTTCGTGGCCAGGTGCGTGGACAAGGTGCATTCCGTCCGGAAGGACCTGCCGCTGGGCATCTATGTGGGGGCCTGGTTCTCAGAGTATTACCGGAGCGGCGTGAACTGGACGAGCCCGAAGTACGACCTGACGAAGGAGGAACCCACTTTCGCCTGGGCGACGCCCACCTATCAGGCAACGGGATTTGCAGATCTCGTGGACTTCATGCTTCTCGGAACCTATTGTCCGGCTGCCAATGTCCATGGCGACACGGAAAAGACCATGGAAGGATATGCCCGCCTGGGCCGGAAACGGCTCTGCGGCGACGTGCCTTTCTACGCCGGACCGGACATCGGCAACGAGAAGGGCTTCGAAAAAGGCGGCCAGGCCGCCCTCCTGCCCGAAATCGAAAAGACCATCCAGGCCGAAGCCGACGGATTCTTCCTCTTCGACCTCTGCCACATCCGGGCTTTCGATTACTGGGACGTCAGATTTTAAGTTTGATGCCGGCCTTGGTGAGTCCCCAGGCGCAGGCGATATAGACGGCCGCCATGAGGGCGCATTTGCCGACGCCCACCCAGCCGGTCAGCCACTCGGGGATGGTGGGATTGACAAAGACCCACAGGGCGACAAACAGATAGGGAATCATATACACCGTCAGGGTGGCGGTTCCCGCAGGAACAAGGGGTTTGAACCAGCCGGTCCAGCCCCTTTTTTCCATGCAGCGCAGAAGCGTGTACAGGGCCACGGAAATGGCGCAGACGAAGAGGCACCAGGGGAGCGTCCCGAGGTTCTTGGAAACGATCCAGCCGGTATGGGCTGCCATCCCCAGGACGGCAAGGACTGCCGCAGCAGCAATCCCCAGGCCGATCCGCTGACCGCTGGAACGGTCGGAAAGCTTCCAGTCCGCTACGGTGAGCATGACACCGCCGAGGCCCATGATGGGGCCGTAGCACTTTCCAAGCTGGAGCGCATTGGCAAAATCGGCCAGGATGTTGGGGCCGACGAGCTGGCTTCCGTCCCGCATGGGGATGACGGAGAGGTTCACCAGGCAGAGGCCTGCCCAGATGACGGGGATGATCCACGTCCGTTCCCGGCACAGCAGCCAGACCATGGCGCAGAACAGGTACATCCAGCCAATCTGGCCCAGGATGCCCCACCAGAGGCCCTGGAACAGGCCTCCGTCCGTGGACCGGAAACAGAGGGCGAGGGCGACGAGGAGGATTATGCCGAGGAGTTTGAGCCACCGGGCGGGCTTCCAGTCCTTGGGATACTGGTTCCAGGTGAGGAAAAAGCCCACGATCATCAGGAGGACCCAGAGGCCCCGGTTTCCGGTCATCTCCCGCGACTCCTGGTTGCAGATGAAGGCACCCATCACCAGCAGGGCCAATGTCCGGCTGAAGATGTGCTTGAGCGTACTTTCCGTGGAATATCCCTTCTCCCTCCTACGCTCCAGCGCGTAAGGGATGGACATGCCCATGGCGAAGAGGAACATGGGGAAAACGATGTCGGAAAGGCCCATGCCGTCCTCCATCGTGGCGAAATGCTCCAGCCAGTGGGGAACATTGAACACTTTCCAGAATTCATTGACGAAGACCATCAGGAGCATGGTCAGCCCCCGGAACATGTCGATGGCGAGGTTTCTCTTATTCATCTTCAGGCAGATTGACCCAGGTTTCGTTGGCCCAGCCCACGCTGCGGCCGGTGCCCCGGACTTCGCCGCGGACGCCCTTCTCCTGCAGCTGACGGAAGCCGGGGTCGGAGGGCTTGAGGTCCAGGAAGGGAAGGAGGTAGCAGCCGTGGTCCAGCAGGACGGACTGCACTTCGGCGGCCGGTACTTCGGACGGATGCCGTCCGGTCTTCACGGCGATGGCCGCCAGGGCGCCCGCAGCCTGTCCCAGGCCCATGACGACGGGCTGGAGGCGGGTGCCGCCGTTCATCTCCCACGAGGTGGAGACGGCCTTGTCGGCGACCAGGAAATCTTCCACGCGGACGGGAACGAGGACGCCCATCGGCACGCTGAAGGAAGGGATTTTCCCGAACCAGAGGTGGGAAAGTTCCTCCCGGCGGGGATTCTGGACGTGGTGATGGTCCACGGGATAGTCTCCGACGGCGACGGCGCGTGTATATAAGTCGTAATCATAGGGATGCTTGGCCGCATCGACGGTCATCGTATCCCTGCCGGCGATTCTCCGTGCTTCCCGGTAGTAAGGGTAGAAGGGGAGACCGTCCTCGGTCGGATACACGTCATCGGCAATGCCGATGTTCCGGTATCCCAGTTCGTGCTGGAGGAAGTAGATGAACCCCAGCGTACGGAGTTTCGCTTTCCGGACCACCTCCGCCCGGCCTTCCGCGTCCATGTCCAGGTATTCCGCGAAATAGTCGTTGGCGAAAACAGGCCAGTTGATCATCAGGTGCCCGTCCGGAAGCCGGCCGTAAGATAGCATCATCTCCGGGCTCCAGAGCTGCTGCCCATAGGGGTTGAAACCGGCCCGGTTGTCCGCGAGGGGATTGTCGCAGCAGCTCCGGTACAGGTCGATGTCATAGCCTTCCGGCTCCGGAATGCTTACGTCGTGGTCGTATTCCTTGGCGATGGCGACATAGGTGAGGTCCTGGGCGCTGACGCGGTCCTGGAGCTCTTCCGCGCCCACTATTTCGGCGACGTCACCCAGTTCGGTCCCGTCGATGAGGACTTTGGCCCGGACCGTGGAACCGTCGGACAGGCGGAGGGTCCATCCGCCGGCTTTCCGGCGGATAATCTCTTCCGCATCCGTCCCGAAACGGACCTGGACGCCTGCCTTGTCGGCCATGTTTTTAAGGATCTGAGCGCCGACGACCGGATTGAAGAGGATGTTGGACACCCACCCGGACTTGAGGGCTTCATAGCCGCCGTAGCGGGCTGCAAGCGAATCTGCGAATTCGCCGAAAAGGCCGCCACGCAGCCGGTAATTGCCGTCCACGGCGCTGACGCCGGCAGCCGTAAGCATGCCGCCCAGCCAGGGCGTGGACTCGATGACGAGGGTCCTGGCGCCGTCGCGGGCCGCCTCGGTGGCGGCGGCCGTTCCTCCGGTACCGCCGCCGGCAACGACGACATCGTAAACCGGCGTGCAGGAGAGGACGACCAGGCATAGTCCCAGTGTTAAATAGCGTTTCATCTCCAACAAAATTACGGAATAATGTTTATATTTGAAATACAAAAAACGGATACTATGAAACGCAGATCCTTCCTCAAGAACGCCGCTTTCCTGACCGCCGCCGCCTCAGCGGCACCTGTCCTGGCCGGCTGCCGGCGGGAGGAAACCGGAGGAGAAGACTCCCGTCTGTCGGTTGCCCGGAACTTCCGCTACGGCCCCGACGGAACATTCACGGTCCTCCAGCTGACTGACACCCACTACATCGCGGGCGACCCCCGTAGTGCGCGAGCGCTTGACAACGTCTGCGAGATGTTGGAAGCTGAACATCCGGACCTCGTCATTCATACGGGCGACATCGTGTTCGGCCATCCGGACATCCCTTCGGCGCAGGAAATCCTCCGGCCCATCGCGGACCGGGGCATCCCGTTCGCCGTCGCCCTCGGCAACCACGATTCCCAGTTCGGCGCCACCCGGGAGGAGATGTACCGGATCATCCGGGAGATTCCGGGTTGTGTGAATCTGCCGCCCAAGGAGGGGGTATACGGCTGTTCCAACGATGTCATTACGCTGTCCGGCCACGGCGGCGTGGACCGGGCGCTCTACCTGTTCGATTCGATGGACGCCGTCATCCTGAAAGGGGAGGAGGAGATCCACTGTTACGATTACATCCGCTTCTCCCAACTGGAATGGTACCGGGACCATAGTGCGAAGTTCACGGCTGAAAATGGCGGAACCCCCGTCCCGTCGCTGGCCTTCTTCCACATTCCGCTTTGCGAAGTCACGGAAGGGCTGTCGAACGGCGGGAACATCCTCGCCGGCGAGAACGGCGAGCCGCCCTGCCCGTCCCGCCTGAATTCGGGCCTGCTGGCCCAGATGCGGGAGCTGGGCGACATCCAGGCCATCGTCAACGGCCACGACCACGACTGCGACTACGTCCTGGACTATGGCCAAATGTACTACATCTACGGCCGCTTCAGCGGTTGCGACACCACGTATAACCATCTGGGGCCGAGCGGCGCGCGCATCTTCCGGTTCACGCAGGGCGCCCGTCCTTTCCGGACCTGGGTCCGCCTGCAAGGCGGGGAAATCCGGCAGGACCTCGTCCTGGACCGTTGATTACTCCATCAACTTCTTGTATTTGAAGCGCTTGGGCTCCACATCGCCCAGGCGCATCTTCTTGTTGGCCTCGTACTCGGAATAGTTGCCGTCGAAGAAGACGACCTGCGAGTCGCCCTCGAAGGCGAGGATGTGCGTGGCGATGCGGTCCAGGAACCAGCGGTCGTGAGAGACCACGACGGCACAGCCCGCGAAGCCGTCCAAGCCTTCCTCCAGGGCGCGGATGGTGTTGACATCCACGTCGTTGGTCGGTTCGTCGAGGAGGAGGACATTGCCTTCGTCCTTCAGGGTGAGGGCCAGGTGCAGGCGGTTCCGTTCGCCGCCGGAAAGGACACCGCAAAGCTTTTCCTGGTCGGCGCCGGAGAAATTGAACCGGGACACCCAGGAACGGGCGTTGATGTCGCGGTTGCCGAGCCGCACCCATTCAGAATTCCCGGCGATGGTCTCGTAGACGGTCTTGTCCGGGTCGATGGACTTGTGCTGCTGGTCCACGTACGCGATCTTCACGGTGTCGCCGATCTCGATGGTGCCGCTGTCGGGCTGCTCGATGCCCATGATCAGGCGGAAGAGGGTGGTCTTGCCGGCGCCGTTCGGGCCGATGACGCCCACGATGCCGGCCGGCGGCAGCTCGAAGGTCAGGTGCTCGAACAGCACCTTGCCGTCGTAGGCCTTGGACACGTCGTTGAAGCGGATGACCTTGTTGCCGAGGTGCGGTCCGTTGGGAATGTAGATTTCAAGGTTCGCCTCCTTCTGCTTGACATCGGCGGAAGCGAGTTTTTCGTAGGCGCCCAGACGGGCCTTCTGCTTGGCCTGGCGGGCCTTCGGGGCCATCCGGACCCATTCCAGCTCGCGTTCCAGCGTCTTCCGGCGCTTGGACTCCTGCTTCTCCTCCATCGCGAGGCGCTTCGTCTTCTGGTCCAGCCAGGACGAGTAGTTGCCCTTCCAGGGAATGCCCTCGCCGCGGTCCAGCTCCAGGATCCAGCCGGCGACATTGTCCAGGAAGTACCGGTCGTGCGTGACGGCGATGACCGTGCCCTTGTACTGCTGCAGGTGCGCTTCCAGCCACTGGATGGATTCGGTGTCCAGGTGGTTCGTGGGCTCGTCCAGCAAGAGGACGTCCGGCTGCTGGAGGAGGAGGCGGCACAGCGCCACCCGGCGCCTTTCGCCGCCGGAGAGCGTGCGGATCTTCGCGTCCGAAGGCGGGCACTGGAGGGCGTCCATCGCCCGTTCCAGCTTCGCGTCGATCTCCCAGCCGTCCAGGTGCTCGATGAGTTCGGTGAGCTCGCCCTGGCGCTCGATGAGGCGGTTCATCTCGTCGTCGTCCATCGGCTCCATGAACTTCATCGAGATGTCGTTGTATTCCGCGAGGACGTCCATCACTTCCTGCACGCCCTCCTGGACCACCTCGATGACGGTCTTGTCCGGGTCCATCTCCGGCTCCTGCGCGAGGTATCCGACGGTGTAGCCGGGCGCCCACACGACCTCGCCCTTGTAGGATTTCTCCACCCCGGCGATGATCTTGAGGAGCGTGGACTTACCGGAGCCGTTGAGGCCGATGATGCCGATTTTCGCCCCGTAGAAGAAGGACAGGTAGATGTCCTTGAGGATGACCTTGTTGTTGTGCGGGAGGACCTTTCCCACCCCGTTCATCGAGAAAATGATCTTTTCGTCAGCCATGGCTTTGTTTTTGCTGGTTGCTATCTCCACAAAGATAAGGAAAATATTGATGAAACTGAAAGATTCCCTTCCGCTGAAAATCGCCCTCATGGGCGTGTTGGCTCTGATGATGCTCATTCCGCTGGCGATGATCCAGAGCCAGATCCACGACCGGCAGGTGGCCGCCGACGAAAGCCGGAACGAAGTCTCGGCCAGCTGGGGCCACGCCCAGACGCTCACCGGCCCCGTCCTGGAATTCACCTACGAGAAGGAGGTGCTGGACAAGGACCAGAATGTGACGGTCAAACTGGAGAGAGAGACCGTCTATCCCCGGACGCTCTCTTACGAGATCGATGCGAAACCCCAGACGCTCCACCGCTCCATCTACGACATCATGGTCTATGGGGCCGACGTGGTCGTGACGGGTGATTTCGTCCTTCCGGCCGGCTATGCGGAGAAGGATATCAAGAGACAGGAAGTGGAGATGGGCCTCAGCGACCTCCGGGGCATCGACGGCTCGGTGGACATCACCCTGGGAGAGACGGCCTACTCCTTCCATTCCGGGGCGGCGTGGACCCTTTCCGAACCGATCGACCTGGACGGGATTCCGATGGACGGAAAGACGGCCCTGCCTTTCCGGCTGACATACCGCGTGAAGGGTTCCTCCTCCCTGATGGTCAAGCCTTTCGGCGAAACCACCGAGGTCAGGATGCACTCCAACTGCCCGGATCCTTCCTTCACAGGCGATTTCCTGCCTTCCGAGCGGGAAGTGACGGACGAGGGCTTCACCGCCCGCTGGTCCGTGTCCGAAATCAACCGTGGCAAGCCGGAGGACACCTCCTTCGGCGTGACCATGCTCCAGGGCGTGACGCAGTATCAGCAGACCACCCGTTCCGCCAAGTACGGCATCCTCGTGATCCTGCTGGTGTTCATCGCCGGCCTGGCGGTGGAACTCGTGGGGAAGAAGAAGATCGACCTGGTCCAGTATCTCGTGATCGGCCTATCCCTGGTCCTGTTCTATGCGCTCGTGCTTTCGTTCTCCGAATTCATGCGCTTCCCGGTGGCCTACGGCCTCGCGGCCTTGATGACGGTCGCGGCCCTCTTCGGCTACTTCCGCGGCATCCTGCGTGACAAGACGGCCTGGCTCCTGACCGCCCTCGTCGCCGTCGCCTATGTGCTCAGCTACATCCTGCTCCAGATGCAAACCTACGCCCTTCTCGCCGGTACCCTCCTGCTGTTCGTCCTGCTCGTCGGCATCATGTACCTCACGACGAACCTGAACAAGCGCTCCGAGGCCTGACCCCCGTCTCGCTCAAGTCATTGACATACAGTTCGTTAAAAGAAACTCCCTGGTACAAATGCACCAGGGAGTTTTGTGTAATACGCTGTGTTACAGCGGGTTGTCCGGGACGGCTTATTTCACGTGAATCTCCTGCACGGGCTCCTTCGGGAGCATGACGCGGTTCACGGGCCATGACTGCGCCTTGGCGACCTTGAAGGGGAGGGAAGCGCGGATGTCGGCGACGGAAGCGCCGAAGTGCGCGGTGTAGGCGCCTGCGGCGGTCTCCCACGCGCTGGTCTCCTCGTTGAAGGAAGCGAGGGTGTACGGATCAACGGTCAGGGTGAGCGTCTGGCTCTCGCCGGGCTTCAGTTCGCGGGTCTTGGCAAAGGCGCGGAGCTCGCAGGCGGGCTTCACGAGGCCGCCGTCCGGAGCGGTGACGTACAGCTGCACGGCTTCCTTGCCGGCGAAGGAACCGGTGTTGGTCACGGTGACCGTGGCGGTGACGGTGCCGTCCTTGGCCACTTTCACGGCCGGCTTGGAATAGGTGAAGGCCGTGTAGGAGAGGCCGTAGCCGAACGGATAGGACACATTCTTGCCGACGGTGGCGAAGTAGCGGTAACCCACCCAGATGCCTTCCTTGTATTCGGTGAAGTCCACGTTGGGTTTTTTCACGCGGCCCATACCGAACATGGCCAGGAGCTCGTTCGTGGACTCATCCTCTTCGTCCGAAGCGAACGGGTTCATGGAACCGTCGCCCACATAGTCGAACGGGAAGTTGTAGGAGGACGGGATGTCGAAGTAGGTGACCGGGAAGGTCATCGGGAGTTTTCCGGAGGGATAGGACGCGCCGCAGAGGACATCGGCCACCGTGTAGCCGCCTTCCTGGCCCGGGGTCCAGGCGAGGAGCACGGCATCCGGCAGGTTCTTCCAGGAAGCGGTCTCGATGACGCCGCCGATGTTCAGCACAACGACGACGGGCTTGCCGGCATAGTGGTAGGCGTCGCAGAGGTCCTGCAGGAGCTTGCGCTCCGCGCCCGTCAGCGTCCAGTCGCCGTCTTCGGCCCGGCGGTCGCCGCCTTCACCCGCGTTGCGGGAAATCGTGAGGATCGCGATGTCGGACTGGGGGACCGTCTTGTCGATGAAGCCGCGGGACACGTTCATCTCGGGGATGACGGGCTCGCCGAGCAGGACGGAAGCGGGAGAAGCGTTGTTCTGGAGTTCCGTCTTCTGCAGGGCGATGTACTGCTTGTACCAGTTCTCGATTCCCTCGTCGACCTCGAAACCGTTGACCCGCAGGCCATCGGCCACGTTGCGGACATATCTCTTGTTCACGTTGCCGGAACCGGTGCCGCCGGCGATGAAGTCATAGGAGCCCACGCCGTACAGTGCGACTTTCTTCACGCCTTTCAGCGGCAGGACGCCGTTGTTCTCCAGGAGAACCAGGCCTTCGGCGGCGGCCTTGCGGACGAGTTTCGCGTGGCCTTCCAGGTCCGGCTTGTCGGAGTACTTGTAACCCTGGAAGCGCGGGGTCTTGACAATGTAGTTGAGCATGTTGCGGACGCATAGGTCCACATCCTCGATCTTCAGGGTGCCGTTCTGGACGCCGGCGACGATCTCGCCGATGAAGAAGTCCATGCCCGGCTCCAGGAGGTCGTTGATGGCGCCGATCTGCTCGACGGTCTTGCGGGGGCCGGTCCAGTCGGTCATCACGATGCCCTTGAAGCCCCACTCTTCGCGGAGGATGGTGTACAGCAGGTCCCGGTTCGCCTGCGTGTAAGGACCGTTGATCCGGTTGTAGGAGGACATGATGGTCCAGGGATCGGACTCCTTGACGGCGATCTCGAAGCCCTTGAGGTAGAGCTCGCGGAGGGCGCGCGGATTGATGCGGGCGTCATTGGCCATGCGGTTCGTCTCCTGGCTGTTGCCGGCGAAATGCTTGACGGAAACGCCCACGCCGTTGGACTGGATGCCGCGGGTGTAGGCGGCGGCCATCTTGCCGGTCAGGAGGGGATCCTCGGAGAAATACTCGAAATTACGGCCGCAGAGGGGGTTCCGGTGCAGGTTCATGCCCGGGGCCAGGAGGACGTCCGCCCCGTATTCCTTCACTTCCTCGCCCATCGCGGTGGTGAGTTCCTCCACCAGCGGCGTGTTCCAGGTCGATGCCAGGGAGGTGCCCACCGGGAAGCCCGTGCAGTAGAACGTCTTGTCCGTGCCGGGACGGGTGGGGTTGATGCGGAGGCCGGCAGGACCGTCGGAGAGGACGGTCTGCGGGATGCCCAGGCGCGGGACGGCCCGGGTGGTGCCGGCGGCGCCGGAGACCAGGACCTCGTCGGAGCCCGTGAGGCCGCCGACCATGCTGCCCCAGCCAGTGCCGACCAGCAGGGTGGCCTTCTCCTCCAGGGTCATCGCCTGCAGGACTTCGTCGATGTTGTTCTTGTTCAGTTTGGGCTGCGCCGAGGCCGCAAGGGCGGTAAGGGCGGCGGCCAGCAGAAGGGTGATTTTCTTCATCGTGTTCGAATAATGGTTTTCCTGTTGTAAAATTACGAAAGAAACGCCGGATTTGCCAACGCTCCGGCGATATTTGAACAAGCGCCTCCTAAATTTGAACACTGCGCGAAAAATAACTATCTTTCGGCTATGAAACGAATGCTCATCGCCCTGCTGCTCGCCGCCGCGGCCGTTCCGGCCGCCGCCCGCGAGCGAGTTCCGGCCGCCGACAGCCGCATCACCTTCGTCGGACGCACCCTTGTCTCCGAAACCGGCGCCGTCTCCTTCGACTGGAGCGCCGTCACCGCCCGCATCGCCTTCACCGGCGGCTACCTGGCCCTGGAGGCCGGGGACACGGGGAAGGATTATTTCAATGTCTGGATCGACCGGGAGCCGTCCGCGGAGCCCGACAAGGTCGTCGTCATCGACCGGGACACCACCGTCGTCCTGTTCCGGCAGAAGGAGCGCAAGCCGCAGCCGCACCGGATCGTCATCCAGAAGCGGACGGAGGCCGAGCAGGGGCGGGTGACCTTCCGCGCCTTCGAGGTCGAGGGGACCTTCCTCCAGGCCGATGGGCTCCGCGACCGTTTCATCGAGTTCGTCGGCGACTCCTACACCTGTGGCTACGGCTCTGAGAACAGCGTCCGCGAGGACCCGTTCCGTCCGGCCGACGAGAACCCGTCCAAGACCTATGCCGACATCCTGGGCCGCTACTTCGGGGCCGATGTCCTCCATATCTCCCATTCCGGCCAGGGCATCGACCGCAATTACGACGACGCCGGGCGCGGATGGCACATGCCGCAGCGGTATCTCCAGACCTTCGACCTCGCGAAGGAACCGGCATGGGGATTCGAGGGCAAGAAGCCGGATATTACGGTCATCTATCTGGGAACCAATGACTTCTCCACCAACCGGCAGCCGGCTTTCTCCGCTTTCAAGGAGGGATACATCCGGCTGCTGAAGGCCGTCAAGGCCCATTATGGGGATGCGCATCCCATCCTGTGCGTCGCTCCGATGCACAGCCCGGACCATCACGACTACATCCGCCGCGTGGTGGAATCCTGCGGGCTGCCGAACGTCTTCTACGCCGGCCTGCCCGCCCAGGTCCACGACAACGAGGCCGACCTCGGCGCCTCCTGGCATCCGAACTACAGCGGCCATCTGAAGAAAGCCTATTCCCTCATCCCCGTCGTCTCCACCATCACCGGCTGGCCGATGGAAAGCAAACCCGTCGAATGATGAAACGTTTCCTTCCGCTTCTGCTGCTCGCGACGGCCTGCACAGGCGCCCCGCAGCGCGACCTGGTCCTGCATTACGACCGCCCTGCCGCCTTCTTCGAGGAGGCCCTTCCCGTCGGCAACGGGCGCCTGGGCGCCATGGTGTATGGCGATCCCGTCCACGAGCATCTGTCCCTGAATGACATCACTCTCTGGACCGGCGAGCCGGACAAGGGAACGGAGCATCCGGATCTTGTGACCCTTGGCTTGACCGGCGACGGGGCGGAAGCCCTGAAAGCCGTCCGCGAGGCCCTGGACCGCGAGGACTATGCGGCCGCCGAACGGCTCCAGCGGGGCCTGCAGGGGCATTTCAGCGAGAGTTACATGCCACTGGGAACACTCCGGATCGACTATGACACCTGCGCCGTATCGGCCTATGAGCGGAAGCTGGACCTGTCCCGGGCGGTCGCCACGACATCGTACTTGCGGGACGGCGCCCTGTTCCGGAGCGAGGTCTTCGCCTCGGCCCCGGACTCGGTAATCGTCGTCCATATCGTTTCGGAAGAGCCCGTGAACGCCCGGGTTTCCCTGGACACGGCCCTGCCGCACGAGCTGTCGGCGTCGGAGGAAGGCCTGACTGTAGATGGCTATGCCGCATGGCACACCTATCCGAACTATTTCTATTTCAAGCAGGTAAGCCCGGAGAAGTACTGGTACGACCCGGCGCGCGGAATCCATTTCCGCACGCGGTTGTATGCCGATGTCTCCGGTGGCAGCGTTTCGGCGTCCGACGGCGCCCTGGTGCTGGACGGTGTCCGGGAGGCGACGCTGTACCTGGTCAACGCCACCAGTTTCAATGGCTTCGACAAGGATCCGGTAAAGGAAGGGAAACCGTACAAGGCTCTGGCCGATGCGAACATGCAGCGCGCCCGCGAGGCCGGTCTTGCGCGGCTCCAGGCCCGCCACGAGGCCGATTACAAGGGCTATTTCGACCGCGTGTCCATCGACCTGGGCGCGACGCCGGACTCCGTCCGCGTCCTGCCCACCGATGTCCAGCTGAAGCGCTACACGGACCTCGGCGAGGCGAATCCCGAACTGGAAGCGCTGTACTACCAGTTCGGCCGGTACCTGCTCATCGCTTCTTCCCGGACGGAGGGCGTCCCGGCAAACCTGCAGGGCCTCTGGAACGAGAGCATGGATCCGCCGTGGAGCTGCAACTACACCATCAACATCAACCTGGAGGAAAACTACTGGCCAGCGGAGGCCGCCGGGCTCGGCGATATGCATAATGTCCTGCGGGCCTTTGTCCATAACCTGAGCAAGAACGGCGCCCCCGTCGCGAGCCGCCTTTACGGCGCCACGCGCGGCTGGAATGCCGGCCACAACTCCGACATCTGGGCGATGGCCACGCCCGTGGGCCTGGGTACCGGCGACCCGGCCTGGGCGAACTGGACGATGGGCGGGGCCTGGCTGGCCACCCACCTCTGGGAGCACTACCTCTACACCCGCGACCGGGCCGCGCTGGAAGCGGATTATCCCGTCCTGAAGGGCGCGGCGGAGTTCTGCATGGACTGGCTGGTGGAGAAGAACGGTGAACTGGTCACCTCGCCCGGCACTTCGCCGGAGAACATCTATGTCACGCCGGACGGTTTCCGGGGCGCCACGCTGTACGGCGCCACGGCGGACCTCGCCATCATCCGCGAGTGCCTCACGGATGCCGTGGCGGCGGCCCGCGAGCTCGCCTTGGACGACGGCTTCGTCGCCGAAGCCTCCGCCGTGCTCGCCCGCCTGCGCCCCTACCAGGTCGGCGCGGCTGGAAACCTGCAGGAATGGTACTACGACTGGCAGGACTGGGAGCCCCAGCACCGCCATCAGTCGCACCTCATCGGTGCATATCCTGGCCACCAGTATGTAACCGGTCCCATCGCTGATGCGGCACTGAAAACACTGGAAATCAAGGGATTCGAGACCACTGGCTGGAGCTGCGGCTGGCGCGTGAACCTGTACGCCCGGCTCCGCGACGGCGAGAGCGCCTACAAGATGTACCGGCGCCTGCTCCGCTATGTGAGCCCAGACAACTTCCGGGGGCCGGACTACCGCCGCGGCGGCGGCACCTACCCGAACCTCTTCGACGCGCACTCGCCATTCCAGATTGACGGAAACTTCGGCGGCTGCGCCGGCGTGATGGAAATGCTGCTCTACAGCGGCCCGGACGGCACCCTCCAGCCGCTTCCGGCCCTCCCTTCCGCCTGGCCCGCCGGCTCCATCAAGGGTCTCCGCACCCGCAAGGGCACGACCGTGGACCTCGTCTGGAAAGACGGCAAGGTGGTTTCGTTGAAAGAACGCTGATAGATTCGCCTCTATCCTCCGTACTCCGACGGCGGGACGCCGAACTGCTTCTTGAAGGAAGTGGAGAAGTGGGAGAGGGTGTTGAAGCCGGTCATATAGGCGATTTCGGACATGTTGTACTTGCCTTCCTTGAGGAGGTCGGCGGCGCGGTTGAGCTTGTAGCGCTTGAAGAACACGCTCGGGTTCTCGCCGGTCAGGCCTTTCACCTTGTAGTAGAACTTGGTGCGGGAGATTTTCATCATCTCCGTGATGCGGGTGATGTCCAGGTCCACGTTGGCCAGTTCCTTTTCCATCAGTTCGTACAGCTCCTTCATGAAGGCGGCGTCGCGCGGCGAGAGGGCTTCGGGTTCGATGTCCTCCGTCGTCGTGATGGAACCCAGCTGCTTGTGCAGCTTCGCGCGGTTGTCCAGCAGGGACTTCACGAGAGCCAGCAGGTAGGCGGGCTGGAAGGGCTTGGTGACGTAGGCGTCGGCCCCTTCGCGCAGGCCCTGGACCTGATTCTCCACGGCGACCTTCGCCGTGACCAGTACCACGGGGATGTGGCTCAGCTGCAGGTCCGCCTTGACGGCCTTGCACAGCTCGTAGCCGCTCATGCCGGGCATCACGACGTCGGAAATCACCAGGTCGGGAATCTCGTCCTCCATGCCCTTCAGGGCGGAGGCGCCGTCGAAGTACACGGACACGTTGTAGTACGGGCTCAGGAGCACCTTCACGTAGTTGGCGATGTCGATGTCGTCGTCCACGACGGCGATCCGCTGGCGGTCGGCCTCGTCCGTTGCCGGGGCGGACGCCTCGTCCGCGACCGGGGCGGGGATGTCGTACACAGGCTTGATTTCCGTGCGCTCGTCCTCGGTGTAAGAGCTCTCACTGACAGGGAGCGCGAGGCTGAAGATGGCGCCGCCTTCTTCGCGGTTCGCCGCCTTGATATAACCGTGATGCAGGCCGGCCAGCACGCGGGCATAGAACAGACCGATGCCGGAACCGTGCGTATCGCCCTGGTTGTTCGCTTGATAGAACCTTTCGAAGATCTTTTCCAGCTCCCCTTCCGGAATGCCGCGACCCGTGTCCGCCACCGTGATGAGGGCGTACTGGGTGTCGGTGTCGGCCTTCGTGAGCGGGAAGGCGGCGGCCGCTTCGTCCCGCGGGACGACGTCGAAAGAGAGCGTGACGCGCCCGCCCGTGGGCGTGAACTTCATCGCGTTGGACAGGAGGTTCATCACGATCTTCTGCACCTTGTCCACATCGGCCCACATCGGGAAGGAGTCCTCCAGGCCGTGGGTCTGGAACTCGATGCCCTTGGCGCCGGCGTTGAAGCGGAACAGGTCCGCGATGCCCCGCAGCGGCGCGACGATGTCGCCCTGCGCGGCCCGCAGCTGGAGTTTCTTGTCACCGATGCGGTTGAAGTCCAGGAGCTGGTTCACCAGCGAGAGCATCCAGGTGGCGTTGCGCTGGATGATGCCCACCAGCTGGCGGTCCTGGCCCTTGACGCCGTCCGATTCAGCCAACTGGGAGACCGGCCCCGCGATCATCGTGAGCGGGGTGCGGAACTCGTGCGCCACGTTGGAGAAATAGTTCATCTGGATCTTCGCCAGCCGCTTCTCCTGCTCCTTTTCCTTCTCCACGCGTTCGCGCTCGCGGCGCGCCTCGTGGATGCGCCGGGCTGCCTCCTTCCGGACGCGGCGGATCCGCCGCGTCAGCTGATAGATGGCCGCCAGCACCACGAAACCGGCAAGAATGAAAAGCAGGATGGCCCACCAGGAGCCGTACCAGGGCGGCAGGACCTTGACATTCAGGGCTTTCTCGGTCTCGACGATGCTCTGGTTGTTGTTGGTGATCCGGACGCGGAACCGGTAATGGCCGGCCGGCAGGTTCGCATAGTAGGCGTCGTGGTCATTGCCGGCATCGACCCAGTCCCGGTCGAAGCCGTCCATCATATAGTAATAATGCGTCCGCTCCAGGCCGCTGAAGTCCAGCGCGGCGAAGGAGATGCTGAAGGCGTTCTGGTCGTCGCGGATGACGATGTCCGGATTGTCCCGGAGTTCCCGCTCGATGGCGGCGCCCTTGCCGGGTTCCACCAGGACGTTGTGGATCTTCAAGTCCTCGAAAACCAGCGGGACGGAGCGTTTCTGAGGCACGTCCAGCGGGTTGAACCAGGTGAGGCCGTGGGTGCCGCCGAACACGAGCGTGCCGTCCGGCAGGACGCAGGAGGCCCGTTCGGAGAACTGGTCTCCGCCGATGCCGTCTTCCTTGAAGTAATTGACGAACCGGCCGACGGTGCGGTCGAACTTGCCGAGTCCGTTCATCGTGGACACCCAGATGTTGCCCTGGCGGTCCTCCTCGATGGAGCAGATGTCCAGGCAGGGAACCCCGTCCACCGGCGCGGTGACGGCGCCCCGCTTGGAGTGCCGGAGCAGGCCGTTCGCCGTGGTCCCGGTCCAGAACTCCCCGGCGCTGTCCTTGAGGAGACAGGTGGCGCGAAGCGCGGAATGGCGGGCGCAGGCCGCCTTTTCCTCGTCGCTCATCTCCAACTCCGTCACCTCGTCCGTGAACGGGTTGACGCTGACCAGCATCCGGTTGAGACCGGCGACCACGATTCCGCTCTCCACCGTCGTTTCCAAGTCGGTGACATAGGGCGTTTCGGAATCGTTCCAGACGGTGATGTACGCCGATTCCCGGGTGGCCTTGTCGTACCGGGTCAGGTTGGCGCTCATGCCGCCGATCCAGATACGGCCCTGCCCATCCTCCGTGATGGCATTGACATTCGGGACGAACAGATTGTCCAGGACCTGGAAGCGGCCTCCTTCATAGCGGCACCGGACCACCCAGTACTTCTCCTGGAAGAACAGCCACAGGTCGCCGCCGGAGTCGCAGAACACTTTCGAGCAGCGGTTGTAGCCCACGCTGGTGTTCGGAATCAGGGAGGAGATATCCACGCTCCGGAGGTCTTTCCGGCGCAGGTCGTACAGCCACAGACCGTCACGGAGGGTGGCGATCCAGAGTCGCTGCTCCTGGTCCAGGCACAGGGACGTGACCGTCTTCCGGGCAAAGGCGGAAGTCAGGAACTTGTTGCTGTTGAACTGGTTCCTGTGCATGTAAGAAACGGTGTATCCCTGGTCCGTCGTGCCGAACCACAGATTGTGCTCGCTGTCCCGGAAGATGGTGCGGATTTCCGTGTCGGGCAGTTCGAAGGGGAAACCGGCATCGTCCTGGAACTGGACACGCTCCGTCGTCCGGTAATAGTGGAACATGCCCTTGCCGATGACATTCAGCAGCATGGAACGGTCGTCGACGTTGTAGATGATGTCGACGTCTCCCTGCATCAGCCGGGATTCGTTGCGGATGGCTTCAGGCAGTTCCTTCCAGGTACGTGTCCGGGTGTCGAAGATGCTCATCCGGCCCATGCCGGACATCCAGAGCTCTCCGTTTCCCGCGTCGCACAAGTGATAGACGATGTGGGAAGTAGGATAGGAGGCGGTGAGGGAGAAATCTTCGGTATTGTAGCAGTTGAGGACCGTTCCGCCGTTGGCGGTTACCCACAGGAAGTTTCCTTCCTGGACGGCATATGGATGGCTGAAGGCGTTGAAGTCGCGGACGACCGGCCGGAAACGGTCCTCGTCCGCGTCGTATTGGAACAGCGTGGCGGAGTTGCTCATCAGGAGCTTCCCGTCCCGGGTCTCCCAAAAGTGGTTGGCGATCGGCCGGCCTGGGGCGGGCACATATCGGAACTGCCCTTCGGACGTCAGGCGGGCGACCCCGCTGTTCGTCGCAGCCCAGATCGTCCCTGTCGAACTACGAAAGACGTCGTTCACCTGGTTGTCTGGGAGGCCCAGCGTATCGTCCGCACTGAAGTATTGGTGATATTCGTGGACGCTGAACCGGTTGAGTCCGCGGGAGGTGGCGATCCAGATATGGCCGTCTGCGTCCTCGGCGAAGGCGTTCACCCGCTGGTTGGAGAGCCGGTCGGCCACGACGATGGCCCCTGATGGCTCGGAGACGGGCGGTGCGCTGCGCCGGCAGCCCAGGAGGGCGGCCAGGAGGATCAAACCGGTCAGGAACTTGTATTTCATAGGTGTTTTGTCGGTTATTACCCGTAAAGATAGTCATTTTTGAACAAATAGAAAGAAGTTTGAACAAATGCGCGGGTAAGAAGTACGGATACGAAAACTATTGAAAAGCACAAAAAAGGATTGTGAAGGTTATTGCTGAACTTTGCATTGGAAGAAAACCGTTTGTTATGACACTGAAACCCAACCTCGCCCTTTTGCTCGCTGCGACGCTCGTCGTCTCCTGCGGACAGCCGTCCCGGAGGAATGTTGTCGAACGGGTCGGCAGCCTGGAGACTTCTGCCAGGCAGACGACCGTCAAGACGGTGTCCGGTCCCGTGGCCGGCTATGTCGACGACGGGGTGTTCATCTACAAGGGTATTCCTTACGCCAAGGCGGAGCGTTTCGCGCCGGCCGTCGATCCCGACCCGTGGACGGACGTCCGTCCCAGCCGGGCGTTCGGCCCCACGGCTCCGGCGCCCGCCCGTTCCGGCTGGTGGTCCGACGACCAGGCCTTCACGATGCACTGGGATGACGGTTTCCACGATGAGGACTGCCTCCGGGTCAATGTATGGACCGGTGGCATCAATGACGGGAAGAAGCGCCCCGTAATGGTTTGGTTGCACGGGGGCGGCTTTCGTGAAGGCTCTGGCCAGGAACTCATCTGCTACGACGGCACGAACCTGGCCCGCGACCACGGCGTGGTGGTGGTTACGCTGAACCATCGGCTCAATGTCCTCGGTTTCCTGGACCTTTCCGCGTTCGGCGCCAAGTATGCGCACAGCGGCAACCTCGGGATGATGGACATCGTCAAGGCGCTGGAGTGGGTCCGCGACAACATCGCGAACTTCGGCGGCGATCCCGCGAACGTGACCATCTTCGGCCAGAGCGGCGGCGGCGGCAAGGTGTCCACCCTGATGGCGATGCCTTCCGCGAAGGGCCTGTTCTCCAAGGCCATCGTCGAGAGCGGCTCCATCACCAACCTCCTTTCTCCCAAGTATTCCCGCCGGATCGGCGCGGCCACGGTCGCGAACCTGGGCCTGACCCCTTCCCGGATCGATGACATCGCCACCGTCCCGTACGACCGGTTGCTAGCAGCCTACGACGCTGCGATGAAGACGGTCGCAGAGGAGGCCCGCGAGGACGGCGCCTTCCCGGCCAATTTCCTGGACGCCATCCTGTTCGGCCAGGTGCCCGTGGTCGACGGGGAAATCATCCCCGCCCAGCCCGCTGCGGCCGAGGCGCTGGCCCTGTCCAAGGACGTTCCGGTCATCATCGGCACGGTCTTCAACGAGTTCACCCGGGACCAGGAAGATCCCATTTTCAAGCCCCTGGCGCTCAAGCAGGCGCAGGATCGCGCGTCCGCGGGTTGCGCGCCCGTGTATATGTATCAGTTCACGTGGGAGTCGCCCGTGCTGGACGGTGCCCTGGGCAGCACCCACTGCCTGGAGATTCCCTTCGTCTTCGACAACGTCCTCTTGCATCGCACTTTCACGGGTGGGGGAGACGACGCCGTCGAGCTCGGCCACCGCGTGAGCCGCGCCTGGACGAACTTCGCGAAGACGGGCGTTCCGTCCGCCGAAGGGCTCCCGGAGTGGGAAGCTTATCCCAAGACATTGATTATCAATATAAAATCCGAACTTAAATAATGAATAGACGGATCATTCTGTTTGTGGCTGCGATAGGAATGGTTTCCTGCGGCACCAGCCAGACCAAGGACAACGATCCTTGGGGCAATCTCGATCCCGGAAGCGTCAAGGCATCCTCGTCCACGAAGGACCTGAAGATGCACAGCAATGCCATGGGCCGCGACATGACCTATTCCGTCTGGCTTCCGGCCGGATACGACGAGAAGAGTACCTACCCTTTCCTGTACCTGCTGCATGGGTATGAGGACAACAACCAGAACGCCACCCATAACCGCTGCTGGCTGGACAAGGGGAACGCCGCCTACCTCGCCGACCAGTACCAGAAGAGCGGGGGAGTCCCCATGGTGATCATCATGCCCAACGGCCTGGACAAGTTCTATATCTGGGAAGGCTATGAGGATTATTTCGAGAAAGAGCTCATGGCCCAGGTCGAGGCCGATTTCCACTGCAACGGCAAGCGGGCTATCGCCGGCCTGTCCATGGGCGGCTTCGGCACGCTGTGGCATGCCACCAAGTTTCCGCAGAAGTTCACGTACGCCTACGCGATGAGTCCGGCCGCCTCCATGATGGGTATGGATCCGAAGAACAATATCTCCGCCGCGGCCGACAAGTCAGTCTTCCCGGCGTTCACCATCGAGGTGGGCACGTCGGACTTCACGGTCAACAATGCCGATTCCAAGAAACTCTATGACCATATGGTCAAGAACGGCATCACCTGCGACTGGGTCGAGCGGGACGGCACCCATGACTGGGCGTTCTGGAAGGGTTGCCTGCCCAAGGCGCTCCAGCAAGTCGGAAAATCATTCTAAACAAACCAAATAAACCATTTTAAACACAAAACCCATGAAACGTATCCTTTCCTCCATCGCGCTCTGCCTGGCCATCGCCGGCACGATGAACGCGCAGGAACTGGCCAACTTCAACTTCGGAGGCCGCCAGCGTCCCGTGATCTCCCCGGAGATCCAGAACGACAGCGTCACCTTCCGCCTGAAGGCCGACTACGCCACCGTTGTGAAGCTCAGCGGCTCCTGGATGCCGAACCCCTACGGCGGCACCATCGACATGTTCCGCGGCCCCGGCAACGTCTGGGAAGTGAAGATTCCGCTCCCGGAGCCGGAGATCTACACCTACAACTTTGTCGTGGACGGCGTGGCGGTGAACGACCCGCAGAACGTGTACGTCCAGCGTGACGGCACCCGCTTCCTCCCGATGCTCATCGTCCCTGGCAAGCGCACCGAAAACTACAACGAGGCCACCCAGCACGGCACCGTGAGCCATCCCTGGTATCACAGCAACGTACTCGGCATGGACCGCCGTCTGACGGTGTACACCCCGTACGGCTACGAGAACAACCCTAAAAAGAAGTATCCGGTCCTCTACCTCCTGCACGGCGCCGGTGGTGACGAGGAAGCCTGGACCTCCATGGGCCGTACCGCCCAGATCCTGGACAACCTCATCGAGAAGGGCCTGGCCGAGCCGATGATCGTCGTCATGCCGAACGGCAACGCCAACCAGGCGGCCGCCCGCACCCTCGGCATCCCCGAGAAGCAGATGCAGATGCGCTGGGACCGCGAGGCCCTCGCCCAGATGCCCGAAGCCGAGCGTAACAAGCTCATGAACGGCTATGTGATCAGCCTCTGCGAGGAGATCGTCCCGTTCATCGAGAAGAACTTCCGCGCCATCGCGAAGCCGGCTTCCCGCGCGATCGCCGGTCTGTCCATGGGCGGCGGCCACACCATCACCGCCTCCAACCTCTATCCGGAGATGTTCGACTACATCTGCCCCCTGTCCGCCGCCGGTTCCGCCACGCCTGAGCAGGTCGCGACCCTCAAGAAGGCCGGCGTGAAGCTCTACTTCCTCGCCTGCGGCAACACCGACTTCCTCTTCGAAGGCTCCAAGACCCTGGACAAGACCCTCACCGAGCAGGGCCTCGACCACGAGTTCTTCGTCTCCGAGGGCGGTCACGTCTGGGCCAACTGGCGCCTGTACCTGAACACCTTCGCCCAGAAGCTCTTCAAGTAGCAACTACCAACCAAACATTAACCAATATGAGAAAAACCCAAATGCTCAAGCGAGCGATGTCCGTGTTGCTGGGACTTGTCCTCGGCGCCTCGGCATTGCTGGCTCAGAACATCACGGTGACCGGAACGGTCACGGATGTGCAAAACGAGCCCCTTGTAGGTGCTTCCGTTCTCCAGGCGGGGACCACCAACGGTACCATGACCGATGTGGACGGCAATTTCACCCTGACTGTCCCGAAAGGGGCGGAACTGGAATTCTCCTCCATCGGCTTCACGACGCTCAAACTGAAAGCGGAGCCCAAAATGACCGTGAAGCTCCCCGAGGATGTCGAGATGCTGAATGAGACGGTCGTCGTCGGTTACGGCGTCCAGAAACGGGAATCCCTGACGAGTTCCATCTCCCAGATCCGCTCGGAAGATATCGGCATGACCAAGAGCCCGGACGCCGTCACGGCCCTCCAGGGCAAGGTCCCCGGTCTGATGATCACCCAGAATACCGGTAAGCCCGGTGACTTCGCCAACAGCATCAGCATCCGTGGCTACGGCACCCCGATGGTCGTCGTGGACGGTGTCGTCCGCAGCTCCACCAAAGTGACCCGTCAGCCTTTCTGGAGCGGTATGGAGGCTTGGGGAATGAGCGAGAGCGATATTTCCTACTCCAACGACCTTTCCGTGCTGAATGAAATCAACCCCGATGACATCGAGAGTATTTCCGTGTTGAAGGATGCTTCCGCGACCATCTACGGTCTCGGCGCTGAGAACGGTGTGATTCTCATCACCACCAAGAAGGGCCAGATCAAGAAGCCTACGGTGAACGTTTCCGCGATGATGAATCTCTCCCAGCCAGTCGTCCCCCGCAATGTGGAGAGTTGGACTTCCTTCATGAAGTGGGAGAACGCGATGTCCGATGTCGCCAAGATGTCGCACCGTTTCTCTGACGACGTGATCGCCGCCTATGAGAGCGGCGACCCCAACTACATCTACACCGACTGGTACGACGCCGTTTACAAGAAGGTGGCCGTGAACCAGCAGTACAACATCTCGCTCACCGGCGGCAACGAGACCGTGGACTACTACATCGGCGGAAACTTCACCGATGACAATTCCATCCTCAAATCCAGCAACTACGGCTACAATCGTTACAGTTTCAACGCCAACGTGGGCATCCGGCTTACCAAGGACCTGTCGGCCCGGTATACGACGACTTTCCGTCAGTCCACCAACCTGAACCCCGGTTCCTTCGACGTGGACTGGAACCTTTTCTACTATGTCTATTCCTCCAATCCGATGGTCGGCATTACCACCAAGGATAACCCGGCCCACTATACGGCCGTGGAGGAAATGATGAACCCCGTCGCTCTCCTGGACGGCGAGACGGCCGGTTATTACAAGATGGACAACAAGTCCTTCAACAACAACCTGGAACTGGTCTATGAGGCACCCTTCCTCAAGGGTCTTCGCTTTTCCGCCAACGGCGCATTCGACTTTGACCGCAATAAGTCCCGGATGCTCATCAAGATGTATCCTCTCTACAACTACGAATCCGATGAAGTGGAGGGATGGTTCCGTGAAGAGACTCAGTACGCGGAAAACTGGTCCGACAGACGTCGTCTGTATGGTCGTGTGCAGGCTTTGTACGACAATCATTTCGGCAAGCACAACGTGACGGCGATGCTGGGTGCCGAACTCACCGACTTCCTGTCCTCTTCCATCGGCGCCGACCGTTTCTATGGCACGGACAAGGATAATTGGCTGTACACGCACGACACCATCAATTCCGGTCTCAAGTCCCGTTCCTCCAACAAGGGAACGCGTTCCAACGAGCGCACGGCCGGTTATATCGGTCGAATCAACTACAACTATGCCGGCAAGTACCTGGTTGAGGTGATGGGGCGTTACGACGGCAGCTACTGGTATAAGAGAGGCAAGCGCTGGGCGTTCTTCCCGTCCTACTCCCTGGGCTGGCGTGTTTCCGAGGAGAAGTTCTTCAAGAATATCCTTCCGATGGTGAACAACCTCAAGTTCCGTTGGTCCGACGGTTTCACCGGCTCCAACCAGGGCAGCCCCTATGATTATGTGACCGGTTACACGACGAGCGGTTCCTGGGTGTTCACGGACGGAAAGACCACTACGGGTTATGCCAACAACACGGTGGAGAGCACCATCCTCACCTGGGCCAAGGTCCGCATGATGGACTTCGGCGTGGACTGGGAACTGTGGCAGGGCAAGTTCGGAGGTACTTTCGACTGGTACAGCCGCAAGGTGATCGGCACCGCCGCCACCCGTACGGTGGACATTCCGGATTTCTACGCCGTTGCCATCCCGCGTGAGAACCTGAACAAGTCCGAGAACCAGGGTCTGGAACTGACCCTTTACCACCGAAACACCATCGGCGCTTTCAATTACCGCGTCCAGGGCAACGTGAGCTTCACCCGCTCCCGCCAGACCTATATCGAAAGCCAGTCCACCGTGAAGTACTCTTCCTCCATGGACTACTGGCGCAACTACCAGCTGAACCGTTGGAGCGGCTACTTTGGCGGTTCCCGGTATGAGTGGGCCGGCGGACAGTTCACTTCCCTCGCCGATGCCGCGGCAAGCCAGGTCCTCTATGATTCTTCCTCCAGTGGCGCCGGCAACCGGGCCATCGTGCCGGGTATGTACAAGCTTGTGGACCGCAACGGAAACGGCTACATCGACGGCAACGACGTCTTCTACACCTGGGGCAACGGTTCCACGCCCCTGCAGTTCGGCCTCATGCTCAGCGGCGGCTGGAAGAACCTGGACTTCAGTATGATGTTCAACGGCGCCGCCCTGCGTTACAAAGGCTACATGATGGCCGGTTATTCCAGCTTCGGTAAGCTGAACTACCTGCCGTCCCAGTATACGGATTCCTATCACGTGACCAACTACGGCGACGATCCTTGGGATCCCGAGACGCAGTGGACTCCCGGTTATTGGCCCGCCCTGGTCCGTGTCTCCCAGTCCGGCCAGAGCCACAATGCCACATATACCAGCCATCAGCCGTACAACTACATCAATGCGGCGTTCCTGCGTCTGAAGACGCTGGAAGTCGGCTATCGCTTCGCTCCCATGTTCCTGCAGAAGGCCGGTATCAAGAGCGCCCGTGTGTTCTTCAATGGCGGCAACCTGTTCACCATCTGCAACCCGCTGCTCAAATACGTTGACCCTGAGACGCAGGATAACTCCAGCACCGCCGGCGGTTACTACCAGATCAACCGGACGTACAACTTCGGTTTCAACCTCACCTTCTAATCTTGCCACGTCATGAAAAGATATTTCAAATACATCGCTTTAAGTGTCCTTTGCGCGGGCGCCGTCTGCTCCTGCGACAAATTCTTCGACACCATGGAGGGAGATCTTTCGAAAGTGGATGCCAATTCCATGGTGGCCACTCAGGCGGGCCTGCAGAGCTTGTTGGCCAATCTGTACAGCGGTCTTGGACTCGGTTTTTCCACCGGTGACCAGGGGCAGATGTTCGCCAACGGTTCCCGTTCCACGCCCGGCTACGGCAGCACGACCTCTTCCTTCTGGAACTATGGGACCATCCGTTCCATCAACAAGTTCCTGGAAGCCCTGGATGCCGCCCAGGAAAAGGGAATCATCGATGAAGCCACCAAGAACGCCTTCCGGGGTGAGGGCATGTTCCTGCGTGCCTACTGCTATTTCCTTCAGGTTCGCGTGTACGGAGGCATCCCCATCGTGGACCATTCCCTGGATGAGGAATATGACGGTGGTGAGAACCTCGGCCTGTACGTTCCCCGTTCTACGGAAAAGGAAACCTGGGACTGGGTCCTGGATCAGTTCCAGCAGGCAGCCGACCTTCTTCCTGCCAAGCAGGCCCAGGAAATGCGTGCCGACAAGTACACGGCCCTGGGCATGAAGGCCCGCGCCGCCCTCTGGGCCGCTTCCGAGAGCAAGTATTGGAACCGTGCTCCCATCAACTCTTCCTACAACGCCGTGCAGAAGAAGCTCACCTACATGGAGGCTTCCTATGCGGATGCCTATTATGAGCAGGCGATTGCCGCCGCTTACGAGGTCATCCAGTCCGGCGCCTACAAGCTGTACGGTGAGAACCCCGCTTCGGTGGATGCCGCGACCGAGAACATGACGGAACTCTTCCAGCACTTCAAGAAAGAGGAAGGCCTCTTCGGCCGTTCTTATGTGACGGGTGATTCCGAGACCAACAACGGTGTGAACAACTGGGCACCCCATCAGTGCGTCACCGGTTACCAGAAGGGCACGTACGCGCTCACGCTGAACCTGGCCGACGAGTTCGACTATTACGACAGCAAGGCTTCCCGCAAGCGTGTGGACGGCAAGATCAAGACGCTGGTCAGCGGCGACGAAGACGAGTACTTCACCGACGTGCAGGAGGATATGACGGACGCGCTTCTTGCCAACTACAAGAAGTATGACAAGATCACGGATCCCTTCGAACTCAAGGATGCCCGCTTCCAGGCCTGGGTGATCTATCCCGGTGCCAAGTTCCGCGACCTGACCATCAATATGCAGGGTGGTTATGTGGACGGCGACGGACATGTCCACGTCTATCCCGACCACAACGACGCTCAGTTCAAGGGTTTGACGGCCTACTATCCCTATGGCGGAAACGGCCAGGACGTCTCTTTCTACTACCTGCTTGATGTGGATGTGAACGCCTACAATCGTTCTTTCTACTGCTTCACGCCCCGCAAGTATCTGGACCAGAAGGTGAACAACGACAATACCCAGACTCCCTGGTACGACCTTCGCTACTCCGAGGTGCTCCTCACCTATGCCGAGGCCGTCGTCGAGAGCGGGAAGGGTGACAGAGGCCTGGCCGCCACGTACCTGAATGCGGTCCGCCACCGCGCCGGTTTCACGGACGACGTTGCGCTTACCTTGGAGAACGTCCTTCACGAGTGGAAAGTGGAATTCGCCATGGAGAACAAGTGGAGCGATGTCCTGTATCGCCGCCGGGCTTTCTACAATCCCGACAATACGCCTACCATCGAGGAAGGTTCCATCGGCCACAAGCTCACCCTGGTTCCCCTGGTGGACCTGAGCGGTGCGACGGCCAAGTACATCTTCCTCCGTGCGCTCCCTTACAGCGCCACTTCCCATTTCCAAAACTACAGCGGAACCCTGCGCTTCATGAACGAGCAGTACTATGGCGGCATTCCCAATCATGTCAAGAACAGGATTGAAGAGAACAACAAATAATCAACGATGACAATGAAAAAGATCATATATGCGTTTGCAGGAGTTTTGGCCCTGTTGTCCTTCTCTTCCTGCTCTATGTTCAAGTATGACGTCCTGGATGGTCCCAATGCGCAGATCAACGGTCGCCTGGTGGATGTCCAGACGGGCGAAAAGATCGGCATCGAGTATTACTCCGGCACTTCTGCCCCCGGAACGCTGATCGTGGTCGAGCATGGCTGGGACAGCGAGGCCGAGCAAGGCTGGCTGGTGCGTTTCGACGGCATGTATACGAACAACCTGATTTTCGCCGGCGAGTACAGCTTCCTCACCAAGCGGCTTCCTTGCTACCAGCCGGAGAACAACACTTTCACCGCCAAGCCCGGGAAGAACCGGATGGACATTTCCTTGCTTCCTTTCTGCCGCATCCTGAATCCTGTAGTCCGCTATGACGCCGCGACGAAGAAGATCCTTGCGACGTTCAGCGTGGAAGTCACGGATCCCGCCAAGGCCAACCAGGTCACCAATGTCGCCCTTTGCGGCAATACCCAGGTGTTTGTCGGGTGCAATTCCCAGAACCTGGTCAAGAGTGACGGCAAGAAGACGAATCCTCAGGCCAAACTGCAGGATGTGAATCCCGGTGAGGTCATCACCCTGGAACTGGATACAACTCTTCCCGAGAATGCCGAACTGTTCCGCTACAAGCAGGACCGTTACTTCCGGATCGCCGCCATGGCGAGCGGAAATGGTTACAACGCCAACAATTACTACAATTTTTCCCCCATTTACAAGTTTTCGCCCGACTTCTCCAGCGTGGAGGAAGTGGTTTGGGACGAGAATGAGTGGTAGACCCTCTAGACACTTGCAATTATGAAAAAGATAACAAGTATTCTGGCTTTCGTACTGGCTCTCACGTGGGTTTCCTGCAACAAGGAGACCATCGGAACCATCAATGAGATCACGGATCACTATACGGTTCCGGAAGGGGCTGTCGAGCTCACGAGCCTGTCCAAATCCGAGTCCACCTGGTCCCTCGACCGACGCTATTTCGACCTTGCGTTCACGGGAAACGGCGCTACGCTGGAGACCCGGCTGGTCGCCTTCGATGCGCTTCTCGCTCCGTTCGAGTATGTGCTGGGCGCGGATGAGATCGGCAATGCCATTGCCGCCAACACCAAACTGAACGGGCAGCCTGTCAAAGATGGCTATGTCCTGGTCACCAAGAAGGACAAGGACTACCAGGTCATCGCGAACCTGGACAGCAAATCGTTCGTCTGGACGGGATCCCTTCCCTTCACCCAGGATCCCGATCCGCTTGTCCTGTCCGTGGTGCAGCAGGCCCAGGCCAACAAGGACAACAAGCTCGTCACCATGCAGTTGGCGACCGAAGGAATCTCCCAGGAGTTCGACATGACCACCTACCAGAATGTATGGAAGGGCGAAGGCAAGTACATCGCCATCGACCTGTACAGCGAGGACGGCTATCTCCACGATGGCCAGTATCGCGCTTCTGCCCAGGGCGGTGTCGTCAATGCCGGCGAGTTCGGCATCGGTTACGACGCTACGGTCGAGTGGGGTGACCAGACTTTCACCATGCCTGACTGGGGCACCTGCCTCTGGACGGTTTCCGGTGGCGCCGCGACGGCCGAGAAGATCACCGCCGGCTTGGTGAACGTCACGAGCCGTGAAGAGAAGGTGGATGACAAGGATGTCACCATCTGGACCATCTACTGGGGCGAGGAATTCCCCAAGGAACTGATCTTCGAGGGCGCCATCCCCGCCCTGACCAAGCCGAAGAAGCCGTCCGGACCCGTCAACCCCGATTACCTCTATACGGAAACGATCACTCCGAACGGAGAAGGCGTCGAGAATCATGCCTTTGACATCACCGATAAGAACAATACCCTGAGAGCCCATATCGAACTCCTGATGGCCGCCGGCGAGACCGATTATGACGGTGCCTATCCGAGCACGTCCTATTCCAGCGAGCCCGGCCAGATGGTCGACGGCTGGGCCTGGGGTGACTTCGGCGGTGGTTCGTACTGGATCAACGATTCCGGTGAAAAGGTGCTGCTCGCCGCAGGTCAATACACGATGAATGTCACCAAGATTGCTGAAGGCGCCTACAACTTCACCTGCGAGCTGTTCAATTACGACGCTGCGGGTCCGGACTTCGTACCGGGCGGTTCAGAAGAAACCCTTCCGGCCAAGGATGTGGTCTCCGAGCAAGGGGCCGGTGTGGACAAGCACTCCATCACCATCGGCGAGGGCGACAATATCGTGGCCTACTTCGAGCTGCTGACCGCTACCGGCGCTGACTTCGTCGGTTCCTTCGTGAGCACGGAATATGCCGCCGAGCCGGGCATGCTTTGCAACGGCTACAGCTTCCCGGATTGGGGGATCTTCGGCGGTTCCTATATTATGGTGGACGGCGCCCGTCAGGACGTGGCTCCTGGTGCAACCGTGGAAGTGACCAATGTGAGCGGAAGCGTTTACAAGTTCGTCTGTTCCACAGGGGAAACATTCGTGGCGGACGTCACCAAGTAGTCGCTGACAAAAACCTGAATCAATGAAATCGGGGCCGGCCATTACGGCCGGCCCCTTTTTTATTCCGGGAATGTTTGTATATTTGTAAAGAATTGTCAATCACTCCTTTATGAAACGAATCCTTTCTCTTGTTCTCTGCCTGGTTCTGGCAGGTGGCGCCGTTCTCCGGGCGCAGGAATATCCCTTCCAGGATACGAAACTGTCCGAGGACGAGCGGCTGGACAACGCCGTTTCCCTGATGTCGGTCGACGAGAAGATCATGACCATCGTCGGACAGGGTGTTCCTCGTCTTGGCATCGCCGGCCCCGGCGCGACCGAGGCCATCCACGGCATCGTGCGCGGCGGGGACGCCGAGCTGAGGAACCTGGGCAACGCCGGCCAGTTCGGCAACTGGCCCGGCCGCCCGCAGCCGAAGTACCGCAACAGCACGGCCTTCCCGCAGGCTTACGGCGTGGGGGAGACCTGGGACCGGGAAATGGCCCATATCGTCGGCGACGTAATGTCCTATGAGGCCCGCTTCTATTCCAAGGACAATCCCTGGAAGTGCCTGGTCCTCTGGGCGCCGAATGCCGACCTCGCCCGCGACCCCCGCTGGGGCCGCACCGAGGAGAGCTTCGGCGAGGATCCCTATCTCGTGGGGGAGATGGTCGCCGCCGAGGTGAAGGGCATCCAGGGCGATGACCCCACCTACTGGCGGGGTGCCGCGCTGATGAAGCACTTCCTCGCGAACAGCAACGAGGACAATCGGTACAAGACGGACTCCCGTTTTGACGAGGAGCAGTTCCGCGACTACTATTCCTACGGCTTCTGGAAGGGCGCCAAGGCTGGCGCGATGTCCCTGATGACCGCCTACAACGCCTACAACGGCATCCCTTGCATCGCCGCTCCGTTCATCAAGGAAATCCTGATTGACGAGTGGGGGATGAAGGGCACGATCGTGGACGATGCCGGCGCCCTCCGGTTCATGTACATGCCGGAGATGCACGGCTACGCCGCCGACATCAACGATGCCGTGAAGAAGGCCCTGGAGGCCGGCCTGTCCCGGTTCATCGACTCCAACTTCACGCAGGTGAAGGCTGCTTACGACGCCGGTTATCTCTCGGACGAGGTCATCAATGAGCGTACGAAGGCCAATCTCCGGACGATGCTCCGCCTCGGCCTCATGGACGCGGAATGCCCGTATGACGCGCAGGAATTCGGCACCGAGGAAGACATTCCCTGGGAGCGCCAGGAATTCAAGGACAAGGCCCGCCTGGTGACGCAAAAGTCCATCGTCCTCCTCAAGAACGAAGGCAATCTGCTTCCGTTGGACAAGTCCAAGGTCAAGAAGATCGCCGTCTTCGGCAACCGCGCCGAAAAGGTCCTCAAGGACTGGTACGGCGCCCTGCCGGCCTACCGCGTGAGCCCGCTCGACGGCATCAAGGCCAAGGTCGAAGGCACCGACGTGGAGGTGAAGTTCCAGCGCTGGGATTCCGACGGCTCCGCCCAGGAACTGGCGAAATGGGCCGACGTATGCATCGTGTGCGTGGGCAACCATCCCGCCACGAGCCCGGATTGGGACCAGCAGAGCGTCCAGGCCCCCTGGGCCTACGGCACCGTGGCCGGTGACGGCCGCGAGGCCCTGGACCGCCGCAGTCTCCAGCTGGAGACCGAGGACCTCATCAAGGTCGTCTGGCAGGCAAACCACAACACCGTGGTCACCCTGATCTCCAGCTTCCCGTTCGCGATCAACTGGACCGCGGAGAATGTCCCCGCCATCGTCCACATGACGCAGTGCAGCCAGGAAACGGGCAACGCCCTGGCCGATGTCCTGTTCGGCGACTACAATCCCGCCGGCCGGCTCACCCAGACCTGGGTGAAGGACATCCTGGACCTCCCGAACATGCTGGACTACGACATCCGCCACGGCCGTACCTACATGTACGCCAAGGCGAAGCCCATCTTCCCGTTCGGATACGGTCTCAGCTACACCACCTTCAAGTATTCGCACTTGAAAGTCAAGAAGGACGGCGACAACTATGTGGTTAAGTTCGACCTCAAGAATACCGGTTCCCGCGACGGCGAGGAAGTGGTCCAGCTGTATGCCAAGTTCAAGAACGACGACGCTTCCAAGCGCCTCCGCGGCTTCGAACGCGTGGCCGTGAAGGCGGGGGAGACCGTCCCCGTGGAAATCGTGGTCCCGGCCGATGACCTGAAGCTCTGGGACAGCGAAAAGCACGCTTTCGCCTTCCGGAACAGCCGTGCAAAACTGATGATCGGTGCCTCCTCGGAGGACATCCGGCTCAAGAAAAACATTAAACTGTAAACGATATGAAGAAAATTCTCATCGCGGCGGCCGCCCTCACGCTCGGCGTCACCGCTTTTGCGCAGCAGGCCCTCTTCGGGGGAGCCGGCGTAGAATCTCCCGTCATCAATGCCGACGGTACCGTCACCTTCCGTTACCAGGACCCCAAGGCGGTCCGGGTGGAAGTGACCGGCGATTTCCTCCCCACCCAGAAGATGGAAGTGGAATTCAACGGCCAGAAAATGACCTATGACACGCCCGGCGTGGGCGTGCTCAAGGAAGGCAAGAACGGCGTCTGGGAGTACACCACCCCCTTCAAGGTGGCTCCCGAAATGTACACCTATACCTTCAACGTGGACGGCAAGTCGATGATCGACCCGAACAACGTGTTCGTCAACCGCGACATCGCCTCCCTGACCAGTGTCCTGCTGGTGCCGGAGGCGGGCGCCCGCAGCGACCTGTATGCCATTCATCGCGTTCCGCACGGCACCGTGTCCAAGGTGTGGTATCCTTCCGCCACCGCGGGCTTCGACCGCCGTCTGACGGTCTACACCCCGGCCGGCTACGAGAACAACCCCAAGACCAAGTATCCCGTCCTGTACGTCCTCCACGGCATCGGCGGTGACGAGGACGCCTGGGTCACCCAGGGCCGCGCCACGCAGATCCTCGACAACCTCATCGCCCGCGGCGAGGCGAAGCCGATGATCGTCGTCTTCACGAACGGCAACATCTCCCAGGAGGCCGCTCCGCTCGAGAACTCGATGGGTTACGACCGTCCGACGATGTCCCTCCCGCAGACGATGGAAGGCACCTTCGAGACCTCCTTCCCGGAGGTGGTCAAGTTCATCGACAGCCACTATCGCACCATCGCGAAGAAGCAGGGCCGCGCTATCTGCGGTCTGTCCATGGGCGGTTTCCACACGCTGTACATCACGTTGAACAACCCGGACATGTTCAACTACTCCGGCATGTTCTCCGCCGCCATCGGCACCGGCTCCGAGCAGCAGGCCGCGCATAAGGAGGTTTACGAGAACATCGACGGCAAGCTCGCGACCTACTTCGCGAAGAAGCCCGCCCTCCTGTGGATCGGCATCGGCAAGACGGACTTCCTCATCCAGGCCAACAACGAGTTCCGCGCGAAACTGGACGCGGCTGGCTATCCGTACAAGTACATGGAAACCGACGGCGGCCACATCTGGCGCAACTGGCGGATCTATCTTTCCGAGTTCGTCCCGCTGATCTTCAAGTAGCTGACTGACAGAACGTTAAATGCAGAGAGGTGCACCGCGTGGTGCACCTCTCTGTGTTTAATTGTTTAGCTGTCAGCTCTTTACATCTGCTTCACCAGCCAGTCCATCGGACTGCCGGCGGCGTAGTCGTCCAGGAGCGGGACCCAGGAGAAATGGGCCATCATCGGGGCGACGCCCCAGCGGACGAGGTCTTCGTCGCTGTAGATGAGCATCTTGTCGTCCTGCGCGCCCAGGCGCTTGCGAGCCTCGGTATAGGCGTAGGTGCTGGCGACCTTGCAGGTGCGGTCGGTCTCCGCGTGGACGAAGAACATCGGGAGCTTCACGAAAGCGTCGATGTCCATCGGCGCGAGCGCCATGTCGGTGCCGTTCCACTTATAGACGCAGTCGCCGCGCCAGACTTTCTCCACGTCGTCGGCATACTGGCCGGGATACTTCTCCTCGACCTGGTGGATCGGGACGATCGGGTCCATGGCGCAGCACGGGATGGCCGCCTTGAAGCGGTCCGCAAACTGCATCATGAAGCGCATCGTGCAGCCGCCGCCGGAGGAGGCGCCGGCGCAGAAGAGCTTGCTGCCATCGACCTTGCCCTCGGCGATCAGCTGGTCGATGAAGGCCATCTGGAGGGCGTTGTTCCGGTCGATGAGTTCGATCTTCTCGGGATACAGCGAGGCGCTGTAGGAGTAGTTCGGATTCGCGAGCGCAAACACGAGGGTGGCGCAGGGGATGCCTTCCGTGGGCAGGGAAACCAGGCAGCGGTTCGCCGTGGCGACCGTCATCAGGTCCTTGTCATACTCGCCGCCGCCGATCTGCCACACGAGCAGAGGCGCGTTCGGAATGACCTTGCCGGAAGCGTCCTTCGGCAGGTGCAGCATATACTCCCGCGTCAGGCCGCCGAAGGTGAAAGTACCGGTCTCGCAGTCGTCCAGGATGGCGATATGCTCGCCGGTGACCTGCGCGGCGGTGACATTGAGGGCGGAGTCCACGGCGCAGTGCAGCTCCCACGGAATGCGCTTGAACCAGCCTTCCGACTTACCGGCCTTGTTGAAAGGCTTGGCCTCGATGCGGAGGACGTTCTTGTTGACAGTGAGGACGATGCCGTCGTCGGCGTATTCGACCGGCGCCTGGCCCGTGGCCGCGTCGATGAAAGCGGCCGGGACGTTGTTCACGAGGTCGAAATCCTCCGCCTTCAACCCCTTCAGGGAACGGGGATTGGACACGGTGATCTCGATGGCGTCCGCCTCCAGGCCGTAGTCGCCCACGACGGAGTGCAGTTCGACCTTCTCCACCTGGGCAGAAGGCCTGGGACCGCACGCTGCGGCAAGCAGGGCGGCCCCAAGGATCATAGTTCTGCGCATAACGCTTATTAGATGGTAACTTCAGCCTGCTGGCGGATGTCGTCGGAAGCGGCGCCCAAAAGGAGGACGAGCTTGCCGTGCTCCAGATCCCAGGCGTTCTTGTCGACGTTCCAGTAGCGGAGGTCCTTCACGGGGATTTCGAGGGTGACAGTCTTGGTCTCACCGGCGGCGAGGGTCACGCGGTCGAAGGCCTTGAGCTCCTTCGCCGGCCACTCGACGGTAGCTTCCGGACGGGCGACGTACAGCTGGACGACCTCGTCGGCGGTCATGCCGCCCTTGTTGGTGAGGTTGAAGGTCACCTTCACGACATCCTTCTTCGCGGCGGCCTTGACGGCGCCGTACTCGAAGTCCACATAGGAGAGGCCGTGGCCGAAGGCGTACATCGGCTTCACGTTCTTGGTGTCATACCAGCGGTAGCCCACGAGGGAGCCTTCCGTGTACTTGGACACGGGCTTCGGCATCTTGGCCATCATCTCCTGGATCTGCTCCCGGGTCATGCGGGTGCGGTCCTGGCGATACATGAGGGTGAAGAGGTCACCGCCCTGGGTCTTGTCGGGGAAGTTGCCCAGCGCGTAGGCCGGGGAATCCTCGAGCTTGGCCGGGAAGGTGAACGGGAGCTTGCCGGACGGGGCGATGTCGCCGAAGAGGACCTCGGCGAGGGCGGTGCCGCCTTCGGTGCCGTTCCACCAGCCCTGGACGATGGCCGGGGAGACGGGCTCGAGCTGACGGAGGTCAGTGGGACCACCGGAGATGAGGACGGTCACGAGGTTCGGGTTGGCCTCATAGAGGGCGGCGACGACCTCGTTCTGGCCGGTCGGCAGATCGATGTTCTGACGGTCGGAGCCTTCGGTCTCGATGCTCTTGTTGGTACCGCCGAAGAAGATCACCAGATCGGCTTCCTTGGCGAGGGCGACAGCTTCCGCGCAGAGCTCGGGATCGGCGGCCTCGTCGATGGCGGCGGCCTCCAGCGGGTTCGCGGTGGCGGACGGAGGTCCCCAGCGGCGGCCCGGGAAGTTCTTGTAACCGGGGGCATACTTCACTTCGACGTCGGAGCCGGCGCGCTTGCAGATGCCCTCAAGCGGGGTAACCTCATAAAGGGCCTTGACACCGGCGCCCATGCCGCCGCTCTGGGTCTTCAGGACGGCGTTCTGGCCGATGACGGCGATCTTCTTCACGCTCTTCGCGATCGGGAGCACACCGCCCTGGTTCTTGAGGAGGACGATGGACTTCTCGGCGACCTGCTTGGCGATGTCCTGGCACTCCGGCTGGGAGGTCATCTTGGTGTTGGCGACGTCATCCGGAATGGCCTCGATGGCGTAGCGGACGCGGAGGATCTGCTTGACCTTCTCATTGACCATCTCCTCGGTGAGCTTGCCCACCTTGATGGAGTCGATGACCGGCTGGCCCAGGTAGTTGGAGCCCGTCATCTGGACGTTCAGGCCGTGGAGCATGGCGCCCATGGTGCTGTGCGTGCCGCCCCAGTCGGAGACGGTGAAGCCCTTGAAGCCCCACTCGCCGCGGAGGATCTCGTTCAGCAGGTGCTCGTTCTCGGAGCAGTAGTCGCCGTTCACCTTGTTGTAGGCCGGCATCACGCTCATCGCGCCACCTTCGACGACGGCGCTCTCGAACGGCTTGAGGTAGATCTCGCGGAGGGTGCGCTCATCGATCTGGGCGTCCACGGAGCCGCGGTTGGTCTCCTGGTTGTTCACGGCGAAGTGCTTGATGCACACGGCAGTGCCCTTGTCCTGCACACCGAGGGTGTACTGCAGGGAGAGGGCGGCGGAGAGGATCGGGTCCTCGCTCAGGTACTCATAGGTACGACCGCCCACAGGCAGGCGCTGGATGTTCACGGCCGGGCCGAGGATGACATCCTTGCCGCGGAGACGGGCTTCCGTGCCCATGCCGGTGCCGTACAGGTAGGCCATCTCCCGGGACCAGGTGGCCGCGAGGGCGCTGCCGGTCGGGAAGTAGGTGGCGGAGTCGAGTTTCCAGCCCGCGGACTGGAAGCCGTTCGGGACGCCTTCCTCACGGATGCCGAAAGGACCGTCGGCATAGTGCATGTCGGCGATGCCGAGGCGTTCCACGCCGGCGGAAGACATGTTAGTCTTGCTGTGGAGCATGTTGACCTTCTCTTCCAGGGTCATCTGGGCGATGAGCTGGTCGATTTTCTTGTCATTGACGGTGAGCTTGTCCTGCGGAGCCTGCGCGGAGCCGCAGGATGCCGCGAGCAGGGCGGTCAACAGAAAGGGAAGTAACTTTTTCATTATGGATTCAGGGTTAGTGATTATTCGGGATGATTACTTGAACAGCAGCTGGGCGAAGGTGTTCAGGTACAGGCGCCAGTTCTTCCAGACGTGGGCGTCGTCGCTCACGAAGAGGGTGTGCTGCATGCCGTTGTCGGTGAGGTGCTTGTCCAGCACGAGAGAGCCCTGGTAGGCCATGTTGTCCTCCTTGCCCACGCCGATCCAGTACAGCTTGTAACCGGCCTTCTTGATGCCCTGCAGGTCAGCGTCGAGGTGGTCGCTCTCGCGGATGCCGCAGCTCAGGGGGCAGATGTAGTTGAACACGCCGGGATAGAGGATGGTCGCGGAGGTGGTGTGGCCGCCGCCCATGGACAGGCCCGCGATGGCGCGGCCGTCGGCCTTGGCGATGGTCCGGTACTCCTTGTCGATGAACGGGACGATCTCCTTCACGAGGCTGTTGACATAGGCGTTCTGCCACTTGGGATCCTGACGGTCCATCTGGATGGTCTCGAGGCCGAGGGTGTTCGCGGCGCGCTGGTTCGGGTTGCCGTTCGGCATCACGACGATCATCGGTTTGGCGAGGCCCTTCTCGATGAGGTTGTCCAGGATCTGGGCGGCGCGGCCCATGGAGGTCCAGGCTTCCTCGTCACCGCCGCCGCCGTGGAGGAGGTAGAGGACGGGATACTTGGCCTTGGGGTTCTTCTCGTAGCCGTACGGGGTGTAGACCGTCATGCGGCGGGAGATGCCCAGGAGCGCGCTGTCATACCAGCGATAGGTCACGGAACCGTGGTTCTTGGCCTCGTAGTAATTCTCGGAGCGGGGGCCCGGGATGAACAGCATGTTCAGGTAGCGGGTGCCGTCGCGCTGGACCTTGTCGTTCAGCGGGTCGTTGACGGAGACGCCGTCCACGATGAAATTATAGGTGTAGATTTCCGGTTCCGGGGCGTCGATGGAGACCTCCCAGACGCCACCTTCACCCTTCTGCATGTCGATGCTGCCGGTCCAGGGATTGGCCATCCAGTTGCCGGAGAGCTGGACGCGGGTGGCGTAGTTGGCGCTGAGGCGGAAGGTGACCTTGCCGTCTTTCACCTCGGGGGAGACGATGCGGGGACCGCGGCCGCCCATGGCGAAGTTCGTGAGTTCCTGCCCGGAGAGGGCGGACACCGCGAGGAGGGCGGTAGCGAGGAGGGTGAAGATGCGTTTCATGGAAGTGTTTTGTTTTAATGTTGATGCAAAGATACGGAATCGCACGCAGAGGCTTTGCGTGTGATGTTCAAATTGTTATTTCCTTGTTCAAACCCTTTCCGATCGGGTTACCGGATCCCGTACAGATAGCCCAGGAGGGCCATCTTGCCCCGCATGGTCTCGCGCGGGGTAAACTCGCCGTTCACCCAGAAGTAACGCTGGTTGAAGAAGGATTCCTGGCGGGGCCAGCCGCCGGTGTTCCAGTCGGGGTAGCACTTCTCCAGGATGATGCGGGCGTCGCCGCCGTTGCCGGCCGACCAGGTCTCGGTGCCGTTGAACGGCGTCTGGCCGGGATGGGTGCCGGGCTCGCCGTCATTGCGGCCGGTGGAGTAGCAATCCGTGATGTGGCGCTCGCCGAGGCCGGTCATCTCCACGATGTTCGCCGGGTTGCGGCCGAGGCCCCAGCCGGCTTCGTCGTACATCGCCTGCTCCAGTTCCTTCTTCTGGGCGGGATCCTGCGTGATGGCATGGGCCAGCATCACCAGCTGCAGGTTCTCGGACACTTGCCAGCGGGGATCGTCCGCGCTGCGGCGGGACGGGCGGGTGAGCCGCGGCTCCATGTTCTTCTTATAGGCCTGGGCGATGACGCTCCGGGCCATGTTCGCGCAGAGTTCCGGATAGTGCCGTTCGTGCGGGCACGTCAGGTAGGCGGCCGTGCCCCAGACCTGCCACCAGGCGCTGCGGCCGGTGCCGATGACGGGGGAGTCCGGCCCCTTCACGGTGCTCTCTTCCGCCAGGACATCCTCCCATTCCCGCTCACCGGTGAGGTTGTACAGGTACGCGGCGGCCAGCTGCTTGAAGTCGCGGCCACGCATGGACCCGTCCCCGATGCCCTGGACATCGTCCAGCTGGAGATTCTCCTGCCTGGAGGCGAAACGGAAGGCCTTGACGGCCTCGTCCGTGTAGTATTTCTGCAACTGCTTGTTCCCGCCGATGCGGAAGGCCTCGCCGAGCATCGCGGCGTTCGCGGCGTTGGCCCAGGCGGCCATCGTCGTGCAGCCGGCCTGGAACATGACCGTCCAGTCCTTGTCTGGGTTCGTGACGCCCTGCGCGTAGGCCTCGCCGTCGCGGAGGGACAGGAAGAAGTCCACCTCGTTCCGGGCCTCGTCCACGATGTCGGGGATGCCGTTGCCGCTTTCCCGGATGCCCAGGTCGTCCTCCGCGAGGCGTCCGCCGGTAAGAATGTAGGGGAGGAGCAGGTCATAGATGTTGCTCACATGGGCCAGGTGGCGGTCCCAGTCGAAGGCGTCGGAATGGCCGCCGACGACGTTCGGATTGACCGGATTGCCGGGAAGCCGGTGCGCCCAGAAGGAAGATTCTTCCCGCGCTTTGAAATGCGGCTCGTCCCAGACGTCCCCGCGATTTTTCCGCCAGTCGGGATGCCAGGGGTGGAGGTCCGTCTTATAGACCACGAAGCCTTCCGGGTCCACGCCGGGCGTAAACTGCGGCTGGCGGGGGACCGGCCACACGTGCTCTGGGTCCTTGGGTTCTTGCAGGCGCATGTAATAGTAGCCGCGGACGGAGTAGCGGTAGGGCTGGAAGTAGATGTCATCCCGGATCTGGAACTCCATGCTGCGGCCCACGTCCTCCACGACGAGGCAGTAGCGGCCGGGTTCGGAGCCGGCGAAGTCGATGTTCCAGACGTCGGAGCCGGTGAGGTTCTTACGGCCTGCTTCGTTCGCGCTGTCGGCGGCGGGCTTCCAGAACTTGACTTCGCCGGCTTTCACGGCGTTCCGGGTATCCAGGTTCAAGAGCCACACGGACTTGCCCTCATAGGCCTTGTAATCCCGCGCGCCGCCGTCGCCCAGCCACATGTACAGGTCGGCCGCCTTGCGTTCCTCCCGCGTCGAATACCCGAGGATGTTCACGTGGATGGCCTCGGAGAAGGAAAGCCAGGGGGAATACCGGATCCGGGCGGATTCCGTGTCGGAGCCGCTCGCCGCCGGGATGTGGACCGTGTAGCTGCAGCCTTCCTTCATCGGCTTGGGGAGGCGGAGGAACAGCCAGTGGTCCAGTTCGGCCGTGAGGGTGTGGTCCCAGTGCATCGGCTTGGACTTGCGGCAGGGAGTGACGGCGACGGTCCCGAAGGAGGGGTCGTCCTCCGAGGTGACGGTCCATCCGGTCGCGGCCGGGTCCAGCCGCGGGTGGAACACCACGAGGGTGTCGTCGCCGTCGACGAAGGTGTGCCCGAGGAAAGCGCTGGGGCCGGTCCCGTTGTCCCGGTAGCGGACGTCGCCGTCCTGGAACTGGACGACGAGGGTTTCCTTGTCGATGGCCTGGAGGCCCTTGAAGCGGGTGGCATGGGCTTTCCCGACAAAAAGGAGGGTCGCCGCGAGGGTGGCGGCAAGCAGGATAATTCGTTTCATTGCCTAGATCGTTTGATGTCGTTAAGATAGTCTTTTTCAATAGGATATCCAAGAAATTAAGGATTTTTGTCCAAGGCGGGACAATCCCGCGTTTTTTTTATTATATTTGTACAATTAACCACCTTTCCGAAACCAACACAAACACTAATAGCTACCCTTATGGCAAAAGACATTTCAAGAAGGTCTTTCCTGAAGACAGGAACGGCGGCCGCCCTCGGGCTTTCCATGATTCCCGGCAAAGTTTTCGCCGACAGTGAAAAACGGGCTCCGGCCCCGCTGAACCGCAAACTCAAGATTCTCGGCGTCGGTATCGGCGGCCGGGGCGCCAGCGTCCTCCGCGGCCTGGAGACCGAGGAGATCATCGGCCTCTGCGACGTGGACTGGAAGTATGCCGCGCACATCTTCGAGCGCTATCCGAACGCCAAGCGCTACAAGGACTGGCGCGTGATGTTCGATGAGATGCTGGACCAGGCCGATGCCGTGATGGTCGCCACCGCGGACCACACGCACGCCATCATCGCCGCGAACGCGATCATGGCCGGCAAGCACGTCTATTGCGAGAAGCCCCTCACCCGGACCGTGTACGAGTCCCGCCTCCTGACCAAGCTGGCCGCGAAGTATCGCGTCGCCACCCAGATGGGTAACCAGGGCGCTTCCGGCGAGGGCGTCCGCAAGATCTGCAACTGGATCTGGAACGGCGAGATCGGCGAGGTCACCCGCGTCGAGGCCTTCACGGACCGTCCCATCTGGCCCCAGGGCCTGGAGCGTCCCGCCAAGGCGGAGAAGGTTCCCAAGACCCTCGACTGGGACCTCTTCCTCGGACCGGCCCCGTACCGTCCGTACCATTCCATCTATACCCCTTGGAACTTCCGCGGCTGGTGGGACTTCGGCACCGGCGCCCTCGGCGACATGGCCTGCCACATCCTCCATCCCGTGTTCAAGGCCCTGAAGCTCGGCTATCCGACCAAGGTGCAGGGCAGTTCCACCGCCCTCCTCACCGAGTCCTGCCCGCAGGCCGAGAAGGTCCGCTTCGTGTTCCCCGCCCGTGACAACATGCCCAAGGTGGCGATGCCCGAGGTGACGGTGACCTGGACCGACGGCGGCATCCTGCCCGACCGTCCGGAAGGCCTGCCCGCCGGCAAGAACCTGAACGATTCCGGCGGCGCCGTCATCTTCTACGGCACGAAGGACACCCTCATCTGCGGCTGCTACGGCGTGAACCCGTACCTCCTTTCCGGCCGCAATCCCGAGGTCCCGAAGCTCCACCGCGAGTTCAACCTCGACCATCAGCAGGACTGGGTCCGCGCCTGCAAGGAGGACCCGGACTTCCGCACCCCGAGCGCGTCCGACTTCGCCGAGGCCGGCCCGTTCAACGAGATGGTGGCGATGGGTGTCGTCGCCGTGCGCCTGCAGGGCCTGAACCAGGAACTGGAGTGGGACGGCGAGAACATGCGCTTCACCAACATCCCGGCCGGCGCGACCATCAAGACGATGATCCACGACGGCTTCTCCATCACCGACGGCCATCCCACGTTCGAGAACGTGTACACCGACCCGGTGGACGCCAACAAGTTCGCCCAGGAACTGATCAAGCCCGTCTTCCGCGACGGCTGGAAGCTCCCCGAAATGCCTTAAAACCTTAAAAACCAATAAAACTCCATGAAAAAGATTCTTTTGCTTGCAGCGGCTGCTGCGCTGATGGTCACCGCCGTTTCCTGCGGCAACCAGGGTAAGAAGAAGGCGGCTGAATCCGCCGTTCCCGCCTACACGGTCGTCGACGCCCCCGAGGTGGACCTGGACGACTTCAAGGTCGATGACGAAGGTTATATCGTCCTCTTCGACGGCACCTCCACGAAGGGATGGCGCGGTTACGGCAAGAAGGAACTTCCTTCCCGCTGGACCATCGACGACGGCGCCCTCAAGTTCTCCGGAACCGGCAGCGGCGAAGCCCAGACGGGCGAGGGCGGCGACATCATCTTCGCCCATCAGTTCAAGAATTTCACCCTGGAGATGGAATGGAAGGTCTCCAAGGGCGGTAATTCCGGTATCTTTTACCTCGCCAAGGAAGTCACCACCAAGGACGAGAACGGCAACGACCGCTACGAGCCCATCTACATTTCCGCGCCGGAGTACCAGGTGCTGGACAATGCGAACCATCCGGACGCCCTCCTCGGCGTGGACGGCAACCGTCAGTCCGCCTCCCTGTATGACATGATCCCGGCCGTTCCGCAGAACCAGAACCCGTTCGGCGAGTGGAACAAGGTCAAGATCCTCTGCTACAAGGGCACCATCGTGCACTTCCAGAACGACGTGAAGGTCCTCGAGTACCACCTGTGGACCCAGCAGTGGACCGACATGCTGCAGGCCTCCAAGTTCAGCGAGAAGGACTGGCCCCTGGCCTTCGAGCTCCTGAACAACTGCGGCGGCGACGACCACGAGGGTTACATCGGCATGCAGGACCACGGCGACGACGTCTGGTACCGCAACATCCGCATCAAGGAGATGGACTAGCCCTATGAAGGTCCGTTTCATCCTCCTGTCTCTTCTCGCCGTGGCCGGCGTGTGCGCCTGCGGGCCTAAGGAGAAGGCTCCCGTGAAGAAGGACATGTGCATCCAGATGTACTCTGCGCGCAGCCTCATCACCCCGGAGAACTATCCCGACATCCTGAAGGAAATGGCCGCCATGGGCTACACGGCCGTGGAAGCCGCCAACTACAACGGCAACGAAGGCCTTCTGTACGGTGACGCTCCCGAAACTTTCAAGGAGAAGGTGGAAGCCGCCGGCATGAAGGTGCTCTCCTCCCACGTCTCCCGCGGTCTTTCCCGCGAGGAACTGGACAGCGGCGACCTCACCGCCGCCCTGGCCTGGTGGGACAAGTGCATCGACGTCCACAAGCGCGCAGGCATGAAGTACATGGTCACGCCCGCCATCGGCGGCCAGCGCGACCTCAAGGACCTCCAGGTCTACTGCGACTACCTGAACGAAGTGGGCCGCCGCTGCAAGGCCGCCGGCATCCAGTACGGCTACCACAACCACGCCTACGAGTTTGAGAAGGTCGAAGGCCAGGTCATGTACGACTACATGCTCCAGCACACGGATCCCGACCTGGTGTTCTTCCAGATGGACGTGTACTGGGCGGTGATCGGCAAGGCCTCTCCGGTGGACTACTTCAAGCGCTATCCCGGCCGCTTCACCATGCTCCATATCAAGGACGAGTGGGAAGTGGGCCAGAGCGGCATGGTCGGTTTCGACGCCATCTTCAAGAACGCGGAACTCGCGGGCCTGAAGGACTTCGTCGTGGAGATCGAGCGCTACAACTACGAAGACATCCGCAAGAGCTTCCAGGAAAGCGCCGACTACCTCCTCAACGCCCCCTTCGTAAAGGCGACCTACGCGGAGTAACACGCTGTGTATCAAGAGAAAAGGAGCCGACTCATCTGAGCCGGCTCCTTTATTGTTAGAACGATGATGATTATTAATGATTTGTTAGGAGGGGTATAGGGTGTCCGGGGGACTCCGCTTCGCTCCGGCCCCTCCCATTGTCTCCTGCGTCCCCGCAAGCGGGAACTTGTATCCAACGGGCCCCTCCCCCTATACTTGCGGACACCCTATACCCCTCCTAAAAGCTTACGCTTGGTCCCACTGTTTGCGGAGGAGGTCGACGGCGGCGGTGAGGGTGGTGGCGCGGTCGTCGGAGCGGCAGCCGCATTCGAAGCTGACGTAGTTGGGGTAGGCGAGCTCCTTGAGGGCGCGGAAGCCGTCGGTGTAGCAGTCCTTGTCCCCGTCTTCGCCCGGCATGACGCGGTTGCCGCGGCTGGCGATGTGGACGTGCTGCAGGTAGGGGCCAGCGGCCATGAAGGCGGCGTAGTCGGAGGTTTCTTCCTGCATGTGCCAGAAGTCGCCCATGCACTTGACGCCCGCGCTGCCGGCGTCGCGGCAGATGGCGGCGGCGTCGCCCACCAGGCGCAGGTAGAAGGCTTCCTTGCGGTTGAGGGGCTCCAGGATGACGGTGGTGCCGCAGCTGAGGGCGAATTCGCCCAGGTCGTGCATCTGCTGGCAGAGGTAGTCGCGCGTTTCCAGCGTGTGGGGGAGGGCGGGATTCTGCCAGTTGAACACCGGGACCATGATGACGCCGGTGGAACCGAGTTCGCCCGCGGCGCGGACGATTTCCCGCATCGAGGTGTCGAACTGCGCTTTCACGGCCGGGTCCTCGGCCAGGATGAAGCCGTCGAAGCCGGCGCAGATGGCCGAGACTTGGATGCCGCGGCCCTGCAGGGCTTCGCGGATTTCCTGGACGCGGCCGGCGAGGCCCTTGCCGCCGGGCTCGAAGCCCACGATGCCGAGCTTTTCCATGAAGTCGAGCTTATCAGCGAGGGTTTCGCCTGGGGTGACGCCCTCCTGGAAGGAGAGGCGGAGGGGAACGGAAGGCTGCTTCTTCTCCTTGGGGGAGGCGCAGGAGACGAGGGCGCCGGGGGCGGCCACGAGGGCGGCCGCGCCGGCGACGGTAGTTCTCAGAAAGGTTTTCCTGTCCATACGCGAAGCTTATTTGCCCTTGCCGGGGACCTTGACGGTGTAGGCGCTCATGTCCATCTTGCCCAGTTCCAGCTTCTCCGGAAGGAGATCCAGCTCGGCGGCGCTGATGGCATCCCATTCGACCGTTTCGCCGGTGTAGGCGGCGACCCGGCCCATGATCCCGCACAGGGAAGAGATGCCGCATTCGGTGGCTTCGTTGTGCATTTCGCCCTTCCGGATGTGGTTCACCCAGTCCACGTGCTCGAGGACATAGGCGTTCTCCTGCTTGTAGGTCGCCCGCATGGCGTCGTAATCGAACTCCCAGATCTTGTTTCCGTCGAGGTCGAAGATGGCGTCGTCGGCCGATTTCCAATAACCCTTCGTGCCCCGGACCTCCTCGCTGACATTGTTCGAGCAGCCGTCGATCTGGCGGCACATGCTATGGAGGTGGACGCCGTTCTCATATTCGAAATCGACGCTGAAATTGTCGTACTGGTCGCCGGTGATGCGGCGCTGGCGGCTGCCGAAAGCCGTGGCGCGGACCGGCCGCTTGTACCCGTTCATCCAGTTGAAGACGTCGATATTGTGGACGTGCTGCTCGACGATGTGGTCGCCGGAGAGCCAGGTCCAGTTCACCCAGTCGCGGATCATCCATTCCATATCGCTCCAGCCCTTCTGGCGCTCGCGGTACCAGAGCATGCCCTGGTTCCAGTACACGTTGCCGCCGGTGATTTCGCCGATGAGGCCTTCCTGGATTTTCTGGAAGGCTTCCACATAGGGACGCTGGTGGTGGCGCTGGGTGCCGCAGACCACGCTCAGGCCCTTGGCCTCGGCCTGCTTGGCGGTGGCCATGATGGTCCGGTAGCCCTTGGCGTCCACGCAGATGGGCTTCTCCAGGAAGGAATGGACCCCCTTGGAGGTGGCGTACTGGAAATGGATGGGCCGGAACACGGGCGGGGTGGCCACGATGACCATGTCCACGCCGGAGTCGATGACTTTCTGGTAGGCGTCGAAGCCCATGAAGCAGTTCTCCTCGGGCACCACCTGGCCGAATTCCCGCTCGATGGCTTCGCGCGTATCGCGGATCCGGTCGGGGAAGACGTCGCCGAGGGCGGTGATGGTGATGCCGTCCGCGGCGGTGAGGAGGTCGCCCACGGCGCCGTTGCCGCGGCCGCCGCAGCCGATCAGGCCGCACTTGAGAGGACGGCCGTCGATGGCCTTGTCCGGCAGTTCGGGAACGTAATAGGAACCGGGTTCGCGGAGCGGGCTGGCTTTGCCGTCCTTCTTTCCGCCGGAGCAGGCGGTGAGAAGCTGTCCGCCCACCAGACCGGCCGCGCCGACGACGGCAGTGGTCGTGAGGAAGGACCTTCTGTTCATTTTTGCGCTCATAGATGCAGTGTTTTATGTGGATTATTCGATATTGTCCGGAACTTCGCACACGACGCGGAAGCCGATGGCCTTGACGTCGGAGTACCACCAGATGCTCTTGGGGTTCTGCGGGTCCGTCCGCAGCCAGTCGTCGTGGCGGGTGTGGCTGCGCGCGGCGCAGCGCACGGCGCCGGCGTCGTCGGCATAGGAGCCGCCGCGGACGACGAACTCGTCGCCCTCGGCCGGGCCCTTCGGGTCCTGGGTGCCGTCGGGAATCCGGGCGTAGGCGTCCTCGGCATAGCGGTCGGCGCAGTATTCCATCACGTTGCCGAGCATGTTCTTGAGGCCGAAGGGATTGGCCTTGACCTCCTTGGGTTCCTGCGTCCGGGACGGGGAATTGCCGCTGTACACCACGTAGCGGGCGATCATCGTCGTATCCGCCCCGAAGAGGCTGCGGAGGCCCTTGGGATCGAGCTTCTTGGGATCGCCTTCGAAGAAATACGGCGTATCCGTGCCGCCGCGGGCTGCATATTCCCATTCCGCCTCGGTGGGGAGGCGGTAGGTCTTGCCGGTCTTGAGCGAGAGCCACAGGCAGAAGGTCTCCGCCGCGTAGTGCGTCATCGTGATGGCGGGCCGTTCGCCCATGCCCCAGCCCTGGTCGGGGAAGCCGAACGGCGGGGTGGGGCCGCTGACGGCGTCCAGTCCGGGCCGGCTGTTCGCCTCGTAGATGACGGAGGGCGGCGTACGGCCCTCGGACATGGTCTCGTTGTAGAAACTCCAGAACTGCCGCCAGGTAATCTCGGTCTCCGCCATGAAGAAGCGGGAAATGCCGACCCGCTTCTGCGGGCCTTCGTCGGCGCCGCGCCGCGGCTCGTCCGCGGGGCTGCCGAGCAGAAACTCGCCGCCCGGGATGGCCACCATCCGGATGGCGGCGTTCGTGCCGGGGACGGTCTCGGTGAAGGATTCGAAACGCTCGGGGACCGCCGGCGCCGTGTAGATCTCCCCGGAGCCGGTGTCCACCTTGCCCTGCAGCTTCTGGTGCGTATAGCCCTCGATGTAGTGGCCGGCGTTGAGGTGGCAGCTCACGCAGTTGAGCTTGAGCTTCTCGTGATTCTCGTCGTAGTAGAGGTGCGCGGCGATGCCGTCGTCGCTGATGCCTTCCGGGTACAGGTTCTCGTGGCACTTCACGCAGGAGGCGTTGTAGACGATGCGCGGAGCGTAGTCCACCTGTCGCTTGGCGGCCCAGTCGATGTCCTCCTTGTCTTTCACCATCTTCGCCCAGATGTCCTTGGCGCCCATCCGGAGCTTGACCATGTAGTAGCGGACGACGCCGTCCTCCTTGGGAGGCAAATGACAGGCGGCGCAGTCGGTGACTACGCCGCTTTCATTCAGGTAATGGTCCGATTGTTTCCAGAGACGGTCCGCCTCCTCGTGGTAGTGGCAGCGCATGCAGGAGTCGTTCGTGGACGTGTGCGTGTCCACGCTGACGAGAACCAGCATCAAGGCGACGCCCAGCGCCAGACCGCCCAGGATGGCTCCCCAGATGATGTGCTTTTTCTTCATGTGGTTAGAAGACCTTTCGCAAAAGGTCTTCCAAACTTACGAAAAAAAAGCCGGAATGTCAAGCCTATTTGAACAGGGTGGGGGCGAGGGTCTGGAGGTCGGCGCGCCAGGTGGCCCAGCTGTGGCCGGCCTGGGCGTTCTCCATGTACTCGTACTGGAGGCCGTCCTTGTCCAGCTGCGCGCGGGTGTTCTTGCAGTTCTGGTAGGCGATGTCGGTGGGACCGCCCTGGGTGAAGACCATGCGCTTGAACTGCTTGTTCATCTTCGCGACGTTCTCCTTGACCTTGAGGCGGGCGGATTCCGCGGCGGGATCCTGGCCGGGGGCGAAGGAGGCGCTGAGCACCCACACATAGCGGAACAGCTCGGGATGGTTGAAGGCGGTCTCGATCGTCTCCATGCCGCCCATGGACAGGCCCGCCATCGCGCGGTTGTCCGCGTCCGTCTTCACGTTGTAATTGGCCTCGATGAACGGGATGATGGAAGTGACCATGTCCTCGGCGAACGGGGGAACCTCGTTGGGCACGTTGGTGATCGTTCCGTTGGGCATCACGACGACCATCGGGACGATCTTACCCTCGGCGAGGAGGTTGTCCAGGATCCAGCCCGCGGCGCCTACACCGGGCCAGGAGGCGTCGTTGTCGCCGCCGCCGTGGATGAGGTACAGCACCGGCAGTTTCGCATTGGACTTCTCATACCCGGCCGGGGTCCAGACGTGCATGCGGCGCATCTCGCCCAGCGTCTTGGAGAAGTAGAACCGCTGCGCCACCGCGCCGTGCGGGACATCCTTGATGTAGCTTTCGCCCACGGTCAGGAGCGAGGACTGCTCGGCGGAGAGGGAAGCCTTCGGGTCCTGCACCCGCACGCCGTCCACGGTGAAGTTGTAGCGGAAAACACCGTCGCCCAGGCCTTCGCAGACGCCTTTCCAGACGCCGTTCTCGGCCTTCTCGAACTTGACGGGCGCGTTCCAGGGCAGGTCGCCGGAGACGGACACCGTCTTGGCTTCCGGGGCATAGATCTGGAAGAGCACCTTCCCGTCGGGGAGGACGCGGGTGGACTTGAGCGTGTCGTTGGGGGTGGGACGGCGGCCCCACTGGGCGGCCATCGGCAGGGTGCAGCACACGGCTGCGAGGAGAATCAGGATGCGTTTCATATCAGGGTTTTTGTACGGGACAAAGATAGGGCTTTCGGACGGCAAACCTTATCCCGTCCGTACAATTGTTTCCCCGATTGTTCAATGTGATTACGCCTCTTCCAGCAGTCGGACGCCGGCCTGCTCGCCGATGGCTTGGGTGCGGTTCATCACGGTGGTGAGCATCAGCATGTTGGCGGCGATTTCCTGCACGGTGGCGTCCTCGCTGGCCTTGAGGGAGTACCAGTTCTTGTCGCGATAGTCCTCGATGGTATCGACAAAGTCCACGCGGTCGCCGAAGCGGCCCCGGATGCTGTCGTGCAGGGCGCCGGTGTACTGGTTGCACAGGGCCGTGACCTCCTCTTCCATCCCCACCTTGACTTCCTGCGCGCGTACATTGCGATATTGCTCCTTCAGGGGCTCGTACTCCTTGTCCTGGCGGATTTCGGTCTTGTCGCCGGAAATCTTCAGGATCTCCACCCGGTCGATGTCGCCGTGCTCGGGCTCCAGCTCGCTGGTGATGTCGTGCAGTTTCTGGAACCGGACGCCGTAGAAGAGGACCTTGCCGTCCTCCAGGGCGTACATGATCTTGCTGAAGTCGATACCCAGGGACACCTTGTAGTAGAACTTGTGGATATAGAGGATCTTGCGGATGGAGGCTTCCTTCAGGAGGGAGTCCTCGAGGATGGTCTCGAAGAATTTCCGGTCGGGAACGTTGAACTGTTCGCGGTCCAGGGCGTCCACTTCCTCCTCCTTCACGACGTAGCCCTGCTTCGCGTATTCCATCTGCTCCACCTTGAAGGTGTAGTCCAGCCGGACGGGGAGGGCGCCCGTCTGCACGCGGGTGTCCAGCTTGTCGGCGAGGGTGCGGTTCTCCAGCTCCAGGACCTCCACCTTCCGCTCCAGTTCGCGGTCCTTCTCCATCTTCTCGATGAGGGCCTGCTGGCGCTCCATCAGGCTGTCCTGCAGCCAGCTGTTCAGCGGCTTGAAAGCCAGGAAGGTGAGGATGAGGGTGACGGCGTTCGAGAGGACGATCGCGAGGCCCGAGACGATCCGCGGAAAGAGCAGGAAGAAAGCGATATTGGCGGCCACCAGCAGGAAGCAGCCGGCGATCCAGAGGGTGTTCTTGACGCTGCGGCCCTTGTCCAGGGCATATTTGAATATCTTGTCTCCAGTCTTGCTCATGGGTGTGGAAAAAATGCCTTATCCCTGCAAAGATATACATTTTCGGAACAATCTTTGTAACTTTGCAGCCGATTGATTGAAACGAAATGAAAAGACTGCTGATTCTTATCGCCCTCCTGGCCTGCGGCCTGACGGCCTCCGCGCAGGAGCTGAGCTGCACCTTCGTCCAGAAAAAGACCCTCAAGGCCGTGAACAAAGTCATTCCCGGCGAGGGAAAGATTACTTTCAAGGCCCCCGACTACCTCAATATGACCTACGACGTCCCGGAAGGGGAGTATCTCCTCATCGAGGGCATGCAGCTCAAGAACTGCGTGAAGGGCAAGGTCATCAACATCGACACCTCCAAGAACCCGCGGATGCGCAAGATGCGCAACACCCTGCTGGACTGCATCATGGGCAACTACGAGAAGGCCGCCGAGGAGAACGACGCCACCCTCATCGTCGAACAGAAGGGCGACATCAAGACCGTGTCCATGATGGCCCGCAAGCAGCTGCCCACCGGCTACGCGCGCATCATCCTCGACTACAACAAGAAGGGCTTGCCCGTCCGGATGGTCCTGGACGAGTTCACCGGCATCGAGACCGAGTATACCTTCAAGTACTAGATCTGAGTGCCTTCCTGCTCGAGGTAGGTGACGACGTCGCCCACGGTGTTGAACGTCGCCAGCGCCTTGTCGGGAATGGTGATTCCATACTGGTCCTCGAGACGCATGAGGAGCTGGAGGATGTCCAGCGAATCGGCGCCGAGGTCTTTTTTTATCTGCGCGTCCAGCGTGACTTTCGCGGCGTCCACCCGCAGCTGCTTGGCCAGGATGGCCCGGACTTTCTCGTACATCGTTTCCATCAGTCTTCGTAGTGTTCGTAGCGGGCGACGGCCTCCTCGATCTTGCCGGAGAGGTGGCTCACCTCCATCCGGTAGGCCTGCTCGATGCATTTCTCCACGGCCACGGCCTTGCTGCTGCCGTGTCCCTTCACCACCACCTTGGAGGTGCCCAGGAGAACGCTCCCGCCATAGTTCTGGTAATTCATGAACTCCTTCTCCTCCAGGAACATCCGTTTCATCAGGAGGGCGCCCAGCTTGTACAGGGTGCGGGAGTAGATATCTTTCTTGAGTTTCTTGAGAAGCTCCAGGGCCGTCCCTTCCGTCGTCTTGACGAGGACGTTCCCGGAGAAACCGTCGGCCACGACCACGTCGTAGGAGCCCGACAGCAGGTCGCGGCTTTCCATGTTGCCCACGAAGTTCACGCAGTCGGTGTCCTGCAGGAGCGCGTAGGTCTCCTTCCGGATGTCGTCGCCCTTCTCGGCTTCCTTGCCCACGTTCAGGAGCGCCGTCCGGGGATTCTTGATTCCGTACACCTCCTGCATATAGAGGCTCGCCATGATGGCGAACTGGCGCAGGTGGGCGGGCGTCACTTCCACGTTGGCCCCGCTGTCGCAGATGCCCACGATGCCGCCGTCCATGGTCGGGAGGATGGGGCAGAAGGCCGGACGGATGACGCCTTTGATGCGTCCGAGGCGCACCAGGGCGCCGGTCACGAGGGCGCCTGTGGAACCGGTGGACACCATCCCGGCGATGTCGTCCTCGTCCCGGAGCAGGATGATGGCCTTCATCATGGAACTGTTCCGCTTGAGGCGCACCACGTCGGTGGGCTTTTCGTCGCAGCCGATGACTTCGGGCGCGTGGACGATCTCCAGGCGGGCGGCGTCATAGGCCTTTCCTTCCAGCTCCTTCCGGAGGATGGCCTCGTCCCCGGTGAGGATGAGGTGCAGGTCCGGATTTTTCGCAAGGGCGGCGAGGGCGCCCGCGACGGGCGCCTGGGGCGAATGGTCGCCGCCGAAACAGTCGACAAGGAGTTTGATCATACGAGTTTCTTCACATAGGAGCGGTAGCGCTTGAGCTGTTCCTTGCGGAAGCGCTTCCATTGGTTCAGGATGGCGTAGTTGTCCTCCAGGTTGAGGTTCGTGTCCGCGAAGCGGAGGTTCGGGTTGTCCCGCAGCATCTTCATGATGGCGACGGAAAAGACCGCGGAGACGCCCCGGTTCGCATATTCGGGATCCACGCCCACGAGGCACAGGTCGATGGCGTCGGGCTTCTTCAGGGCCTTCAGGAGGCGGAGGGCGGTGCCCGGCGTGAGCTTGCCCCGGCCCCCGGCGAGGGCGCCGGCCAGGGCGGGGAAGGTGATGCCGAAGCATACCATCTTGTCGTTCTCGTCCAGGACCACGGCCACGTACTTGGGGTCCACGACCAGCTTGAAATTGTCCAGCATCAGCTTCCGCATCCCCTCGGTGAAGGGGACGGTCCCGTACAGGCCCTCGTAGGACTTGTCGATGAGCTCGAAGATGCCGTCGGCATAGCGCTTCAGGAAGTCGGAACCGCTCTTGGACGGCCCCAGATGCAGTTTGTAGCGGCGGAAGATGAAATCGGAGAGCTGCTCCAGCTCTTCCATCGCCTCCGGGCTTTCGGCCCCATAGAGCCGGAATCCGACCCAATCCACGTCCTTCTCATAGCCCAGGCGCTCGATGTGCTCGCCGTAGTAGGGCGCGTTGTAGTTCTCCTCGAAAGTGGCCTGCTGGTCGAAGCCCTCGACGAGAAGGCCCTCCCGCTCCAGGTCGGAGAAGTTCAGCGGGCCGCAGACCGTGTCCATGCCCTTCTCCAGCGCCCATTTCTCGGCCGTCTCAAACAGGGCTTTCGACACCTCGAAATCGTCGATGGCATCGAACCGGCAGAAGCGGGCGCGCTTCTCCCCGTTCTTCTCGTTCGCCGCCTTCTGGACGATGGCCATGATGCGGCCGGCGACGGCGCCGTCCTTGTACGCGAGGAAGCAGACGAAGTCGCAGCAGTCGCTGTACACGTAATCCGGACGGAAGATCTTCTTCTCGTCCATGTACAGGGGCGGAACGAAATTCGGGTTCCCCGCATACAGGTCCAGCGGGAAATCCAGGAACGCTTTCTGCTCCTTCCTGGTCTCTACTTGCTTGACAGTGATCATTTTACCGGTGTTTTGCGTGGAAGCAGACGCCCACCCCGTTCGGCCCGGCGTGGCTGCCGGCCGTCGGGTTGCAGACGACGTATTCGATCGGGAAATCGGTCCCGAACCGCTCCTGGATCATCTTGCCCACCTCCTGCGCCAGTTCGGGCGCGTCGGTGTGGCCGATTACGAAGCGGTGGGCCTTGAAGTCCTCGCCCAGGTCAGCGACTTGCTGCACGAGATGCTCCATCGCCTTGAGGCGGCCCTTCTCCTTGCCGCAGGAAACCATCTTGCCTTCCTGGCTCATGTAGATGATCGGGCGGATGCCGATGAGCGTGCCCATCGTCGCGGCGAGCCCGCTCACGCGGCCGCTGCGGCGGAAGAACTTCAGGTCGTCGGCGAAGAAGTACATCGCGAACTTGTCCACCTCGGTCTTGGCCCATTCCAGCACTTCCTCCAAGGTCTTGCCGGCCTTGAAGAGGTCCCCGACCTCGCGGACGATGGTGTAGCTGATGGTGGTGATGCCCTTGGTGTCGATCTCGTAGAAGTTCCGCTCCGGGTACTTGGCCTTGAGCTCGGCCACGGCCTCGTCCATCGCGTTGAAGGTGACGGTCATCGCGCGGGAGAAATGGACATACAGGATGTCGTTCCCGGCGGCGAACTCCGGCTCGAAGTACTCGATGTAGCGATCCTTGGAGATGGCGCTCGTGGTGGGCAGCACCCCGTTGCGGAGCATGTCGTAGAACGGACGGGGCTCGAACTCGTCGAAGTCCACGTACGGGTAGACGGTCTTGGCGTCCACGCTGTAAGGCATGCTGATGAGGCTGTATCCATATTCCGCCGCGATGGCGGGGGTGATGTCGGTATCGGTGTCGGTGAAGAGTTTAAGCATAGTTTAAGGGATTAAAAGAGTACGAGGATATACTCGTAGACCGGCTGGCCTCCGGACTGGAGAATGACTTCGGCGCGGGGATATCGCTTTTCCAGCGCTTCCCGGACCTTTTCAGACCGGGTGCCGCCTTCGCCGGCGAAGACGAGGATGACGTCGCTGGAGCCGGCGTCCATCGCCTCCGCAAGGGCCTCGACGGCCGCTTCGGGCGTCGGCCCGGCGGTGAGGATATCCTTGCCGCGGATGCCGAGGTATTCCCCTTCATGGAAGGGGCCGCTGTCGCGGATGGCGCGGGAAACGAGTCCCGTCGCCACCTCGCCGGCGGCTTCGGTGAGCGCGGCCGCGATGGCGTCGGCGTCGCCCGCCTCGGTGTCCAGGTTCGCGAGGGCGTAGTAGCCTTCGCCCAGGGTCTTGGCGGGGATGACGCGGATATCGGCCTTGTCATAGATTTCGGCGGCCTGGCGGGCCGTCAGGAGGATGTTGCCGTTGTTGGGGAAGACGAAGACGGTGTCCGCATTCGCGGCGTCGAAGGCCTCGATGAAGCGCTCCACGGGCGGGTTCATCGTCTGGCCGCCCTCGATGACGATGTCGGCCCCGAGCTCCTTGAAGGTGTCCACGAGCCCGGCGCCGGAGGCCACGGCCACCACGCCGAAGGCCTTGCGGCCCTTCTTGAACCGCTCGTCCATGTGGTTCTCGTGGTGCTGCAGGGTCATGTTCTCCACCTTGACGGTGAGGAACTCGCCGTATTGCTGGCAGTGGTTCAGGATTTCGCCCGGGGTCCGGGTATGGACATGGACCTTGACGATGGAGCCGTCGCGGAAGAACACGAGCGATTCCCCGTTCTGCGACAGCCAGTCGGAGAGGACGGTCTCGTCGAAGGTGTCCAGGTCCACTTTGCTCCGCTGCAGCCGCAGCAGGAATTCCGTACAGTAGCCGAACTCGAGGACGCTATCCTCCGTGAAGGCGTCCAGGTCCACGTGCTGCGCCGCGGGGGCGGCCTCGTCCGGGACTTCGGCGGCTTCCCCGTGCAGGACGGCGCGCATGCCCTCGGCGATGTACAGGAGGCCTGCGCCGCCGCTGTCCACGACACCCGCCTTCTTCAGCACGTCCAGCAGTTCGGGGGTGTGCTGCAGCGACAGGTCCATCGCGGAGATCAGGAGGTCGAAGTATTCATCGAGGTCCTTGCTGCCCGCGGCGGCCTCCGCGCCTTCCCGGAACACGGTCAGGATGGTGCCCTCGACCGGCTCGGAAACGGCGTGGTAGGACTCCTCGACCCCGGCCAGCATGGCGCGGGAGAAGGCTTCCGCATCGGCCTCATGGACATCGGCCAGGCCTTTGGCGAGCCCGGCGAACATGCGGGAAAGGATGACGCCGGAGTTGCCCCGGGCGCCCATCAGCATCCCGGCGGAGACGGCTTTCGCCACCTCGGGGAGGGTGAGACCGGTCCCTGAGCTTGTCGAAGGGCCGGTCGAAGGGTTGCAGCCGGCCTGGATGGTCATATACATGTTGTCGCCCGTGTCCCCGTCGGGGATGGGAAAGACATTGAGGTCGTTGATTTCCTGGCGGTGGAGGCCCAGGCGTGCGGCGCCGCCGCGGATGAGGTTCAAGTAAAGGTTCGCGTCGATCCGGTCCATTTAAGGTTCCAGTGCTTTGATACTCTTCCGGTACCAGCCCCACTTGAGGCACTGGCGGAAGAGGAAGGGTTCCAGAGAGTAGGTGAGGAGGATGGTGGAGGCCATGCCGATCAGGGTGATGATGCCGATGGACCGGATGGACGGGTGCCGCGCGAAGACGAGCGACAGCACCACGATGGCGAGCACGAGGGCGGAGAACACGATCGCCACCTTGTGGAAATCGAGCATTTCCCGCTCTCCGGTGCGCGCCTCCTTGAGGAGACCCTCCATCACGAATATGCTGTAATCCACCCCGATGCCGAAGATGAAGGTGGAGATGACGATGTTGATCAGGTTGAACTCCAGGCCCAGGAGGGCCATCAGCCCCTGCAGGACGTACCAGCTCAGGAACATCGGCAGGAAGGCCAGGAAAGCCGTAATCGGGTTCCGGAAGGCGATGAGGAGCACCAGGAGCACCAGCAGGGAGGAAATCCACTGCGTGGTGTTGAAGTCGTCATGGACGATCTCCACCATGTCGCGGCAGTAGTAGAAAGGCTCCAGGACGAGGGTGTTGGGCCCGGCCACGAGGGCGGCGGTGACGGTGTCGGCATCCTCCGGGCGGAAGCCCACGGAGGTGAACACCATGTACCGGCCGCTGGCCTGCCGCTCGAGGTAATTGGACACCAGTTCCGGCGGGAAGACCTCCGCTTCGAAGAGGTTCCCGGGCTCGTAATCGGCGTCGATCAGGGCCTCGAAAGGCTGGAACAGGCCGGCTTCCAGCCCGCTGTGACGGGCGGCCGCGGCGATCTCGCGCCAAGCCTGCGTCTTCCGTTCCGGGGTCCAGAAGGCCTTCCAGGCGTCGATCCGCACCTGCTGGTCCCGTTCGGACCGGAACAGCAGGAACGAGAGCGGGGAATAGCCCTTCACGAGGCCGAGCGCCGCGAGGGAATCCAGCCGCTGCTGCAGGAGGGAGTTGTATTCGAGGGCCTGGTCCAGGTCGTCGTCGGAGGCGGCGAAGTACAGGTCCATGTGGCCGCTCGCGTTCTTCTGGCTGTAGAGTTCCTGGCTCGCGGTCAGGAGGGGATTGTCATAGTCCAGGTTCCGGAGGTCGCTGTCGAACTTGACACGATGGCTCAGCGACACGCCCGCGACGACGACCACGAGAAGCCCGATGAGGATCCATTTGTTGCGGTCCCAGGGGATGTCGTTGATCCTGTCGATGATGTGGAACCCCTTGTACCGCTTGAACTTGACCTGCTCCGGCTTCATGAAGTGGGGCAGGAAGAACAGGGCGAAGAAGGTGTTGCCCACGAGGGCGAAGGTCGCGAACAGACCGAAGTCCCGCAGCAGGTCGCTCTCCGTGAACAGCAGGCCCAGGAAGGCGCCCACCGTGGTGATGCAGCCCAGCGTGACGGGGGTGGATTCCTCCCGCAGCATCTGCTCCACGTCGCCCACATAATAGTGGTGGATGAGCACGTGCAGGCAGTAGCTGATGGCGACGCCCAGCACGATTGCGCCGAGGCCCAGGGCCATCAGGGACATGAAGCCCTTGACCCAGTACATGCAGGCGAGGGCGAAGACCGACCCGTACAGGATGGGGACGACCTGCTGCCAGATGAAAGTCCAGCTGTGGAAGCTCAGGAGCAGGATCACGAGGATGACGAGGAGGGAAACACCCACCGTCATCAGGAGGTCGCCCTTGATGGTGCTGGCGTTGGACACGCTGCCCAGCGGGGTGCCGTGGGCAAGGACCTTGGCGTCCGGATGGGCGGCCTCGAAGTCCTGGCGGGTCCGGTTCATGAGGCGGTAGAACTTCGTGCCGGCCCCGGAATCCATCGAATTGAAGCCCGGCGACAGGAAGGCCAGGGCCACCGTCTTGTCCGGGCAGAAGAAGTGCCCTTCCTCGATGGTGTACCCGCCTACGGAGCCGCCGTCGGAAGGCATGATCTGCTCCAGGAGGATGTTCCGCAGGCCGAGCGGGTCCATGGTGACGAACTGGGTGGTTTCGCCGGTCTCATCGGCCTCCAGCAGGGCGAGGTTCTCCTGCATCGCCGCTTCCACGGCTTCCGGCCGGAGCGCCGCCTCGAACGCTGCGTATAGGGAGGTGTCGATGAAGCAGGGCAGGTGCTCGAAGGCGTAATCCACGGCGCCGAGCATGGTGCCCATGTCCAGCTGGTACAGGATTCCTTCGATATGGTGCGACGCGGAGTCCCGCTGGAGCAGGGACTCGCAGTATTCGTCCATGTAGGCGGCCAGGGTGGCGGGGTCCAGCGGGCTGGCCGGATCGGCGGAGGTGACCTGGATGAACACCTTGTCCTTCAGTCCGATGTCGCTGAAGGCCAGTTCACTGTCCGTGCTGGAGCGGGGGAGGAGCTTGACGATGTCCTCCTCGTACCGCAAGCGGACGCCGAAGGCGAGGAACAGCAGGAAACTGCCTGCCAGCAGCAGATACAAGGCGGTCTTGTGCTTCTGGAAATAGCGATAAAGCGGTAGGAATATCCGATGCATGCCCGTTGTTTAGCCTAAAAATCCTTCAAAGATAAGGCTAATTAACGAGAAAAGAAAATTTGCGTGCGTGCGTGCGCGTTAGAAGCAGTTCCGCAGGACCTCCACCACGTTCGCCGACTTTCCCATCGTGTAGAAGTGCACGGCGGGCACGCCGTGGGCGAGGAGGTCGCGGCACTGGGCGGTGCACCATTCGACGCCCAGGCGGCGGACGGCCGCCTTGTCGTCGCCGGCGTCCTTGACCGCGTCGGTCAGTTCGACGGGGATGTCGATGGAGAAGGACTCCGGCAGGAGTTCCACCTGGCGGGCCGTGGAGAGGGGTTTGAGGCCCGGAATGATGGGCACGGTGATGCCGGCGGCGCGGCAACGGTCCACGAATCGGTAGAAGACCGCGTTGTCGAAGAACATCTGGGTGATGATGCAGTCCGCCCCCGCATCGACCTTGCCCTTGAGGTGGAGGATGTCGGTCTCGGGGTTCGCGGCCTCGAAATGCTTCTCGGGATAGCCGCCGACGCCGATGCAGAGCTTCTCGCCGCCGTCCATCTGCCGGATGGCGCGCACGAGCTCGTCGGCATGGGCATACCCCCCGGGAACGGGGTTGAAGCGCTTTTCGCCGGCGAGGGAATCGCCCCGGAGGGCCATCACATTGTCGATGCCCAGGAAATGGAAGTCCTGCACCAGCCATTCGATCTCCGCGGCGGTGTTCCCGGCGCAGATGATGTGCGGGACCACTTCCACGTCGTACCGGCTCTGGATGCTGCCGCAGACGGCGACGGGGGAGACGCGGCTGCGGACGACCTCGCGGAGGAAGGCGCCGTCGCCTTTCGGGGTGAACCGGACCTCGTCGCGGTGGGTCGTGACGTTGATGTAGCGGGGCTTGAACTCCATCAGGGGAGCGATGTTATCGAGGAGCTCTTCCTTGACGATGCCGCTCTGGGGCGGGATGATCTCCAGGGAGGGGAAGGGATGGCGGGGATCCAGGAAGTCGGTGATTCTCATAGCAGATGGGACAGGAAGGCCCGGGCCTCGGCGGGGGAGAAGCCGCGGGCGGATTTGTACAGTTCGTATTGTTTCTCGCCGATGTGGCGGATTTCCGGATAGCCGGCCTCGGGGTGGAGGACGACGAAGCCGCAGATGGCGGCGTCGGGAATCATCGCGCAGCTCTCGGTGAGGGTGATGTCGAGTCCTTCGGGCAGGAGGCCGAGGATGTCGCGCTTGAGGCTGTGGTCCGGACAGGAGGCATAGCCGGCGGCCGGTTTGGCGACTTTCGCGCCTTCGGGCAGGCCTTGCGCCAGCCGCTTGTCCAGCCAGGTGGACGCGGCCTCGGCCAACGTGACGCGCACCGCGCGCTCCATCATCGAGTCGTAATCGTTCCGGCACGCTTCGCAGGTGCAGCCGACAGGGTGCAGCTGCGGTCCCTGCGCCTGTCGGTCAACCGGTCCCTGAGCCTGTCGAAGGGCCGGTTGGGCGGCGTGCACGCTGATGGCGAAAACGCCGAAGGGACCGGCGCCCTCCGCGGGGACGAAGTCCGCGAGGGAGCGGCCGGGGGCTTCTTCCTGCCGGAGCATCGGGAGGCGGCAGGGGCCCAGGTCGATGGTGTCGCCGTCTCGCCGGGCGGCGAAGAAGCGGGCGGCGAGGCGGACGGAGACGCCGCCGGTGCGGACCATCCGGTCCAGCACGGCGCGTCCTTCCGCCGTGAGCTCCGCGCTCTCCTTCACGCTCCATACGGCGCGGAACATCGACCAGTCGAAGAGGGAAACGAGCTCCTCCAGCGGCACTTCCGTGAGCGGAATGTCGGCGGGGACGGTCCGGAGATAACTTTCTGGTTCAAAGCCGGTTTGCACGGTTGCGGGGGCGGTTTTGCGCCCTTCGTGCAGGGCGCGGATGCGCGCCTGCTCCGCGTGCTGGGCGGCTTCGAAGGCCGCGCGGTCGCGCAGGCACTTCTTCGCCAGTACCGCCCCGGCGGACGCGTCCGGCGCGTAGAAGACATGGTCGTACAGCGGGGCGAGCTTCACCGCCGTATGCAGGGCGGACGTGGTGGCGCCGCCGATGAAAAGCGGCGTGTCCAGCCCGCGGGCCGCCATTTCGCGGCACAGCTCTTCCATCTGGAACAGGGACGGGGTGATGAGCCCGCTCACGCCGATCAGGGCGGCGTGGTGCTTTTCCGCGGCCTTCAGGATGGTTTCCTTGTCGACCATCACGCCCAGGTCCACCACCTCGAAGCCGTTGCACCGCAGGACGATGCCCGCGATGTTCTTGCCGATGTCGTGGACGTCTCCCTTGACCGTCGCATGGATGACGACCGGCCGCTGCGCGGCCTGCTCGCCGGCCTTCATGTACGGCTCCAGCAGGGCCACCGCGTCCTTCATCACCTTGGCCGATTTCACGACCTGCGGGAGGAACATCTTCCCCTCGCCGAAGCGCCGGCCGACTTCCTCCATCCCCGCCATGAGCGGCCCCTCGATCACCTGCACGGCCGATCCCAGCCGCTCCCGCGCGGCATTCACGGCCTCCGCAAGCCCCTCCTCCCGGCCGGAGAGGAGGAATGATTCAAGAGAAGACAGATGCCCGGTCGGGGCCGGGCATGACGAGTCCGTCACCCCCGACTTGATCGGGGGTCTAGTTTCTGTCAGGCTGGCGGCCGCCAGTTCGGACAGCCTTTCCGTCGCATGCGGATCCCGGCACAGGATGAGGTCCTCGACGGCCGTCCGCAGTTCCGGCTCGATGTCGTCGTACTGGAGGATCATCCCCGGATTGACGATGGCCATGTCCAGGCCCGCGCGGATGGCGTGGTACAGGAACACGGCGTGCATCGCGCTGCGCACCGGATTGTTGCCCCGGAAGGCGAAGGAAAGGTTGGAGATGCCGCCGGAGGTGTACGCTCCGGGGAGGTGCTGCTTGATCCAGCGGACGGCCTCGATGAAATCGATCCCGTAGCGGTCGTGCTCCGGGATGCCCGTGCCGATGGACAGGACATTGACGTCGAAAATGATGTCTTCCGCCGGAATGCCGATGCCGGTCAGGAGGCGGTACGCGCGCTCGCTGACGGCGATTTTCTGCGCGTAGGTGGTCGCCTGGCCCGCTTCGTCGAAGGCCATCACGACCATCGCGGCGCCCAGCCGGTGGATTTCCCGGGCCTTCGCGAGGAAGGCTTCCTCGCCGTCCTTGAGGCTGATGGAATTGACGATGCACTTGCCCTGGGCGTTCTTCAGGCCCGCCAGGATGCATTCCCAGTGGGACGAGTCGATCATCAGGGCCGCTTTCGCCACGGCCGGGTCGTTCTGCAGGGTGCGGACGAAGGTCTCCATCGCCACCGGCCCGTCCAGCATCGCATCGTCCATGTTGATGTCGATGATGTCGGCTCCGCCTTCGATCTGGCCGGCGGCCACCTCCAGCGCCGCGTCATAGTCGCCGGCGGCGACGAGGCGCGCGAACTTCCGGCTGCCGGCGACGTTCGTCCGCTCGCCGATGAGGGTGAAGTTCCGCTTCTGGGTGTCGATGAGATAGGCCTCCAGGCCGCTGACTTTCAGCTCCTTGCGCGCCTCTTTGAGCGGGGTGGGGGAGAGCTCCGGAATGGCCCGGATATGGTCCGGCGTGGTGCCGCAGCAGCCGCCCGCGATGTTCAGGAGCCCGTCGAACCGGGCCATCTCGGCGGCCATCTGCGCGGGCGTCTGGTCGTACCCGCCCAGCTCGTTGGGCAGGCCGGCGTTCGGGTAGCAGATCACCGGCACGTCGCTGAAGGACGCGATGTCCTTCACCAGCGGCAGCAGCCCGTCGGCCCCGAGCGAGCAGTTTACGCCGAAAGCCGCCAGCGGATAGTGCCGCACGGCGGTAAAGAACGCCTCCAGCGTCTGCCCCGTCAGCGTCCTCCCGCTCTTGTCCCCGACGCTCACCGACACGATGACGGGAAACGGTTCGCCGTCGTTCCGGGCGTTAGTCTCCACCGCGTACAGCGCCGCCTTCACGTTCAGCGCATCGAACGCCGTCTCGATGAGCAGCAGGTCCACGCCGCCCTCGATGAGGGCCTCGACCTGCTCGCGGTAGCTCGCCGCCATCTCGTCGAAGCTGTACGGCCGCTCCGCCGGCCGGGCGATGTCCGGCGCCAGCGTCAGCGACTTGGACGTCGGCCCGATGCTGCCCGCCACCCACACCTTCCGGGGGGCCTTGTCGGCCGCGGCGCGGGCGATCCGCGCCCCGGCGAGGGCCATCTCCCGCGCATGGGCCTCCAGCCCGTACTCTTTCTGGGAGATGCGGTTCGCACTGAAAGTATTGGTCTCGATGATATCGGCCCCGGCCGCGATGTAGGCCTCATGCACGGCTGTGATGACATCCGGCCGCGTCAGGTTCAGGCACTCGTTGTCGCCCTTCAGGGGAACGGCCGTATCCACGAATACACCCCGTCGGAAATCCTCTTCCGCCAGGGTGTATCGCTGAATCTCGGTCCCGGTGGCGCCGTCCAACCGAAGGATGGCCCGCCGGAGCTGTTCCTGAAAGGCAGTCATCAGTCCAGGCTAGTTGCTTTCGCTCTCTTTCTGCGGTAAAAGCCTTTTGGCCAGGTGGTAGTTGTACGTCGTCGTGGTATTGCCCACCGTCTTCGAAATCACGAGCTTATCCTGGGAAAGCTCGAGGACGTCGTACGTTCCGCTGAGGCGGATGAACTTTTCCATGCTTTGCGCCTGTGTCTTGCCCTCCCGGAAAGAGATCTTGTGCTGCTGGTCGTTGTAAGTGTAGAAGGAGAAGTCAACGTCGATATGGTCCACGTCCAGGGCGGCAATCGATCCCGTCCACTCAAAGGCCATCAGGATCGGGGTCAGACACAGGTAGAAGTGCTCGCCGGTGAAGTCCGTTGTCTTATCGCCGACGACCTTGGAGTCCACCTGCCAGATACCATAGAGGTTACCGGTGTAGTCGGGGGTGTTGGTCACTCCCTTCTCACAGGAAGTGAAAACGAGCGCGGCGCAGGCCAGAAGGGCGGCCGCAAAAGATTTGAAGAGTTTCATAACTACTGTCTTTAACCGTTACAAAGGTAACAATATTTCTGCATAAACCTTGCCACCGGGGGATTTTTCGGGTGAGTTGTCGGTTGTGGGGCGGAGTTTTGCAAGTGAGCCGAGAATTCGTTATATTTGCGTGGTTATTAGTTAGAACGTATTCGATCCATGACACAGAAACGATTGCTGCTCGGTGACGAGGCGATTGCCTTGGGGGCCTTGCATGCCGGTTTGTCCGGGGTGTATGCCTATCCGGGGACGCCGTCCACCGAAATTACGGAATTCATACAGGGTGACGCCCTGGCGCGGGAGCGCGGGGTGCGGAGCCGTTGGTGCACGAATGAGAAAACGGCCATGGAGGCGGCCCTGGGCATGTCTTATGCCGGCAAGCGTGCCCTTGTATGCATGAAGCACGTGGGCATGAACGTGTGCGCCGACGCCTTCGTGAACGCCGGCATCACCGGCGTGAAGGGCGGCCTCGTCGTGGTCGCGGCGGACGATCCGTCCATGCATTCCTCCCAGAACGAGCAGGATTCCCGCTTCTACGGGAAGTTCGCCCTGATCCCGATCCTGGAGCCTTCCGACCAGCAGGAATGCTACGACATGATGGCCGATGCCTTCCGCCTCTCGGAGGAGGTCCGGCTCCCGGTGCTCGTGCGCATGGTCACCCGGCTGGCCCATTCCCGGGCGGCCGTGGAGGTCGGGGAACCCGGGCCGCAGAACGGCCTGGCCCCGGATTCGGAGCGCGGCCGCTGGGTCCTGCTGCCCGGCAACGCCAAGCGGCAGTACGCCGCCCTCATCGCGAAGCAGCCGGAGCTGCTGCAGCGCTCGGCGGATTCCGCGCACAACGTGCTGGAGCACCGCGGCTCGCCCCTCGGGGTGATCGCCTGCGGCATCGCCTATAACTACGTCCGCGAAGCCCTTCCGACGGAAGTTTCCGTCCTGAAGGTGTCGCAATATCCGCTCCCGGAAAGCCTCGTCCGCGAACTGGCCGCCGCTTCCCAGGAACTTCTCGTCGTGGAGGACGGCCAGCCCTTCGCGGAGGAGCAGGTCCGCGGCCTGCTGGGACCGGAGTATCCGGTCTATGGCCGCCTGAACGGCCGGCTTCCCCGCACGGGCGAGCTCACCCCGGACAACGTCGCGGTCGCCCTCGGCGAGCCCGCCGGCGCCGTCCACGCCCCCGCCCACAACCTCGCCCCGCGTCCCCCGCAGCTGTGCCAGGGATGCGGCCACCGCGACGTCTATACCGCGCTGAACCAGGTGCTGGCGGACTACCCGACGGCCCGCGTGTTCGGCGACATCGGCTGCTACACCCTCGGTGCGCTGCCGCCGTTCCGCGCCATCGACTCCTGCGTGGACATGGGCGCTTCCATCACGATGGCGAAAGGCGCCGCGGACGCGGGTGTCCATCCCGCCATCGCGGTCATCGGCGACTCCACCTTCACGCATTCCGGCATGACCAGCCTCCTGGATGCCGTCAATGACAACGCTGCCATCACCGTCATCCTGTCGGACAACCTCACCACCGCGATGACCGGCGGGCAGGACTCCGCGGGCACGCACAAGTTCGAGGCCATCTGCCTCGCCCTGGGCGTGGAGCGCGAGCACCTGCACGTGGTCATCCCGCTCCCGAAGAACATGGAGGAAATCACCCGCATCATCCGCGAAGAGATCGACTACCAGGGCGTTTCCGTCATCATCCCGCAGCGCGAGTGCATGCAGACGCTCGCCCGCAAGAACCGTCAAAAGAAAGCAGCGCAATGAAGACAGATATCAAACTTGCCGGCGTGGGCGGACAGGGGATCCTGTCCATCGCCACGGTCATCGGCCAGGCCGCCACGGCCGCCGGCCTGCACCTCAAGCAGGCGGAAGTCCACGGCATGAGCCAGCGGGGCGGGGACGTGCAGAGCGACCTCCGCCTGTCCACGGACCCCATCCACAGCGACCTGATCCCGCAGGGAGGGGCCGACATCATCCTGTCGATGGAGCCGATGGAAGCGCTCCGCTACCTGCCTTACCTGGGCCCGGAAGGGGCCGTCGTGACCTCCTCCAAGCCGTTCGTGAACATTCCCGACTATCCCAGCGAGATCGCCCTCCAGGAAGAGCTGGACGCCCTTCCGCGGGTGACGAAGATGGACATCGACGCGGTCGCGAAGGAACTTCAGGCTCCCCGGAGCGCGAACATGGTGCTCCTCGGGATGGCGGCCCGCCACCTCGCCATCGTCTCGCCGGACGACCTCCGCGCGGCCATCCGCACCGTGTTCGGCCGCAAGGGCGAGAAAGTCGTGGAAGACAACCTCAAAGCATTCGACGCCGGTTATGAAGGTCTTTAGTGAAGAATTGGTCGAGGAGGCGCGGGTAGCCTCGCGCGTCGCGGACCTTTCGCAGGCCACCATCGGTGAAGTCCTGCTCGTGGCCCAGTACCTGGAGCGGAAGACGGGCATCCCCTTCATCCGCATGGACCAGGGCTCCCCGGGCCTGCCGGCGAACCGCTACGGCGTGGAGGCGGAGAAAGCGGCCCTGGACCGGGGCGTCGGCTCCCAGTATCCGCCCGCCGACGGCGTGCCGGAACTCAAGAAGGCGGCCGCCCGTTTCATCAAGGCGTTCATCGATGTCGATATCGACCCGCTCGGCTGCATCCCGACGACGGGATCCGTGGCCGGGTCCTTCGGCTCGTTCATCGCCTGCACCCAGCGCATCCCGGGAAAGGACAAGGTCCTGTTCATCGACCCGGGCTTTCCGATCCAGAAATCCCAGCTCCGGGTGCTCGGCATCCGCTGGAAGGAATTCGACATCTATCCCTACCGCGGCGAAGGCCTCCGCGCGAAGCTGGAGGAAGAGCTCGCGGCTGGCGACGTCGCCGCCATCGTCTATTCCAACCCCAACAACCCCGCCTGGATCTGCCTGGAAGAGAGCGAGTTGCAGGTAATCGGCGAACTGGCGACGAAGTACGACGCCATCGTCATGGAGGACCTGGCATACTTCTGCATGGACTACCGCCGCGAACTGGGAAAGCCCTTCGAGCCGCCCTTCGTCCCCACGGTCGCCCATTACACGGACAATTACATCCTGATGCTGTCCTCGTCCAAGATCTTCAGCTACGCGGGACAGCGGATGGCGCTCATCGGCATCGGCGACAACCTGTTCACGCGGCATTATCCCGCCCTGGCGGAGCGCTACCACGACGCCGGCATCTTCGGTCAGACGCTCACCGCCTCCATCCTCTACATGATCACCAGCGGTTGCACCGCCTCCACGCAGTACGCCTATGCGCGCATGCTGGAGCTCTCCTGCGACGGCGTGATCGATTTCGTGGAGGATACCCGCGAGTACGAGCGCCGCGCGGCCCGGATGAAGGACATCTTCTGCCGGAACGGCTTCCACGTGGTCTATGACCGCGACGTGACACGCCCGGTGGGGGACGGTTTCTTCTTCACCCTCGGCTACGAGGGCCTCACGGGCGGGGAACTGCTCCGCGAGCTCCTCTATTACGGCGTGAGCTGCATCTCCCTGTCCACCACCGGAAGCCTGCAGAACGGCGTCCGGGGCTGTACGAGCCGCATGCGCGAAGAGCTTTATCCCGTCCTGGAGGAACGCATGAAGGCGTTCCGCGAGGACCATTGACTGAAACAACGAACTTGACGATATGATCTGGAATCCCAACAAAGAATGCATGAGCCGCGACGAGATGTCCGCGCTCCAGGGTAAACGCCTGCACAAGATTGTGGAGTACGTGTACCACAACGTCCCCTTCTACCGCCACAAGCTGCAGGAGCTGGACCTGACCCCCGATGACATCCGCACCATCGAGGACATCGTGAAACTCCCCTACACGACCAAGAAGGACCTCCGGGACAACTATCCTTTCGGCCTGCAGGCCGCTCCCCAGAGCGAGATCATCCGCATCCACGCCTCCTCCGGCACGACGGGCAACCCAACCATCGTGGGCTACACCCGCAAGGACATCGGCGTCTGGAGCGAGTGCATGGCCCGCTGCCTGACCGCCTACGGCGTCGGCCGCGACGACATCTTCTCCGTCGCCTACGGCTACGGCCTGTTCACCGGCGGCCTGGGCGCCCATAACGGCGTGGAGATGGTCGGCGCTTCCGTGGTCCCGGCTTCCACCGGCAATACGGAAAAGCACGCGCGGCTGATCCGCGACCTCGGCATCACCGGCATCGCCTGCACCCCGTCCTACGCCCTGTACCTGGCGGAGACGATGGAGCAGATGGGCATCACCAAGGACCAGATCAAGCTCCGGGTGGGCGCTTTCGGCGCCGAGCCCTGGACGGAGAAGATGCGCGAGGAGATCGAGGAGCGCCTGGGCCTGAAGGGCTTCAACATCTACGGCCTCAGCGAGGTGATGGGCCCGAGCGTCAGCTATGAATGCCAGGCGCAGCACGGCTCCCACATCAACGAGGACCACTTCTATCCCGAGATCATCAACCCGGTCACCCTGGAGCCGCTGCCGAAGGGCCAGCCCGGCGAACTGGTGTTCACGACCCTCACCAAGGAGGGCATGCCGGTCATCCGCTACCGGACGCGCGACCTGTGCTCCCTGATGCCGGGCGAATGCTCCTGCGGGCGCACCAATGTCCGGATGACCCCGATCGCGGGCCGCAGCGACGACATGCTCATCATCCGCGGTATCAACGTGTTCCCGTCCCAGGTGGAGAGCGTCGTCCTGAGCATGAAGGAGTTCGCCCCGCGCTATCTCCTCGTCGTGGACCGCATCAACAACCTGGACACCCTGGAGGTGCAGGTCGAGCTCCGGCAGGAGTACTTCACCGCCACCCTCGACACCCCGGCCGCCATCGACGAACTCAGGAAGAAGCTCGCCGACAAGCTCCGCAGCGTCCTGTCCATCAGCGCGAAGGTCCAGCTCAAGGCCCCGAACGCCATCGAGCGCAGCCAGGGCAAGAGCGTCCGTGTCATCGACAACCGCAAACTGCAATAACACCCCGAACCATGACCCTCAATCAGCTTTCCATCTTCCTCGAGAACCGCGCCGGAACCCTGACGAAGGTGCTCGACATCTTCAAGGAGGCCGGTCTCCACATCATCGCCTCCTCCATCGCGGACACAGCCCAGTACGGTCTGGTCCGAATCATCTGCTCGGAGCCGCAGCGCGCCTATCTCGAACTGGAGCGCAACGGCCTGGCCGTGGCCCTGTCCGACGTGTTCGCCATCGAGCTGGACGAGCGTCCCGGCCAGATCGCGGAGATCGTCCGCGGCCTGAGCGAGGCCGAGATCGGCATCGTGTACATGTATTCTCTCTTCATCCACGGGAAGGGCCTCCTCTTCATCCGGACCGATAAGACGGAAGAAGCGCGGGATGTGATCCAGCGCTCCTCCTTGCGTTGCGTTCCGGAAAAGGAACTCCCCGAGTGGGTGGAATTGTAAACCCTATTTCCGGTATTTTGCGGTCCGGGCGTCGTCGATGACCCCGGACCAGTTCATTCCGTAGGCAAAGTCCCAGGCATTCCCGTCGGCGTCCACGAGCGGACGCATGTCGTGCGGGACGTCCTCCTGCTGCTCTTCCACGGCGCGCATGTCGGCGGGGAGCTGCATCGGCAGGAGGCCGGACGGCTCGACGGCGCCGGACACGATGTCCAGTACGGCCTGGTTCTGCACGCCGAAGGCGATGAGGACGGCGTCGGCGTAGGGCTCCAGTTCGGAGAGGACCGCCGGACGGGTGGTTCTCACCACCACGACGACCGGCTTGCCGCCCATCTGCTTTTTCGTCTGGATCACCAGGTCCAGGTCCTTCTCGTTATAGGTCGTGACGGTCTTGCCCTTGTAGGAACGGTTCGTGAAATCTTCCTTCGGATCGCCGCCGGCGAGGGATTCCTTCCGGGCGAATTCCGCCTTGTAGGGCCGATACTGGAGGCTGATGGGCACGTAGCCGTTGCCGCCCTTCTTGCGGTCGTTCACGTCATAGCCGCTGCCCGCCTTGGGCTCCTCGATGACCACGAGGGCGAAATCGGCCTCCTCGGGCTTCTCGGCCCACGCGAAGTATTTCTCCACCAGGGCTTTGTCCACGGGATAGTCCCAGTGCGCGGGTGCGCCCATCGACAGTCCGAACATGCCCGGCATCTGCGGGAAGTAGCGCTGGGGGACGAAGACCCTCTTTTTCCCGTCATTCCCGGCTTGACCGGGAATCTCGGGCAGCGCCTTCCCGTGGTTCTTCACCATCACCACCGACTTCAGCTGCGCCTCGTAGCCGGCCTGCATGAATTCGGGCTTGCCCACGATGGACGCCGTCGTGGCCGGGTCCAGGTACGGGTTCTCGAAGAGCCCCGTGCGGAAGGAGTTCAGCAGCAGGCGGACGGCCGAGGCCTCGAAGCGGGCGCGGGCCGATTCCTCGCCGAACTGCTTGACCCACATCTGGTAGGCCTTCAGGACGGGCCCCTTGTCGTTGTTGCCGCCGAACTGGTCCACGCCGGCCTTGATGACCTCGAAGTGGCGTTCCGCCACGGAGAGGCCCTCGACGCCCCAGCACTTGCCGTCGAAGGCTTCGATGGCCCGGTTGTCGTTCGTCACGCCCCAGTCGGTGCACACGACGCCGTCATAGCCGTATTTCTCGCGGAGCAGGTCGGTGATGATGTACTTGCTGAAGTTGTTGCCCATGTTGTCTCCGGACGGGTCGATGCCGTAGGAAATCGTGTAGTAGGGCATCACGGCGGCGGCTTTCTGCGTGCCGCCGTCCAGCTTGAAGGCGCCGTCGACAAAAGCCTTCAGGTGCGTCTCGAAGGCGCCGCCCGGATAGACGGCGTACTTGCCGTAGTTGAAGTGCGCGTCGCGGCCGGCTTCCTCCGGACCGCCGGAGGGCCAGTGCTTGACCATCGCATTGACGCTCTTCGCGCCCCAGCCGTCCTTCGCGCCCGGCGTGGTCTGGAAGCCGTCCACATAGGCGCGGGCCATGTCGGTGTCCAGGTCCGGATCCTCGCCGAACGTGCCGTTGAAGCGGCTCCAGCGGGGTTCGGTGGCGAGGTCGATCTGCGGGCTCAGCGCCGTGGCGATGCCCAGCGCGCGGTATTCCTCCGAGGCAATTTGGCCGAACTGCTCCACGATGGCCGGGTCGAAGGTGGCGGCGAGGCCGAGGGGGGTGGGCCAGAGGGAGATCTTGCCGCCGGAACCCAGGTTGAACTCGGCCGTCGCCGCGGTCTCGTTGCGCGGGTCGGAGGAGTTGTTGGCCGGGATGCCGTGTCCGAGCGGCTCCACGAAGGCCTGCACGTTGTTGTTCCAGCGGGCCGCGGTCTCGGGGCTCTCCACGGTGGTCACGAGGACCGCCCGCAGGTTATCTTCCTCCAGGAACTTCTTCTGCGGGTCGGTGATCTCCGGCCCCCGGACCGCCTGATGGCCGCTGTACAGCATCAAACCGGCGATTTCCTCGATGGAAAGCTGCGCGGCGAGGTCCTTCGCGCGGGCGTCGGCGGGGAGCCGCCAGTCCTCGTACGGGTCCAGCGCGCCGTTGCGGTTCAGGTCCTTGAAGGCGTAGCCGTCCACGGTGAGGAGGGGAACGCTGGTATAGCCCAGCGTGGCCCCGCCCTTCTGGGTGACGAGCTTGAAGCCGTCGGCTTCGGTTTCCTGCCATTTGGGGCCGCAGGCCGCGAGCAGCAGGGCGCACGCGGCTGTCAAAGCGATTCGGAGTTTCATGGTTATTCGAAGTTGATTTGGATCGTGTAAGGAACGCCGTTCAGGACGTCCGTGCGGCCGGAGTACTCCACGCCGTATTTGCCCATGGTGGAATCGACCGTGGTGGCGCAGAAGACCGAGAGGTAGTATTTGCCCGGTTTCGGGTCCTTGATGACCAGGGACTTGGCCACTTTCTCGCCCACATGGGCCCAGGCGGCGTCCCCGGCGAAGGCGAAACCGGTGCGGCTCGCGAAGAGGTGCAGGTCGAAGTCGTCCTTGTCCAGGAAGCCCTGGAGGTCCACGGTCATCACCTTGACGCCCTTCGGGACGTCGACGGTGAAGTGGTGATACTGGCGGTCGCCGACGGGGGCGAAGGCGGGATCCTTCCGGTCGGCCATCTCGCGGCGCTCGCCAGGGACCAGCGCGGCCTTGACCACCGGGCCCGCGGTGCCCGCGAGGGCGTAGCGGACCATCGCGGTCATCAGGCCGAGGTTTTCCGCGTCATAGGCCCCTTCCGGATGCGAGCCGCACAGGACGACGCGGCCGGTCGCGGGGGATTCCTTATGGGCCCAGACGACGGGGAGACCGTCGATGTCCCGCTCCAGGTCGCGGCCCTTGGTGCTGTACTTCGCGAGAATCTCCGTCCCGGCCGGGGCGTCGTCCATCCAGGCGAAGCAGCCGCCGTTGTGGCGCACGCTGTCGATGTGCATCCGGGCGTCGAAGTCGAAGCACTTCGCGAGCGGGCCGTCGGGGACGATGTCCACGGCGGTGTAGGACTTCTCCAGTTTGGTGCTCATCGTATGGCCGGGCCAGAGGCCGAGGTAGGTCTTCGTGTTGCTGATCTTGCCGTCCGCGCTGCGGGAGCCCAGGCTGGCGACGAAGGCGCCCGCGCAGGAGCCCAGGTAGCTGCCGCCGGCCTTCACGAAGTTCCGGTAGGCCTGGCGCCCGGCGTCCTCCAGCGACTTCCCGTGGCTGCCGGCGCGGCCGCCGTTCATATAGACCATCCGGAAGCGCGGCGCTCCGTCGGGGTAGAGGAGGATGCCGTTCTCGTCGATGGGGGAGCCGGCGATGAGCTCCCGCTGCCGCAGGGTGTCCGTCGCCGTGAACTGGTAGGGAAGGGTGTAGCTGTGCTTGGTGGACACGAACGCTTCCAGGGACAGGTTCAGGTATTCCGTCACGGGAAGGTCCCTCCGGGACGTGAGCATGATGCCGCTGTCCATGAAGATGTCCTTGTAGAAGCCTGGGGTCTGGCTCTGGGCGCCGGCCGCGAAGCAAAGCGCGGCGGCAAAAGTGGTTAGGAGAAGTCTTTTCATCGGATAGATGACTTGGTCATTGGTACAAATATACGATTTTCAGACGTTTTTTCGGCCGATTCTTTCCCGCTTCGGTCAAAAATCCGTATATTCGTGGAGTATGACTCTGCAACTGGACCTGTTTCAAAGCGCGGGCGTGGGCGTCGGCGCCCTGCTCCTGGGAATGCTGTTCACGCGGAACATCCCTTTCCTGAAGCGGTTCTGCATCCCTGCGCCGGTTTCCGGCGGCTTGGTCGTTTCCCTCCTGACGCTCCTCCTGTACGCCCTGGGTGTGGAATGCACCTTCGACGGGTCCGTCAAGGACCTGTGCATGATGCTGTTCTTCACGACCGTCGGTTTCCAGTCGGACATGAAGGCGCTCAAGCAGGGCGGGAAGCCGCTGCTGGTGATGATCGGCCTCGTGGCCGTGCTCATCGCGGGGCAGAACCTCATCTCCGTGGGCATCGCCCGCGGGCTGGGGCTGTCGCCGCTGTTCGGCATGGCGGCCGGGTCCATCCCGATGAGCGGCGGCCACGGCACCGCCGGCGGCTTCTCGCCGCTCCTGGAGGAGCTCGGCCTCACGGGCGCCTCCTCCATCGCGATGGCGGCCGCGACCTTCGGTCTGGTGGCCGGCTCGCTGCTGGGCGGCCCGCTCGGCGAGTCCCTCATCCGCCGGCATCACCTTGCGGAGCCCTCGGCCCCGACCAGCGTGATGACGGGCATCGAGGCCTCGGAAGCCGCGCCCGCCGCGCGGAATACGGCCTCCCTCTCCGAGGAATCGGCCTTCCGCGAGATGGTCCTCGCGGCCTGCGAACTCTTCATCGCGATGGCTTTGGGAACGGGCGTGAGCAAACTGCTGGCATGGACAGGAATCACCTTCCCGACCTATTTCGGCGCCCTGATCGCCGCCTGCCTGATGCGGAACCTGCTGGGCCTGTCGCCGCGGATTTCGTCCCGGATGTGCCTGGGCCGCATCGTCTTCATCGGCGACATCTGCCTGCAGCTGTTCCTGGGCATGGCCATGGCCAGCCTGCGGCTGTGGGAGCTGGCCTCCCTCGCCCTGCCGCTCTGCCTCATCCTGGTGGCCCAGGTGACCTTCATGGCCCTGTACGGCTCCTTCGTCGCCTTCCCGCTGCTGGGCAAGACCTACGACGGCGCCGTCCTCGTGAGCGGCCTCTGCGGCTTCGGCCTCGGCGCCACCCCCAACGCCATGGCCAACATGTCTGCCGTCTGCTACAAGTACCGCTACACGGTGAACCCCTTCATCATCGTCCCCATCATCGGCGCCATGTTCGCCGACCTCATCAACACCGGCATCATCACCCTCTTCCTGAACCTGATCTAGCCTCCCTGCGGTGCACCTCTTCGGGTGTAACTGATTGATATTTAATGAAATAACTTTATAGAGGTGCACTTTTCGGTGCACCTCTCGTTGCGTAATTTGTTGAGTATCAATTGATTGGTTGTTTACTGGTGCACGGCCAGGTGCACCAGTGTGTAGCTAAGTCACTGGCAGTCAATCGTTTTCGTCAAGTTGGAAGATGGTGTCGACGGGCTTGTGGAAGTGGCGGGCGATCTTGAGGGCGAGGACGGTGGAGGGGACGTATTTGCCCGATTCGATGGAGTTGATCGTGTTGCGGCTGACGCCGATGGCATCGGCCAGCTGCTGCTGGGTGATGTCCAGGATTGCCCTTTCTACGCGCACGGAATTCTTCATATCGCCTCCTCCTTCCTGGAGCACCAGAGCATCCACTTGAAAACGAGGTAGTACAGGCCTGCCGTCGTGAAGGGGGTCAGGCCGAAGAACACCTGCATCGCCCCGTAAACGATTCCCCACCACGATTCCCCGTGACCGAAGCGGAATCCATGGTCCAGCGCACCGAACAGCCAGAATCCCAGGAAAAGGAGGAAATTGACATAGGCCGATATGCCGATGGCCCTGAGCCGATACTGGGCAACCATCTCGTCCTCGACCTTCTCCTTGGACAGGCAGATCAGAAAAGCCGCCGCGATAACCACGAGATAACAGACCATCGTAATGAACCGGCTGTTGTTATTGACCACCGCGAACATAGGCGTCTCGCGGAAAAAGTAATAGAGAATCTCATAGAACCCCACAACCAGGGGAATCAGAAGCAGGAGCCACCAGCCGACCTTGTGGCAGGCGTGCGGCAGGAGGATACTTTTCTTTTGCATGATGTTCGTTTTGTTGTTCTGCTGCAAAGGTAAGTAAATTTTTCAAAATGCCAAACAAACTTGGCAAAAAGAATGGCAAATTTGGCGAATTGTTGCCTTCTGCTCTTGCCGTGCCGAATAACCAGATTGCGCAGAGCAACTTACCCCAACCCGAAATTCGCGGAGCATATGTGTGTGCCCCAGACGCATTTGGGAGGCATATCCCGATGCTTTGCCAGCCCAAAATTGTCGCGCGGAGCATCTCAATGTGCCACCGAGGCCCTTGCGGCGGGGGTGGCGATGCTTCGCGATTTTCGGGTTGGGGACAGGGATTTCGCCAATTAGCCGCACCAGGAAGGCGATTCTATGCCGTATGCGAAGGGCTGCGGTGCGCGACATTCCGATATCGGCCCCTGGCGCACAGGAAGAGCCCATCTGGTGGTTTCTGGTGAGTGCCCATGTGCGGCTGTTTGGCGGAATGGCGCCACGGCAGGAGGAGATCGCGGGTCAAGCCCGCGATGAGGAGGGGCGGGACGGCGGCTGCCCCCTCGGGGGGTGCGGGGTAGTGCTCGTTCGAGACGGCCTTGGTGCGAAGCGACGGAGGGGGTCCGGGTGCCGCTCGATCGAGACATCCGCAAAACAAGAAACGGAGTCTAGCCAGATGGCTAAACTCCGTTTCTGCGGTGCGGACGAGGCTCGAAAATCTACAACAACATGCCGCAGATAGCTGTAGAAAACATTATTCTACGTTGATATATTGCAGATGCAGGTATTGGAATTCTCGGAAAAATGTCACATTTTTGTAACACGAAACAACTAAAACGTGTGACAAAATGACGCTCAAATACCAGATCGCTTTCAAACTCCGCCCTTATGGAAAGGACAACAACTTGTTCCAAATCCAGCAGCATGCCACTTTCAATGCCCAGCGTTTGATTACTTCGACTGGATGTCAGCTGCATGATATAAACGCCTGGGATACGGATAATCAGTGCGTCAAGGGCGATTATAAAGGCCCGAAGGGTGAGACCGCCATTTCGATCAACAATACGCTTCGTAATTGTCGGGAGCAGATGGTAACCGCCTTCAAGTATTTCGAGGCGAACGACATCAATCCGACAAAAAAACAAGTGGCGGACAAGTATCAAGAGAGGCTGCGGGGCACAGTCCCCAAGAGGCCGGAACCGGAGACAAAGAAGGAACGTAAACCAAAGGCTCCGGATTTCTTCAGTACTTTTGATCTATTCGTAAAGGAAGGTGGTGAGAAAAACGCTTGGACGGAAGGTACTTTTGAGAAATGGGCGTCGTTAAAACGTGACTTGCAGGCATTCAAGAAAAACGTCAATTTCTCGGATCTGACGGAATCAACCCTGACTGAGTTCGTCGCCTATTTGCGAGACAATAAAACGCTGCGCACCCCTCGAAAGAAGAAAGGCGACAGGGAAAAGTACGATCACGATGACATCACCGGTTTAAAGAATGCCACCATCGAGAAAAAGCTTAGATACCTTCGTTGGTATTTGAACTGGGCGACTGAACGGGGATACAATACTAATCTTACGTACAAGACCTTCAAACCGACCTTGAAGATGACCCAGAAGAAGGTCATATACCTTACCAAGGAGGAAATGGCACGTATCCGCAAACTAGAACTTCCTGGAGAACTGGCGTATCTGGACCCTATCCGTGACATCTTCCTCTTTTGCTGCTTCTCAGGTCTCAGACACTCTGATGTCAACAACCTTCGTCGAAGTGATGTCAAGGGGGACCATATCGAGATTACAACCGTCAAAACGGCGGATAGCATTTCCATTGAGTTGAACGACATTACCAAGGCTATTCTCGATAAGTACAAGGACATCCCTTTCAAGGATAATAAGGCCTTGCCTAACTACACCAATCAAGCGATGAATCGGGATCTCAAGGAACTGTGCAAATTGGCCGAAATCAATGATCCTATCCGCATCACATCCTACAAGGGCAATGTCCGTATTGACGAAATCCACCCTAAATGGGAACTGGTGGGAACACATACCGGCCGACGCTCCTTTGTTGTCAATGCCCTTTCGCTTGGTATCCCGCCCAATGTAGTAATGAAATGGACCGGCCACTCCGATTATAAGGCTATGAAGCCTTACATCGACATCGTGGACTCCATCAAGGCCAGCTCGATGACTAAGTTCAACGGGTTAATCTAATCGTTTTCGTAATAACTAAGAAATAGTTGTAAATTTGGTTGAAAAACAGAGCCCATGAGCCAGACAGACATAAGCATCAGTTTCCCTTCCGGATTGTTTAATGACATCTGCCAGATAATCGAAGAGGCGCGGCAGCGGGTTGCCATCAGCGTGAACAGTGAACTCACTCTGATGTACTGGCATATCGGCGAACGCGTCAATCGCGATATCCTTCATGATAAGAGGGCCGAGTACGGCAAAGCAATAGTGTCAACGCTGTCCGCACAATTGATGGATCTTTACGGCAAGGACTTCAATACCCGCAATCTCCGTCGCATGATGCAGTTTGCCCGGGAATTTGCCGATCTCCAGATTGTGTCAACACTGTCGACACAATTGCCGTGGTCAGCATTCTTAGAGGTCCTGCCGTTGGAAGATGCCCTGGCTCGCGAGTTTTACGTGACAATGGCAGCCAATGAACGATGGAGCGTCCGTAAGTTGCGAGACCAGATGGATGGAATGCTCTATGAGCGTACCCTCATCAGTCGGAAACCAGAAGATGCCATACGCTCAGAACTATCTACCGTCAGACAGGGAGGCTCTATTTCTCCGGAATTGGTATTCAAGAGTCCCTACTTCCTGGATTTCACCGGCCTCAAGGGGTATTACAGTGAAAAAGACTTAGAGGATATGATTATCAGCGGCATGCAGCAGTTTCTAATGGAATTGGGCAGCGGTTTTTCTTTCGTGGACAGGCAAAAGCGCATGATTATCGACGGTGAAGATTTCTACTTGGATTTGCTCTTCTACCATCGGAAATTGCATCGGCTCGTAGCCATAGATCTAAAGAAAACGAAATTCAAAGCTGCCTATAAAGGCCAGATGGAACTCTATCTCCGCTGGTTGGATAAATACGAACGCCAACCAGGAGAAGAAAGTCCCCTCGGTCTCCTCCTCTGCGCTGCAGGAAACGACGAGCAGATCCAGCTCCTCCAACTAGGTGACGCAGGTATCCAAGTCTCCCAGTACTACACTGAGTTGCCTGACAAAGGCCTTCTGAAGGCCCAACTCCAGAAGCAAATTGCACAGGCGAAGCTCCGCTTGGAGAATAAGAAAGAATAATGTCAGATTTCTGGCAGATTTACTGAGAATCTCTTCCGCTTCCGGAAGGGATTTTTGTTTAACTGCATCTGCTCTTTTTGGATGCCCTTCAGATTCTGAGTACCATTTTTTGAGCAAAAGTATACTCGAAACCTCATTTTTTGAGGAAAAATCGCAAAAGGGCGCTTGGAGAAGCCTAGAAGATAGACCTAATCCATAACTTGAGCCTGGGAAGTGACCCATAATTCCCAGGTTTTCGGTCGATTTTTCTTCCGAGGTTGGCAGAATCACACAAAAACATGCCGGTCAGAAAGAGAATGAAACCAAAGTTGATTAACACAAAACTTCAAGTATATGGAAACAAAAAACAAGATTGAAGGACTCCTTGAAAAGCCCCTTTGGCAGATGACCGGAGAGGAATACTGCCAGCTCACTCATTACGCCCTCTCCCTTACCCCGAACGCTGGATCTTCCCAGGCTCCAATCGGGCAGAAAGCTTTAGGAATTCATGCCTTGGCCGTTGAACTCGGCTGTTCTGATTCCACGGTTTATGGGCTCATGCGCACACCACGTGAGGAAGATGGATCCTTCGAAGGTGGTGGAGTCCTCAAGGATGCGATAGTTTCCCGTATCGGGCGACGGATCGTATTCGATGTCGACAAGGCGCGTGAACTTGCCAAGCGAAGCCAGCAGCGATGAGTCAGATCACGAACCTCCGATACAGCATCACCCTCAATGATGCGCAGCTCGATTATCTATCGGACGAGCAGCAGGATATCCTCCGGATGAAGTGCCTCAAAACCTTCATCCGGATGGCCGTCCTGGAGGAAACCAAGGTCTCCGGAAAGAACTATTCAGCTGTCCTACAACCCGGGCAATTCAAGGCTTCCAAGGTTGAACTTGCCCGATTGTGGGGCTGTGACCGTAAGACGGCAACCCGCATAGTCCAGGAGTTCAACCAGATTGGTATTCTCCGGTCGGAATCGTCCAACCGGACCACCATTCACGCGTTGATTTGCTTGTCAGTTTGGTTCACCCCTTGGGGAATGAAAAAGAGCAGTTTCTTTAATAGTAAACCTGTGGTTATGCCGCTCGTGAAACCGTCCAGAACCACGAAGCGTGTCCCACCTGAAACTGCTATCGAAACCGATAAATCCGACTGCGCAAATACGGCGAATCCAGGTGGGACACAGTAGATTCATCCCCGTGTCTTTCCCCTTTCCCTTTATTCCTATACCCACGGGAAAGTGGACACGGGAGGCGGAGACCCTCCGGCGGCAGTAACCGGCAGCAAGGATAGCCCCGGTTCACGCACTTTCTTCTTCCCTTATATCCTAGATTGAACTCATAATGAAGCCTTAATTTAAGGGAAAGAAGAAAGAAGCGAAACCAGTCCGGAGGGTGGCAGGTTTAACAGCAGGGCTCGCCCTGTTATAGCCCACTATAACTACACGCTCCGCTTCCGTAGTTGTGGGCTCTGCCGAGGGCTTGGGCAAGGGACACCCGCCCCTTGGATCCCTGGGCAGGGAGCGAGCCTCTCCCTGCACCCTCCGATCAGGGCTCCGCCCCGATAACCCGTCGCCGGTCTTCAACAAGTTTAACAAGTAAAACACAATCATCATGAATACAAACGCAACAGCATCCATCCATATCAAACCGTGCAACATCGCCCAGAGCGAAGAACACAACAGGCGGGACGAGCAATACCTTAAGGCCCTTAACCCCGCCAATATCTATATACGCAAAGACCTGACCTGCCAAAACTCGACCTATGTCCCATCCGATATGAAGGGGACAAGTCTCCAGGAATACTATGATTCGCTTAAGGCAATGGTGAAGGCGAAGACCGGCAGGGCGATGCAGGAAAAGGATGTCAAGTATACGGACAAGAATGGCAGGACCCGTGTCCGTAAAGGAAGCAGCCCCCTCCGCGAAGGCGTGGCAATCATTATGGATAACACGACGATGGGGGATCTAAAGAGATTCACCAACGCCGTAGAAAAGAGGTGGGGCATAAAAGCCGTCCAGATACACATCCATCGGGACGAGGGACACTATGAGGATAATGAGCGAAAGAAGACCTGGAAGCCGAATTATCACGCCCACATCGTATGGGACTGGATGGACCACGATACCGGCAAGTCGCACAAGTTGGGAGAAGCTGATATGTCGGAGATGCAGGATATGCTGGCCGAAATGCTGAATATGCAGCGCGGGCAGAAGAAGTCCGAGACCAGGGCGGACCATCTGGAGCGAAACGACTTCATCCTTCAGAAACAGGAGAAGGAGAAGAAGCGGCTGGAAGAAGAGAAACGCAAGGCCCAGAGTGAAAGAGATATCGCCAAGAACCAGGCCCGGCAAGCTACGGAGGAAAAAACAAAGGCCGAGAAGAAGGCACAGGAGGCCAAGAACCAGGCTCGCAAGGCGCAGCAGGAGAAGGACGAGGCTGATAAGAAAGCCAAAGCCGCCAAAGCCGAACTCACCAGCGCCGAATCAAAGGTCACCGAGAAGCAAAGTGAGATTGACAGGCTGGAACAAAGGATCAACAGCGAGCAAGCAACACTTGACGGACTGCAGACGGAAGTCGCGGAGAAACGTAGAGAGAAGTACTCGATTGATACCAGTAACGAGTGGAAAGACCCGGCCCTTCGTGCCGTTTCAGGCTATCTGGTAGCCACGGATGAGGTAATCAAATTCGCGATCGAAGCGATCCAGGACTATGCTTATTCCGGTACCGGAGGTCGTGGCGGCAATCACGGAGATTGCTTTCGAGATAATGAAGCCTACATAATCAAGAACGTGATGACGAGGCTGGCTGCAATTGCGAAAACCACTTTTCAAGCAATTGGTAACTGGCTTGTCTATGTAGCCAGCAGAATAGCAAAGTTTAATGATTGGGAGCTCAACCGTGCTGAAAGAGGAGTCAAAAGTGTCGCCGATGGTGAGTACGACTGGAGAATCGACAGAATTGATCGTAGCCGTGGCGGTGGAATATCGAGATAACAGCCTATTGCAGCAAACTGCCGCCACCTCAAACGAGATGACGGCAGTTGCTTTATTACTAACAGTATAATTATCGGATACTCATTGTCCTAAATACGCCTCAATTTTAGTCCGAGTCTCCGGAATAGACGGCCGCAGGTACTCTCCGAAGTCCACAATCACACCTTCCTTGTCAATCAGAATGTAGAAAGGAATGCCACGTCCGAGGTGGAGAATCGGGTCAAGCCCAGCCCGCTGGGCATCGGTCAGGTGGTAATTCTCGATTCCGAGGGCGATGGAATCCAGATCATCGGCCCCGGAATCCAACCAGAAATTGACCACGCGGAGCGGCTTTCCTTTTTCATCAGCGGCCAGGCTTTGCTGGAAAGGCAGTTCCTGTCGTGAAGCGGGGCACCAGGTGGCGCCGATTGTGACATAGACCACCTTTTTTTCTTCCTGGGCAATCACCGACCTTAATAGCTTGAGCCCCTCGTTCTCCTTCATAACAATGGCCTGACCATCTCTGGGCTTATCAGCGTTTAGGATGGCTTCGGAAAGTGCCCGAGGGTTCTCCTGCCAGGCCTTCTTGAGAACATACCGGTCCCGGGTAGAGAGTTTCAGCAGCGGATATGTCACATTTTCATTGAAGTTTGCAAAGCAATCCTCAAAACGATCCACCTCATTTGCTTCCAGCAACTGGTTGTATAAATGAGTGATGAGCATCTGGCGTAGCATATCATTCTTAGTCGCCTGTTTCAAGAAATCGCCCTGAGCGGCATAATCATTGGCTAAACGAAGGACTTCTTTCCGGTCAAGGGAGCTGAATAACCACGTGGCAATATTGGAAGACAACTCAAACAGATTGCCGCTCATGCAATCCTCACTGAAAAGCGGCTCGGCATCTTTTACCTGGAAGCGGGCCGATACGTTTTCCCCTAGGAAATCCTTATACCCCAGCAGGCCTTGAATGAGCTCAGAATAATAATCAGCCTCAATCTCCTTGCGGCAAAGGGCGATAAGTTCAGGGCTTGGTTGTGTATCCTGGATGAATTCATTTAAACGGGCAAGATGTGATTCCAACTTTTGTTTAATCGCATCCACAAAAGCATCGGCATGCTTATACTTCCGTAAAACAGGTTCCCCTTCCGAATCCAATTCCCACTCCGAAAACCCCGGCCAATCTTTGAGATAGTATCTCACGAAGAAATCATTAAGATTCTCATTGTTCTTCGCGCCCTTCCCGGAATACACTACCTTCCCTAAATCAGCAAAATCCAGCTCCACGTGAATGGAATCGCCTGGACATACCACCAAATGGTCAATGTATGGCGACATCGAGATAGTCCTCGGCGCGTAAGGCACAAACGAAAACGCAAAGGAATCCTCATAAATGGTCGATGACTGTTTCTCAGATACTCGGTCATAAAACGGAATCACGATACTGATTTCCGTCGTTTTTGGATATAACTCCCGGTGGGAGATATGCCCTGTAATCACAGCCGGTCTGGAATAATCAGCTTCATCCCCTTTGATATTCGACGTCTCAAAAACAAATGCCGATTCATCCATTCCCTTTTGCACACCCCTTTGTTTGCAGGAGACGGTTAGGCAAATGGCTATCAACAACACGCCAGGAAAGAATGCCTTTCCATGGAAATAATCATAATGTATGTGGCGAATCATCTGTTTTCAAAAAAGTCGCAATACTTATGCCGCAAAATAAGGCTGAGACTCTCCGCCTACTCCTTCTTCAATTCCACCGCCGGATAAGACGCGAAAAATACACTGGAGAGCGATACGATGAAGGGTTTAAAGATGTGCCTTTTCATATTGAATCTTTGATAGGTTGGCGACTACTGGAAGATCGTCTTCAGCAGCGCGTCGATTTCTTCGCCGCGCATGCCGTGCTGCACAACCTGGCCGTCGGGGTTGAAAAGGAAGAGGTGCGGGATGCTTTGGACGTCGAACCGATTGGCCAGATCCTGCCTCGGGTCGAGGATCTGTGGATAGTAGATGCCCAGGTCAGCCATGGCTTTCTTGGTGCCGTCTATTTTGTCCTTTACGGGGATGCCCAGCACTACCAGGCCCTTGTCCTTGTAGTCGTTGTATGCTTTCACCCCGAACAGGGCCTCATCCTTGCAGGGACCACACCAGGAGGCCCAGAAATCGGCCAGGACATACTTGCCTTGGCCGATATAGTCGTCCAGGGTGCCTTCTTTCTCGGTGACGGTGCCGTCGGCCTGGAGCTGGATGACGGTGGTACCGGACAGGGTCAGGTGTTCGTAATAACCGCCGAGTTTGGCGTCGTTCTTGATTAGGCCGCCGCCCTGTTTGTACAGGTCGATGAACTCCTCGTCGGGCACGACGTCGATCAGGAAGTTCATGGCCTGGATGCCGACAGGGTCTTCCAAGTGATTGAGATATACTTCCTTGCAGTGGTCGGCGAGCGTCTTGCGCATCTCTTCCATGACGGCGGCGGCCTCTCCGGATTTCCCGTCCGTGATAAGTCCCATGGCTTTCTCGCTGGCGTCATTGTACTGTTGTAAAAGCCACTGCTGGAGTGACGTATATTCTTCCGTCAAGGGGCTGCCGGTCACGGAGGCCGGACCGTCGCCAATCGTCACCTGGATGTCCTTGACGTTCGGAATCAAGGGAATCCGGATCGACTGATCCTTGGACATGATTCCGCAGACCAACGTGGTACTTTGGTCGGTCGTGAAGGTGAACGCCCCGTCCTTCACGGCGCAGGAATCGATTGGATTCATTTCCATGTCATACAACCAAACGCTGTCCAGTTGCGATGTGACGACACCATGGATGGTGCATTTGGGCGTGGAGGAACAAGCCGTCGCGAGCGATGCCGCGGCCGCGATGAGGAGGGTGGGGATGATTCTGAGCTGCTTCATGTTACTTAAAACGATCTCTACAAAGATATGGCTTTTTGGGGACATTCTTTATATGGAGCATACCCCCCCAAAAAAAAACTATGCATACCTGCGCTTACCCGTTATGTGACTGTTTTAAGAAGAAAAAGGTCGAAATTGTCACATTATTTGTCACACGATGATACAAAAATGCCCCACAGATTGCTCTGCAGGGCATTTAAGCGGTGCGGACGAGGCTCGAACTCGCGACCCCCGGCGTGACAGGCCGGTATTCTAAACCGACTGAACTACCGCACCAATTGTCAGTGAACTTCCCTTTCGGGATTGCAAAGGTACAACTAAAATTTGATTCTGCAAATATTTTGAAAGAAATTTTTTACTGTACCTCGATCTGCTTGCGGACCTTTTCGGGTTCCACCTTCTTGACCTTGGCGATGGTGACGGTCAGGACACCGTGCTCCACCTTGGCGGCGATGTCTTCGCGGTTGGCGTCCTCGGGGAGGAGCATCGTCTGCTGGAACTTGGTGTAGGAGAATTCGCGGCGGAGGTAGTGGCCCTTGCGTTCTTTCTCCTTGTTCTCGACCTTCTTCTCCATGTTGATCACCAGGTCGCCTTCCTCGTCCAGATGGACATTGAAGTCTTCCTTGGTCATGCCCGGGGCGGCGAGCTCCAGCTCGTAGGCATCGGGGGTTTCGATGACGTTGATGGCCGGCGCGGTGGCTTTCGGACGGTCCATCCAGTTGGTGTCGAAGAAATCGTTGAAGATGTCGGGCATCCAATTGTTGTTATGTCTTGCAGGTAACATGGTTTTAGTCTCCTATATTTTAAGTTTAACTATCTTCTCTTGAACCGCCCCGTTAATGAAGCGCGTTCGCCGGAAGAATAGGCAAACCCGGGGCCAGAGCCCGAAAATGGACAAAATGGCAGATGTAACTGCCTTATTGTCAATTAGTTATGTCAAATTGGCAGAAAATTGGCCATTTCGTCCAAATTCCGTATCTTTGTACACCCATGGAAGAAATCAAACGGAACTGGTACGCCCTCAAGGTGTTCTACGGGAAGGTCTTCGAGATCGAGGACCGGCTCGCGGCCATGGACCTGGAAACCTACATCCCGGTCCGGAAGGACCTGCTCAAGGGCGAGGAGCACATGCGCGCCCTGCGCCGTCTGGCTACGCCCGACGACCGCCGGCGCGACAACCAGTTCGTCCAGGAAGGCCCGCTTATCTACAAGCGCGTGCCAGTCGTCTCTTCCTTGCTGTTCGTCCGCGCGCCCAAGGACCGCCTCAAGGATATCGAGGACTGTGTCAAGGAGAAAGGCTTCGTCTACAAGACGGCGGACCGCAAGACGGAAGCAGTCATTCCCGACAAGCAGATGGCCATGTTCCAGCTGGTATGCTCCTCCGGGGCCGAAGGCCTGGAGTTCTTTGCCGACGACGACCTCACCCGCTACAAGGCGGGCGACCGGGTACGCGTGTTGGAAGGCCCGCTCCAGGGGGCCGAAGGCTACATCAAGCGGATCCGGAAGGACCGCCGCCTGCTCGTCGCCATCGAAGGGTTCATCGCCGTGGCGACGTCCTTCATTCCGCCCCAGTTTCTGGAGAAAGTATCAGATTGAGCCAGTCGTAGAAGAAGCTGTAGGAGAACAGGAACAGTCCGCCCACGAGCAGTTTCCACCAGCCCGGCATCACCAGCAGCCAGAAGAGCAGCATCAGCGGCGTCACGAAGAGCCGGATGACGAAGCGGATGGTGTTGTTCCATGCATGGTCCTTCGCCCGTTTGCAAAGGACTTCCGCCGCCACCCACATCGGCAGGCATAACAGGGCCGCGAGGAGGAAGAGGGGAGAGAGCAGCGCGGCGAGCGCCCGGCGCGGCTTCCACGCGGGTTTCACCGCATCCCACGCCGCCTGGTAATTCTCATCGTCCGGAATATAGGTAATCAGCGACTTGATCCGCTCGCCCAGCTCCTGCCGGAAGGCGTGGTAGGTTTCGGGCTCGGTGCAGCCCTCATGGGCCTTCAGGAAGGCGTTTACGTCGATGGGCTCGCCGAATGTCACGGTGTTGGACCAGCGGTAGCGGAAGAAGCTGCGGTTCTCGATGCCGGTCGGGACCACGTACGTCTGCCGCTTCGCCGCGCTGGCGAACGCGATGCGGGCGACGCCCTTGCCGATGGGCAGGAGCGAGTGCATCGGCCTGTGCCGGCCCTCGGGGAAGATGCAGAACGGGACGCCGTGCGCGAGGACTTCGTCCACCTCCGCGAAAGTTTCGAGGTTCTTGAGCACGCTCTGGGCCCCGTCGCGGATGCGCGCCATCGGCACGATCCGGATGTAACGCAGGAACGCTGCGATCGCGGGCTTCTTGAAGATGTCGGCCCGGGCGCCGAAGACGGTGGGATCCTTCCGGGTGCGGAGGACGACCATCGCGTCCATCAGCGTGCTGGTATGGTTCGGGGCGATGATGACGGCCCCGTCCTTGGGCAGTTCGCCCTTCACTTTCGCCTTGTGGTAGCTCGCGCGGGTATTCGGGTCGGCGAAGGCCCGGAGGAGGTTGTACCCGACGCTTTTATCCCAGATATTAGACATAGCTGCGGCTGAATAAACCGGCGACGGTCAGGCCGGAAATGATGTGCCAGATGCCCCACCAGGCGGTGATGACGAGCATGCCGCCGTGGGGCGGGAAGTTCGCGAACAGGGGCGTGCCCAGCAGGAGCACGAGGCCCAGTCCGGAGTTCTGGATGCCCGTTTCGATGGTCAGAGTCTTGCGGTCCTTCTTGGGGATCTTGAAGAGCGTGCCCACGCCGAAGCCGATGCCCAGGGCGAGGAGGTTGTGGATGAAGACCACGAGGAAGATGTACTTGACGCATTTCATGAAGGCGTCCAGGTTGCCGGCGAAGGAGAGGATGACCATCGCGATGAAGAAGATGATGGACATCCACTGCAGGGGCTTCTTCAGGGCCTTGGCGACCTTGGGCAGGTACCGGGCGGTCAGGATGCCGGCCGCGAGCGGAATGCCCAGGAGAATGAAGATGGTCTTGAACACGTCCCAGAGCGGGATGGCCAGGGTCGGGACCTCATGCGCGACGGGGGCGAAATGCAGGTATGCGTTGCCCCAGAGCCAGAAGTTGAACGGTGTCATCAGAACGGCGAGGGCCGTGGAGATGGCGGTCAGGCTCACGGATAGCTCCACGTTGGCCTTCGCGAGGGACGACATGAAGTTGGAGATGTTGCCGCCCGGGCAGGACGCCACGAGGATCATGCCGAGGCCCATCATCGGCGAGATCCACCAGCTCAGGGAAATGGCGAGGAGGCAGGTGAAGGCGGGCAGCAGGACCAACTGGCACAGCACGCCCAGCAGGACGGATTTCGGTTTGCTGAACACCTCGATGAAGGTCCCGGGCTTGATGCCCAGCGAAACACCGAACATGACGAAAGCAAGCACGATGTTGATGGTGTTCATGCCTCCGGCGTTCAGGGTTACCTGGATCTGGTCGATGGAGGCAGCGGTTTCAGGTGACATCAGGTTATCGGTTTTGTATTATTAGAGCAAAGGTACGCATTTTTTTGCGAAGTTGCGACCTCACTTGCAAATACCAACATATTGGGATTGACCGCTGCCGGAAACCGCCGTACCTTTGTATCCGGAAGCGAGCCAAGTTAGTTTAGTTAAAAGTTTATAGTGTTCCTTTTATTGTTGTAGGACCCTCCTCCCTTGCGAAAGGCAGGAGGGTTCAGTCTAAGTACTACTTGAAATCGTACTTCTCCCGGAGGAATGTACGGATAATTCCCGGAAGAATGCGTAACTTTGGGTCGATGGAAAAGTTTTATTGTCATTTCAAGGGAAATGTGTACCGGCTCGTGGGGATTGCCAAGGATAGCGAGACCCTGGAGGAGCTGGTCGTGTATCAGGCCATGTATGGGGAAGGGCAGATGTGGGTGAGGCCCAAGGATATGTTCTTCGGCGAGGTCGAACGCGACGGCAAACGGATGCCCCGCTTCCGGGAGCTGTCCGATAAGGAAGCCCTGGCCCTGGGCCTGAATATCGTCGACGGAACCCTGGGTTTGCCGTTCTGAAGATGGGTAAGCACTTGGTGGGGATAGCATGCCTGGTGGTGTTTCTCCAGGCGTGCGCGAGCCGGGGGGAGCGCTTTCCCGGAGTTCCGGAGGGGCTTTTTGACCTGACGGATACGGTTACGTTCGGGCTGGCGAGGCTGCCTGAAAGCGAGCGGATCGTGGTCCACGGAAGCGCGGGATACGTGAACAATGTTCTTATGACCGCTTTCGATGGAAAGTATTTCTGCATGTGGCAGAGTTCCGAAAAGGACGAGGATACGCCGGATACGCGGGTGGTTTATGCGACCAGTGCCGATGGAATGCGTTGGGAGGGGCCCATGGACCTGGCCGTGCCCACCGACAGTACTTTCGTGACGCCCGGAGGTTGGCTCCAGCGCGGGGAGACCCTCACCGCCGTCCTGAATTACATCTGCGCGCCGGACCGGTCGAAAGGCGGGAGCGCGTGGTATGTATCGACGCAAGACGGCGTGGCGTGGACCGCGCCGCAGCCGCTCCGGATGGCCGACGGCAGGCCGCTGCCGGGGATCCTGGAACAGGACCCGCTGCGGCTGCCGGGCGGCCGGACCGTCGGGGCGGCGCACTTCCGTCCAGGCCTTCGGGTGAATCCTGTGTACACGGACGACCCGGCCGCCCTGACGGGCTGGACGGAGGCCGTCTTCCCGGCCGGGGAGGGGAGCCCGCTGGAGCCCAGCCAGTACGTCGCCATCGACGGAAAACTTGTGATGCTTTTCCGCGACCAGGCTTCGTCGTTCGTGAAACTCGCCTCCGTTTCGGAGGACCAGGGAGCGTCCTGGACCGCGCCGATAAGGACGACCATCCCCGACTCGCGCTCGAAGCAGTGCGCCGGCACGCTTCCGGACGGCCGCGCCTTCTGGGTCGGTAACCCGACCGGCAGCAAGTCGCGGCGTGCGCTTGCGCTTGCGCTGTCGGCAGACGGCTACCGTTTCGACAAGGCCTTCCTCCTCTCCGGCCCCGCTGACCTTCCGCCCCGGCGCCGCGAGGGCCGCTACAAGACCCTCGGCTACAATTACCCCAAAGCCGTCGTCCTCCGCGACACCCTCTGGATCTCGCTGTCCATCAACAAAGAGGACGCGGTCCTTTACCGCGTCCCGTTGAAGTCGCTCTGACCGCGCTCAAGTGTCGATGGTGGTCCAGGGGGTGGGACACCGTCGGCGTTTAACCCCGTTTTTTGTTGATGGTGGTCCAAGGGATGGACCACCGTCGGCACGTATCGCCGTTTTCGGGGTCGAGGCTCAGGCCCAGGTGAAGGTGCCGGGGCCGGCGCCGAGCTCGAAGTGGAGCTTGACGATGCCGAGGTCGATGGCGGTGTAGCCGGCCATCGAGAAGGAGGTTTTCGCTTCCACGACGTTGCCGGGGTGGAGGATGAACTTGAATTTCTGCTGGTTGACGGCCGTGGGGGCCAGGAGGGCGGCCTCGAGGCCGTTCCGGAACCAGACGGGCGGGAGGCCTTCGGAGGATTCGTAGAAGTTCTCCGCGGGCTTCTGGGGGTGCTGGACGCCGGGCATGGTGCCGTAGCCCAGGGAGATGACGCAGTGGACCATGTCCCCGTCGCGGAGAGTGAAGGTGCCGGGGATCTTCTTATAAGTGAGCCCCACCCAGCAGGTGTTCAGGCCGATGGTCTGGGCCAGCAGGACGAGCTTCTCGCCGTAGTAGCCGATCTTCTCCTCGGCTTCCTTGCCCTTCGGGCCGGCCATCACGAAATAGTTCTGCACGCCGGAGAACTGGCCGTATTTCCACAGGCCGGAGGAGAAGGCCTTCGGCTCGTTCAGGACCAGCTGGACGTTCAGTCCGCTTTCCGCATTGACAGTGTCCACGGCTTCCCGGAGCTGGGCGACTTTCGCCTTCTCGATGGGCCTGTCCAGATATTTCCGCACGGAGTGCCGCGCTTTGATCGCTTCGATAAGTTCCATAGGTTCGTTTCTAAAATTCGAGTTTTCCGCCGTCTTCCTTCATTTCGTCGTACTTCTTGCGGTTGAGGCGGAACAAGAGGCCCGGCCGGCCCTGGCGGCCCTTCTGGGGGCGGGCCGCGCCGTATTCGGCCATTTTCGGCAGGGCCCGCGGAAGGTCGCCGAAATCGGCCTCCTGATGCAGGTCCATGGAGATGGACATGGGCTCGGCGCATTCATAGCATTCCTCGACCGTATCCGCCTCTTCCAGGATGCCGGAGGCGAGGAGCTTCCGCTGGAAGTTGCGGCGGTCGAACTTGACGCCGAGGATGGCTTCGTACAGGCGCTGGAGGTCGGGGATGGTGAATTCGTCGTCCAGGAGGTCGAAGCCGACGGGCTGGAAGTGGATGTCGCGCCGGAGCTGCTCCATGGCCGTCTCGAAGATCTCCCGGTGGTCGAAGGCGAGGGGAGGGAGGGCGTCGACGGGGAACCAGGCGGCCTCGGCCGCATCGTCGCCGCCCACGACCTCGGAGGGCTTGACGAGGGCGTACCAGGCGATCGTGATCACGCGCTCGCGCGGGTCGCGGTCCACAGCGGAGAACACGCCGAGCTGGCCGATGGCCGACGGCTCGAGCGCGGTCTCCTCCCGGAGCTCCCGCAGCGCGCCCTCCCGGGCGGTCTCGTCCATCTTCAGGAAGCCGCCGGGAAAGGCCCATTGCCCTTTGTAGGGCTCGCCGCCGCGGCGCACGAGGAGGACCTTCAGCTTCCAGTCCTCATAGGTGAAGATGACGCAGTCCGTGGTGACGGCCATGTGCTCGTACTTGTACTGGTACGGGAACTCCGCTCCCGGCACGTATGTGTAGTATTTTCCCATCTCGGAGGCAAATTTAGGCCAATTTCCGTGAAAAATCAACAAAATGTGTTAAAATGACATAAAATATTTGTAGGTTCGGAAAACTCCCCGTATATTTGCGTCGAAATGACACAAAACAACAAAAACCATGGAAAAGAACATTGAAAAGACGAAAGTGTACAACGTGATCATCATGGACCGCAGCGGGTCCATGTGGGACATCCAGAAGCCGGCCATCATGGGCTTCAACGAGGTGCTCGGGGGCGTGAAGGCCGCCCGGACCAGATATGCGGAGACGCAGGAGCAGTACATCACCCTGGTCCTGTTCGACAGCGCGTCCATCGACGAGGTCTATTGGAACGCGGACCCGGCGAAGGCCGAACATCTCACGTCCAAGACCTATGTGCCCGGATCCGCGACGCCGCTCTACGATGCGATGGGCAGAACCCTCACGAAGCTCGAGAAGGAGCTGAAGGGGGACGAGAACCATTCGGTCCTGGTGACCGTCATCACCGACGGCTACGAGAACGACTCCCGCGAGTACAGCCTGGCGGCGGTCAAGGCCCTGGTCGAGCACCTGAAGGACGAGGGCTGGTCGTTCGCGTACATGGGCACGGACCACGATGTCCATGCGGTCTCCATCGACCTGTCCATCACGAACGTGGTGAAGTTCGAGAAGACGGCGGAGGAAACCCTCGAGACCTTCAAGAAGGAGCGCCGCGCCCGCGAGCGCTGGGCCGAGGAAGAGTGCCTGTACAACCTGAGCTGCCCCGACGCCACGTTCGAAGACCGCATCCGCGCCCAGAAGGAACGGGCGAAGCGGTACTACAAGGAAGATCCGAAGCGTCCGGAAAAGAAATAATGCTAACTTTGCGATTATGCTGGGAGCAATCATCGGGGACACCGTAGGGTCTATCTACGAGTTCCACAACACGAAAGACTACGATTTCACGCTCTTCACTTCCGAGAGCGGCTACACGGATGACAGCGTCATGACGATGGCTGTCGCCCGGTGGCTGCTCACGGATCCGGAGCGTACGTACCAGAAACTGGAGGACGCGATGGTGGAATTCGCCGGGAACTGTCCCTGCCCGATGGGCGGGTATGGGACGGGATTCTATTTCTGGCTGTTCAATCCAGAAGGACTGCATCCATACGATGGCCAGTACGGGGCTTCCCCTTACGAGTCCCGGACCGGGCGCCATCCCTATGGCTCCTGGGGCAACGGCTCCGCCATGCGGGCGAGCGCCGTGGGCTGGTTCTTCGACTCCCTGGAGGAAACGGAGCGGGTGGCCGCGGTCTCGGCGGCCGTCACGCACAACCATCCGGAGGGCATCAAGGGCGCGCAGGCGACCGCCGCGGCCATCTTCCTGGCCCGGAACGGGAAAACCAAGGACGAGATCCGGGACTATGTCGAAAAGACTTTCGGCTACGACCTGCACAAGACCTGGGAATATTGGCACCCGATCTATCATTGGGAGGACAGCTGCCAGGGCACGGTCCCGCAGGCGATGATCGCCTTCCTGGATTCGACGGATTTCGAGGACGCCATCCGCAAGGCCGTCTCCCTGGGCGGGGACTCCGACACGCTGGCCTGCATCACCGGCGGCATCGCCGAGGCCTTCTACCGGGAAATCCCTGCGCCGATTTCCGACCGTGTCCGCGCCCTCCTGCCGCAGGAGTTTGTCGATATCCTCTCGGAGATGAAGACGCGGACTCCGTATGGATCGATCTGACTGCCGTCATTCCGGGCGTCGAATGGAAAGTGTTGGTTGTCAAGATGATACAATAAATGCTTTAGGCGGATATGCCTAAAGCATTTAGCGTAAAGCAGTGTGGAGTAGGTTGTTACATTCGACGATTCTCTGCGGCGACATAATGGCTGGACAGCAAAAAAGGACGTCGTCCTATGCGGGCGGCGTCCTTTGTCAATAGGAGATGTTTCCAAGCCGTTACTGGACGGCAATCTGCTTGACGGTTTCGGGTTGCTGAGCCTTCTCCTTCTTGGGGATATGGACGTTCAGCACGCCGTTTTCCATCTTGGCTTCGATCTTCTCGGCCTCGGCATCCTCCGGCAGCAGGAGCGTCTGCTGGAACTTCTCGTAGGAGAATTCGCGGCGGAGGTATTTGCCGTGCTTCTTGCCCTCCTTGTTCTCGGATTTCTTCTCCATTTCGATGTGCAGGTTGTTGTCGGCATCGATGTGGACCTTGAAGTCCTCTTTGGTGAGTCCCGGTGCGGCGAGTTCCACATCGTACTCTTTTTCGTTCTCAATCACATTGATGGCCGGAGCCGTGTAGGTCGTCCGTTCCATCCAGCTG
>ONEX01000022.1 GCA_900316955.1 uncultured Bacteroidales bacterium
AGATAACTGGCTGGTTTGTAATGGGTTGATTCTTCCGACCAACTATGTGGACGTTGCCCGGTTCGAATCGATCTATGGCACCCACAACCGGTTCCGGGTTTTCTTGTCCAGCCCCAAGCAGCGGGAGGAGGCGATGCTGGCCAAGATGGCGGAGCAACGGGGTGTCATGTTCGAGGACCAGGAGGCCCGGATCCTTTGCGGAGACACTTGCAAGCAAATGTTCGGAACCCGCGATCCGCGCAGGCTGGATGGGCCCGGCCGGATCCGGCTGGCCCAGCAGCTCCGGCGTCAATACAAGCTTACCTTCCGGCAGCTTGCCACCCTGGTCCGGCTCCCCGAGACGGAAGTCCGGGCCTATGTCCGATGACGCAGCTCCATCCTGCGGACAGTTTGGCAAATTATTCAAAAAAGCGAGCCCGGCTCTTGCGTGATTAAAAAAAAGTTTCTACCTTTGCAATCCCCAAATGAACGAGGGCTTAGCTCAGTTGGTTTAGAGCGCTTGCTTGACAGGCAAGAGGTCGGCAGTTCAAATCTGCCAGTCCTCACCACTCGGAAGAGACACCTACAGCGATGCAGGTGTTTCTTTTTTTATTTGGACCTGAGTCCTCGATTTCGCCAAACAGCCGCACGAGAGTCTTCGCTAAATGGTCCACAAGGGTGATTGCGGTGCGCCAGGGGCCGAAATCGGCCTGTGGCGCACCGCAATCACCAACTCAGCGCGCAGAACGAGCCTCTTGGTGCGGCTATTTGGCGGCGAGGGCGGGCGCCGGAAACTACCACCGGATTTTCACACGGACGCCGTCGGGGCTGTTGGGAAAGCGGAGGAAGAGGGTGCGGGTGGCGGGGTCCCAGGCGCAGTCATCGGCCGGTTCTCCGTCCACGAGCACACTCAGGGGCTTGCGGCGGAGGAGGATGCGGGTGACGTTATCGGTCTCCGCAGGGGCCTTGCACACATAGGAGAAGGTGCGGGCGGTTCGGTGGAGGTCGTAGGCGCGGCTGGCGGCGGCGAGGATGGCCGGGGCCTTGGGGGCTTTGCGAAGGTCGTACAGGAAGGCCTGGGTGCCGGGTTCGAGTTCCTTGCGCGTAACGATCGGGAGCGTCGGATCGAACAGGTCGATGAACGATCCTTCCAGGACATAGGGTTCGTCGGAGACACTTTCGTCCAGCGCGGCGGCGATCTTGTAGGGGCCGCGGTCCAGCAGGAAGTGGTTCTTCCACTGCAGCGGGCCGTACAGCGACTCGACGGCGAACAGCAGCATCGCGTCACCGCCGGCATTCATCACATACTCCTTCGGGTCGAACCGCAGCACACCCAGACGGCCTTTGCCGCAAGGGTACACTCCCCTTCCGAGACCGGGCGACAAGCCCAGGAGTTCGAACAGATGGTCCACCGGGGCCGCATAGGCGCGGCCGTCGGTATTCCACCATTCGCGCACCCCCTGGAAGGGATCGGTGTCGGTGCCGCTGTAGATGAGCACTCCCCCGTCACGCACCCAGTCAGCCAGGTGCTGGTGCGCGGCCGGGTCCATCGGCTTCATATTGGCATAGGTCATCAGGAGGACCTTCACGTCCTTGAGCGCCTCCGGATAGCCCAGGTTCTCGATGTGGGTGATGCCCACGGGGACGCCGCGCTTGAGCAGCGGCAGGGCCAGGCCGAAGAAGTTCGAGAGCTGCGGGTCCTCATAGCCCTCGTGGACCGGGAACCGCTGGAACATCAGGGAATTGGCCATCAGGACGGAGATGCCCTGCGAGCCGTCCAGGGTATTCCGGGACACCGGCATTTCCTGCAGGGCGTTCGTCATCACCTGCATCATCGACGCGAAATCCTGCGGGATGCGGATCCGCTCGTCCGAACCCGGCCCGGCCGGGTAAGGGCGCTCGTAGATGCGCTCCGGCCAGGGCATGATCTCGTAGGTGTCGATCTGCGGGTACAGCAGCTGGGCCGCGAAGGTCGCCTGGTAGTTCCGCCGGAAATCGGTCCAGTCCCGGGTGGCGTCCTCGATCGGGTCCGTCAGGAACCAGACGCGGCGGCCGGTCGGGGCCGTCATCGAAGCCATGCACCCGTATTCCAGGTAAGCCGTCTCGAACACTCGCTCGCGGCGGACTCCGTCAAAGTAGTCCGGCGCCCGGGAGGTCCCGGTCCATACCTGGGCGATGTATCCGTCGATGCAGTCCATCGACGCGAGCGACGCCTCGGGCGAGACGATTTCCCACATCGAATAGTTCACCAGGGAATGCGTGGGAATGTAGCACTTGATCTCCCGGCCCAGCGAGCGGCCGTATTCTTTCGCATAGGAACAGACCTCGTCCAGGGCCCGGTAATACAGATGATACTTCAGTTTGGAGGACAGGTATGTGGCCTCCGGGGACTCGTCCTGCGGGCGCCAGTCCTCGCCGTAGAAGGACTTCCATTCGCGTTTGAAGGCCTCGGAATACCCGCCATGGGCCCAGAACTCCGGCTCTTCCAGGAAGATATGGTCCACCCCGGCGTCGATGACGCGCTTGATGTGCCGTTCCTTGAAGTATGCCAGATAGTTCTCCGTCGGGACGATGTACGGAACCATCGGCCCATGCCAGATGGTGTCCCCTTCCATCCGGACCTGGCCCTCGTCCAGGTGCCATTCTCCGTCCCAGCCGCCGGTGAAATAATCCTGATACCCGCCCCATGCGATGCCGGTCATGAAATGCGTCTCGTACCCGCGCTCCCGCCAGGAAGCGAGCCGGGCCTCCACGCTGCCGGGGGCGTTCTTGTCCGTGGGATTCCCGCCCACACCGTACACCATCACCGCGTCGGCCCGGTTGTCGATGGTGGGCCGCCATCCCTGCCCCGTCTGGAACGTCGTCTTGACGGGATCCCGGACGGGACCCGCGCAGGCCAGAACGCAAAAGAGCGTCAGGCTAGTCAGCCAGGCGCTCTTTCGCATAAGCAAGCGTAAGTTTGAAGGTCTTCTTCTTGGAGGAGGGCGCTTCGAACATCGCGTCGTTCATCAGCTCCTCGCAGATGCTCCGGAGCCCGCGGGCGCCGAGCTTCCGCTCGATGGACGTATCCACGATCAGGTCCAGCACTTCCGGCTCGATCTCCAGCTTCAGGCCGTCCATCTCGAAGAGCTTCTGATACTGCCGGATGATGGCGTTCTTGGGCTCGGTGAGGATGCGGCGGAGGGAGGCGCGGTCCAGCTGGTCCAGGTAGGTGACGACCGGGAGACGACCTACGATCTCAGGGATGAGGCCGTAGGAGCGAAGGTCCTGGGCGTCCACGTATTGCAGGAGATTGTCCTTGTCCACGCGCTCCTTCTCCTCGGCGCTGAAGCCGATGATCCGGGTGTTCTTACGCTGGGCGATGTGCCGCTCGATCCCTTCGAAGGCGCCGCCGCAGATGAACAGGATGTTCTGCGTGTTCACGTGGATGAACTCCTGCTCGGGGTGCTTGCGGCCGCCCTTCGGCGGGACGTTCACCACGTTCCCCTCCAGGAGTTTCAGCATCGCCTGCTGCACGCCCTCGCCCGACACGTCGCGGGTGATGGACGGGTTGTCGGACTTGCGGGCGATCTTGTCGATCTCGTCGATGAAGACGATGCCGCGCTCGGCCTTCTGGAGGTCGAAATCGGCCTCCTGCAGCAGCCGGGTCAGGATGCTCTCGACATCTTCGCCCACGTAGCCGGCCTCCGTCAGGACGGTGGCGTCCACGATGGTGAAGGGCACGTCCAGCTGCTTGGCGATGGTCTTCGCCAGCAGGGTCTTGCCCGTTCCCGTGGGCCCGACCAGCAGGATGTTGGACTTCTCCAGCTCCACGCCGTCGTCGGCCTTCTCGATCAGGTTGTGGCTGATGCGCTTGTAGTGGTTGTACACGGCCACGGCGAGGACGGTCTTGGCCCGGTCCTGACCGATGACATACTGGTCCAGGTAGGCCTTGATCTCCTTCGGTTTCGGGGCATTGTCCAGCGAACCGACGGTGGTCTCCCCTTTCTTGGGCCGCTTTTCCAGTTCCGCCACGTATTCCGCCGCCATCTTCGCGCAGTCCGAGCAGATGTACCCGTCGATGCCCTGGAGCATGAACGGGACCTCGGCGTCGGTGCGGCCGCAGAGGACGCAGCGGTTCTGATGGTTCTCTCGCTTGGCCATTACCTGGCTTTCTTGTACAGGACCTCGTCCACCATGCCGTAGGCCTTGGCCTCCTCGGCGGTCATCCAGAAGTCGCGGTCACCGTCGGCGGCGACGCGCGCGACGGGCTGGCCGGAATGCTCCGCGATGATGCGGAAGAGCTCCGCGCGGGTCTTCTCGATCTCGCGGGCGGCGATGAGGATGTCGCTGGCCTGGCCCTGGGCACCGCCCAGCGGCTGATGGATCAGCACGCGGGAGTGCGGCAGCGCGCTGCGCTTGCCGGGCGCGCCGGCACACAGGAGCACCGAGCCCATGGACGCCGCCATGCCGGTGCAGACCGTCGCCACGTCGGGCTGGATGATCTGCATCGTGTCATAGATGGCGAGGCCGGAGGACACCTGTCCGCCCGGGGTGTTCAGGTACAGGGTGATGTCCGCGTGGGAATCGCCCGACGCCAGGAACAGCAGCTGCGCCATCACGATGTTCGCGACATCGTCGTCGATGGGCACGCCCAGGAAGATGATGCGGTCCATCATCAAGCGGCTGAAGACGTCCATCTGGGCGACGTTCAGCTTGCGCTCCTCGGTGATGGTCGGATTGATATAGGCGTCGAGGGCCGACGCATAGCGGGACAGGGTGGCCGAGCCGATGCCCTGGCCTTTCACGGCAAATTTCTCGAATTCGTTCATGTCAGTCATTTCTGGTACACCTGAGAATACGGGAAAACGGCCGGATTATTTCAGGGCGCGGAACTTTTCCTCGGAAATCTTCTTGGTCTGGAGGTTGACCTTCTCGCGCAGGGCGCCGATGGTCTTGTTGTCCTCCACCTGCTCCTCGAGCCGGCGCACCTGGTTCTCGTCCTCCAGGACGTTGCGGGCGGAACTCTTGATCAGGTCCTGCGGGACGTTGCCCATGCCGTACATGGCGTACTGGTAGGCGACGTAGCTCTCGGCGGCCTGCTCGATGTCGGCCTTCTCGACCTTCAGGCCGAGCTTCTGCATCAGGTAGCCGCGGGTGAGCTGCCACTTGAAGTCCTCGACGAAGCCGGGGAACTCCTTCTCCACCTGCTCGGCGGTGTACTTGCCGTCATTGGCATAGACGAGCCAGCGCTTGAGGAAAGCTTCCGGGAGCTGGATGTCGGCCTTGTCCACGAAGTACTTGCGGACGTCGGCGGCGAAGCGGTAGTTGGCCTCCTGGGTGTAGTTGGCGCGGATGCGCTCGACCACCTTCTCCATGAACTGCTCCTCGCTGGTGACGGCACCTTCGCCGAACATCTGGTTCCAGGTCTCCTGGTTGGACTCGGCGGCCTTGAAGGTCTTGACGTTCACGACGGTGAAGTTGAAGACGGGATCCAGGGTGGCGAGCTTCGCCTTGTCCACCTTGAGCATGGAGGCGCGGTCGGTCTCGTTCTCGAAGGCCACGCTCACGTCGCAGGTGAACTTGTCGCCAGCCTTCTTGCCGACGAACAGCGGACGGGCGATCTCGGCGACATGGGCCACGGAGATGTACACGCCCTCGGCGCTGTGGCTGTCGTTCGCGATGTCGGCGATGATGTAGTCGTTCTCGCCGGCCTTCTCACCTTCCTGGAGAGCGCCGTACTGCTGGAGCATCTGGGCCTTCATCGCCTTCTTGGCGTCCTCGGTGACGTTGATCTCATAGTACGGGATCTTGTCGCCCTCGCCGGCCTCGAAGTTCAGTTCCGGGGTCTGGGCGATGTCGAACTTGAAGGTGAAGTCGGCGCCGGGCTTCCACTCCAGCTGGGGCTGGTCCTCGGACGGGAGGGGTTCGCCGACGACGCGGATCTTCTCGTCGCGGATGAAGGTGTCGAGCTGCTCGGAGACGAGCCGGTTCACGGCCTCATAGAGGGACTGGTCGCCATACAGGCGCTGGATCAGGGACATCGGGGCCATTCCCTTGCGGAAACCCTTGATGTCGGCGCGGCGGCGGTATTCGTTCAATCTCTTCTTGAGGGCCTCGGCGTAGTCGTCCGGGGTGATGTCGATGGTGACCTGGTAGTTCAGGGCATCGGGCTGGGTCTTGGTAATGTTCATTGTATCGTTTGGTTTTTGTTATTATTCTTTCACTTCGCGCTGGGTGTATTCGACCCGTTCGTGGTAGAGCTGCTGCAGATAGGTCTTCAGCGTGGCCTTCACGATGTTCATTTCGCGGATCGTGATCTCGGCATGCTCGAACTGGCCGGATTTCTCTTTCGCCGCCACCATGTCCTCGACGAACTTGTCGAAGGAGGCGGGCGTGTATTCCTTGAGGGTCCGGGAGGCGGCCTCCACGGAGTCGCAGATCATCAGGATGACTTCCTCCTTCGCGCGAGGCTTCCGGCCCTTGTAGAAGAAATCGTCCACGTCGTTCGGGTCGCCGCCTTCGTTCAGGTACTGGTTGTAGAAAGAGGCCGTGAAGGAGGTGCCGTGGTGCGTGAGGATGAAGTCGGAGATTTCGTTCGGGAGGTTGTTCGCCTTGGCGATCTCCAGGCCGTCCTGGACGTGGGCGATGATGTCGCGGGCGCTCTCGCGCGGGCTCTTGCCGTCGTGATAGTTGGGGCTTCCCGGCGTCCGGGAGCTGTTCTCGATGAAGCAGAGCGGGTTCCGCATCTTGCCGATGTCGTGGTAGAGGGCGGCGGCCCGCAGGAGCGGGACGTTCGCATGGACGGAATGGCCGGCTTCGTCGACCATGTTCATCACCTGAAGGCTGTGCTGGAAGGTGCCGGGGGCCTTGGCGTTCAGCTCGCGGAGGAGCTTGCTGTTCGTGTCGGCGAGTTCCTCGAGCCGGGTGGTGGACACCAGGTTGAAGACCCGCTCGAACAGGTAGATGACCGGGTACAGGGCCACCGTGAGCATCGCCCCGATGAACAGCAGCAGGATGTTGTTCCACATCAGGCTGTGTCCGGCGTCGATAAGCCAGAAGCCGGCGAAGACCACCGCCTCCACCCCGAAGATGACCAGAGCGTTCAGGAACTGGCGCCAGCCGCGATTGTAGTACTTGAACGTGTTCATCGACACGATGCCGGCGCACAGGAACACCACGAACAGTTCCACGCCGTTTCCGGAGAAAATCAGCAGCGGCAGCAGCGAGACCATGTACACGGGCAGGACCACCCGCTTGGGGAAGAAGGCCTGCAGGTACAGGATGACGATGGCGAACGGAATCAGGAACACCATCGACGGGGCGAACCATTCCACCAGGAACGAGGCGACCGCGGTCAGGGTGAAGACCGTCAGCAGGTAGTAGTAACGCTTGGGCTTCCCGAAAATCTCCCGGTGGGTGAAGTAGATGCAGAAGTACAGGATGACCACGAGGGCCAGGGCGAGGAGGATGTTCCCCAGCCACAGCAGGATGCGGGGTCCCTCGTAGCCGTACATCTTGTTGTATTCGGCCTTGTAGGAGTCCAGGATCTGGGCGATCTCCGGCGTGACGATCTCGCCTTTGGAGACGATCTTCTGCTCGGCGCTCACGAAGCCGGAAGTCGGCGACACGTAGGCGGCGGATTCCGCGTGGCTGAGCTCGGTCATGGACCGGTCGAAGACCAGGTTCGGGACGATGAGGTCGTACACGCCCGAGCGCTTGAACAGGGAGTCCAGGTTCACGTCCGGATAGGCGCGGGAGACATCGGCCAGGAGCTGGTTCCTGGCGTCGGAGACCTTGTAAACCTCGCTCCGGGGATACTCGGAGGCACGCTTGTTCCGCTGGATGTAGATGACCTCGCCCGACAGGACGCCGTAGCCGCGGTCCAGCTTCTCCTTCGCGTCGGAGATCACGCCCTTGGCGTAGATGTCGGCCATGCCGGAGGCGATGGCGGGACGCAGGCGGGCGTATTTCCCGAGGTCGAGGCCCTGGATGGCCTTCACGGTGTTGTTGACGACCTCCTCCGAATAGCGGTAGTACGGGACCGTTCCCCCGTCCACCTTGTCGATCTCCTCCAGGAGCTGTTCCTCGGTCTTGAGGATCGGGAAGTCGAACTGGGAGACGAGCGTCTCGTACGGCCAGGGAGAACCCTTCCGGTAGTCGTAATTGAACTTCGCAGTCCGCGGCATGGACAGCACGAGGATTGCGAAGACAATGACCAGCGGGAGGATCCGCCGGGGAATCTTAGGCGTCGATATTTGCATAATGGGCGTTCTCTTCGATGAAGGCGCGGCGCGGCGGAACGTCGTCGCCCATCAGCATCGAGAAGGTGCGCTCCGCTTCCGCGGCGTTCTCGATGGTGATCTGCCGGAGCAGGCGGCGGGACGGGTCCATGGTCGTCTCCCAGAGTTGGGTGTCGGACATTTCACCGAGACCTTTGTAGCGCTGGACATCACAGCCGCGGCCCATGCGCTCGCACGCCTCGTCCCGCTGGGCGTCGGTCCAGCAGTACACTTCCTCCTTGCCGCGGCGGACCCGGTAGAGCGGCGGCGTAGCCAGGTACACATAGCCGTTCTTGATGAGGTCGAACATGTAGCGGAAGAAGAAAGTCAGGATGAGGCAGGCGATGTGGGAGCCGTCCACATCCGCATCGGTCATGATGATGACCTTGTGGTAGCGGAGCTTGGAAAGGTCCATGCGCTTCTCGCCGTTCTCATCCTCCTGCGCCACGGTGACGCCGAGGGCGGTGTAGATGTTGCGGACTTCCTGGCTCTCGAAGGCGCGGTCCTGGGCGGCTTTCTCCACGTTCAGGATCTTGCCTCGGAGCGGGAGGATGGCCTGGATGCGGCGGTCGCGGCCCTGCTTGGCCGTTCCGCCTGCGGAGTCACCCTCGACGAGGAAGAGCTCGCACTTCTCGGGATCGCGGTCGGAGCAGTCGGCCAGCTTGCCGGGCAGGCCGGCGCCGCCCATCGGCGACTTGCGCTGCACCATCTCGCGGGCCCTGCGGGCGGCGGCGCGGGCCGTCGCGGCGAGGACGATCTTCTCGACGATGGTCTTGCCTTCCTTGGGGTGCTCCTCCAGGTACTGCTCCATCGCCGCGGCCGTGGCCTGGGAGACGGCGGAGGTGGCCTCCGGGTTGCCCAGCTTGGTCTTGGTCTGGCCTTCGAACTGCGGCTCGGCCACCTTCACGGAGATGACGGCGGTCAGGCCTTCGCGGAAGTCCTCCGGGGAAAGGTCGCCCTTGAACTTGGCGAGGAGGTTGTTCTTCTCCGCGTAGTTCTTCAGGGAACGGGACAGGCCCATCTTGAAGCCCTGCAGGTGCGTACCGCCCTCGATGGTGTTGATGTTGTTCACGTAGGAGTAGATCCGCTCGCGGAAGCCCTGGTTGTACTGGAGGGCGATGTCGATGGGGATCACCTTGTCGGAATTCACGGTGATGGGATCGGGGATGAGCTTGGGCTCGCCCGCGTCCAGGTAGTCGATGAACTCGCGGAGACCGTGCTCGCTGTAGAACACGTCGCTGCGGTGCACCTGGTTGCCGGTGGCCTTGCGCTCGCCGTCCTCGGCGGTCTCGAACTCGTCCACCTTGTCGCGAAGGTCCGTCAGCGTGATGCGGATGCCCTTGTTCAGGTAGGCCAGCTCGCGGAGCCGGTTCGCCAGGGTGTCGTACTTGTAGACGATGGTCTGGGTGAAGATGGTAGCGTCCGGATGGAAGGTGATTGTGGTGCCGGTGTCGGACTCGGACGTGGTGCCGACGACCTCGACGGCGGTGATGGGCTTTCCCTTCGAATACTTCTGGACGAAGATCTTCCCCTCGCGGTGGACTTCCGCGACGAGCAGGTCGGAGAGCGCGTTCACGCAGGAGACGCCCACGCCGTGCAGACCGCCGGAAACCTTGTAGCTGTTCTTGTCGAACTTGCCGCCCGCATGGAGGACCGTCAGGACGACTTCCAGCGCGCTGCGGTGCTCCTTCTCGTGCATGCCGGTCGGGATGCCGCGGCCGTTGTCCTTCACCCGGACGGAATTGTCCTCGAGGATGGTGACCTCGATGTCCGTGCAGAAGCCGGCCATCGCCTCGTCGATACAGTTGTCGACGACTTCGTAGACAAGATGGTGGAGACCTCTTTCACCGATGTCTCCGATATACATGGAGGGGCGCTTGCGGACCGCCTCGAGACCTTCCAGGACCTGGATACTGTTGGCTGAATACTGCTCCTCAGCCTGCTTCAATTCCTCGATATCTGCCATAATTTGCACGTTTGCATATAAACATGCAAATATAGCAATTTTTTCCTAGAAATTCAATACGATTCCGCCCGTAAAATACATTCCCGCCTCGGCGTGGAGCGGGGTTTTCTGGACCACCTGGTTCAGCAGGTTGCCGCCCTTCGCCCAGAAGCCGAAACGGTGGGTGAAACGGTACTCCGCGAACAGGCCAAGATCCACCCAGCCGGGGACGCGGTAGGTCCGGGTGATTGACCCGCCGTCATCGAGATAAGTGGCGGTGGCCTTCCGGCCCGTGGACCAGGCGATGTCCAGACCGCCTTTCATCCGTTCGCCGTAGTTGTACGCAGGACGGATGAAGCCCGTGAAGGCCGCCGGGGCGAAAGCGCCGCTGTCGGCGATGTTCGTATGCCGGTAGGACAGTTTGCCGTCCACGGTCACGCTCTCGGATTTCCACCCGTAGTCGAAGTCGACGAACAGGAGGTTGAAGCCCTTTTCCCACAGGGCGGGCCTCAGGACCAGGATTTCGGCGAGCTCGACCGGCTGGAGGGTGGAGGAATCGGATCCCGCCGGATTGGCCACGCTGATGTAATACATGGCCATTCCCTCCATGGGCGCATAGGTCCAGCGGGCGTAACCGCCCTGGAGGTCGTAGCGGAAGCGGCTGGCGATATTGCCCCGCGCGCCGATCATGGCGCGCACCCGCTCCACGGAATGCCCGTACTGGGCGTCATAGGAGAAGGGATGCGAGAAGAACTGGCCGGACAGGGTGTTGAACCGGTCGCCGCCCGTCGCGGAGGTCTGGAGGATCAGCCGGTCGTCCAGCAGGTGGAAGTCCACATGGACGTCCGGATAGATGAAGCCGGACTTGTGCTGGAAGTCCTTGTCCCAGAGATTGAACTCCTCCGAATAGATGAGCCAGGACACCTGGGCGCCCAGGCTGAAGCGCCAGCGGTCCAGGTTGAACTGGTACTTGGGCGTGAGGGCCATCCGGCCGGTATAGCCGGCGAAATCGCCCATATAGCGCGCCAGGTCCAGGTTCAGACCCACGAGGACGCGATGGTCCGCATCGAGGACGGGACCGAATTCACCGGCAAGGTCGAACTTGCTCTCGCGGAAGTCCTTCGCAATCCGCGAGAAACTCGACAGGTCGCCGCCCAGGAGGGAATAGTCGATGGCCGCGTCATACATCAGGTGCATTTCGTCCGACGGCAGGGAGCGGACGCGGGCCTTGGCCTCGAGACCGCTCATCTTCTGGTAATGATAGGCGTCATCGGCCATCCGGTTGCGGAAGCCGAGGTCCAGGGAGGCCAGACCGCCGTCCCAGTTGAAGACACCGTCGATGCCGGCCTTCGTATCGGCCAGGTAGCCCTTCATCTTATCCCCGGACTTGACCACCGGCGTGATGCCGTCCTGGGGCGTGCCCAGGGCGAAATCGTGGTACCGCCCGAAATAGGACTGGTGGGTGGCATAGACACTCATCCGGTACTTCTCCTTCTGGACCGGCGTAAAGACGAAGTCCAGCTCAGGATGGAGGGTAAAGCCGGCGCCGGCGCGGAGATAGAACTTCTCCGTCGTGGAAGGCTTGGGCGTGGGCTTGAGCTGCACGTAGTAGGGCGTGAACTCATAGGCGCCCTGATAGGGCTTCTCGAACACGGAATAGTCGAAATCCAGGTTGAACCGGGTCACGGAATCCGGCACCGCCATCTGCTGCGCAGGCTTGGCGATGGAGGAGGCGCCGCCCTGGTAGGCGTTCGTGACCTCCACGGTCGGATTGAGGTTCTGTCCATAGGCCAGGGCGGTCACCGCCGCCGCAAGGGCCGTCGCGAGGATATGCTGTCTCATGTTCGTGCTACTTGTTAAGTTTTCTCAGCCGCATCTCCACCTGGTCCAGGACTTCGTCCTCGGGACCGTAGGGCTTGTACCCGGATTTGATGCTCTCGAAAGTGGCCTTCGCCTGGGTCAGGTTGCCGTTCTCGGCGAAGGTGTCGCCCAGGACGATGAACGCCTTGGCGAGCCAGTAGTTCTGGCCGGAGGCCTTGCCGGCGAAGTCATAGACCTTGTCCTGGATGCCGTCGAACTCGGCGCGGTCGAAGCGGTCCTGGATGATCAGGTAGGCGGCTTCGGCGCCTTCGTCGGTGGACGGATCCTTGGCGAGCTGCTCGAAGATGCCGTAGGCTTCCGCGCGGCGGCTCATGCCGAGGCAGGACTTGGCGCGGACGTAGTCGGCCTCGCGCCGCAGCGCGTCGGAGGCGCCGCGGACGGCGCGCACGGACTGCGCGGCGTCGAGCGCGTCCTCGTACTCGCGGGCCTTGAAGGCGGACCGCATCATGCCCACGGTGGCCGCGGACTTGTTGTCGTCCAGCTGGGCCACGTCGCGGAGCTTCATGTAGGAGCTGTATGCCTTGGGATAACGCTGCATGGAGTAGGAAATGTCACCGAGACGGAGGTAGGCCGTCTCCAGGAAGGAGCCTTCCAGACCGCGCTCGAGGGCGGCGGCGTAGGCGTCGACCGCCTTTTCCTTGTCGCCCAGGCCCCGGTAGCACTCGCCCAGATAGAACGAGGCTTCCGCCACCTTGGCGCCCTCGGGATATTTCTCGAGATAGCTCTTGAACGTGCTCTCCGCCTTGCCGTAGTTGCCGCCGAGGAAGATTTCCTCGGCCGTGCCGAAGTACACTTCCTCCTTCTGGGCGTCGGTGCGGGCGGCCTTGTCGCCCAGGCTGTTGACGAAGGCGAGGTAGGCGTCCGGCTCCTGGCGGGTGCGGTAGATGGACTCGATGGCGAGGAGGGCGTCGTCGGCATAGTCGCCGCCCTGGGCCGCCACATCCTTGTAGTACTCGAGGGCCTTCGCATCGTCCCCGCCGTTGCGGGCGATCATGCCCAGCTCCAGGAGGGCGCGGGTCGCATAGTCGGGATCGTCGGTGGAGCTGCGGAGGGTCCGGAACGTCCGGACGGCATCCTCGGGCTCGCCCACAGACACATAGGCCCGGCCCAGCTCGTACATCGCGTCGGAGTAATACGGGACGCCGGGAGAGGCTTTCTTCACGCGCTCCAGGAACTGGACCTTGCGCGGGAAGTCGCGCACCAGGCCACAGGCGACGCCGGCGCGGTAGTACGGGTAGATGTCGTCGGGATCGGGATAATCGGCCAGCTTGCGCTCGAAGGCGGCGATGGCGGTCGTGTAGTCCTTCTGGAAGAAGTAGCAGTCGCCGATGCGGGTTTCGGCATCCGCGCCGCAGACGTCGTGCCGCCCGCCGAGGTAGTTGTTGAACCACTTCAGGGCAGCGGGATAGTCCTCCTCCTTGAAGAAGGTGTAGGCGATGTCATAGGGAATCTGGTCCCCTTCCTTCTTGCCGTCCAGGGCGGAAAGGTTGTACAGGTCCATGAGGACGGCGCGGGCGTCGGCATACTTGCCGTCCCGGAAGTAGGATTCGGCGATCCAGTAGCGGGAGAGCTGGTTGAAGGGGTCCTGGCGGGGGCTGTAGTAGGCGGCCGCCTTCAGGTGCGGCACCGCGTCGCGGAAGGAACCGTTCTGGATGAGCTGGTTCGCGCGGAGGAAGTAGGCCTTCATGTAGTTGGACTGCATCCGCGGGTCCAGCTCCTCGATGTTGTCGTAGGCCGCGACGGCGGCCTCGTAGTCGTGGTTGGCGAGGGCGGCCATCGCCATGTAGCTGTAGATCTGGTCCCCCTTGGAGAGGGCGTCGTACCGCTTCATGTAGTCGTTGAAGGCCGACACGTCATTGTTCAGGTCGAAGGCGAGTTTCGCGTAGTTGAAGTACGCGTCCTCCTGGATGTCCTTGTTGAACGGAAGGGCGGCGGCGTCCTTGAAGGCTTCCAGGGCGGCCACCTTGTTACGCAGCTGGATGTAACTGTAGCCCAGCTGGTAGTTCGCGATCTGCCCCAGGGAGTCCGTGCGCTCGGGCATCTGGCTGAAGCTTTCCACGGCGCCCTGCCAGTCTTCCACCGCATACAGCACGGAGCCGGCGTAGAACCAGTCGGAGCGGTTGCGGATCGTCTTTTCCTCCAGGTTCTTCTGGTAGTAGGAACGGGCCTTCTCCTTGTCGCCGAGGACGAGGTAGGACTCGGACATGATGCGGGCGAAGTGCGGCTGGCGGTCCGCCGGGATCTTGTCGTAGATGTCCTCGCCGAACTTGACCACGTAGTTGTAGTCCTTCTCGTTGAAGCGGCACTCGAGGATGTAGTAGTTCGCGAGCTGGGTGAAGCGCGGGTCCACGGCGGATTTCGCGAACCAGTCGGCCGCTTCGCGGAAATCGCCCTGCGAGTAGCACACGTAGCCCAGGGAATACTGGGACGGGGCCGTGTAGTCGGACGGCGGGAGGTTCTGCATCTTCTCCAGGAGCATCCGGGAGAGGGTGAGGTCCCCGCTGCCGAAGGCGCTGTAGCCCCGCTTGTAGGCGTATTCAGCCACCTGGCCGGGCATCAGCTCGTCCTGCGCGACGCAGCCGAAGCGGTACGCGGCATCCTCGTAGAGGCCGCGGTCGAACAGATCCTGCGCCCAGCGGAAATTCACCTGCGGGACGAGGGGGGATTCGGGCCAGCGGTCCAGGAAGGCTTCGGCGCGCTTCTCGTAACCGGGCGTCTGGAGTTCGATGGCGCAGAGGGCCGCATGACCTTCGGCTTCGCTGCCGGGAATGCGCTCCAGCAGCTGGGCGGCCTCCGCGTACATGCCGTGCCCGTACAGGTCCAGGGCGCGGCGGTATTCGGGAGTCTGGGCGGAGGCGGCACCCGCAAGGAGGACGGCCGCCAGGGCCAGGATCAGTCTTTTCTTCATCTTCGAGTATATTATTTTACAAATTTACGAATTTTTCTGATTATCTTTGTGTAATCCAGTCCAAAAACGCAATGGAACCCATCATCCAATTCAGCGGCGCAGACATCCTGGGCGGGGACAGCGTCGTCATCTACGGCCTCGACATGGCCATCAACCCGGGCGACTTCGTGTACGTCGTCGGCAAGGTGGGCTCGGGCAAGACCTCCATCATCCGGACGATGACGGCCGAAAACCGGCTCGCCAAGGGGGAAGGCACCGTCTGCGGGTTCAATCTCCGCGACATCCGTACAAAAGACATACCGATGCTGCGCCGGCGCCTGGGCGTCGTGTTCCAGGATTTCCAGCTGCTGATGGACCGCTCCGTGGAAGCGAACCTCGAGTTCGTCCTCCGCGCTACGGGCTGGAAGGACCGCACCGCCATCGACACCCGCATCACGGAGGTCCTGGAGGACGTGGGCATGGGCACCAAGGCCCACAAGATGCCGCACCAGCTCTCCGGCGGCGAGCAGCAGCGCATCGCCATCGCCCGGGCCCTGCTGAACCGCCCCCAGGCCATCCTCGCCGACGAGCCCACCGGCAACCTGGACGGCGAAACCGCCGACGGCATCCTGAAGCTTCTCCGCAAGCTGAACGAGGAAGGCACGGCCATCATCATGGTCACGCACAACCGCTCCATCTTCGAGCGCTACCCCGGCCGCGTCTTCTCCTGCGCCGACGAGCGCTGTACGGAAGTCTTCGAGGACAACACCTTCGAGCTGGACCTGACGATATGACGCGCAAGGAACGCTTCGCGGGCATCGTGGACTGGTTCGAACGGAACGTCCCCATCGCCGAGACCGAACTCCACTACGGCAACCCCTACCAGCTGCTCGTGGCCGTCATCCTGTCGGCCCAGTGCACGGACCGGCGGGTGAACGTCGTCACCCCGCCCCTGTTCGAACGCTTCCCCGCCCCGCAGGACCTGGCTTCCGCCAGCTTCGACGAGGTATTTCCCTATGTGAAAAGCGTTTCCTATCCGAATTCGAAGACCGGGCACCTGATCGCCATGGCGCAGAAACTCCTGGCCGATTTCGGCGGCGAAGTGCCCTCGGACATCGACGCGCTGATGACCCTCCCGGGCGTCGGCCGCAAGACCGCGAACGTCATCGCCTCCGTCGTCTATGACAAGCCCGTCATCGCCGTGGACACGCACGTCTTCCGCGTATCCCACCGGCTCGGACTTTCAAACGGCAAGACGCCGCTGGAGGTCGAGCGCGACCTGGAGCGGCACATTCCGGAGCATCTCCGCGCCCGCTCCCACCACTGGCTCATCCTCCACGGCCGCTACACCTGCACCGCCCGCGCCCCCAAATGCGCCGCCTGTGGCCTTACCGACTGGTGCAGGCAGTTCGCCGAGGAAGCAGCAGGAACCCGATAGCCAGGGCGAGGCCCAGGACGAAGGCGGGGATGGAGGCTTCGGCGCCGAAGGAGCCGCCGGTAAGCCAGTCGGAGCCCTGGATGACCGGGGAGATCAAGGACGGGGTGCCGTTTCCCGAGACTGCAAAACCGAAAACCGGGCCCTGGAAGTAGTTCCAGGACCAGTGGATGCCGATAGGTACCCACAGGGTGCCTGACCATTTGTACGCGGCGCCCAGCAGGAGGCCGGCCTCGACGGCGATGGCCACGGAAGACCACACCGTCGCGTTGTTGTTGAAGATATGGACGAAGCCGAAGATCAGGGCCGAAACGACGAGGGCGACGACAGTCCCCCACCGGTCGTCGATCATCCGGAACACGATGCCGCGGAACAGGACCTCTTCCCCGACGCCGACGACCAGGAACATGAACAGGCTCCTGACCAGCGCATTCCAGTTCCAGTCGACACTGTCGATGCGATAACCGCCCATCAGGGCGATGAAACCGGTCACCAGGATGAAAAAGAGGATGCCCACGCCGAAGCCGAGGGCCGTATCCCCGGCCAGCCGGCGCAGGGGGATGTCCCTGGCCTTTTGCTTCTCCGTCCACCTCCACCAGAGCGCATACAGCGCCAGCACACCGGCGGAAGTGAGCACGCACAGGATGGCCTGCAGCCAGAGCGGCATCTTCACCGCCTCATCCAGGGCCGTCGGAATGGAAGAGAAAGCGTATGCGAGGAGAAACAGGAAGCACCCCGCGATGAAAAGCAGGAGCCACTTCCAGAAAGGGGTATCTGTCCGTGTCATGGTCTATCTGTTCTTGAGGATGGTGGAGACGGTGTCCAGCAGGCGGACGGTCAGGGCGTAGTGGTCGGAGAGGACATCGTAGATGCCGTCCTCGGAGAGTACGCCGCGCTTGAGGTCCTTGGGAAGCTTCCCGGCGTCGTCGGCCTCGAAATCGTCGCGCCACTCGTCGCTCTCATAGTAGGCCGACAGTTCTTTCACGTCCTCCTGGATGCCGTCGAAGGCGTCCAGCGCCTCCTCCAGGTTCTCCAGGACGGGGGCGATCCGGTCCAGCAGCGACTCGTAATGCCGGATCCTTTCAATCTGTTCCATATCGTTTCTTGGTTACAATCAAATAGTTGCCCGCCTCCGCGGCCGCCTCGACCCGGACGCCGAACAGGTGGATGTCCCCGCCTGAGGCGCAGCCGAGCTTCTTCCGCAGCAGGTCGGAGGTCATGGGCACGTTCCGGGCCGTCACCTCGGCCTGCGGCCACCGTTTCCCGGCCTCCTTTATCGTCCGGTTGTTCAAGGGCAGCACCTCCTGGATTTCGAACACCTTCCCGAACGGCCGCAGCTCCTCCGGAACCGCCTCGCCCGCATACAGATGCGTATGCTGCCCCAGCTTGGTCAATCCGAACCGCCCGCAGGGCAGCCCGAACGCCCCGGCCTTGAGCAGGGCCTTCCCGGGCTCGAAGAGCGAGATTTCTCCACTCCGCTTCGCTCCAGTCGAAATGACAAGGGGGGAACCCTCATTCCGGGCTTGACCCTCACCCTCATTCCGGGCTTGACCCGGAATCTCCATCACGGCGCCGCCTTCGACAATGAAGGTCGCAGGGGCCCCTTCCCATTCGCGGTCCAGGAGGAACAGGAGTTCCTTGCACTCCCCTCCTGCGGCCACGACGTGCACTTCCTTCACGTGCGCTCCCAGCCGCTTGCAAGCCATCGTGATGTCCGCCATCGGCGAGAGTTTCAGCAGCACGTACCGGGCCGCCTCGAACAGTTCCGGCAGCAATCCCAGCACATCCGGCTGGCACTCCTCGATGAGGAACACCTTCCGGCCGTCTTCGGCCCTTCTTACCGGATCCAGGAAGATGACATCGGGCCGGAACCCGTCCAGCACCTCCTTCACCTTTCCGGGCTCCACCCGGCAGTTCCGGAACCGCACATTCTCCACCCCCAACTCCCTGAAATTCAACTCCGTCGCCCTAACCAATTCAAGCTGCATCTCATTATACAGCACCTCCTTGGAAACCTGCGCAAACGCCCACGCATCCACCCCCATTCCCCCTGTCAGATCTGCCACATTCAGGCTGGAGGGTGTACCACCGCAAACCTGTGGCCACCCTCGGCCACATAAGAGGGAGGGGCCCATCTTTGATGGGAGGGGTCGCGTAGCGACGGTTTGCGGTGGTACACCCTCCAGCCGTAAACCCGAAGCAAGCCATGCCTTATATCTGGCGGTTTCCGATGAACTGCACTGCTCTCCGGAGAGCCGGAAAGGGTAAACCAGCGACGGGACGGCGTACCACTCGGGGACTTTCGTGCGGAGCTTGCGCCGCACTTCCAAGGTCGTGACAGCCAGGTCGATGTCGATATCCGGATACTTGTCCCGCGACAGCAGGAGCCGGACCGGGTCGTCCGCCTCGTGTTGCAATATGAAATCGGCGAAGGGCATCTGCATTGCAAAAATACACAATTATCCTTACATTTGCATAATAGACTATAACACTAAAATCATCGATATGAAAGATTACAAGGAAGTGGTCAAGAGCTGGCTCGAAGGGAACTTCGACGCCGAGACCAAGGCAGAGATCAAGAAACTGCAGGAAACCGACCCCGTGGGCCTGGAAGACGCCTTCTACCGGAACCTCGAGTTCGGCACCGGCGGCCTCCGCGGCATTATGGGCGTGGGCACGAACCGGATGAACAAGTACACCGTGGGGATGGCCACCCAGGGCCTCGCGAACTACATCAAGGCCCACGTGGAAGGCGCCGCCAGCGTGTGCATCGCGCACGACAGCCGCAACAACTCCCGCCTGTTCGCCGAGATTTCCGCCGACGTGCTCTCCAACAACGGCATCCACGTGTACCTGTTCGACGCCCTCCGCCCCACCCCTGAACTGAGCTACTCCATCCGCCTCAAGGGCGCGACCGCCGGCATCATGGTCACGGCCAGCCACAACCCCAAGGAGTATAACGGCTACAAGGTCTTCTGGTGCGACGGCGGCCAGATCACCGCGCCCGTGGACAAGGACATCGTCGCCGAGGTCGCGAAAATCGAGGACCCGGCTGACGTGCGCTTCGCCCCGGTCGCCGGCACCGTGCCCGGCGGCATCGAGACGATGGGCGCCGAGGTGGACGAGTGCTACCTGAGGGACCAGCTCTCCCTGATGCTGTCCCCGGAATCCGTCGCCCGCCACGCGGACCTCAAGATCGTCTATACCCCGCTGCACGGCTGCGGCGTCAAGCTGATGCCCGAAGCCCTCGCCCGCATCGGCTTCAAGAACGTCATCCACGTCCCCGAGCAGGACGTGAGCGACGGCAACTTCCCGACGGTCGTCTCCCCGAACCCGGAGGAGCCCGCGGCCATGAAGATGGCCCTGGAGAAGGCCGACGAGACCGGCGCGGACCTCGTCCTCGCCACCGACCCGGACGCCGACCGCCTGGGCATCGCGGTCCGGAACGACGAAGGCAAGATGGTCCAGCTCACCGGCAACCAGACCTGGAGCTTCCTCACCTACTACATCCTCACCCGCTGGAAGGAACTCGGAAAACTGGACGGCAACCAGTACTGCGTCAAGACCATCGTCACCAGTGAACTCCTCGCTGCGATCTGCGAGCATTTCGGCGTGAAGTGCTACAACGTCCTCACCGGCTTCAAGTACATCGCCGAAGTCCAGAAACTGCAGGAAGGCAAGGCCACGTTCATCTGCGGCGGCGAAGAGTCCTACGGCTTCAACCTCGGCTCCTTCGTGCGTGACAAGTGCGCGCAGGTCGCCGGCTGCGCCGTGGCCGAGTGCGCCGCCTGGGCCGCCGACCAGGGCATGACCCTGTGGCAACTCCTCCAGAAGGTGTACAAGGAATACGGCCTGTACGTGGAAAAGATGGTATACATCGTCCGCAAGGGCAAGTCCGGCGCCGAGGAGATCCAGAAGATCATGGCCGACTACCGCGCCTGCCCGCCCAAGGAGATCGCCGGCAGCCCGCTTGTGAAGGTCATCGACTACCTCAAGCCCGAGGAGACCGGCCTCCCGAAGTCCAACGTCCTCCAGTTCTTCAACGCGGCCGGCGACGTGGTTTCCGTCCGTCCCTCCGGCACCGAGCCCAAGATCAAGTTCTACTTCGGCGCCCGCGGCGACGACGCCCCGCAGAAGATCGAACTCCTGAAAGCCCAGTTCATTTCGTAAGATGAGGACCCTGTTATTGACGCTTGCAGCGGCCGCCCTCCTGGCGGCCGGCTGCGTTTCCGCCCCCCGGTACGACGATCCCGACACGCAGGCCGCATCGGCCCTGGCGCACCGCCTCCTCGGGAAGACCGCCGACAGGATCGAATTCCGCCTGACGGAGGCCGACGCGGACGTGTTCCGCCTCAGCTCCCGGGGCTCCCGCGTCATCATCGAAGGCAACAACGCCAACTCGATGGCCGTAGGCCTGAACCACTACCTGAAGTACTACTGCCTCGTGAACGTGGGCTGGTTCTCCTGGGACCGGATCGACGTTCCCCGGAAGCTCCCGAAGGTGGCGGAGCCCGTGGAAGTGAAGGCCCGGGTGGAGGACCGCTTCTTCCTCAACTACTGCACCTACGGCTACACGATGCCCTGGTGGCAGTGGAGCGAATGGGAGCATTTCATCGACTGGATGGCCCTGCAGGGCATCAATCTTCCCCTCGCCATCACCGGCCAGGAGGCCATCTGGTACAAGATCTGGACGGAGATGGGCCTGACCGACGAAGAGGTCCGGACCTATTTCACCGGTCCGGCGCACCTTCCCTGGCACCGGATGCTGAACATCGACCACTGGGGCAGCCCGCTGCCCATGTCCTGGCTGGACGGCCAGGCGGAGCTCCAGAAGAAGATCGTCGCGCGGGAGCGGGAGCTGAACATGCGGCCCGTCCTGCCAGCCTTCGCTGGCCACGTGCCGCCGGAGCTGAACCGCATCTACCCGGAAGCGCAGATCGAGCGGATGAGCGACTGGGCCGGCTTCGACCTGGAGGACTATCCGTACTTCCTGGATCCGATGGACCCGCTGTTCCCCGTCATCCAGAAGAAGTTCGTGGAGAAGGAGACGGAAATCTACGGGACGGACCACATCTACGGCATCGACCTGTTCAACGAGATGATCCCGAAGAGTTGGGAGCCCGACTACCTGTCCCGCGTCAGCCGCCAGTGCTACGAGTCCCTCGCGGCCGTGGACCCGGACGCCGTCTGGCTCCAGATGACCTGGCTGTTCTGGAACGAGCGGAAGTACTGGACCCAGGACCGCATCGAGCCGTACATCACCTCCTATCCGGCCGAGAAGTCCCTCCTGCTGGACTACTACTGCGAGCGTCAGGAAGTCTGGCGCCAGACCCAGAGCTACTACGGCGTGCCGTTCATCTGGTGCTACCTGGGCAACTTCGGCGGCAACACGTACCTGGCCGGCAACTTCGCGGACATCGACAAGCGCATCGAAGGCACCTTCGCGGAGGCCGGCCCGAATTTCAAGGGCCTCGGCTCCACCCTGGAAGGCTTCGACTGCAACCCGTTCATGTACCAGTTCATCTTCGAGAAGGCCTGGGACATCCCGCAGCACCAGGACCTCGCCGCCTATGGACAGGCGCTGGCCGACAGCCGGCTGGGCCTCGTCAGCGAGCCCGGCCGGGAAGCCTGGAAAACCCTCCTGGACGAGATCTACGTGGACCGTTCCGTCCCCGGGCACTCCCCCATCATGAACCTGCGGCCTTCCTTCGGACGCTCTTCCTCCTACCACTCCAGCGTCCGTTTCACCTATGAGAACGAGAAGCTCCTGGAAACCGTCCAGAAGCTCCTGGAGGTCGATTCCCACGCCAGTGCGTACGAGTTCGACCTCGTGAACCTCACGCGCCAGTATCTTTCCAACCGCTTCGAGGCCCGCTTTGCCGATTACAAGAAAGCCTACGAAGCCGGCGACCGCGATGCCATGGCCCAGCTGAAGACCGACCTCCTGGACACCTTCGACCGGATGGAAGAGCTCCTGTCGACGCACTCCTACTTCCTCGTGGGCAAGTGGATCGCCGACGCCCGCGCCTGGGGCGCCACCCCGGAAGAATCCGACTACTACGAGTCCAACGCCCGCAACCTCCTCACCACCTGGGGCGACCGCGGCAACATGCTCACCGACTATGCCGACCGCACCTGGGCCGGCCTCGTAAGCACCTACTACAAAGGACGTTGGAAAATGTTCCTGGACGCCGTCGACGCCTCCCTGGACGCCGGTGTCGAATTCGACGAAAAAGGTCTCCTCGACGCGATGAAGGACTTCGAATACGAATGGTGGTCGAAGCGCCCCGGCACCTTCGCCAGTACGCCGAACGGCGACCCGAAGGCCGCCGTCCGCAAGGTGTTGGAAAAGCTTTGACCTACATCCGGTCCGGAAGCTGGATGCCCAGGATGCCCATGGCACAGCGGAGCGTCCGGGCCATCACGGAAATCAGTTCCAGCCGGAACTTCAGGATACCCTGGTTCTCCTCCCGGAGAATCGGGGTATCGTGATAATACTGGTTGAACTCCTTCGCCAGGTCGTACGCGTAGTTCGCGATGACGGCGGGGCTCAGGGCCGCGCCGGCTTCGGCGACCTTCGCCGGGAAGGTGCCCAGCAGCTTGATGAGCCGGATCTCCTTCGCGGAGGGAACGAGGTCCGTGGTGATGTCGGCGGGGCCGAACGCCACCGTCGCTTTCCGCAGGATCGAGCAGATGCGGGCGTGCGTGTACTGGATGAAAGGACCGGTGTTGCCGTTGAAGTCGATGGACTCCTTCGGGTTGAAGAGCATCGTCTTCTTGGGATCGACCTTGATGATGAAGTACTTGAGGGCGCCGAGGCCGATCATGTGGTACAGCTTGTCCTTCTCCTCCTCGCTCAGGTCCGCGAGCTTGCCGCTTTCCTCGGAGGTCTTCTTCGCCTCCTCGTACATGCTCTGGATGAGGTCGTCGGCGTCGACGACGGTTCCCTCGCGGGACTTCATCTTGCCTTCCGGGAGCTCCACCATGCCGTAGGACAGGTGGTAGATCTGGTCCGCCCAGTCGAAGCCGAGCTTCTTGAGGATGAGCTTCAGGACCTGGAAGTGGTAGTCCTGCTCGTTGCCCACGACATACACGTGGGAGTCGAGGTCGTACTTGGCGAAACGGCGCTCGGCGGTGCCGAGGTCCTGGGTGATATAGACGGAAGTGCCGTCGCCGCGGAGCACGAGCTTGCGGTCCAGGCCGTCGGCCGTGAGGTCGCACCACACGGAACCGTCGGCCTCGCGCACGAACACGCCTTCGTCCAAGCCCTTCTGCACCAGTTCCTTACCGAGGAGGTAGGTCTCGGACTCATGGTCCACCTGGTCGAAGGTGATGCCCAGGGCGGCGTAAGTCTCGTCGAAACCGGCATAGACCCAGCCGTTCATCATGGACCACAGGGCGCGGACCTCCGGATCCTCCTTCTCCCACTTGACGAGCATCTCGTGGGCCTCCTTCAGGGAAGGGGCGGCCTTCTTGGCCTCGTCCTCGGTCATCCCCTGCTCCATGAGCTGCTTGACCTCGGCCTTGTACATCTTGTCGAAGGCCACGTAGCAGTCGCCCACGAGGTGGTCGCCCTTGATGCCGGTGGATTCCGGGGTCTTGCCCTGGAACTCCTTCTGCCAGGCCAGCATGGACTTGCAGATGTGGACGCCGCGGTCGTTGACGATCGTGGACTTGATGACCTCGTTGCCGCAGGCCTTCAGCAGGCGGGACACGCTGTCACCGAGGAGGTTGTTGCGGATATGCCCGAGGTGGAGGGGCTTGTTCGTGTTCGGGGAGGAGAACTCCACCATGATGCGCTTGCCGGTGGGGGCGAGCTGGCCGAACGCCTCGTCGGCGGCGATCTCGGCGAAGGTTTCGTCCCAATAGACGGCGGAGAAGGAAAGGTTCAGGAAACCCTTCACGGAGTTGAAGGCCGCAATCTCGGGGACATTGTCCACGAGCCACTGGCCGATCGCGTTCCCCGTCGCGTCGGGGGCGCTGTGGGTGATCTTCAGAAGCGGGAAGGTCACGAGGGTGTAGTCGCCCTCGAACTCCTTCCGGGTCACGGCGACCTGGAGGGTATCGGCTTGGACATCCGCCCCGTACAGGGCCTTGATGGCCTCGGCGGCCTTGTTCTGGATGAATTTTTCCGGTGTCATTATCCGAGATAGCCCTTTAAGAGTTTGCTCCGGGACGGGCTCTTGAGGCGGCGGATGGCCTTTTCCTTGATCTGGCGTACGCGCTCGCGGGTGAGGCCGAAGCGCTCGCCGATCTCCTCGAGGGTCATCTCCTGGCAGCCGATGCCGAAGAAGGACTTGACGATCTCGCGCTCGCGGTCCGTGAGGGTGGACAGGGCGCGCTCGATCTCGGTGTTCAGGGACTCGTTCACGAGGCCGCGGTCGGCCATCGGGGAGTCGTCATTGGGGAGGACGTCCAGCAGGCTGTTGTCCTCGCCTTCCACGAACGGGGCGTCCACGGAGACGTGGCGGCCGCTCACGCGGAGGGTATCGGAAATCTTGTCCTTGGGGACGTCGATCATTTCGGACAGTTCCTCGTTGGAGGGCTGGCGCTCGTTCTCCTGCTCGAACTTGGAGAGGGCCTTGTTGATCTTGTTCAGGGAGCCCACCTGGTTCAGCGGCAGACGCACGATGCGGCTCTGCTCGGCGAGGGCCTGGAGGATGCTCTGGCGGATCCACCACACGGCGTAGGAGATGAACTTGAAGCCGCGGGTCTCGTCGAACTTCTCGGCGGCCTTGATCAGGCCGAGGTTGCCCTCGTTGATCAGGTCCGGAAGGCTCAGGCCCTGGTTCTGGTACTGCTTCGCGACGGACACGACGAAACGGAGGTTCGCGCGGGTGAGTTTCTCGAGGGCCACGGGATCGCCCTTGCGGATGCGCTGGGCCAGTTCCACTTCCTCTTCCGGGGTCACCAACTCTTCCCTGCCGATCTCCTGGAGGTACTTGTCCAGGGACGCGCTCTCGCGGTTGGTGATGCTCTTTGTAATCTTTAACTGTCTCATTATTAATAAAAAAATTACGGTCAGTCTCGGTAAGAAACTGACCGTAACGGCTATGCTTCAGGTCTTCGGCAGTTCCTTACTTGCCAAAGCCGTAGTAGAAGGTCTGTCCATTCGCATCGACACCCTCGATGTAGATGCCGCGCTGGGCCTTCTTGGCCTTGGCGATCACGTCTTCGGGTTTCGAAACGGGTTCGTCATTCACGTACAGGATCACGGATCCGCTGGTCGCGCCGGCCTGGGCCATCTTGCCCTGGCCCACGGAAACGATCTTGACACCGCCCCGGAGACCCATCGCCTGCTTCTCCTCGCTGGTCAACTCCTTCAGGCGCGCACCGTAGAAGGCGACAGAACCGTCCACATCCACCTCGCCGTTCTGAGAAGCGGCGGCATGGAAAGTAACCTCGGTCGTAAGTTCCTTTCCGTCACGGAAGTAAGTTACGACAGCCTTGTCGCCGGGATGGTAGTTGTTCACCTTCTCCTGCACGGAGGCGCCGTCCGTAATCTTCTGGCCGTCAATGGCGAGAATCACATCGCCCTGCTTGAGGCCGGCCTCTTCCGCGGCGCTTCCCTTCGAAACCTCAACTATATATACGCCGTTCATCGAATTAAGTTTCAAATCTTCTTGAATTTTTTTATCAAGGGTGGAAACGGGCTGCATCGTGATGCCGAGCATCGCGCGCTTGACGGAACCGAAGTCGATCAGGTCGGAGGCGACGCGCTTGACGATGTTCACCGGGACGGCGAAGGAATAGCCGGTGTAGGAGCCGGTCTGGGAGACGATGGCGGTGTTGATGCCCACCAGCTCGCCCTTCTTGTTCACGAGGGCGCCGCCGGAGTTGCCGGGGTTCACGGCCGCATCGGTCTGGATGAAGGATTCGATCTTGAATTCGCCGCTGCCGTCGGGCATCGAGCGGCCCTTGGCGGAGACGATGCCGGCGGTGATGGTGCTTCGGAGCTGCTCACCGAGCGGGGAACCGATGGCGAGGACCCACTCGCCGAGGCGGAGCTGGTCGCTGTCGCCCATCGGGATGGTGGGAAGGTTCTGGGCGTCGACCTTGATGATGGCGACGTCCGTGGCCGGGTCGGTGCCGACGACGGTGGCGTCGAACTTCTGGTTGTCGTTCGTGGTCACCGTGATCTTGGTGGCGCCGGAGACGACGTGGTTGTTCGTGACGATGTAGCCGTCCGGCCGGATGATGACGCCGGAGCCGCTGCCCTTGGCCTCCCGGGACTGGGGCTGGCCGAAGCCGTAGCCGTCGCCGAAGCCGAAGAAGTACTCGAACGGGTCGATGCTGCGGCGGGCCGTCTGCTGGACGGTCACTTCCACATAGACGACCGCCTGCACGGCGGACTCGGCCGCGTAGGTGAAGTCGGGATAATCGGAATCTGCCAGATTGACAGTACGGTATTCCACACTGCCGTTTTCGCCCTCTACGCGGACGGGGCTCAGGTTCCTTTCATTGGCTTTCACGACGCCGTAGGCGGTCAGTCCGCCGGCGAGGATGGAAAGCAGTACGGTTAAAAATCCTTTTTTCATATAGTACACAGTTGTATTTGCCAGCCTAAAATTTTCAAGTTTTATGCCATTTGCGAGATTTTTGTTATATTTGTCAGTATTAATATTGCGACTGAAGTATGAAACTGAACATTTCCAGTACCGACCTCCTGAAGGGACTCCTGGACGTCTCGAAAGCCATCCCGTCCAAGTCTCCCCTTCCGATCCTCGAGAACTTCCTGTTCGTCCTGAAGGGCAACCGGCTCGAAGTGACCGCCTCGGACTCCGAACTGACGCTCCGCACCGCCATCGAGGTGGACGGTGCCGAGGAAGGCGGCAGCATCGCTGTCCCCGCCCGCCATATGATCGACCTGCTCAAGGAGCTCCCGGACCAGCCGGTCCGCATCCGCACCGTCAGCGACAGTTCCTTCGAGTGCGCGTGGGCCAGCGGAAACTCCGTCCTCCCCTACTTCCCGGCGGACGACTATCCCGAGATCAAAGGCACCGGTGAGGATGCGCAGAAAGTGGAATTCCCGGCCGCGAGCCTCGTGGAAGGCATCCAGGGCACCGTCTATGCCACCGCGGACGACGAGATCCGTCCCGCGATGAACGGTATATTCTTCGACATCGACACCGCTTCCACCACCCTCGTCGCTTCCGACTCGCACAAGCTGATCTGCTATACCACCACCGACGTGAAGGCCGCCGAGAAGGCCTCCTTCATCCTCCACAAGAAGCCCGCCGCCGTGCTCCGCAGCATCATCGGCAAGGACGTGGAGAACGTGACGGTGGAATTCGACGGCAGCTCCGCGCAGTTCACCTTCGGCGCCACGACGATGATCTGCCGCCTGGTCGTGGGCAAGTACCCGAAATACCGCGACGTCATCCCGCAGAACAACGCGAACGTCCTCAAGATCGACCGGACCCTCCTGCTGAACACCGTCCGCCGCGTGGCCGTGTGCTCCAACAAGGCGTCGAACCATATCAAGTTCTCCCTCAAGGAAGGCCAGCTGGAAGTCTCCGCGCAGGACCTGGGCTTCGCCCTCGCCGCCTATGAGAAGATCAACTGCGACTATGCCGGCGACGAGCTCACCATCGGCTTCAAGTCCACCTTCCTGACGGAAATCCTCTCCAACATGGGCTGCAACGGGGTCGTCATCAAGTTCGCCGACGCCCGCCGCGCCGCCCTCATCCTCCCGTCCGAGGAAGAGGCCGAAAGCGAGAAGATCTGCGGCATCCTGATGCCGATCATGATTTCATAACTGCTTATGGAACTGAAACTTGAAAGGCCGTTGCTCTTCTTCGACATCGAGAGCACCGGCCTTAATATTGCCACGGACGGCATCATCGAACTGAGTTTCGTGAAGGTGATGCCGGAAGGCGGCGCGCCCCTCGTGAAAACCTGGCGCATCAAGCCCTGGGACTACAGGAACCGCCGCGTGATTCCCATCAATCCGAGCGCCTCGGAAGTGAACGGCGTCAAGGACGAGGACCTCGTGGACTGTCCCAAGTTCATCGAGGTGCTCCCCGAAGTGGCCGAATGGCTCGCCGGAAGCGACCTCGCTGGCTTCAACTCCACGAAGTTCGACCTCCCGCTCCTTGCGGAAGAGATCGAGCGCGTGCGGGACTACTGCAACACCCGCCTCGCGGATGCGAAGGCCAGTGAGGATGCCCGGAAGAAGGCCCAGGCGATGCTCGCCTGCATCGACAGGATCGACCTCCACGACTGCAAGATGGTCGATGTCCAGAACATCTACCACCACATGGAACCCCGGAACCTGCGGGCCGCCTACCGCTTCTACTGCGGCGGCAAGGACTTCGAGAACGCGCATACGGCAGAGGCCGATACCCTCGCCACGTACGAAGTGCTGAAGGCGCAGCTGGACCGCTACAAGGAACCCACTGAATTCCAGCAGGAAGCGCTCAAGAACGACGTGGACGCGCTGGCCAAGATCGGCGCCCGCGCACGCAACGTGGACTTCGCCGGCCGCCTGATCCTGAACGACGACGGCGAACCCACCATCAGCTTCGGCAAGCACAAGGGCCGCACCGCCCGCGAGGTGTGGGAGAGCGAGCCTTCCTATTTCGCCTGGATCGAGAACGGCGACTTCACGCTGGACACCAAGCGCCAGTTCGCCCGCCTCAAGCAGCAGTATCAGCGCGAACGCAAGGAATCCCTGAACCGTCCCGCCACCGCCGACGAGCTCGCCGGCCTGGCCACCAAGTGGGGCGGGAAACTATTCTAATTCAAAATAGTAATACCCCGGGACCTCCGTGCCGTCGAAGATGGCGCGGAGGTCTTGCAGTATCAGGTCCGGCCGGGCGGGTCCGGTTTCCCAGAAGGCGTTGCCGCCGCCGGGGGTGGATTGTTTCGTGTTGTTCCAGACGGACTTCCCGAGGACGGGGAAATCGGCGAAGAGCGGATGGACGGTGCGGAGCTGGGCCTTGGTGGCACACCAGCCGGGGTTGAGCCAGCAATCGGCCTCCTGCGCCAGTTCAAAGGCCTTTTCCACGGAGATGACGGAGGACTCGAAGCGGCCGGGGACGGCGCCGAGCACCGCGCCGCCGGCGTCCTGGATAAGCCGCGTCATATAGTTGTCGCCGCCCGGAATGTACCATTGGTCCGCATAGGGGATATTCACGAGGACTTTCTGGGGAGTATCGGTCTCCTTCACCAGCGACAGGTAACGGTCGCGGACGCCGGCGAAGAGACTGTCCGCCAGCGCGGTACGGCCGGTCAGGAGGCCGAAGAACTTGATGTATTCCGCCCGGGCCAATGGATGGCTCTCCAGATGCTCGTGGATGACCGCCGTCCGGATGCCCAGGTCCCGGAGTTTCTGCAGGTACGGCGGCTCCGCGGCGGACACGGCATAGGTCAATACCAGGTCCGGCCGGAGCTTCAGGATGGTCTCGTAATCGAGCGCGGCGTCATAGCCCACATCGACGGCATGGGCCCGCACCTCCGGGTCCGACACATAGGCCAATCCCGACACGGCCGTCGCCACGGAATCGCACCCCAGCGCATCCAAGAAGCCGATATAGGACGAGGACATGCACACAATGCTGCGCACGGGCGCATCGACCCGGATCGTGTCGGTCGCACCGCCATAGGGAGAGGTGACGATGGCCTTGTCACCCTGCAGGTCGAACCACTGCGCGTACTCCATTCCACCGCTTACGGCCGATGGGCGGGCGGACCGGCAGGACACGGCTTGCCACGTTAACAATAAAACAGCCGTACAGCGCAGTGCAACTGTAAACGCGGCACGGAAAAACGCCAAAACAGGGGAAATGGCTGCCGCGTCAACACCTGGAAGGCGTTGAATTGAGGTTTTTCTGTAAACGCGGCACAGCATAGTGTTCCAAAATTACGGAAAAGTCCGTAGTTTTGCAAAAAGGGACAGTCATGATCCACGTGGACAAAGTCAAACTGATGGACAGCGGCACGGTGCTCTTCCGGGCGACGAGCCGGGAGGAAGCCGTCGTCAAGGTGGTACAGGCGCTGCAGGGTGCAGAGCTGGAAGAATACGCCCCCGGGGCGTTCCTGGCCGATTTCTCCGACGCCTTCTTCTACAGCGTCGTCCGCGCCGTCGTGGAGCCCATGTCGGAGGAGGGCCGGTACGCGGCCAGCTTCCAGGAAGGCAACCGCTGCCGATACGTCCTCTGGCCCTTCCCCTCCCGCAAGGCCTGGCGCCGCATGGACCGGATTAAGAAAAATTGTTTGTAATCAAAAAATAATTACTATATTTGCAGTCCCGATTCACCGAAATCGGTCTTGCCACTTTAGCTCAGTCGGTAGAGCAGCGCATTCGTAACGCGCAGGTCGGGAGTTCGAGCCTCCTGAGTGGCTCAGGGAAAAAGTCCGGATAAGCAATCTGGACTTTTTTCGTATAAAGTACTCTCCATCAAGAGGAAAAACAAAGTTGTTTATGGTTATAACTTTTTTGTTATAGACTAGAACGCCCGGCAAATGGGCGATATCCGGCCGTTATCTCGCAAAAATATCGTACCTTTGCCGAAATCTTTGTCAAGTCTATGAAATCGGATATCATTGTGATCGGAGGAGGAGCCTCCGGCCTGGTGGCGGCCCTCGGGGCCGCGGAAGTGTTGGCGCAGACGGGCAGCGGCGAGACCGTGACCGTGCTGGAGAAGATGCCCAAGGCAGGCCGGAAGGTGATGATCACCGGCAAGGGCCGGTGCAATTTCACCAATGTGAAGGAGTGGGGCGACTTCTCGGACCATGTCCGTACCGACACCAATTTCGTCAGCCCCGCGTGGCACAACCTCACCCCGGAGAAACTCATCGAGCTGTTCAAGGCCAATGGCCTCCGCAGCGTCGTGGAGCGCGGTGACCGCGCCTTCCCGGAGTCCCACATGGCGGGCGATGTGGTCGATACCTTGCTCAGGGCCTGCACGCTTGCGGGCGTGAAGGTGGTCACGGGCTGCGAGGTCAAGACCGTGGACAAGACGGCCCGCGGCTGGAGCCTGGACACCGTGAAGACGATCACCAAGGAGCGCCGCATTCCCAGCGACGACCCGCGCAAGAAGCCCCAGTTCAAGATCGAAACCAAGATCGAGACCGAAGAATACACCTGCTCGAAGCTCATCATCGCCACCGGCGGCCTGTCCTATCCGGGCACCGGGTCCACCGGCGACGGCTACATGTGGGCCGAGGAGCTCGGCCACAGCGTCGAGCCCTGCTATCCGTCCCTGACCGCCCTCGTCCCCGAGGGCTACAAGACGGAGCAGAGCGCCCTCGCGGGCGAGATCAAGCAGGCCTTCCGCGGCCGTACCGTCTATGGGAAGACGAAGGAACGCAAGATCACTCCCCTGCCCGAGTGGTATCCCAAGTTCGAGAAGCATATCGAGCGCATCAAACCCCTGTCCGAAGTGGGCGAACTCTTCAACGGGAACAACCTGGAGAACGTCCAGCTCACCCTCTTCATCAACGGCGAAGAGGCCCAGAGCGAGTTCGGCGACATCGAGTTCACCGACGGCGGCCTGGAAGGCCCGCTCGGCTTCATGGTGAGCCGGAAGGCGGTGAACGCCCTCAACAACGGCCAGAAAGTGAGCGTCTCCATCGACCTCAAGCCCGCCGTGGAGCTGGAGAAACTCAATGAAGACATCCACCAGAAATGGGAGGAAGTCATCCACGACGAGCGTTCGGAGGGCCAGAGCTTCCAGCGTCTGTTCCGCATCATGCTAGGCAAGCTGATGCCGTGGAACCTCACGCTGGCGTTCCTGAAGACCAATTCCAAGGTGAGCGTCGATACGCTCGCCGCCCGGATGAAGGACTGGCGGATGGACATCGCCGGCTTCGTGGGCTTCGAGCGCAGCGTCGTCACCGCGGGCGGCATCGCCACCGGCGAGGTTGTCGCGAAGACGCTGGAGTCCAAGAAGCAGCCCGGCCTGTATTTCTGCGGCGAGGTGCTGGACATGGACGCCGACACCGGCGGCTACAACCTCCAACTCGCCTTCTCCACCGGCTACCTGGCCGGCCAGTCCGCCGCCAAGGCCTTGACTGACAAATGATTTTCCTCCGGCGCATCTTCGGATCGGCCCTCCTGGCGCTCGTGTCCCTGACGGGACTGGCCCAGCCCCGGACGGTCGTCCTTTCCGGCTATGTCCGCGACGCGGAGAGCGGGGAACCGCTCCCCCAGGCGGTCGTCTTCCTGGAAGACCGGAAGACGGGCGTGGCCGCCGATGCCGTCGGCTTCTATTCGCTGCACGTCCCCACGGGAAAGCACACCGTCTACTGCTCCTATTTCGGCTATGTGACGGAAGAGGCTTCGCTGGAGTTCACGAAAGCGGCCAAGCAGGATTTCAACCTGAAGCTCGACCGGAGCGAGCTGGAGGCCGCCACCATCTTCTCGCGCTCCAAGCGGGAGGAGATCAAGCTCCCGCAGATGGGCCTGGAACGGGTCGATGCGGCCCTCGTGAAGAAAATGCCCACCCTGATGGGCGAGAACGACATCATCCGCGTCATCCAGATGATGCCGGGCGTCCAGACCCCGAGCGAAGGCTCCACCGGCTTCAGCGTCCGGGGCGGCGGCATCGACCAGAACCTGATCCTCATCGACGGCGCCCCCGTCTACAACTGCGGCCATTTCCTGGGGTTCCTGTCCATGTTCAACGGCGACGCCATCCGTGGCGCAGACCTCTACAAGGGCGATTTCCCCGCCTCCTACGGCGGCCGCATCTCCTCGGTGCTGGACATCTCCACCAAGGACGGCAACAACCGCACCTTCGGCGGGAACGCCTCCTTCGGCCTGATCACCTCCAAGCTCTTCCTGGAAGGGCCGATCGTCCCGGGCAAGCTTTCCTTCATGCTCGCCGGACGGCGGACCTACATGGACCTGCTACTCCCGATCATCGGAGCCAAGCTGCCGGACCGGACGCAGATGTACTTCTACGACCTGAACGGCAAGCTCAGCTGGATTGCCGGCGAGAAGGACCGCGTGTACCTGAGCGCCTTCAGCGGCAAGGACGTGTTCGGCTTCAGCATGCAGGAGTTCAACCTCACGGAGATGGTCTTCGGATTCGCGAACCATACCCAGTCGCTGCGCTGGAACCACCAGTTCTCGCCCAAGTTCACTTCGGACGTCATCCTTTATAACTCCTTGTACCGCAATGACATCGGCACGGAGATGGACAGCGCCGACTTCGACACCCGGCAGGAAATCCGCGAGAGCGGCGTCAAGACGGCCTGGACCTGGTACATCAACGGGAACAACACCCTCAAGGCAGGCCTGCAGGCCGCCTGGTACGGGGTCGTCCCCGGCAACACGAAACCCCGGAACGACGAGTCCATGGTCAAGGAAGTGTCCATCCCCGAGAACTTCGCCTTCCAGCCGGCCGCCTACCTCCAGAACGAACAGAAGATCGGGCCGATGACCCTCCGCTACGGCCTCCGCTTTGCCACCTTCACCGCCCTCGGCCCCACCGAGCAGAAGTATTTCGACCCGGAAACCCACAAGCTGGTCCGGTCGGAGCAGGTGGAGAAGGGCAAGGCCATCGCCACCTTCTCCGGCCTCGAACCGCGCATTTCCGCGTCGTTCCCCTTCACGGACGATTTCTCCATCAAGGGCGCCTGGGTGCGGTCCTTCCAGTATCTCCAGCAGTCCCGCATCAGCATCACCGGCAGTCCGGTGGACGCCTGGTTCACCGCCTCCCCCAACGTGAAGCCGCAGCGCTCGGACCAGTTCTCGCTGGGCCTGAACGCCCTCCTGTCGGGCGAGGCGCTCCAGCTCTCCCTGGAGGGCTTCTACAAGAACAACAAGAATACGATGGACTTCGTGGAGAACCCCGGCCTCGTCCTGGCCGATCCGGATCGCGAAGGCCTCCTCCGCTTCGGAAAATCCTGGTCCTACGGCGCGGAGCTCATGTTCAAGTACGATTTCGCCCGCTGGAACGGCTGGCTCGCCTACACCTGGTCCCGCGCCTGGTACGACATCCCGGAACTGAACGGCGGCAAGCCCTATCCGTCCCCGCTGAACCACGAGCACGCGGTGAACTTCGTCCTCACCTACGACTTCTCCAAACGGTGGTCCGCCTCCACCGAATGGGTCTTCTACAGCGGCTCTCCCACCACCTATCCCGTGGGCCGTTTCAACTACATGGACCGCTGGATTCCCGTCTATTCCAGCCGCAACGAGGACCGGCTGCCGGACTACCACCGGATGGACCTCTCCCTCACCTACCGCACCAAGCGGCGCGTGGCCGAAAAGCGCTGGTCCACGGAGTGGAACCTGTCGCTGTACAACGCCTATTCCCGGCACAACGCCTGGTCCATCGCCTTCACCTACAGCAAGAAGGACGAGGAAGCGCAGTCGGCGAAGATCTATCTCTTCACCATCATCCCTTCCCTGTCCTGCAACATCCAGTTCTGACCCATGAGAAAGTACCTGCTCCCCCTCCTCGCATTCATCCTGTGCGCCTGCACGGAGAAGGTCGACCTCCGGTCGCGGTCGGACTATCACGACTACCTGGCGGTCGAGGCCACCCTCACCGACCGGGCCGAAGACCCCCAGCAGATTGTCCTGACCCGGACCATCTCCTACTTCCACACCGAGGCCCAGCCGATGGTGCAAGGGGCGTCGGTCAAAGTCAACGACGTGACTTTCAATGAGAAAGAACCCGGCATCTACACAGCTCCTGAAGGATACGCCTGTGAACCCGGCGTGGAATACAAACTGCGTATCCGGCTTCCGGACGGCGATGCGTACGAGGCCGAGGCCAAGATGCCCGAGGCCGGCTTCCGCATGGATGCCATCGACTACCTCTTCGCCGGCGGGATGACGATGGATTCCGACAGCCTGTGGACCGTGGGCGTGTGGGGACTGGAGAAGGACATCGACAGCTATTACCTGCTCACACATGCCGTGAACGGCAACTACCAGCCTTTCTCGATGGCCCTCGTCTCCGACGACAAGTTCTTCAACCACAACGACGTGAAAGGCTTCCCGATTACGGCGCTCATGCAGTCCGAATACCTGCGGAAGCAGTATGGCGACTGTTTCAAGTACCTGGAGAGGGGCGACGAGATCACCCTGGAAATCTGGACGCTGGACAAGGGATACTACGACTTCCTGCTGTCCCTGACGATGAACAGCGTCTCCATTCCGCTCTTCACGCCCCAACCGGCGAACGTGCCCACCAACATCCGCGGCGAGCACGTCCTGGGCTACTTTGCGGTCTGTCCCGTCGCCCGTGCAAGCGTCGAGATAGAAGACCCCTTCCGGCCGTATTTCAAGCGGTTGTTTCCGTTCCTATAGCAGTTCCTCGAACAGCTCCTTGCACCGGCCCGGCACGATGATGTGGTGATTGCCGATGGGATCCGTCAGGAAATAGCGGGCGTCCTCGGGCCTCAGCTGGAGCACGACCTGCGTGCGGCAGAGATTCTGTTCGTACTGATTGCCAATGAGTTCCCCTTCTGCAATAAAGTGACGCTTGAGGTCGCCGGAGACCTTGAAGACGGTCACCGGGCCTTCCGGGAAGATGCCGTGGATACCCACGCCGATGCCCGACTCGAAGTGCGTGTCGAACTGCCAGTTCTCCACCATGTTGAACGGGATGGTGCAGTGCGCGAAGAGGATGCGGCCGGTCTCCACGTCGATCTGCGCCGGATTCGCCTGGAAGCCGGAGACGCCGGTGAGCGCGTGGGCGATCATCATCGACAGGAGCGCCGGGACGTCGCCTTCGCAGCTGGCGGGAACATCCTCCGAGTTGAAACAGGACAGGGCCAGGCAGCCGGTGTTGCCGACGGTGGTGAGGAGGTCGAAGCAGCGGAGGGTGAAGGCGTCCAGCCGATGCCGCTCCACGAGGGCCTTCAAGGCCCGGTAGATCTTCACGGCGCCGGGATAGGCCGCGCGGACCTCCGGGGCCATCTCCTCGTCGGCCGGGGCGGGTGCGCCGTCGGCCTTGCCGATCTCCACCAGGAGTTCTTCCATGGGCACTTCCTCCATCCGGACGCCGAGCTTATCCAGCACCGCCATCGGGTCCGCCTGGCTGGCGATGAGCCAGTCGGAGGGCTGGCCGACGACGCCGATGCGCATGTCCTTCAGGCGGGCGCGGGCCTCCTGCACCGTGGCCAGGACCTGGATCCGCCGCGCGACATAGGCGTCGGAGCCGTGCAGGACCTCGCCCTTGAGCCCCTGCTGGCGCAGGTAGGAAAGGATTTCCAGGGACGCGGCCAGGGAATTGCTCTTGCCGGAGGTCAGGAGGTAGTACCGCTCCGTGCCGCGCGCCAGCATTTCCGGCAGGAGGGACTTGAAGATGCCCTCCGCCCCGCCGGTGCGGACATAGATGAGGTCCAGGGTATGCGTGCCGAAATCGGAGAAATCAGCGCCGCGGAAAACGAAATCCCCTTCAGGGAACACATTTTTCAGGAACTCGTCGGAGAGTCTGGAAACGGACGCCTCGTCGTGGAGGCCGGACGTGATGGTATAAACGGCTATCATTGGTACAACGGTTTTTCGAAGGTACTTGAGCGAAGCGAAGTCGTCATCAGACGACCGGCCGGCCCGGGACTTTTGACTTGTCAAAAGTTGGAAAGGGTTTAAGGCCGCGGGGGTTTGGGGGCCCAGCCCCCAATAAAAAAAAGGGAAAGCTGATTACATCGCACCGCTACGACCTCCTACCCTTGCTGCATTCCTGCCCTGGGGGAGTTCAGAGGGAGCTGGTCGTGTAAGACTTTCCCGTTGCAAAGGTAGTCATTTTTCCGCGACTACCAAATTATTCCACTTTCAAACTGTCGAAGATCAGGGGCAGGAGGTCATCGACCTTGGCGAACTTGTAGATGGCGTGCGTGCCGACGAGGATGACTTTCAGCGGGTGGCCATACAGGCGCTGGTACTCCGCCATCACCTGGCGGCAGCCGCCGCAGGGCGCGGCCGGCAGCTCGCACACGTCGTCCCCGTTCGCCCCCACGATGGCCAGCGTGTCGAAGGCCACGCCGGGGTGGTTCGCGCCGGCGGCGAACATGGCAGTGCGCTCCGCGCAGAGCCCGGAGGGATAGGCGACGTTCTCCTGGTTGGCGCCCAGGACGACGGTCCCGTCCACCAGGCGGAGGGCGGCGCCCACGCGGAAATGGGAATAGGGAGAATAGGAGCCGGTCCGCGCCCGGAGGGCGGCGGCGACCAGTTCCCGGTCCTGGGGTTCCATCTCGTCGGGGGTGGAATACTCGATGTAATCGATGGTGATGCGTCTGTCGGTCATAGTTCTCAAAAATAGGAAATATTTTTGGAAATCATTACTTTTGCAGGTGAAAATCGCACGAAATGGCAGCTTCCGGTCCTGAAAACGGCAAAATCAAAGTCTGCGTCGGCCTGTCCGGCGGCGTGGACTCCTCCGTGGCGGCCCTCCTCCTGAAGGAGCAGGGCTACGACGTCTTCGCCATGTTCATGCAGAACTGGCACGAGGCCGACGCCACCCTCCACGGCGACTGCGAATGGGAGGAGGACCGGTTCGTGGCCGAGCTCGTCGCCCGCAAGATCGGCATCCCGTTCTATTTCGTGGACCTGTCCAAGGAATACCGCCAGCGTGTGGTGGACTACATGTTCGATGAGTACGCGAAGGGCCGCACCCCGAATCCGGACGTCCTGTGCAACCGGGAAATCAAGTTCGACGCCTTCCTCCGCATTGCGGAGAAATACGGCGCCGACTACGTGGCCACCGGCCACTACTGCCGGAAGGAAGTCCTCCCGGACGGCACCTGCCGCATCCTGGAGGGAACCGACCCGAACAAGGACCAGACCTACTTCCTGTGCCAATTGACCCAGGCCCAGCTCCGCAAGGCCCTGTTCCCCATCGGGGACATCGTCAAGCCGGAAGTGCGGCGCCTCGCCAAGGAAGCCGACCTCCCGTCGGCCGAGAAGAAAGACTCCCAGGGCATCTGTTTCGTGGGCAAGGTGGACCTTCCCACCTTCCTGAAGCAGAAGCTCCGCTCCGTGGAGGGCGACATCATCGAAGTCTATGACGCCTGGTATGCCGACGACGCCCTGTACCAGTGGCAGCAAAGCGTCCTGGACGGGCTCCTCCGCGACGGCATCGCGCTGGAGCGCACCGTCCGCTACGCACCTGAAGAAAAGATCCTGACAACGGATGGCAAGCCGCTGGGTGACAGTCCCTTCGACACGGAGAAAGTCGCGGCACTTACGGACGAGGACCTCGTCCGCCTGGCCACCCCGCTCCACTACGACATCCGCTTCGAATACGAGACCTATCGCAGCGGCAAGAAGCATGTCAAGAAGACCCGCCTGAAGGCCAATCCCTACGGCGCCATCGTCGGCGCGCACGAAGGAGCGCAGTTCTACACCATCGGCCAGCGCAAGGGCCTCGGCGTGGGCGGCCACGCGGAGCCTGTCTTCGTCATCGACACGGACACGGAGACCAACACCGTCTATGTGGGCGAAGGTCACGACCACAAGGGGCTCAGCCGCTTCTGCCTGCGCATCGACCCGGCCGAGATCCACTGGATCCGCGCCGACCTGGAGATGGCCGTAGGCGAGATGCGCCGCTACCGCGTCCGCATCCGCTACCGCCAGCCCCTCCAGGGCGCGACGCTCCTCCGCCGCGAGAACGGTCTCTTCCTCCTCTTCGACACCCCCCAGCGCGGCATCTCCCCGGGCCAGTTCGCCGTCTGGTACGACGGTCAGGAAATGCTCGGGAGCGGAGTGATCGCATAAAAAAGGGAGCGCCCGGTCAGGCGCTCCCGAAAGCAGTGTATCAATCAGACTATCAGAAAGCGGCGATGAGCTCGTCGTTCGAATAGGCGTCGGCGCCGTAGCAGGTCTTGAGGTAAGCGAGGCCGCTGAGGTAGTCCTCCTCCGTGAAGGAGTTCGTCGCTTCCTTGGCGACGACCACGTCGTAGCCGAGGCAGTAGGCGTCGGCGGAGGTGTGGCGGCAGCACATATGCGTGTGAAGGCCGGTGATGACGACGGTCTTGACACCCAGCTCCTTGAGGAGGATGTCCAGGTCCGTCTGGAAGAAGCCGCTGTAGCGGCGCTTCGGGACCACATAGTCGCAGGCCTGCGGGGTCAGTTCGGGAACCACCTCGGCGCCGGGCGTGCCCTTGATGGCGTGGTCGCCCCAGATCTGCAGTTCGCGGTCGATGCCGGGAAGGTGGCAGTCATTGCAATAGATCACGGGAACACCCTTTTCGCGGGCCGCCTCCAGCAGACGGGCGGTGGCAGGGAGGATTTCCACGGCGCGAGGGCAGCCGATGGAACCGGTCACGAAGTCGTTGAGCATGTCGACGACCAGGATGGCGGGATGGTTGAGTTTTTCCATTTCTGAGTGTAAGTAGTTAAAGTCATTTCCCGATGCCGGGAGCACCGTGCTTAATCCAACATCCGTGCCAATGACCACCATTGCCGTTTTTTTCGTACCTTTGCACCCCGAAATAAACGAAAATTGACAACAGGCATGAACTTCATATTCATCTCCCCCAATTTCCCGCAGACCTACTGGAATTTCTGCGAACGGCTCCGCCGCCGGGGCGTCACGGTGCTGGGCATCGGCGACGCGCCCTACGAGGGCCTCTCCCCCGAACTGAAAGCGAACCTGAACGAGTATTACCGCGTGGACTCCCTGGCCGATTACGCCCAGACCTTCCGCGCCGTCGCCTACTACTCCTACAAATACGGCAAGATCGACTGGCTGGAATCCAACAATGAGTTCTGGCTGGAGCAGGACGCCCGCCTGCGGACGGACTTCAACATCACGACCGGCGTCCAGATGAAGGACATCGCCAAGTTCAAGAGCAAGGCCGCCCAGAAGATCTACTATGCCAAGGGACACGTCCCGACGGCCCGCCAGCACCAGGTTTCCACACCGGAGGCCGCGAAGGCCTTCCTGGAGGAAGTGGGCTTCCCCGTGATCGTGAAGCCGGAGATCGGTGTCGGCGCCGAGGCCACCTACAAAGTGAGCAACAAGGCGGAACTGGACGCCTTCTTCGCCTCCAAGCCGGCCGTCCCCTACGTGATGGAAGAGTTCGTCACGGGTGACATCTACTCCTACGACGCCATCGTGGACAGCCACGGCAAGCCCCTGTTCGAATCCAGCGCCTTCTTCCCGCCGTCCGTGATGGACATCGTCCTGGGCAACCTGGACATGCCCTACTGGGTGCTGCCGGAAGTGCCTGCGCAACTGAAGGAAAGGGGCCGCGCCACGCTCAAGGCGTTCGGCGTGAAGAGCCGTTTCGTGCACTTCGAGTTCTTCCGCCTCACGAAAGCCCGGAAGGGCCTCGGCGAGGTGGGCGATTTCGTGGGCCTGGAGACCAACATGCGCCCCGCCGGCGGCTACACCCCGGACATGATGAACTTCGCCCACTCCACGGACGTGTACACGATCTGGGCCGACATGGTCGTCTCCGACAAGCGCCTCCTCGCGGAGAGCGGCGACGACCACTGGTGCGTCTATTACGGACGCCGCGACGCCCATACCTATGCCCATGACGCCAACGCCGTCATGGCCCGCTACGGCGCCCAGATGGCGATGACCGGCCGCATTCCCGCCGCCATCGCCCCGGACCTCGGCGACCAGATGTACATGGCCCATATCCGCTCGGAGGAAGAACTGCAGGAATACCTGCGGTATCTCTCGGAATAATTGCCTATCTTTGCAGTCTATGGCGGACATCATTCTCGGCATCGAATCTTCCTGCGACGACACCTCGGCGGCCGTCCTGCGCGACGGCGTCCTGCTGTCCAACGTCATTGCCTCGCAGCAGGTCCACAAGGACTTCGGCGGCGTGGTGCCGGAACTGGCGTCCCGCGCCCACGAGCAGAACATCGTCCCGGTCGTCTCCGAGGCGCTGCGGAAGGCGGGCGTGGGTCCGGAGGACCTCACCGCCATCGCCTTCACCCGCGGCCCGGGCTTGCTGGGATCCCTCCTCGTCGGCACATCCTTCGCCAAGGCGCTGTCCCTGTCGCTGGACATCCCGATGGTGATGGTGAACCACCTGCAGGGCCATATCCTGGCGGATTTCGTCCGGCAGCCGGACAAGCCCGTAGACGAGCCGTCCTTCCCGTACCTGTGCCTGCTGGTCTCCGGCGGCAACTCGCAGATCGTCAAGGTGAACAGCCCCCTGGAGTACGAGATCCTGGGCCAGACCATCGACGACGCCGTGGGCGAAGCCTTCGACAAGTGCTCCAAGATGCTGGGCCTGGGCTATCCCGGCGGCCCGGTCATCGACCGCCTCGCCAAGCTCGGCGACCCGGACCGCTTCCATTTCGCGAAGCCCAACATTCCGGGCCTGGACTACAGCTTCAGCGGCATCAAGACCTCGCTCCTGTACTTCGTCCGGGACGAGATGGCGAAGGATCCGGAGTTCCTCGAGAAGAACAAGGAGGACCTCTGCGCGAGCTTCCAGAAGACCCTCATCGACATCCTGATGGGCAAGCTCATCCGGGCGGCGAAGGAGACAAAGATCAAGCAGATCACCATCGGCGGAGGCGTTTCCGCCAATAGCGGCCTCCGCGAGCGGATCGTCGCCGAGGGCCGGAAGCGCGGCTGGAAGACCTTCCTCCCCGAGTTCAAGTTCACAACCGACAACGCGGCCATGATCGCCGTCGCCGGCTGGTTCCGCTACAAGGCCGGCGAGCGCACTCCCCTGGACGTCGCCCCCGTCTCCAGGATGGCGGACTACTAGTATGAAAGAATTCGAGATAGCCAAGAAGATCGGCAAGGACCTCACGGAATCGGAACTGAAAGAAGCGGCCGCCAAGGCGCTGGGCGTCAAGCCCGAGAAGGTGGGCGCCGCCGTCGTCGTCCGCCGTTCCGTCGACGCCCGGCAGGATATCCTGTACCGCTACCGCGTGCAGGCGTACCGCGAAGGTGAAACCTACGAGCCTTACAAACTGCCTGAATATCAGGATGTCCATGATGCCGAGCCGGTCCTCGTCATCGGCGCGGGCCCGGCCGGCCTGTTCGCCGCCCTGAAGCTCCTGGCCCGGGGCCTGAAGCCCGTCATCCTGGAGCGCGGGAAGGACGTCCACCGCCGCAAGGCCGACATGGCCAGGCTCTCGGTGGAAGGCGTCATCGACCCGGACTCCAACTACTGCTACGGCGAAGGCGGCGCCGGGGCTTTCTCAGACGGAAAGCTCTTCACCCGGTCCTCCAAACGCGGCGACATCCGCGAGGTGCTGCACCAGTTCGTGCGTTTCGGGGCCGACCCGTCCATCCTCATCGACGCGCATCCGCACCTGGGGACGGACAAGCTTCCCGCCATCGTGGAGAACATCCGCCTGTGCATCGAGGAGCACGGGGGCGAATACCATTTCGACAGCCGCGTGACGGACATCGCCCCGGTCGCCGGCGGCTTCGAGGTCCATGCCGGGGAAACCGTGTACAAGGCCCCGAAAGTCATCCTCGCCTCAGGCCATTCCGCCCGCGACATCTACGAGATCTTCGCGCGCCGGGGCTGGGCGCTGGAGGCCAAGGGCTTCGCCCTGGGCGTCCGCGTCGAGCACCCGCAGTGGCTCATCAACCAGATCCGCTATCACGGCAAGTACCAGCCCTTCATGCCCACGGCCGAGTATTCCTTCGTCCAGCAGGTGGAGGGCCGCGGCGTCTTCTCGTTCTGCATGTGCCCCGGCGGCATCCTGGTCCCCTCCTCCACGGAGGACGGCACCGTGGTCCTGAACGGCATGTCCAACGCCGCCCGCAACTCCAAGTGGGCCAACGCGGGCGTGGTCGTCCAGATCGAGCCAGGCGACCAACCCGCTGAGTATCAGGGGCCTTTCGCATTGATGGACTACCAGCACGACATCGAGAAAAAGATGTACGAGTACGTGTCCACGCACGGCGGGAAGCATCCGCTCGCCGCGCCGGCGCAGCGGATGAAGGATTTCTGCCGCGGCATCGTCTCGAAGGACCTCCCCAAAACGTCCTACCACCCGGGCGCATGGCCTTCGCCGCTGCACGAGCTCCTGCCGGAGCACGTGTCGCTGCGGCTCCGCCGCGCTTTCCCGCAGGTGGACCGCCAGATGCACGGCTATTACACGAACGACGCCCTTCTCCTGGGCGTGGAATCCCGCACCTCCTCGCCGGTCCGCCTGCCGCGCGATCCCGAGACGCTCGAGCATGTGGACGTTCCCGGCCTGTACCCCTGCGGGGAAGGCGCCGGTTACGCCGGCGGCATCGTCTCCTCCGCCCTGGACGGCATCAACTGCGCGGAAAAGATATGATCCACACCAGCGAAATCAAGACGGCGGCACCGGCGGCCTTCGCCAACGAGACCCAGCGGAAGGTCTATGCCGCCCTGGAGCGGCTGGCCATTCCTTTTGCCCGCATCGACAACGACCCGGCCGTGACGATGGAAGACTGCATCGCCATCGACGAGGCCTTGGGCGCGCCCACGGTGAAGACGCTGCTGCTGTGCAACCGGCAGCAGACGGTGTTCTACCTGTACGTGATGCCAGGCGACAAACCGTTCAGCACCAAGGACTTCGGCGCCGCGCTGCAGATCTCGCGCGTGTCCTTCGCCCCCGCGGCCATGCTGCAGGAATTCCTGGGCACGGAGGTGGGCGCGACGACGCCCCTGAGCCTCGTCGCCGACCCGGAGAACCGGGTCCGGCTCATCATCGACCGGGCGGCCGTCACCCCGGAATCCATCGGCTGTCCCGACGGGACGACCACCTGCTACATGCGCCTGAAGACGGCGGACCTGCTCGGGAAATTCATCCCGGAGACGGGGCATGAGCCCACGTTCATTTGAGATTCCGGGTCAAGCCCGGAATGACGGAAAAGGAAGGGTGTTTCAAAGATGGGAAAATCCATTGGATTTTCTTATCTTTGTAGATTGTGAAGAAGGGCCTTCGCATAACGTTCTGGATCCTGGCGGCACTGTTGGTCTTGCTGCTGGCGCTCGTCGTGGCCGTCCAGTCGCCGGCGGTGCAGACCGCCCTCGCCCGGAAGGCCGTGGACAGGCTCTCCGAGAGCATCGACGGAGACATCAGCATCGGCCATATCGCCGTCCGGCCCTTCGACGCCGTCACCCTCGAGGACGTCGTCCTCACCGACCGCCATCCCTTCACCGGCGGGGAATTCCCCACGCAGGACACGCTGGCCCGCATCGGCAGCCTCTCCGCCCGCTTCTCCCTGAAAGGCCTCCTGCACAAGGAACGCATCTCCGTGAGCCGGCTCACGCTGCAGGACGGAGAGCTCAACCTGGTCATGGAGCCGACCACGAACGAGAAAGGCGTCATCGACAACATCTCCCGCATCTTCCGGCTCAAGAAGGACCCCGACAAGCCCGACAAGGATTTCGGCGACCTGCTGGAGGCCCGCAAGGTGGACATCGAGGACTTCACGTTTCGGATGTACAACCCCGTCGCCGCCGACCGCCAGCGCGAGCGGGGACGCACCTCCTCTCCCGCCGGCGTCATCGACTGGAACGACCTGGAAATCAAGGCCGACATCCACGCCTCCGACCTGCTGGTCAAGGACGGGGTCATCAGCGGGGATGCCGACCATATCGCCATCACCGACAAGACGGGCTGGGACGTGCGCGACCTATCCGGCAAAGTGAAGGTCGGGCATGGGAAGGTCCTGCTGGACAACCTCCACATCGACGACGGAGAGTCCGACCTGCATTTCCGCTATTTCCGCCTCCTGGGCCCGCTGGACGACTATGACGACTTCGTGGACCGGATCCGCCTCGAGGGCGAATTCGTGGACCCGACCGTCTTCTCGATGCAGACCGTCCGCCATTTCGCCCCGAACCTGGAGCGTTTTACCTTCCGGTCGGACCTCTCCGGCAAGGTGGAAGGCACCGTGAGCGACTTCGCCGTCAAGGGACTCGGCATCCGGGAACACGGCAGCGGGATCACGGGCCGCATCGACGGGACGATGAAGGGGCTTCCCGACATCCAGACCTCGCTGCTGGACTTCCGTGTCAAGGACTTCCGCTTCGGGTTGGGCGGGCTCGGCACCTTCATCCAGGAATGGGCCCCCGACACGAAGCTGGACCTCGGAAAGATGGGCAGGGGCACGGACTTCCGCCTGGACGCCACGGCGAAGGGCCCGCTGGACCGCCTCGCGGTGAAGGGCGACCTCGCGTCCAACGCGGGTACGGCCGACGTGAACCTCACCCTCCGGAACGTCCTGGACCGCAAGCGGAACATCGCCCTGGACGGCGTCCTCCGCACGAAGGACCTGGACGCCGGGCGGATCGCCGGCATCAAGGAGCTGGGCCCCGTCACCCTGTCCACCGGGGTCAATGTCACCCTCGCCCCCCGCAACCTGCAGGTCCGGATCGACTCCCTGAACGTCGGGCGGCTGAGCGCCCTGGGCTATGACTATACCGGCATCGCGGCCGTGGGCACCTACTCGGACCAGGCCTTCGACGGCCGCATCGTGTGCGACGACCCGAACCTGAACGCCCTCGTCCAGGGCAAGTTCGACCTGTCCCCCCGCACCCGGAACGCCGCCTACCGGTTCATCGCGAATGTCGGCTATGCGGACCTCAACGCCCTGCACATCGACAAGCGGGGGCCCTCCAAGGTCTCCCTCCAGGCCGATGCGAACTTCATCCGCACGCGGGACCGGGACCTCCTGGGCGAGGTCAACCTCCGGGACGTCCAGCTGGAGAACGCGGGCGGGCGGCACCACATCGGCGACATCCGGGCCAGCGCGCACGCGAATGACGACATCCACCGGATGCTGTTCGAATCCGGCTTCGCCGAGGGCACTTTCGTCGGGGACCGTTCGCTCGTGACCATGGTCTCGGACCTCAAGGACCTGGTGGTCCGGAAGGAGCTTCCGTCCCTGCTGGAAAAGGTCGGAAAGCCCTGGAGCGGAACGCCTTACGAGATGAACTTCAAGTTCTACGATACCCGCGAGCTGCTGGGATTCATCCTCCCGGGCCTGTATATCGAGAAGAACTCCTCCCTGTGGCTCAAGGTTGACGAGAACGGCAGCGTGGACGGCAACGTCACCTCCGGCCGCCTCGCCCTCGGCACCCGGTACCTGAAGGATTTCCGGATGGTTTTCGACAACCAGAACAACGCGCTCCGCGCCGACGTGACCGGCTCGGCCATCAACCTGGGCGGGATCGAGCTGCGCGACAACCATATCGACCTGATGGTGGACGACGACCGCGTCAACCTCAACTATACCTTCGACAACCAGACCTCGGACATCAGCAAGGCGGACCTCCGGCTCACGGCCGACCTTGCCCGCGAAGCCGGCGACCTGTCCGTCGTCGCGTCCGTGCTCCCCTCCTCCATCTACTACCACGGCGACCGCTGGCTCGTGGATTCCGACGACCTCACCCTGCAGGGCGGCGACCTCCGGGTGGACCGCTTCCGCCTCCGCAACGGGCGGCAGTCCCTGGTCGTGGACGGCGGCCTGTCGCCGGACAAGATGGACACGCTCTCGGTGCGGATGGACCAGTTCGACATCTCCCTGCTGAACTCCCTCGTGATGAAGGGGAAGATGGACATCAAGGGCCAGGCGACCGGCCGGGCCAGCCTCGTCTCCCCGTCCAAGCCGTCGCTGGCCCTGCTCGCCAGCATCGCCTGCGACTCCACCTATCTGGCCGGACGGCCGGTGGGGATGATGCAGGTGGCCAGCGTCTGGAACGAGCCCGAGAAGCGTTTCGATTTCCGGCTCCGGAACCTTCAGGACGGCATCCGGAACTTCGACGTGGACGGTTACCTGCGGCCGCGGGACAAGGCCATCCGGGCCGACGCCGCCCTCAAGCGGCTGGACATGGGCTATGCTGCGCCGCTGCTCGCCGGCGTCTTCGACCGCTTCGAGGGCGCCCTGGACGGCCACGTGAAGGTGGACGGCACCCTGGACAAGCTCCAGATCGGGAGCGAAGGGATGCAGATCGTGGACGGCGTCCTGGGCGTCGATTTCACCCAAGTTCCCTACCAGGTGTCCGGACCGGTTTCCGTCGACACGGAAGGACTTCATTTCCAGAATGTCAGCATCGCCGACGAGTCCGAAGGGAAGGGCACCGTCAGCGGCGGCCTCCTGTTCGGAGGCTTCAAGGATATGCGGCTGGACACGCACGTCCAGTTCGACCGCATGAAAGTGCTGGGCATCACCGACCGGAACGGTCCCATCTACGGCGACGTGTTCGCGACCGGCCGCGTGGACATCACCGGTCCGTTCGACGCGCTCGCCCTCAATGTCGATGCGCGGACCGTCAAGAACGGCCAGCTGCACATCCCGCTGCGGTCGGGCGGCGCCAAGGCCACCGGCGACCTGCTGGTGTTCAAGCAGCCGTACGAGGAAGTCGAGGAGGACCCGTACGAGCAGATGCTGCGCTCCACGCGCACCGACAAGAAAAAGACGCAGAGCGACCTGGACGTCCGGGTCCGGGTCCGCGCGACGCCGGCCGTGGCCGCCTATGTCGACATCGGCGAAAACACCCTCCAGGGCCTCGGAAACGGCATGATCGACCTCCGGGTCCGGACGGGCAAGAGCGACCAGTTCACCATCAACGGCGACTATACGCTCACCAGCGGCGAATTCAAGTTCTCCGCCCTGGACGTGGTCACCCGCGAATTCACCATCCGGGACGGCAGCAGCATCCGTTTCAATGGCGACGTCATGGACTCCGACCTGAACGTGACCGGCGTGTACACGACCAAGGCCTCGATCTCCACCCTCCTGTCCAGCATGGCGTCGGCCGACGCCGCCCGCCGGCAGGTGGACTGCCTCATCGACATCTCCGGCAAGCTGCGGAACCCGCAGATCAAGTTCGACATCGAGATCCCGCAGCTGGATCCTGGGACGGAAGGCCTGGTTTCCAGCGCCCTGAACACCGAAGACAAGATGATGAAGCAGTTCCTGTACCTGCTCATCGCGAACAGCTTCCTCCCCAACGAAGAGTCCGGAATCATCACCACCGGCGGTTCCAACATGCTGTATTCCAACATGACCGGCATCATGGCCGGCCAGCTGAACAGCATCTTCGAGCGGCTGCACATCCCGCTGGACCTGGGCCTCAACTACCAGCAGAACGCGTCCGGACAGAACCTCTTCGACGTCGCCCTCTCCACCCAGCTGTTCAACAACCGGGTGATCGTGAACGGCACGATCGGCAACCGGCGGATCCTCGGGGCCACCACCGACGAGGTGGCGGGCGACCTGGACATCGACATCAAGCTGAACCCGCCGGGCACCCTCCGGTTGAACCTCTTCTCCCACTCGGCCGACCAGTACACCAGCTTCCTGGACAACAGCCAGCGCAACGGCGTGGGTGTCGCCTACCAGCGGGAGTTCAACAACCTCAAGCAGTTCTTCCGCGACCTGTTCCAACCCCGCCGGGAGCGGGAGGCGTTGGAAATGCTACAGCCCGTCGAGCGGACCTATCTGCAGATCGACTCCACCGGCAAGGCCCACGCCCTGACCGAAACCCCTGTGCATGAATAAAGGAAAGTTATATCTGATTCCGTCCCCGCTCGGGGACAACGACCCGGCCGAAGTGCTTCCGGCCCCGGTCCTGGACATCCTGCCCACCCTGGACTGCTTCGTGGTCGAGGAGGTCCGGACGGCCCGGCGCTTCCTGTCCCGCGCAGGCCTCAAAGGCCATATCGAGGGGCTGGAGTTCCACGAGCTGAACGAGCATACGGCCCCGGCGGAGATCGCGCCCCTCGGGCGCCTGTTCGACGGCGGGCGCAACGTGGGCCTCATCTCCGAGGCCGGCCTTCCCGCCGTGGCGGACCCCGGCGCCCAGCTCGTGGCCCTGTGCCACCGGGAAGGGATCGAGGTCGTGCCCCTGGTGGGTCCTTCGTCCCTGATGCTGGCCCTGATGGCCTCCGGACTCAACGGGCAGTCCTTCGCCTTCGCGGGCTACATCCCGGCGAAGACCGAGGAGCGCCGCGCGGCCATCCGCCGGCTGGAGAAGCGGTCGGCCGCGGAGCATCAGACGCAGATCATCATCGAGACCCCCTACCGGAACGACGCCCTCCTGGCGGACCTCGCGGCCACCTGCTCCGGCAAGACGCTCATCACCGTCGCGGCGAACCTCATGCAGCCCGACGCCTTCATCCGCACCCTTCCGGCCGCCCGCTGGAAGGAGCATCCCGTCACCATCGGCAAACGGCCGTGCGTATTCCTCCTCCTCGCATGAAAGTCGCCCTCACCACCCTCGGCTGCAAGCTGAACTACGCGGAAACGTCCACCTATGAGCGCGGATTCGTCGCCCACGGGCTGGAAGTGGTCCCCTGGAGCGCCGCGGCCGATGTCTATGTGATCAACACCTGCGCGGTGACGGAAACGGCCGAGAAAAAGTCCCGCAACCTCATGCGCCGGGCGCACAAGACGAACCCGGACGCCCTCGTCATCGTCACCGGCTGCTACGCCGAGCTCAAGAAGGAGAAACTCTACGACATCGAAGGGGTCTCCCGTGTGTTCGCGGCCGCGGAAAAGCCGCAGCTGGTGAACGAGACGCTGGCGATGCTGCAAGAGATTCCCGGTCAAGCCGGGAATGACGGTTCCCTGTCCGAGAAGGCACACGTCATGCCCGGCCCCGACCGGGCATCTGTCGAAACGCTCCCGGCGTATTCGTCCGGCGAGCGGACGCGCTCGTTCCTGAAGGTCCAGGACGGGTGCAACAACTTCTGCGCGTACTGCACCGTGCCGTTCGCCCGCGGCCGGAGCCGGAACATTCCCATCTGCGAGCTCGTGAAGCAGGCGGAGCAGATCGCCGCGAAGGGCATCCGCGAAGTGGTGCTGACGGGCGTGAACACGGGCGATTTCGGCCGCACGACGGGCGAATCCTTCCTGGACCTGCTGAAGGCGCTGGACGCGGTGGAAGGCATCGACCGCTACCGGATCTCGTCCATCGAACCGAACCTCATCACGGAGGAGATCGTGGACTGGATCGCCTCCGGCACGAAGTTCCAGCGGCATTTCCACATCCCGCTCCAGTCCGGCAGCGACACGCTGCTGAAGAAGGTCGGCCGCCGGTACGACACGGCCCTGTTCGCCTCCCGCATCGACTATATCCGCCAGGCGATGGAACGCCCCGGGGAGCCGAAGGTTTTCTTCGGCATCGACGTCATCGTGGGCCTTCCCGGCGAGACGGAAGACCTGTTCCTGGAGACCTACAACTTCCTCAAGGACCGGATCAAACCCGCCTTCCTGCACGTGTTCCCCTACTCCAAGCGCCCCGGCACCCGCGCCGCGGCGATGCCCGACCAGGTCCAGGACAGCGTGAAAACGGACCGCGTCGCGCGGCTCGAAGCCCTCTCGGACGACCTCCACGCCGCCTTCGTCGCGGCCAACAAAGGCCTCCCCGAGCGCGTCCTCTGGGAATCCAGCGTCAAGGGTGGCATGATGTTCGGCTACACCGGCAACTACATCCGCGTCGAAAAACCCTATGACCCCGCACTGGTGAATACTTTGGAAAGCATTGTTATTTAAAGATATGAGGGTAGTCGGTAGTAGTCTGAAAACCGTCGCTTCGCGACCCCTCCCACCGCAAGCGGCGGGCCCCTCCCTCTTATGTGGCCGAGGGTGGCCACAGGTTTTCAGACTACCACCGACTACCCAAGATCGTTAAAATGAGTGAAGTAAAGCTCACATTCTTAGGAACAGGGACCTCCCAGGGGATTCCGATCATCGGGTGCCAGTGCGCGGTGTGCCGGTCGGAGGATCCGCATGACAAGCGGTTCCGGGCGGCGGCGTTCGTCGAATACGAAGGGTTCCAGGTGCTCATCGACGCGGGGCCGGACTTCCGGATGCAGATGCTCGCGAAAGGGATCCGCCACTTGGACGCCATCCTCCTGACGCACAAGCACAAGGACCATACGGGCGGCCTGGACGATGTCCGGTCGTTCAATTATATCGACCGGAAGGCCGTGGAAATCTACTGCGAGCCCGAGGTGCTCAAGTCGCTCCGGAACGACTATTCCTATGCCTTCGCCGAGCACAAGTACCCCGGCTCCCCCGAATGGCATGTCCACATCATCGACGAGAAGCCATTCCGCATCACCTCCCTGGAGAACACCGGCGACCTGGAATGGGTCCATGACATCGGCTATTTCTACCGGCAGCCGGACGGGTCGCTCATTCCCTCGGACAACGCCGTCGTGCCCGCCTTGCCAGCCCTTCCCGGCCCGGACAGCGGTTTCGTCGGCGGGGTCAAATATTTGAATGTCATTCCCATCCGGGGCTATCACGACCAGATGCCCGTGCTGGGATTCCGGTTCGGGAAGATCGCGTACATCACGGACATGAGTTCCCTGCCGGAGAGCGAACTGGCCAAGCTGCAGGGGCTGGAGCATGTCTCGCTGAACACGGTGGGGTACCATCCCCACCACTCGCATTTTTCGCTGGACCAGGCCCTGGCGCTGGCGGACCGCATCGGCGCGAAGCATACCTGGCTCACGCACCTGAGCCATGCTTTCCCCTCCTACGCCGCTTTCTGCGACGAGCTTCGCCGCCTCTGCGCCGAGCGGGGCATCCGCTCCGACGTCCAGCCCGCTTTCGACGGCCTGACAGTCACGGCTCGGTAGCGAGCGTATCTTCCTGCCCGTCGCGGATGTATTCGACGGCACTGTCCAGCAGGAGCCAGATGGCGAAGGCCGCAAGGCCCAGGGTGACGATGATCTCGAACATGGCGCTTCTTTGTTTTGGTTTCCAGGAACAAAGGTAGGGGCTCATTGTGCCAAACCGCCGCACAATCAATAACTTTTTCTCATTTTCCCAGCTCGAAAAAAAAGCGTATATTTGCGAAATTTTACCAACCATGAAAACCATCAAGCATCTGATCCTCGGAATCGCCGCCCTCCTTCTCCTGGCGGCCTGCGGTCCTTCCCGCTACACGAATTCCAGCGTCAACCTGGCGGCTGTCCCGGAGTACGCTTTCATCGAGCCCTATTCCTACATCGTCCTCTACGGCGACGACGGGAAAGGCTATTATAACGAACAGTCTTCCGCCACGGCGACGAGAACGATCACGAATATCATCAATTCGGAACGCTTCCCCTTCTCCGACATGATCCCGGCCGACTACGACGGCGAGAACGCGGACATCAAGAACTGGCTGCGGACCTTCCCGGATGTGGACCCGTCCAAGGCGGACCGCCTCCGCGTCCCCAAGTCCCTCCGCAAGATGCTGGACAAGAGCGGCCTCCGCTACGGCATCGTCATCTACTCCTACGGCTACGTCCAGACCAAGGCGGGTTACCAGCGTGAAAAGGTGGAGAAAGCGGCATCCAAAGTCATCGACAAGGCGATCGAAAGCCTGACCGGTATCACGGGCATGACCAATCCGTCCCAGAATTACTCCGTCAGCTCCCCGTACGGCAACGTCCTCTACTGCGCCGTCATCGACGGGGAGACGGACCGCGTCATCCACTTCGTGAACGAGACCCCGACCTTCGCCTCCCACCCCACGGAAAACTCCTACGTCAGCGAACTCCTTCACAACCTCTTGAAAGAGTTCATCCGGTAAATCCCCGGTATAACGATAAAAAACCTCCTGGCAAGCGCCAGGAGGTTTTTTTGTCGTCGTGCCGATTACCGGCCGTCCGCGAGGAAGGAGGCCTGGACCGGTCCCAGGCGCCGGTAGCCGTCCTCGTTCATGTGGAGCTTGTCGCCCACATAGAAGAGGTCCACATTGAACTCGTTGATTCCCTGGAGGTTGAACTGGTCCAGGACCGGGATGCCGTAGTAGGCGCAGCAGGCCTTCTGGGCCTCGATGTAGTCCGCGAAGGTCTTGCCGGTCTTGTTGGGTTCCGTCGAATACGGATTGTGCCCGGCGTCGGCGCCGAAGAAACGGAGGGAGGTGAAGAAGTAGATCTCCGCCTTCGGGTTCTTCTCCAGCAGGGTCTTGATGCAGTAGTTGATGCCGCCGCACTGGGTGGTCAGCTTCCGCGGGTCGTAGTTGTCGTAGGCGGTGTAGTCCTGCCAGGTGCCGCACTCGCGGCTGTTATTGTAGTCGTTGGTCGAGGCCCACAGGACATAGACGTCGTACACGCCGGCGTCGTCCACCTGCTTCTGGAGGGTGTATCCCTGCTTGTTCGAGAAGCCGGCCCCGCCCACGCCGTAGGTGGTCACCTCGGCGTTCAGGAGGTCCGCCCAGAGCTGCTTCGCAGCGTCGGACTCATTGTTCACGGACAGGGAACCGCCGAAGACGGCGATGCTCTTTCCGTAGTTCTTGTGGCCCTTGTACGGGCTGTCTTTCGCCACCTTGCGGTCCGGGACCAGGTGGTGCTTCTCCGGCTCGGGACGGCGGTTGCGGAGCCACGCCTGGCTGGCTTCGGCATCGGCCTCCGCCAGGGCCTTGAGCTCCTCCCGCGCCGCGGCGATGTCCTCATTATAGGCCGCATTGGCCTGCATCCGGGCATAGGTGGCCGATGCCAGGAGCTTGGACGCATCCACGTCGCTCTGCCAGTGGTAGCCCGCGATCACGCGGCTCTGGCCCCATTCATAGCCGGCCTTGAACAGCGTATCCTGCCGCTCGGGATTCAGCTCCGCGAGGACCAGGGCCATGCCCCAGCCGCGGACGGTGTGACCGGAAGGATAGGATCCGCTCCGGCGGGAGCCTTCCTCGCTTTTGGGGATCAGTGTCCCTTCCCGGTAGAAGACATAAGGGCGCAGGCGCATATACGCGGCCTTGGGGCCGCTGGCTCCGAGGCGGAAGGTCCGGATGCTCCGGTCCAGCAGGTGCATCGTTTTCGGGGTGGTCTGGCGGGACAGCTTGCGGCCGAAGGCGCCACTGAACAGCGCCGCCATGGAATCCACGTTCGTCGTCTCCTCCTTGATGGCGCGGAGGCCACGCGCGCCAACCCGCTGGGTCTTGCCCCACTGGTACTGCGCCTCGTCATAGGCGAACTGAGGTGTTCCCTCCTCCGGAGGCGGCGGGAGGAACACGACTGCGTTGGGAATCTCTTTCTCGCTCAGGTACGGTTCCACCCGGGCGTACGGGAACTGCTGGGCGGCAGCGTTCCACGCAAGGGCCAGCCCCGCTACGAGGACGGCCGCGGATGACAAGATTCTCTTGCCCATGGCTCTATCGCTTGTCGATGATGGTGGCGCCGGGATAATCGGCCTTGTTGAAAGTCACTTCCTCCTCGGTCACGTTGAACTTGAGGTTGCGCATCGTGACGGTGACCATATCCACCTTGGCGCTCAGGCTCATCGGGTAGTAGGTATCCTTCGCGATGACGATTTCCATGTTCTTGGGATCGTCCTTGTTCGTGTTGAAGCGGTTCTTCTTGCACTTGATGGTCCAGGCCGAGGACGTTTCCTTGGCGATGGACACGTCATACCCTTCCGTGGCGCTCTGGAACATCTTCATGTTCTCCTGCTCGTCGGACTTCTTGGTCTTGTCCTGGTTCTCGATGGTGATGGTGTTCTCGCCGGCGTCATAGGTCCATTCCGTCTGGCCGTCCTGCCAGGTGACGAGCTTCTTTCCCATCATCTGCGCCTCCAGGCGCATCTTGTCTCCCAGGCTCCAGGCGTCGGAGGACATCGTGCCCAGGATGGGAATCTTGATGTCCATCGTCATCCGGAAGCCGTTCTCCGCACTGACCTGTTCCATCGCGGCATCCATCTTGGCGACGATTTCTTCGGCGGTCTGCGCATAGGCCGCCACGGCGAGGACGCAGGCGGTCAGCAAGGCAAAGAATCTTTTCATAATCAGCAGATTTTAATAATCATACAAATATAACAATTTAATGCAAAAAAGAAGGTGACTAAAAAGTCAGTTGACTGATTGGTCACCTTCTTTTTTGTACATAGTAGGAAAGGTGCCCCTACGGGGGTAATAAATAATAGCTATT